>JAZQCL010000012.1:0-75493 GCA_045546235.1 Acutalibacteraceae bacterium
GGAGCAGCGCCGAAGGATGTGCAGGAGCTTTTAGGCCATGCCGATGTAAGTACCACAATGAACGTTTATGCTCACTCAACACGAGAAGCAAAACGTACTTCCGCACGACTGCTCGATAAGGTAGTTGGCGGTTAGATATAAAAAGTTTCCCTTATTTTCGCTCATAAGGGCAAAAACAAGGGAAAATACATAACAATTGAGTTTAAAGTTGCTGAAAAGGCTAGTAATATCAAGGCTTTTTAGAATGTAGGACAGTTAATGTCTGATAAATTCCAATTTACAACTCACAAATCATTCTTACTTTTAACGGTCTCTTAGTTAAAAACTCTGCATTTTCATCCATCGTCGTCCTTGGATGTTGGTATATGTCAACTCCTACGGTAATAGGCTGATCAATAATATACAAATATCCTTTTTCTGTTCCGTTATGACTAATTACACCATTATCATCATATCCTAAACAACTTGGCTGATGTGAAAATGCTTCTGCAAGTTTCCTCCACTGCGTAATAGTACTATTTATTCTTAATTCCGAGAAAATTTTATTAGAACCATGATACCAAACCCCATCTGGTTGTATTTCTATTTTCATATGATTCACTTCCACAAATTCTTATTTGTCAGTTAGATTATTTTAGCATACTATCCTTTAAAGTTTTACAGCTTGAAATCAATAGACGCCGTATACGACCACACAAATTTCTATGCTTTTTATACGAAAGTTCATCAACGATATTCGTATTGAATAAGAGTTGTAGCCAACCCTCTGTTTCGCTACATTCTTTCAATGCAATCTCAAATTTTGAAAGCATATCCGCCTTGCTTTGCCCGTAATTAGCCTCACGAATATTTGCATAAACGCTGCTCGAACTTTTCCGAATTTGAAATATTGTATTAGAAGGTGCTTTTATATTTTCACATAATAATTCAATATCTGTTGCTAATTGTTCCGAATAAACAAGCAAATAATTCTTTGGCATAATTTCACTTCCTTACGTGATGATTATACTATAAATCACAAATAAAATCAACGGCATAGCCGTTGTATATCATCAATTCCGTAAGGAATTGCATATCATCAACGGTATTAACCGTTGCATATCATCATTGCGAAAGAATTTTTGATACACACCTAAAGGTGTGATGAGATACAAGGGCGGTCTTACCGCCCTTGATGATATACACGCTAGCGCGTGATGATATGCCATTGCTTTCGCAATGGATAAAAAAAATTCGACTTGTCGAAACAAGTCGAATTTTTTGGCAGCGGAATAGGGATACTCTGCGCCGCTTGCTTTTTCGACCGCCCTCGGCGGTGCCCGAAAATTCTTCGCTGCTCGAGACTTCACAGTCCGACCCGCTTCGCGGCTCGGCTGCTTCGACGAACCTTGGGCTTCTCACCCTATTTCCGCTTACAAAAAACCACCCTATAAGGGTGGCTTTTGTTTGGCAGCGGAATAGGGATTCGAACCCCAACAAACAGAGTCAGAGTCTGTCGTGCTACCGTTACACAATTCCGCTACATACGTTGATTTTTGACACTATTAATTTCTAACAGCAAGTATTATTATACATCATTTCGGCTGTTTGTCAAGTGGTTTTCCAAAAAATATTCCATAAATTTATAATTGCAGAATTTAATACAACCGCGGGGATTCTTTTTCTTTGATGTGTTGGAACATCGATTCTAACATTTCTATATGGGATAGAAACTCCTTACTTTTGTGTTTTGCAAGGTGCGGCATTTCGGATATTGTAATACGTACATCCTCAAGTTGGTCTTGCGATACAAAATAATCTAAAACGTGTTCGTTGTTTTTCCAGTTGTTTTTAAATTCATTTGCGGTGAATTGTGCTTCGGCATATTTTTTATTATTGAACTGCTTTTCCATTTTGCTTAAATATTGCTGTGTTTCTGCACATACTCGCTCTATGTTAGAAGTATGAAATATACATAGAAGCACTATAGAAGCAATTAACAGCAACGCCCACCAAAGCCTTCTCATCAGCCTAATTTTCACCCTTTTTTATAATAGTACTATCGCCACAGGAATCCAAAATCATTATAAATACTTCCTGAGGCTTTAAACATTTTGAATTTAATATTTTTTCAACCTCTACTTTGCTTACTCCAATATCTTTAAGCCCGCGTTTCATAAATTTACCGTCACTTATAACTAACGATGGATAAGAATCGGAGTCGGTAGGTTTACATACATCGCCCGCCTTGGCATTGCGATAATAGGGCTTTTGTAGCACACTTAAGGAGCCGTTACTTTCAAGTATAGCAAAGGATACCTCGTTGATATCAAATATTCCCTGTGCCCTTAATAGCTCGATAATATCAGGCACGGTTACCCTTAAACGTTTAAGTTGTTTTTGAAGAATTTTACCGTCTTTTATTACTATTGCTGACTGCCCGTTAGTAATCTTATTAACAAATCCCGATTTCATTATAATAACCGAAAGAATAATTTCTAAAGTAACCAGTACAAATATTGAAATAACAGAAATCAGAATTGGGTTTGCAGGGTCTTGTATGGGAATTGCCGCAATTTCAGAGATAAGCAGAGTTACAACCAGGTCAGATGGCTGCATATCACCTATTTGACGTTTTCCCATTATCCGCATAGAAAAAATTACCAATACATAAAGTGCGATGGTTCTGAATATTATTGTGAGCACTTTTCAACACTTCCCTTTCAGACCATTTATGTATATTTTTTCTCGAAACCTGCTAAATATACAAAAATCCCGATGCCGCAAACGGCATCGGAACCAAAAACAACAATTTAAATTAATGGGAGATTTTTAAAATAGCATTTAATCTATCTTTATAGTCGAACTCAACAATTTCCTGAAACAAACCGTTGGCTTCAAACACCTTAATTACTGCAAGGTACGTATCCCAACCCATTGGAGCAACATTGCGCTCGATATCAGAAATGGTTTGTCTGCTCTTTCCAATTTTACCGGCTAATTCGCTTTGAGAAATGCGCAAGTGCTTTCTAAACGACGGCAGTTCTGCTATTAATTCTTTGATGAGTGTTTGCCGTTCTTCACTAATTTTAAATTCCGGCATAATATTACCTCTCTCTAAAAAATATACATAAAATCCTGTATATACATTATATAATTTTATCAAATCTTTGTCAAGCAGTATCGAATATTTTGGTTATTTTCGTAAGTTTAGCCAACAAACAATGTAGTCACTTGACAAAATGTTTACAGAATTTGTGCAAATGTATTGTTTTTTAAAAAATGGTGTCGCTTTAATTGTAGTGGAAAATACAAATTTAGGGCTGTTGCTTTTTAAGCAACAGCCCTTGTTTTGAGTATTTTCTGAAATACTACCCGATTGAAAAGTACAAATCAGTTAGTTATCTACTCTGCCAAATCTCTTTGCGTTTAAAAGAATAATTGCGGCAAGAGAGATAAGGGAAATTATGATGTAACGCATTGTGGTGGCATCACCTGTTTCGGGAGAGGTGCTACCGGTATAACCGTCGGAAGAGCTACCTGTGTTGGTATCTTCAAGGACGGCTGAACCATCAGGAGTGTAGCCCTCGCCTATAAGGGCAAAGTCACTTAACGATCTGGTTTTGAAGAAGATATAATCGCCCTTGCGGGTGTAGTCGATAAATTCTGCAGAGCCATCGTCGTAAATGTGAATAAGCTTATAGCCTGTGAAGTAGCCCTTAATTGCATCGGGAATTTTAGCCATAACCTCAATGCTGCCGTCGAAGGGAACGTCTGCGCCCGCTTGCTGCAGCTTGATAGAGTAGGTTGCGGCAATGTAGTTAGGATCGGTAAGAGGAGCAACTGCATTGTAAACCTCGGGGGTAAGAGTATAGGTAGTAACAGTTACAAACATCTGAGCGTCAACAGGAAGTCTGAGAGCAGCCTGTGGGTCGATGTGGAAGTCTTTATCTTCGGTAACGATTGTATCTGTACTTGTAGTCTTATCCTCTTCGGTGGTGGGAGCATATTCCTGCTTTTCGTCGCCGTAATCCTCTAACGGGCCAATGGTTGACCAGTATTCATCGTCGCTGGTAATCATCTTAAGCATTGAGAACTCAAATTTCTCGGTGGTATCTTGAGAATATGCGGTAATGTAGCCCTGGTATCTTCCACTGTCACTCTCGTATGCTTCAATATACCACTTATTACCTGCATATCCAACCATAGAAGTATCAGCCGTCATACCGTCGCGGAGCTTAAAGGCAACCTCTACAGTTCTTCCTGCAAGGTCTGTAACCTCGTTGCCGGCAATGTCGTAGAACTTGAAGGTATACTTCTTGCCGCCTACAACCTCCATATAAGGAGTTTTCTCAAGCGAGCGTTTTTGCCAGTTAGTAACCTTGGAAACGGTTACCTTAGAAGATGCGATATTGGTGATGATATCGTTATCTGTAGCCTTTGCGATACCCCACTTAACACCAAGCTTCTTATCTTCGAATTCCATAACGTTTTCGCTATCGGGGTTGGTACCTACAACACCGGTACCGTAAAGCGAAATTTCGGTTAAGGCAACGATCATATGGTCGGCACCGTAGTTTTCGTTAGCGGAAACAAAGGAAATTCTAACAAATCTTGCAGTTTGCGGAATTATGTTTTTAGAAATAACACCGTTTTCAGGAGTTCCATCAACCACAATGTCAGGCTTATTGCCGAAGGTCTGAACGTCTTCTCGGCTTACGCCAAAGTAAATATTAGTAAGCTTGGGAGAATAAGCCTCGGCACGTGGGGGGAAGTTGATGGTGATGTTATTGATTGTACGCAGGTCGCCGATATCTATAATAAGGTCCATAGAAGTTTTGCCCTCTATACCGCCGTTGATATTGGTGGCAACCTGAGGTGTACCATCGTGAAGCTTTTTAACTTCAATTCCGGCTTGACTGGGGTTGACATCCTCGAATTTGCCGGTTTTAAGATTTTGATTATAGAACTCGTAGTTAAGGTCTGGAATATTCTTAATAAGGTTCTTTGTACGAAGAAGGATAGCGGTGGGACCGATTATCTGAATATCACCAATATAGAGGTAGTCAGCTTTATCAAGTATTTCTATACGAACATATCGAGCTATCTTAGAGGTAGAGAAATTCTTCTTTCCGGTAGAGCCTGAACCGCTGAAGGAGTAAACCAAGGAATCCTTATCCCAAACACCTGCCTGTGTGTCGGAGGCATAAACCTTATACTTTTTAAGCTTTGTTTCACCCTGCAAGGAATTAACAATAATGCTGTAAATTTCAGCGTCCTGGCAAAGGTTATAGATTAAGTTAAGGTTCTTCTTATCGGTTTTGATTTTGGCGCCGGTGGATTTATCACCATCGGCAAGATTGTTAATCTCGCTTAAGCTAAAGTTGCTGGACTTAACCTCGGTGAGGTTGTCAATAGTGCCCAAGTATGCGGTTACAGGCATATTCTTGGTGATGTTTACAGGAGTAAGGTCAACCTCTGCTACATCGCCCCAAAGGCCGATTTCAACAATACGAGGACGAACCCACTGGGTTGCGGTATATACAGGGTTAAGAATTCTTACTGCCATATATCTGCCGTATGCGGGGTCCTTGAAGTTAACCTCTTGACCGCGGCAGATTGTTGAAGGATCCTCGGGATCTAAGGCGTTATATTCGAATACTACGCTTTCTTCGTCGAAAAGAAGGTCGAAGTCGTCGGAAATATATACCTTATACCAACCGGTATAGTGGGTTGGGCTGTCGGAAATCGAGCTAACCATTGCGAACTTGGTTATATCGTAATTCTGGCCCAAATCCCAATACATATCTGTGAACTGACTTCCGTCGAGTGCGGTGTACTGGAAAGTGCCGGTGAAGTCCCAGTGATAGATATCTCTGTCTAGCTCATCCTTACCGCTGGAGGTTTTAACCAAACCGTTGGTAAGAACGCCGCCACGGGTGGGCCATTTACGGCCGGAAGTCATATCCACACCGTTGAAAAGAATCTTATCGAAAACCTTGTTAAGCAGCAAGTTACCGTCGAAATAAGAGTCTTCCGGAGTTTCGATAAAGGGTGTGAATGGCTCTACATATACAAAGTTAGGATCGGTATAGGTGCCGTAAATTGCACACTCAAACAGACGAGTGGAAACGTGGTTAAAGGTTGTTCCGTCTGCCATGACGCCGAAAAGGTTGGAATCGGGCTTTGCGGTAGGTGCAAGCACACGAATTGCAACGAATCTACCCTTTCTGGAATCGTTCATACCCTTGAAGTTGTAAGCATTTCTGCGATAAACATTTTCGGAGTTATCAACGTCGCGAACCTTATTAGCGCTATCGAACAGACTGCTCTTCTTATCACTAACGTAAATCTGATAACGGTTGGTTATCATATTAGCTGTGGAGTGGTGGATAAGTGCAATAGCATCTACAGTAACTTCGGTTTTGAAATCGAAAACGATATCGGTGTACCACTGACCGTCACCATAAGAGGTATGGTCGGCGATTAAGCTACCGGTTTCGTTATTGATTTCAATTAATTTTGACTGCTGTTCAAACTCTGATTTAAGATTTCCGTCGGAAAGGAACTGAGCATTCTTAGCAGTTGACAGTTTGTAGCCGTTGGAATCTTTTGTATAAGAGCTGGGCAGCTGGCCAAGTGCAATATTGGTACCCCAATCCTCGGGTAAAGCGATGGTATCGTCTTCAATTACGTTGGGGTCGGGTGGCGGATCTGCGCCCTCGTCGGTAAGGGTGCCGAAGATTGCAAAATCTCTACATCTGAGGTAGCAGTTGGAAAGGGCTACATCTGTAGGCTTTTTAAAGGTGGCATCAATAATTCTGACACCAAGGAATCTGGCATTTATGGGAGCATTGTTATTAAGATAAGTAAGGTCAATACAGTTACGAAGGCTGCCGTCGGTGTTGGTGAAGGTTCCTATGGGCTCACCCTTGAAGAGATCCTTCTTGGTGTTGGCAGAGTAAATTGCATACTTATAGGTAGCCAAACCATTGGTGGGGCTGTTTAACATAACAACGCCGGTGATGTTGGAAATGTAGTTAAGGTCGAAATACAAATCCTGGTAAATATCACCTTCGGTGATACCGTTGCCAATCCAGGTGTTAGCATTCTCATCGCCGAAATAATTACCGCTGCTTCGATACTCGGTTTCGTAATCGCCGTCCATAATATCCTGGTCGCTGGTGGTGGAAATAACCTTAACGTAGTTTCCGAATGGGTTCATCATCCAGCTTTCAAATTTACCCTGAGTGGCAATGTTGGTGCCGCTGAAAAGGTCGGTAGGAATTTCCTTGCTTTCGTCCATAATAACAGCGTCGGATGCTGTAACTATACGCTTACCATAAAGGGTAAGTTCGCGCACACGAGGATAAATGTTAGATAAATCTACTGTTTTAGAACAGGTTGGGTCGAGAATACGAACACCGTAGAATTTACCCTTGATTGCTTCTTTACCGCTGGTAAGTTTAAAGGCATTACGACCCTTAGCGTCTTCATTGGTAAAGTCCATAACCATATTCTCGGGGTAGAAAAGCTCTGATTGAGAATTGGCAATATATACCTGATAACGGTAGTTGGCTAAGGAGTTGCCCTGATTATTGGTGGCATTAAACACCTCGAAACCGGTGATTTCGTGGGTAGAGCCAAGGCCAAAGATAATATCAAGCTTATAATCGCCGATATTAATGCCGTTGCCAATAACCTTATTATTAGCAGTATCGGCAAATTTGGAGCCGGACTGACGCCATTCGCCGTCGTTAGTTACATCACCGTCGGTAAGCTTGCCGGTATCGTCGTAACGCTGCTCGGTAACACCGGGGCCGTAATAATAAATCTTGGTAACAGCCTTGCCGGAAAGAACGTTGGAATCGCCTAAGGTGGTGTCGGTGGCGGTGCTGTCGTCTGACGTTGCGGTGAAAAGACCGGCATCTACAACCTTACCGTAAACTGCGATTTCGCGCATTCTAACGTAGGCATTTGTGGGAGTATCGGCAAGAACAGGCTGGGTGTAGTCGGAACAAGGGTCCCAAACACGGATACCAACGTACTTAGCTTTAACTCCATCTTGGAAGGTGATAAGGTTACGCTGGTTAGCGCCTGTGTTCTTAACTTCTAAAACAAAGCTTTCGTCTTTAAAAAGGTTATCTCTGCTGTTGGAAGCATAAACCATATAATGGTTTGTTGCAAGAGCACCCTTGCTGCCGTGTACAAGAGCTAACTTAGTAAGCTCGAAGGAACTGCCTAAATCGTAAACAAAGGCAGAGGAATAACGGCCGTTAAAGAAGGCCTTGGGATTGCTTGTGCCAAAACGGAACTCGTAACCAACAAAGGAGTAGTCTTCGCCATCTTTATCGGTTTGGCCGTCTGTAAGGGTCTTTAACTTTGTCTCGCTTTTTGAGTTGGAAGAATCGGGAAGAACCTGAATATCTTTACCACCGGTGTTCTTATAATAGGTAGCTACTCTGCCGGCGGTGAGATTCATTTCGTTGTTTGCGGTATCGAGAGTGGGAAGCTCCAAGCTGTTGTCTGCGGTATCTAAAGTAGCACGGGCAGCAGGCAGAGGAGTTGTATCCTTAGCATAAACACCAATCTCGCGAATTCTTGCATAGATTGTTTCGCCACCGTACTTGGTTGTAGAGATACAGGGCATTGTGATTATAATACCAACATAGCGGCCATTTAAGGTTTTGCCTTCCTTAGTGCTGATGGTTTGCTGACGCTTATCTGTAGTAGTGTTATCAACGTCTGCCACCAGGTTAACATCGTTAAAGAGGGTATCTTTATTGTTTGATACATATACCTTATATTTACCGGTTGCAAGGGTGCTGGTAGCGGAATGTGCAACTACAATGTCGGTAATATCAGCCTCTTTGCCCAAATCGTAGGCAAGCTGATTGTAAACGGAGCCATCGAAGAACCACTGGCTACCGCTATGGTACATACCCTGAGATACGCGCCATTCGGTATCGAAATCTCCGTCGGTAAGGTTAAAATAGTCGCCCGGATTGTTTAAGGAAAATTCTTCGGACTTCACTGTTCCTGCAGGGGCATAATACTTGTTGATGTAGGGCTGAGCGCCTAAAAGCACGTTTTCGGTAACGTTAACTACGGTTACACCTGTATATTCGGTGCTGTGGCTAATTGTTACCAGATCGGTTTTATTGGTACTGCTTGCAAAGGCAGGCAGAGTTCCCAAAAGGGTTGAAGTAATAAATGTTAATGTGAATATAAAGGTTAATATTCTGCGAATTCTTTTACTTTTCATATTATCTGCCTCCTTCTTTATTTAATAGCAACTAAACGGATCATAACTGTGTCGTGTACGCTGGGGTCTGATTTAAGTGATGCACGAATGGCAACCTTATAGTCTTTCTTAGCAGATGGATCCATAGTGTAGGTACCGTTCTTATCGATAGTACCCTTGTTGGCTACATCGTTTCTAAGGCCGTCGGTTGCGGCGGTAACGGACCAAACAATCTCGTCGCCAGAATCGCAAGCGATAAGCTTTGCATCAAAGTCGATTGAGCCGTCGCTTACATCAAGTGTGTGAATTACCGAGTCACCCACGATTTCCACCTGCTTAACAGGCTTCATTGTTGTGTAAAGGTACATACCGTAATCTTTATCTACAGTATCTTTGAATACGCCGTTCTTGGTTTTAACGGTGTAATCGTGCTGATTTATGGTTGCGTGATGGTTGAGAACCTGAGTATCAGGGTCGTAGCCATATCTATAAAGGGTTATATCCTTTTTGAGACCCTTGAAGTTGAAGGTAATAACACGCTCGGTGGTTTCTTCAACCGCAAATTCGGTTTCTTTAGTTAAATCGGTGTTGCCCTTTGCATCCACAAGAATGGTGTAGCCACCATCAGGAAGCTTGAAGGCAGAACCGCGAATATCGTCACCGGTCCAATCAACCATAAGTACATCAGAATTAGTTGGAATGTAGTTGGTAATAAGTGACTCTTCAAAGAACATATGCTGAACATTGTTTGCTTGACTATCTGTAGTAGGATTAATCCAAGCCGCTGTAGGACCGTCGCCCGGGTCAAAACCAACAGGCTTGGGTACGTAACCACCGGTCATACCCCAGTTCAGCACACCGTAAAGGCCAACATTAGCGGCACAGATTATCTGAGAGCCCTGAGAATCGTTCCAGCATCTCCAGGAGTGTTGTTCTTCCATTGTGGGAGTTCCGTAGGTGTAGGAGCTGGGATAGGTTTCGGTTACGTAGATTTTCTTGCCGTAGCGGTCGCGCATATAGGACCAGAAGTGGTACCAATAGCTGTAGTTATTGGCCTTCATTTGGTCGTTAGAGCTGAAGTAGGAGTGGAAAGCCCACATATCTACGTATTGGCTACCGTGAGCGAGTGTGTATTCGGGGAAGTCCATAGGATTACTCTGAATAGAACCCTGCTCGTTAGCCCAAACCTCTACCTCGTCTAAAAGGCCGCGTTCTTCGAGTTCCTCTCTAACGCGTTTTACCATTTCTACCCAATAGGCCTTTTCGTCGACAAATGCGGCAAAGTCGCCGTCGTAATGAGGCTCGTTATAGAAGGTAACGCAATCTATAGAAGTATAGCCTTTATCACGGCGAAGGTATGTAAGCAGGTCTGCACAGCTTCTGGCATAAGCGTCTAAATCGTAAGGTGCAGAAATGTTGGGGTTAGAAATACTTGGGAAGTTGAACCATTCGTGAATACGCTCGCCAACCTTCCAGTTATAGTTAAGGGCAGTATGCGTACCTGCTGCCTGCCATACGTCAAGATATTTATACATAGACTGCATATAGTCGGATTCGTAATCGTATATGCCGTTCAGATAATTCTGGTAGTCTTTGTTGTTTTCGATATCCTGGCGCTTGTAGTCTTGCTCTTCAGTGGTAGTGAACCAGTGAATATCGAACCACATTCTGTTGTAATGCGGCTTTATAGCATTCCAACGGTCGGCTTCAAGCTGGAAGTTAACCGAGTCGAAGTCCCAACCCATTACCTCGTAAGCTTCGTCGGTTAAGTTACATGGGAAAACATTGGATCCAAGACCGCGGAAATCGGCATAGGCTACATTTTCAGTATCGATATTGAACTGGCGGTTTTTACCGGTTACCGGCTTACCCTCTTTCTGAATAAGAGATACGGCGTTGGTACGGTCGGCCTCAACTTCCTCGTCAATGTCGGGAAGATTTTCAAGGCCATCGCCACCTTCAAGCCCATCCTCGTAGGCGGGAGATTGAGTTGAATAGCTGGTTTCGGGAATTACAACGTTAACCGCACCATCTGTAGAATCGCCGGAATAGTTGTAATCGTCTTCAAACCAGAAGTCTCCGCCTGGAATATAATCGGGTGAAAAAATATTTTCACCATCGATAATATTGTCTACCTCTCCGTCGGCAGTATCGTCGGGATTGGCAGGTTGAGAGGCAACAGGCTCTTTTTTGCCATTACCTTTTTTAGGATCCTTTTTGCCTGTACAAGATACCATGGTAATTGCCATAGCTAATACAAGTAGGAAACTTAGGATTCTTGTGAGTTTCGTAACCATAAGGTTTCTCCTTTCTCGGGTCAAAATTATTTAATAGCATAACTAACGCATATTACAATGTTATTATACTACAAGAAAGGTATTTGAGTAAAGCGTTATTTTTGCTTTTTTGCTCCTTTTTTTGTGTTTTTCTAATACTATTTTTTGTATTATTTTTATATCTAAATTCGTTTTGGCAAATTGCCTAAAAAACATATATCCTTTTTGTACAAAATAACCGTCGCAGAAGTTTCTGCGACGGTTGGAATTATTTTACAATTATCTGTTGTTAATAAGCTTTGTAAGTTCTACCGGCTCTACAATCTTTCCGTCTTTATATACACGCATATTACCGGAAGCGATTTCGTCGATAAGAATTACCTCGCCGTTGTTGTAGCCAAACTCGAATTTAATATCCCAAAGGTCAAGGCCTATAGACTTAAGGTCGTCGGCAACAACCTTGGTGATTTTAAGGGTTTGCTCCTTCATACTTTCGAACATTTCAGGGCTCATTACGCCTAACGCTGCAAGGCCTTCGCCAGTAACCAGCGGGTCGCCCTTTTCATCGTTTTTAAAGGTGCATTCTACATAGCCGCCCTCTAAAACTGTGCCGTCTTCGATATATTCGCCGTAGCGACGGATGAAGCTGCCTGTTGCAACAAGGCGGCAGATAACCTCAAGGCCGTGACCGAATACGGTTGCAGGAAGAACCTCCATTGTGGCTTCTTCTAAATTTGCGCTAACATAGTGGGTTTTAACGCCTGCTTCTTTTAGCAACTCGAAATAACGGATAGAGGTTTCGAGATTTGCCTTGCCGATTCCATCAATTGTAAGACCAACCGAGTTTTCGCCCGGGTCGAACACACCGTCTTTACCGGTGCAATCGTCTTTGAACTTCAGCATTACATTGCCGTTGTCAAGAGAGTATACGTCCTTGGTTTTGCCTTCATAAATTTTTTTCATATTCAGCACTCCTTAATATATCCTGTGGGCGACAGCCATAAGCAGACGTCCGCAAAATTTACACAAACTTTATCCGAAGGTTTTGCTTTGGATATTAATATTTTATCACATATTTAAGCCTATGAACAGAAAAAATTTATTGCGTTTAAAAATTTCTGTTATATGACAAAAAACGAGGTTTTTTCGCCTGATATTTTTAGCAAATTTTACTATTTCTCAGAAAAATCGGAACTGCTTTCTAAAATTTTCATAAGTTTTCTAAGTGCATTACCTCTGTGACTTATTGCATTTTTTTGCTCTGCAGTTAGCTCTGCCGCAGTGCAGCCAAGCTCGGGCAAATAGAAATATGGATCGTAGCCGAAGCCACCCTCCCCTGCTCGGTTTTCGGTGATTTCGCCGTGCATATAATCCTCGGCCTTATACACCCTGCCATCGGGAGAAACAAGTGCTATGGAACATACGTAATACGCCCGTTTATCTTCTTTATCCCGCAGCATTGATAATAACTTTTGGTTATTGGCCTCGTCGTCGCCGTGGTGACCGCAAAAACGGGCAGAATGTATGCCTGGGGCGCCACCCAAGGCAACGGCACAAATTCCGCTGTCGTCAGCCAGGGAGAAGCAGCCCGAAAGCTCGGCAATTTCTCTGGCTTTTTTATAAGCATTTTCAAAAAAAGTGGTGCCGTCTTCCACCGTTTCGTGATTGATTCCCGCCTCGCGAAGAGACAAAATTTCGCCGAAAAATTTGCCGAGAATTGCCTTGATTTCGGTTATTTTATGGGCGTTGTTTGATGCAATAATAAGCTTCATTTTATTCCCCTTAGAACAGGCCCGAAATAACGCCGTTTTCGTCTACATCGATGCGCTCGGCAGCGGGTGCTTTTGGAAGGCCGGGCATAGTCATAATATCTCCAGTAAGCACAACAATAAAGCCTGCACCTGCAGATATTTTAACGTTTTTAATAGTTACTGTAAAGTCCTCGGGAGCGCCCAGCTTTGTGGGGTCGTCAGAGAAGCTGTACTGTGTTTTTGCCATACAAACAGGGCAACCCGCAAATCCCATTTCGGTTAGCTTTGCAATCTGCTTTTTGGCATTCGGCAGAATGGTGATACCGCTACCTCCATACACCTTTTTAACAACTGCCTCTATTTTTTCTTCAATGGTGCCGTCGAGCTGGTAACTATAGGTGAAATCGCCCTTTTCCTCTTCACAAAGTCGAACAACCTCGCGGGCAAGCTCTTCACCGCCCTTACCGCCTTCGGCCCATACGTTGGAAAGCACAACGTTTACGCCCAATTCGCGGCATTTGTCGATAATAAATTCAACCTCTTGATCGGTGTCGGTGGGGAAACGATTTACCGCTACAACGCAGGGCAGCTTGTAAACGTTTTTAATGTTGGATATATGGCGAAGCAGGTTGGGAATGCCCTTTTCAAGGGCGGGAATATTCTCTGCTCCCAGTTCGGTTTTAGCTACACCGCCGTGCATTTTAAGGGCACGGATTGTGGCAACCATAACAACTGCAGAAGGTGTAAGACCTGCCATACGGCATTTGATATCAAGGAATTTTTCAGCGCCAAGATCGGCACCGAAGCCTGCCTCTGTGATGGCATAATCTCCCATTTTAAGGGCCATTTTAGTAGCAATAACAGAGTTACAGCCGTGGGCAATATTGGCGAATGGGCCACCGTGAACAAAGGCGGGAGTTCCCTCTAAAGTCTGAACAAGATTAGGCTTGATTGCATCTTTTAAAAGGGCGGTCATAGCACCTGCGGCATTAAGCTGACCACAGGTAACAGGCTCGTCGTTATAATTATAGCCAACAATTATATTAGAAAGTCTTTTCTTTAAGTCGGTGATGGAATCGGCTAAACAAAGCACTGCCATAATTTCGCTGGCAACGGTAATATCAAAGCCGTCTTCACGGGGAACACCGTTTACCCTGCCGCCAAGGCCGTCGGTAACAAAGCGGAGCTGACGATCGTTCATATCAACACAGCGTTTCCAGGTGATTCTGCGAACGTCGATACCTAAGGCGTTGCCCTGGTGAATATGGTTATCAAGCATTGCGGCAAGCAGGTTGTTGGCAGCACCAATTGCATGAAAGTCGCCTGTGAAATGAAGGTTGATATCCTCCATAGGTACAACCTGTGCGTAGCCGCCGCCTGCTGCGCCACCCTTTATGCCGAAAACAGGACCGAGAGAGGGCTCGCGAAGGGCAACGGTAACATTTTTACCAATTCTTTTCATACCATCGGCAAGGCCTATAGTAGTGGTGGTTTTACCCTCACCCGCAGGGGTTGGGGTAATTGCCGTTACCAATACAAGCTTGCCGTTTTTATTGGAATTTTTAAGCAAAGACAAATCAATTTTTGCCTTATATTTGCCGTAGTGCTCTAAATATTCTTCGCCAACTCCTGCAGATTTTGCCACTTCGGAAATTGGCAACATTTTGCACTGCTGGGCTATTTCAATGTCGGATAAGTATGCCATTTTAAACGCTCCTTATTTAAAGAATTTTACGGCTGATTCAAACATCTTAATGTCGTAATCGCCGAGTACGTTTTGATAAAGTCCCTTGCCTACACGCTCGGAGTGACCCATTTTACCGAACACTCTGCCATCGGGAGAGGTAATACCCTCGATAGCATAAAGAGAGTTGTTGGGGTTAAACTGAACGTCGGTGGTGGCATTGCCGCCCATATCTACATACTGGGTTGCAATCTGGCCGTTTGCGGCAAGCTCGCGAATTACAGATTCGGGAGCTAAGAAACGACCCTCACCGTGAGAAATCGGTACGCTGTAAACATCGCCAACCTTTGTACCTGCAAGCCAGGGAGATTTGTTGGAGGCGATTCTTGTGCGAACAATTTTAGATTGGTGGCGAGAGATGGTGTTAAAGGTAAGAGTGGGGCAATTTTCATCGGTATCCACAATCTTGCCAAAGGGCACAAGGCCAAGCTTAATAAGGGCCTGGAAGCCGTTACAAATACCGCAGATTAAACCGCCGCGATTATCCATTAAATCTGCCACTGCGTCGGAAACGTTGCCGTTTCTGAAGAAGGCGGTTATGAATTTACCCGAGCCATCGGGCTCGTCGCCACCCGAGAAGCCGCCGGGAATGAATATCATATTGGATTCACGAAGCTTGTTTGTGAAGGTTTCGGCACTTCTCTGAATGCTTTCAGCAGAAAGGTTGTTAATAACAATAATCTCTGCCTCTGCACCTGCAGCCTCGGCAGCCTTTGCGCTGTCGTATTCACAGTTTGTGCCGGGGAATACGGGGATTATTACCTTAGGTTTAGCAACCTTTATAGATGGAGCAACGCGGCTTTCGGCAGAGTAAGAAAAGTTTTCTACCTTGCCCGACTGCTCAATATTACAACTGTAAACGCTTTCAAGTTTACCCTCGTAAAGGGCTTCAAGCTCGGCCATAGAAAGGGCTTCACCCTTGTATTCCATACCGCTGTCGGTAATTTCACCAATAAGCTTAGCACCCTCGATATCCTCAGTTACTTCCAGAATAAAGGAAGCATAGTTGTAGCCGAATATATCCTCTAAAGTTAGTGCATCGTTAAACTTAAAGCCGTAGCCGTTACCGATACACATTTTATAAATACCCTCTGCTACACCGCCAAGAGTGGGCGTCCAGCAAGCAACTGCCTTGCCGCTACGAAGAAGCTCTGTAACCTTATTATACAAAGCCAGAAGCGAGTCGGTTTTGGGCAGATTGTTCTCGTCGAATTCGGGGGCAAGAAGCACTACCTTATCGCCTATATTTTTAAACTCGGGAGATACAACGTCGCCAATTCCATCGGTGGTAACCGCAAAGGAAACCAGGGTGGGAGGAACGTCGAGCTTTTCGAAGCTACCACTCATAGAGTCTTTACCGCCAATAGAGGCAATTTCTAAATCTTTTTGGGCGGTATAGGCACCTAAGAGTGCGGCCAGAGGCTTGCCCCAACGGGTTGCGTCTTTACCGGGACGCTCGAAGTATTCCTGGAAGGTTAAGTAAACATCCTCGAAGGAAGCACCGGTTGCAATAAGCTTTGAAACCGATTCAATAACGGCTAAATATGCGCCGTGATAAGGGCTTTTTTCGGTTATGAAGGGATTGTAACCCCAAGACATAAAGGAAACTGTGGTGGTATCCTTCTTTTCCTGGCTGATTTTATTAACCATAGCCTGAATGGGGGTACGCTGATTCTTACCACCAAAGGGCATAAGAACTGTACCTGCGCCGATGGTGGAGTCAAAACGCTCGGAAAGGCCACGTTTAGAGCAAACGTTAAGGTCGGAAACCAAGGCCTTATAATTGTCGGCAAAGCTTCCCTCTACAGCTTTTCTGTAATCCTGAGCCTTTGCAGATTCTATGTTTATATGCTTTTCAGCACCGTTGGAATTAAGAAACTCGCGGCTGATATCACAAATCTTTTTGCCGTTCCAGGTCATAGTGAGTCTGGGGTCGGCCTTAACCCTGGCCACAACTGTGGCTTCAAGATTTTCAAGGGCAGCAGCGGCAAGAAAAGCCTCTACGTCCTTTTCCTCTACTACAACAGCCATACGCTCCTGCGATTCGCTGATTGCAAGCTCGGTACCATCAAGGCCATCGTACTTCTTGGGAACTGCGTTAAGGTCGATATCAAGACCGTCGGCAAGCTCGCCTATAGCAACAGATACACCGCCTGCGCCAAAGTCGTTACAGCGCTTAATCATACGGCAAACGTCGCCGTTGCGGAAAAGTCTTTGAAGCTTGCGTTCTTCGGGAGCATTACCCTTCTGAACCTCGGCACCGCAGGTTTCAAGAGATTCAAGGGTGTGGGATTTAGAGGAACCTGTAGCACCGCCACAACCATCGCGGCCGGTTCTTCCGCCAAGAAGAATTACTATATCACCGGGGTCTGGGCGTTCACGACGAACGTTAGCTTGTGGAGCTGCGGCAATAACCGCGCCAATTTCCATACGCTTTGCGGCATAACCATCGTGATAAAGCTCATCTACAATGCCTGTTGCAAGGCCAATCTGGTTACCATAAGAGGAATAGCCTGCAGCAGCGGTTGTAACAATTTTACGCTGGGGCAGCTTGCCCTCCATAGTTTCTTTCACCGGCTTTAAGGGGTCGGCAGCACCGGTTACGCGCATTGCGGCGTAAACGTAGGAACGGCCTGACAGCGGGTCGCGAATGGCACCGCCGATACAGGTTGCGGCCCCTCCAAATGGTTCGATTTCGGTGGGGTGGTTATGGGTTTCGTTCTTGAAAAGAAGCAACCAAGGCTCTACCTTGCCATCAACATCAACGTCGATTTTAACGGTACAAGCGTTAATTTCTTCGGATTCGTCAAGTTTCGGAAGCTTGCCCTTTGCCTTTAAATATCTTGTAGCAATTGTGGCAATATCCATAAGATTTACAGGCTTGGTGCGACCAAGCTCTAATCTTGTTGCAACATAATCGTCGTATGCCTTCTGAAGCAGCTCGTCGTGAAATTTCACACTGTCGATGGTGGTTAAGAAGGTGGTATGGCGGCAGTGGTCGGACCAATAGGTGTCTATCATACGGATTTCGGTGATGGTAGGATTACGGTTTTCGCTTTTAAAATACTCCTGACAGAAAGCTATATCGTCGTTATCCATAGCAAGGCCATAGCTTTTAACAAAGTCTGCAAGGCCTTCTTTATCTAAATCAATAAATCCATCAAGGGTAGCAACTTCGGTGGGAATTTCGTATTCGATTTTTAAAGATTCGGGCTTTTCGAGAGAGGCAATTCGGGCTTCAACGGGGTTAATAACGTACTTCTTGATTTCGGCAATATCCTCGTCGGTAAGCTTGCCCTCTAAAACGTATACCTTTGCGGTGCGGATAAGTGGGCGGTCGCCCTGAGAGATAATCTGAATACACTGAGCAGCGGAATCGGCACGCTGGTCGAACTGACCGGGCAGATATTCCACGGCGAATACGTAGGAATTTTCGTATGATATATCGTCGGTTACAATATCCAGCTGAGGCTCGGAAAATACGGTATTCTTTGCCTTTTGGAACAATTCTTCTGAAATATTTTCGGCATCGTAACGGTTGATAATTCTAACCTTTGTAAGATTGCTTATTCCAAGGAGGTTTCTGGCATCGCTGAGCAGTGCGTTAGCCTCGTGGGCCAATTCCTTTTTCTTTTCTACAAAAACTCTATAAACCATTATTTAGCCCTCCTTTTTGGCCATTAATGCTCTTGCGCCTATATCCTTGCGCATAAAACTATTTTGGAAATGCACCTTTTCGGTGTTTTTGTATGCCTTTTCAATAGCTTCTTCAAGGCTGTCGCCAATAGCGGTTACGCCAAGAACTCTGCCGCCTGCGGTAACAAGCTTGCCATCGGCAATTTTTGCGCCTGCAACAAATACAGAATCCTTAACCTCGTCTTCAATTTCGAGCTCGAAGCCGCTTTGATAGCTTTGGGGATAACCTGACGAGGCCATAACAACACAAGCCGCGTGGCTGTTTTTAAACTTAACCTCGGTGTTGCTTAGAGTGCCGTTTGTTACTGCCTGCATAACCGTAAGCAGGTCGCTTTCAAGCAGAGGTAATACCACCTGAGTTTCAGGGTCGCCAAAACGGCAGTTGTATTCTATAACCTTAGGACCCTTGGGGGTAAGCATAAGTCCGAAATAAAGGCATCCTCTGAATTCCCTGCCCTCGGCCTTCATAGCGCGAATGGTGGGCAGAAAAATGGTTTCCATACATTCTGCGGCAATATCCTCGGTGTAATAGGGGTTGGGGGCAATTGTGCCCATACCGCCGGTGTTAAGACCCTTGTCGCCGTCTAATGCGCGCTTGTGGTCCATAGAGGAAATCATAGGAACAACGGTGCTGCCGTCGGTAAAGCTTAGAACAGAAACCTCGGGGCCGGTTAAAAACTCTTCGATAACAATATTATTACCGCTGTCGCCGAACATTTTATCCTCCATAATGGAATGGATTGCATCTATTGCTTGGCTTCGGGTTTCGGCAATAATAACACCCTTGCCGAGAGCCAGACCATCGGCCTTAATAACTATGGGAATTTCGGCGGTTTCAATGTATTTCAATGCGTCTTCTGCGTTATCAAAAACCTCGTATCCTGCAGTAGGAATGTTGTACTTTTTCATAAGGTTTTTAGAGAAAACCTTGCTTCCCTCTATAATCGCTGCAGCCTTTGTGGGGCCAAAGCAAGGAATACCGATTTCGTTAAGAGCATCTACCGCGCCTAAAACCAGCGGGTCATCGGGTGCTACAACGGCATAGTCGATATTATGAGATTTTGCAAATTTCACAATACCAGCAATATCCTTTGCACCGATATTTACACACTCGGCATCGTCTTTCATACCGCCGTTGCCGGGAAGTGCATAAATCTTTTCTATACTTTTATTTTCGTTTAATTTCTTGATGATAGCGTGCTCTCTGCCGCCACCGCCAACAAGAAGAATTTTCATTAATATTTACCTCCGCAGACTTGTAACTGATTTGCGTCACTACTTAATTAGTGATGGAACAGGCGCATACCTGTGAATGCCATAGTAATGCCGTATTTATTACAGCAGTCTATAACAACGTCGTCACGGATTGAGCCGCCGGGCTCTGCTATGTAAGAAACACCGCTGCGCTTTGCTCTTTCGATATTATCTGAGAAGGGGAAGAAAGCATCGGAGCCTACCGAAACACCTGTGATAGAAGCAAGATATTCCTTGGCTTCTTCGGCGGTTAAGGGTTCGGGCTTTTCGGTGAAATATTTCTGCCAGATGCCATCGGCGCAAACGTCTTCTTCGTTTTTGTTGATGTATCCGTCGATAACGTTATCGCGGTCGGCTCTGCCTAAGGTTGGAAGGAAAGGCAGATTTAAAACCTTATCGTGCTGGCGAAGGTGCCAAGTGTCGGCCTTCTGGCCTGCAAGGCGGGTACAGTGAATTCTTGACTGCTGACCGGCACCTACACCTATAGCCTGTCCGTCTACTGCATAGCAAACAGAGTTAGACTGGGTGTATTTAAGGGTGATAAGAGAAATTATAAGGTCGCGCTTTGCTTCGTCGGGGAATGCCTTATTTTCTGTTACAATGTTTCCGAGCAGCTCGTTGTTGATTTTGAACTCGTTTCTGCCCTGCTGGAAGGTGATTCCGTAAACCTGCTTGCGCTCAAGCTCGGCAGGAACATAGCTGGGGTCGATTTTAACAATGTTATAGTTACCGTTTCTCTTAGATTTGAGAATTTCAAGTGCCTCGTCGGTATAGCCGGGGGCAATTATACCGTCGGAAACTTCACGCTTGATGATGGTTGCGGTGGTTTTATCGCAAACATCGGAGAGGGCAATCCAATCGCCGAAGGAGGACATTCTGTCGGTACCGCGGGCGCGGGCATAAGCGCAGGCCAAGGGAGATTCGTCAAGGCCCTCGATATCGTCTACAAAGCAGGCCTTCTTAAGCTTTGCCGAAAGAGGGGTACCTACTGCAGCCGAGGTGGGGCTAACGTGCTTAAACGAGGTTGCTGCGGGCATACCTAAAGCCTCTTTAATTTCTTTTACAAGCTGCCAGGAGTTGAAGGCATCAAGAAAGTTGATGTATCCGGGCTTGCCGCTTAAAATTTCAATAGGAAGCTCTCTTCCGTCGTCCATAAAAATTTTAGAAGGCTTCTGGTTAGGGTTACAACCATATTTTAATTCGAATTCTTTCATTTTGAAATTCCTCTCGTTTTTACAATTATTTATTTTTGTTTACTATGCGGGAATCGTAGTTGCCGGTAGCTAAATCGATATATCTTACAAAAAGGGAAACCTTGTTATCCTCATTAAGATTCTCCCAAATAAGCTGGGTTAAAGAGTCGATATCGGTATCGGGAAGCTCTAAGGTTTTAGGCTCGCCCTCGAAGCTGGGCAACGGATTTCCATCGCACTTATAGGTGTGAATGAACTTTGCCTTGCCGGGCAGCGGATTGGAGTATGCGAAGTTGTATCTCTGGCAAGAAGAGCCGTCGCCGTCGGCGGATTTAAGAATGGACAATGCGTAATTCATATCGCCGTTTTCTAAACGAATAATACCCGAAATTCGGGGGGTGAAGTTTGGTGCATCGTCTTCGAACTCGCGGGTGCGAAGAGATTGCTCAAAGGTCATTTGCTTATCCATAAGCTCGTAGATGGTGTCGGTCTGGTCGCCGTTGGTAACAATGGTTTTATTGCCGAGAACACGAACGGGAGCGTAGATAATAAGATGAGGGTCGGTCATTTTGCTTTCATCGAAGGCCTGAGTACGAATGCCCTGTCCGTCTTCTACAAAAACTCTGTTACGGCTGTTTTCGCTTCTGCCCATTATGAAGTAGGCGGTGATTGCCTTTTTTCCGTCGGCACTTTTGCCGATTATAATGCCTCTGCCGTGGTAAGCCAGGGAGTTAAGCTCGTTTGCAATAGTTTTAATTTCCATATCTACACTTTCCTTTCGGTTTTATCTTTCAATTATTGTTTTACCGCCGCTAACGGTTATTTTGTCTTCTGAAAAGAGTTTTACTGCTTCGGGCAGTATTTTCCATTCGGCCTGCTCCATAATTCTTTTTTGCAGGGTTTCGGGGGTGTCACCCTCTAAAACCTCAACTGCTTTTTGCAGAATTATTGGGCCTGCATCACATTCTGCGGTTACAAAATGCACCGTTGCACCCGAAACCTTTACACCCTTTTTAAGTGCTTCCTCGTGAACGTGAAGTCCGTAATAGCCTTTACCGCAGAAGGAAGGAATAAGTGCGGGGTGAACGTTAATCATTTTGTTTTTGAAGGCATCGCAAACCTGCTCGTCTAAAATGGTCATAAAGCCTGCATACACAACCAAGTCGGCCTGTTCTTCAATTAACACATCTCGCATTGCTTTGCTGTAAGAAGCAATGTCGGGGTAATCTTTTCTTATAAGGGTTCTGGTTTTGATTCCTGCATTTTCGGCACGGGTTAAAGCATAAGCATCGGCTTTAGAAGATATAACGCAGGTGATGGTGCCGCAGCCTAACTCCCCCCGCTTTTCGGCATCTATAAGTGCCTGCAGGTTGGTGCCGCCTCCCGAAACCAGAACAACGATTTTCTTTTTATTTATCATAAAATAACACCCTCGTCGGAGTTAACAATTTCACCGATAATGTATGCGTCTTCGCCGTTGGCATTTAAAATTTCAAGAGCCTTTTCGGCATCGGTTGCAGACACAACAACACTCATACCAACGCCCATATTAAAGGTGTTGAACATATCGCGCTCGGGAATGTTGCCAACCTTTGCAATATAGTTAAAGATGGGAAGAATTTTAAGGGCTTGTTTATCAACCTTAACACTTTTTCCATCGGGGAGGGCGCGGGGAATGTTCTCGTAGAAGCCGCCGCCTGTGATGTGGGATACAGCCTTAACCTTAACCTCAGCCATCAAGACAAGCATAGATTTTACATACATCTTGGTGGGAGTAAGCAGGGTTTCACCCAAGGATTTACCACCAAGCTCTGCTACAGGAGCAGTAAGGTCGGCATTCTCAATATCGAAAACCTTACGAACTAATGAGAAACCGTTTGAATGAACACCTGTTGAGGCAAGGGCTATAACCACATCGCCCTCGGCAACGGTGTTTTTATCTAAAATCTTAGATTTATCTACAACGCCTGTGCAATAGCCTGCAAGGTCGTAATCTTCTTCCGGCATAAGTCCGGGATGCTCTGCAGTTTCGCCACCGATTAAAGCACAGCCTGCCTGAACGCAGCCTTCTGCCACGCCGCTTACAATTTCTGCAATCTTTTCGGGATAGTTTTTGCCGCAGGCTATATAGTCAAGGAAGAAAAGGGGCTTTGCACCACAGCAGATTATATCGTTTGCACACATTGCAACGCAGTCGATACCGATTGTATCGTGCTTATCAAGCAGCATTGCAAGCTTAATTTTGGTGCCAACACCGTCGGTACCCGAAACCAAAACCGGCTCGGTAATTCCTGTAAGGTCAAGGCCAAAGCAACCACCAAAGCCGCCTACGTCGTCAAGGCAACCCTCGTTTTTAGTTCTTGCTATATGCTTTTTCATAAGCTCAACTGATTTATATCCGGCTGTAATATCAACGCCGGCTGCTGCATAACTTTCTGATCTGGAGTTGTTCATTATTCATTTCCTCTTTTCTGAAGTGTTTTGCTTGATTTATTCCTTACCTGTCCAACAGTAGGTACAAAGGTTTTCGGGTGGAAGTCCGATGGCCTTAATAATTCCGTCGATAGATTGGAAATCCAATGAATCAAAGTGGAACTGGTCACATATTTCACGTCTTAACGCCTTGCCGCGCTCTGTGGTAGAATCGCTATATTCCTCGATATGATTTACCCCTTCTTCACCCTCAAGTTGGTGAATTACACGGCGAGCTATAAGGTCCATTTCATCTCTTCCGCGAGAGAAATTAAGATATTTACAATTATACATAATGGGCGGACAGGCAGAACGCATATGCACAGCCTTGGCACCGTTATCGTATAAGAAATCTACAGTTTCTTTAAGCTGAGTTCCCCTGACAATTGAATCGTCTACAAAGAGTAAGCTTTTATCTTTTATCAGCTCGTGAACCGGAATTTGCTTCATTTTAGCAATTTTATTTCTTTCCTTTTGGCTTGCCGGCATAAAGCTTCTGGCCCAAGTGGGAGTGTATTTTATAAACGCTCGGGCAAAATGCTTGCCACTTTCATTTGCATATCCAATTGCGTGTGGTGTGCCCGAATCCGGTACACCGCCAACATAGTCAACGTCATCGGCATTATGCGCGGCTTTATCGGCCTGAGCCAAAAGCTTGCCGTTTATATATCGCATAACTTCAACGTTTACACCCTCGTAGGTTGAGGTGGAGTAGCCGTAATAGCTCCAAAGGAATGAGCAGATTTTCATTTTTTTACCGGGGGGCGAAAGCTGGGTGCAGCTATCGGCTGTAAGCTCTACTATTTCACCGGGTCCAAGCTCTTTTTCGTCTTCATACCCTAACTTTTTATATGCAAAGGATTCGAAAGCAACACTATATCCCGAATCACATTTGCCAACCAAAACCGGGGTTCTGCCCAGCTTATCTCTTGCGGCGATAATTGTGCCTTTATCGGTTAACAGAAGAATTGTGGCAGAACCGTCTATAGAATCCTGGGCAAACTTAATGCCGTCAACAAAATTATCCTTTTCGTTAATAAGTGCCGCCAAAAGCTCGGTAGAATTAACCCTGCCGCCGGTCATAGCATCGAAGTGGCCTCCGCCGGTAGTTTTAATATAATCGTCGATAAGCTTATCGGCATTATTTATTGTACCAACCATACAAACGGCATAGGTGCCGTGCTTCGACCTGATAAGAAGGGGCTGAGGGTCGAAATCGCTAATGCAACCGATGGCCGCAAAGCCCTTCATTTCGGTGAACAAATCGGCAAATTTTGTTCTGAAGGGTGCATTTTCGATGTTGTGAATATCTCTTTGATGCCCAATTACGCTGTCGTACACGGCAATACCTGCACGGCGGGTTCCTAAATGTGAATGATAGTCGGTGCCGAAATAAACATCTGACAAGGCACTATCTTTTGTTACAGCTCCAAAAAAGCCTCCCATACTTTTACTCCTTGCTAAAATGGTTTTATTTAATAATCGAATAAACTAACTATTGTACTGCGCTGCGATTTTTGCATCCTTTACAAGCACAGCTTCGGCGTCACTTACACGTTTAGCATCAAGCTTAGCAGCCAGTGACTCGTCACTTACAGCCAGAATCTGTGCTGCAAGCAATGCAGCGTTTGCGCCGCCGTTTATAGCAACTGTAGCTACAGGGATTCCCGAAGGCATCTGAACAGTAGAAAGCAAAGCATCTAAACCTTCTAAATTGGAAGATTTACAAGGAATTCCTATAACCGGAAGGGTTGTGTTAGCGGCAATGGCACCTGCTAAGTGGGCTGCCATACCTGCAGCGGCAATTATAGCACCGAAACCATTGGCCCTTGCGTTAACTGCAAAATCGCGAGCCTGCTCCGGGGTACGGTGTGCCGAATAAACGTGCACTTCATAAGGGATACCTAAAGATTTCAAGGTGTCTACTGCTTTTCCAACGATGGGTAAATCACTGTCGCTACCCATAATAATTCCTACCTTTTTCATAAAAACCTCCGAAAATATAAAAAATAGTTCTAACAAATTAAAAAGGGCACACTAACCCCACTAATCAGGTTAGAAGTGCCCAGACGGTCGACAATATTCGGTTCTCTGATTCATGTGGTTCACCACTCTATCCGTCAGTCTCAAAGAACTTAAAAAAATTCCAAGAAAATTATATCATAATTCAGATATAATGTCAACGAAATTAGTCGCAAAAAACAGTAAAATGATTGCAAAAATTAAGGTTGTAATTTATATAAATTGCCAATTAACAAATCAACAACTTCTTTCTGTATTTAATATACCAATCCCCATTAGTAAGCGCAAGAAAGCGGCACCCTCAAAAGAGAGTGCCGCGATAGTGATTACTATTATTAAATCAAAGCTTATTTAACAGCAGTAACAACACCTGAACCAACGGTACGGCCGCCTTCACGGATAGCGAAACGGAGACCTTCTTCGATAGCGATAGGAGTGATGAGCTCAACGTCCATCTCTACGTTATCACCAGGCATGCACATTTCGGTGCCTGCAGGAAGAGTGATTACGCCGGTAACGTCTGTAGTTCTGAAGTAGAACTGAGGACGGTAGTTAGAGAAGAAGGGCTTATGACGGCCGCCTTCCTCTTTAGTAAGAACGTAAACCTGACCGTGGAACTTGGTAAGGGGGTTGATAGAGTTAGGTGCACAAAGAACCTGACCACGTTCGATATCAGTTCTCTGAACGCCACGGAGAAGAGCACCGATGTTGTCACCAGCCTCAGCGTAATCGAGAAGCTTGTGGAACATTTCGATACCGGTGATAACAGTCTTAGACTTTTCGTCTTTAAGACCAACGATTTCTACTTCGTCATTGAGCTTAAGCTGACCACGTTCAACTCTACCGGTAGCAACAGTACCACGACCGGTGATGGTGAATACGTCTTCAACAGGCATAAGGAAGGGCTGGTCTGCTTTACGGGCGGGAGTAGGAATGTACTCGTCAACAGCATTCATAAGCTCAATAATAGGAGCGTATGCAGCGTCGTTAAGATCGTCAGCAGCCTCAAGAGCCTTAAGAGCAGAACCCTTGATGATGGGGGTACCGTCGCCGGGGAACTCGTACTTGTCGAGAGTCTCACGGATTTCCATTTCAACGAGCTCGAGGAGTTCTTCGTCGTCTACCTGGTCACACTTGTTCATAAATACAACAATGTAAGGAACGCCAACCTGACGAGCAAGAAGGAGATGCTCCTTGGTCTGAGCCATAGGGCCATCGGTAGCAGCGATAACGAGGATAGCACCGTCCATCTGAGCAGCACCGGTGATCATGTTCTTAATGTAGTCAGCATGTCCGGGGCAGTCAACGTGAGCGTAGTGACGAGCGTCGGTCTCGTACTCAACGTGAGCGGTGTTAATTGTGATACCACGCTCTCTCTCTTCGGGAGCCTTATCGATGTTTGCATAATCTTCGAACTGAGCCTGACCCTTTAAAGAAAGAGTCTTGGTGATAGCAGCAGTAAGAGTGGTTTTGCCGTGGTCAACGTGGCCAATAGTACCAATGTTAACGTGGGGCTTTGATCTGTTAAATTTTTCTTTTGCCATTGGAATTTCCTCCTTAAAATTAAGAAATTATTTTGCATGCAATCTGCTTAACTGCATTTTAACAAATTATTGCGTAAATTGCAAGGGGTTTTTATAAGAAAATTAATCCTGCTTTGTTCTGGAAGCAATAATTTTCTCTGCGATGCTCTTGGGAACCTCTTTATAGCCATCAGGTTCCATAACGTACTGGCCACGACCCTGAGTTTTGGAACGAAGGTCGGTAGCGTAACCGAACATATCGCTAAGGGGAACGCGAGCGTTAATCTGCTTAACGCCACCCATTCTGTCTTCAAAGCCCTGGATTTCGCCACGACGAGAGTTAAGGTCGCCGATAACGTCGCCCATATAATCTTCAGGAACAATAACTGTTACCTTCATAATAGGCTCTTGGATAGAGGGGTCTGCCTTGCGGCAAGCGCTTTTGAATGCCATAGAACCGGCAATCTTAAATGCCATTTCAGAAGAGTCAACCTCGTGGTAAGAACCGTCGTAAAGGGTAACCTTTACGTCAACTACGGGGTAACCTGCAAGTACACCGGACTGCATAGCGCCCTTGATACCTGCGTCAACAGCGGGAATGTATTCCTTGGGAATAGCACCACCAACAATGTTGTTGATAAACTCGTAGCCTTTACCGGTTTCGTTAGGCTCGATGGTGATTTTAACATGACCATACTGACCTTTACCACCGGACTGACGAGCGTACTTCTCGTCAACATCGGCAGATCTGCGGATGGTTTCTTTGTAAGCAACCTGGGGCTTACCAACGTTAGCCTCTACCTTGAATTCACGAAGGAGACGGTCAACAATGATTTCCAAGTGAAGCTCACCCATACCTGCGATAATGGTCTGGCCTGTTTCTTCATCGGTATAGCATTTGAAGGTGGGGTCTTCTTCTGCGAGTTTAGCAAGAGCCAAGCCCATCTTTTCCTGACCAGCCTTGGTTTTAGGCTCGATAGCAACACGGATAACAGGATCCGGGAAGTTCATAGATTCAAGAATAATGGGAGCTTTCTCGTCGCAGAGAGTGTCACCTGTGGTGGTATTCTTAAGGCCAACTGCAGCAGCGATATCACCTGCGTAACAGGTTTCGATATCTTCTCTGTGGTTAGCATGCATCTGAAGAATACGACCGAGTCTTTCTCTGTTATCTTTAACAGAGTTATATACAGTTGTACCTGCATCTACTGAACCCGAATATACGCGGAAGAAGCAAATCTTACCAACGAAGGGGTCGGTAGCAATTTTAAATGCAAGAGCAGCAAAAGGCTCTGTGTCGGAAGAATGGCGAACCTCTTCTTCTTCGGTATCGGGGTTTACACCCTTAATAGCCTCAACATCGGTAGGTGCGGGCATAAAGTCAACAATAGCGTCGAGCAGAGGCTGAACGCCCTTGTTTCTGTATGAAGTACCGCAGCAGATGGGAACCATTTCGCCGGCAATGGTAGCCTTACGAATGATTTTCTTCATCTCTTCGATGGTGGGCTCAATGCCGTCGAAATACTTTTCCATAAGCTCTTCGTCCTGTTCAACGATGGACTCGATAAGAGCGTTTCTGTATTCTGCGGCTTTATCCTTCAAATCGTCGGGAATTTCTTCCACACGAACATCAACGCCCATATCATCGTAATAAACGAGAGCGTTGTTGTTAAGAAGGTCTACAATACCCTTAAAGGTGTCTTCAGAGCCGATAGGCAGCTGAATCGGAACGGCATTACACTGGAAGCGCTCCTTAACCATATTAAGAACATTGTAGAAATCGGCACCCATAATGTCCATCTTGTTAACATAGATCATACGGGGAACCTTGTAATCGTCAGCTTGTCTCCAAACTGTTTCGGACTGAGGCTCAACGCCGCCCTTTGCACAGAGAACTGTAACAGAGCCGTCGAGAACTCTCAATGAACGCTGAACTTCAACGGTAAAGTCAACGTGTCCGGGAGTGTCGATAATATTGATTCGATGGTCTTTCCAAAAACAGGTTGTAGCAGCAGAAGTGATGGTAATACCTCTCTCCTGCTCCTGAGCCATCCAGTCCATAGTAGCTGAACCGTCGTGTGTTTCACCAATCTTGTGGTTAACACCGGTGTAGTACAGAATTCGTTCGGTGGTGGTTGTTTTACCTGCGTCGATGTGGGCCATAATACCAATATTTCTTGTTTGTTCAAGCGAAACTTTTCTAGGCATAATGTCCTCCTAAAAACTAATAAAACGTAAAAACTTACTTTTGTTCTAATGATGGAATTACCATCTGTAGTGAGCGAAAGCCTTGTTAGCTTCTGCCATCTTATGAGTATCGTCGCGCTTCTTAGCTGCGCCACCAATACCGTTGATAGCATCAAGAATCTCACCAGCGAGACGCTCCTTCATTGTTTCTTCGGAACGTGCACGGCTGTATGTGGTTAACCAACGTAAGCCCAAGGTCTGCTTTCTCTCAGGACGTACCTCGAAAGGTACCTGATAGGTAGCACCACCCTTACGAACAGCTTTAACCTCTAACTGAGGCATAACATTTTCCATAGCCTGTTCGAATACTTCCAGGGGTTCCTTACCTGTCTTTTCACTGATGATGTCGAAAGCACCGTAAACGATCTTCTGGGCAACACCCTTCTTACCGTCGAGCATAACATTGTTAATCAAACGGGTAACAATTTTAGAATTGTAAACCGGATCCGGCAAAACGTCACGTTTTGCAATAAAGCCTCTTCTTGGCACTTCACTTCCCTCCTTCACATTAATGATATCATAGGTACTCGAGCGACAATTCCCGTGGCACCAAGCAAGGGGCGACAATATATATATTAACGCCACTGCTCGGAATTTGCAGTAGAGATTTGTCTTACAACAAGTTTTGTGCAATTTAGTAATTACTTGGCTGCACTAGCCTTTGGACGCTTAGCACCGTACTTGGAACGACCCTGCATTCTGTTAGCAACGCCTTGAGTGTCAAGTGTACCTCTGATGATGTGGTAACGCACACCAGGTAAGTCCTTAACACGGCCGCCACGAATAAGCACAACGCTATGTTCCTGAAGATTGTGGCCTATACCGGGGATATAAGCTGAAACTTCGATACCGTTGGAAAGACGTACTCTGGCAATTTTACGAAGAGCAGAGTTAGGCTTCTTAGGGGTAGAAGTTTTAACCGCGGTACAAACACCACGCTTCTGAGGAGAGGAAACGTCGGTCTGGCGCTGCTTCATAGAGTTGAAGCCCTTAAGCAGAGCAGGAGCCTTTGCTTTCTTCTCGAGAGTGGAACGTCCGTTACGAACCAATTGGTTAAAGGTTGGCATATTACACCTCCTCACACAAAGTATACAAATATGCTATATTATGCAGGCACAAAGATACTTTGCACCTGCATTATATACTAAAAATTATCGCATACGTGTTAAATATATCATACTATAACACGTCTTGTCAAGCAAAAATGTGAATAATTACAAAATTTAACAAATTCTGATTATTATTCAGCAACTACAGCCTCTTCAGCTTCTACGCTAAAATCGGTATCAAGCAGTTCTTCTGCCTGGGCAGTTTCTTCCGGCTCGTCGTCTTTGTAATAACCGTTAAGTCCGGTACCTGCGGGAACAAGCTTACCGATAATAACGTTTTCTTTAAGACCGAAGAGCGGGTCAACCTTACCGTGGATAGCAGCATCTGTAAGAACGCGTGTGGTTTCCTGGAAGGAAGCGGCTGAAAGGAAGGAGTCTGTAGCAAGAGAAGCCTTAGTAATACCCAGAAGTGTGGGCTCGTACTCGGCAACGCTGAGCTCTTCCTCGCCTGCTGCAATTCTTGCCTTGATTTCATCATTCTTTGCGTAAACCTCACCACGGTCAACAAGTGTACCGGGAAGAAGGTCGGTGCTGCCGTTATCGACAATTCTAACCTTGCGCATCATCTGACGAACTATAACCTCGATGTGCTTATCGTTAATATCAACACCCTGTAAACGGTATGCGCTTTGAATCTGAGCGATGATATAATCTTCAACAGCATCGGGACCCATAACAGCGAGAATATCCTGTGGGCTTACTGCACCTTCGGTGATGGAGTCACCCTTCTTAATTTCGGCACCGTCTATAATACCGGAACGGAGATGGTAATCGTAAGGAATAACATATTTGCGTTCGTCCTTATTTTCGTTATCGGTAACATATACAACGGTGTTCTTCTTTTCTTCGCCAAGGCGGATAACACCCGAAATTTCACAAACAATACCTGCACGCTTGGGACGACGAGCTTCGAAAAGCTCTTCAACACGGGGAAGACCCTGTGTGATATCCTCGGCATTAGCGATACCACCTGTATGGAAGGTTCTCATAGTAAGCTGTGTACCGGGTTCACCAATGGACTGTGCAGCAATAATACCAACTGCTTCGCCAACGGTAACCCCCTTGTTTGTTGCAAGGTTAGAACCGTAACATTTCTTACAAATACCGTGACGTGAACGGCAGGTAAGAATAGAGCGAATTTCAATTGAGGTGATGCCTGCATCTACAATAGCTGCTGCACCGACCTTGCTGATAAGGCCGCTGTTGGCAAGCTTTTCGCCATTGTCCGAATACTGTTCGTCGGCAAACCAGATTACCTCGCCGGTTTCGGGATGAACTGCATCGTGGAGAAGGTAACGACCCTCGAGACGCTCTTTAAGAGGCTCAATAACGGTGTTGCCCTCTTTAATATCCATAACGGTTAAACCGTTTTCGGTGAAACAATCGTCCTCACGGATAATAACATCCTGAGAAACGTCAACAAGTCTTCTGGTGAGGTAACCCGAGTCGGCGGTACGAAGAGCCGTATCAGCCAGACCTTTACGAGCACCACGGGAAGAAATGAAGTATTCGAGAACGTTCAGACCCTCACGGTAGTTAGCACGAATCGGAACTTCGATAACCTGACCTGATGTGTTGGAAATAAGACCACGCATACCTGCAAGCTGACGAATCTGGTTCATAGAACCACGGGCGCCGGAATCGGCCATCATATAAATGGGGTTGAATTCATCGAGGTTGTCTTTCAGAGCATCGGCAACATCGTCGGTGGTTTTGTTCCAGATGTTGATAACGCTGGAAAGACGCTCGTTATTGGAAATCATACCGTAATCGTACTGCTCGTTAACGGCCTCGATTTCCTCTTCAGCAGCCTTGATAAGCTCTGCCTTTACGGGAGGAATAACCGCATCGGAAACTGCAACGGTAATTGCGCCCTGGGTAGAATACTTAAAGCCGGTTGCCTTGATTTTATCAAGAACGATTGAAGATTCACTTGTGCCGTGAACATCGATACATTTTTCAACTATTTCGCTGAGCTTCTTCTTGCCTACTTTGTTGGCGGAAAGAGAACCGTCCTTCTCTACCTTAAAGGGAGAGATTTCAAGGTCAAGCTCGTGACCCTCTACGGTACGGTCGATATAACCGAGATCCTGAGGAATGGATTCGTTGAAAATTAAGAAACCAACGGTGGCGTCGACAATTCTTTTGATTTCGTTGCCGTTTTTGTCGGTGCCGGTCATTCTAACCTTAATGGGAGAATGAAGGCCAACTGCGCCATCGTTATAAGCCATAATGGCTTCGTTTTTATCGCGGAAAATTTTGCCCTCGCCGGGTTCATCGTGCTTAATAAGGGTAAGGTAGTATGAACCCAGAACCATATCCTGCGTAGGAACGCAGACAGGCTTACCGTCTGAAGGCTTCAGCAGGTTGTTAGCAGCAAGCATAAGGAAGCGAGCCTCTGCCTGAGCTTCTGCTGAAAGAGGTACGTGAACAGCCATCTGGTCGCCGTCGAAGTCGGCGTTGTAAGCTGTACATACCAGAGGATGAAGCTTTAATGCACGACCTTCTACAAGAACAGGTTCAAAGGCCTGAATACCAAGTCTGTGAAGAGTAGGTGCACGGTTAAGAAGAACAGGATGTTCTTTAATAACGGTTTCAAGTGCATCCCAAACCTCGTTGCTGGCGCGGTCTACCATCTTGCGGGCGGACTTGATGTTGCCAACTGCATTGATTTCAACCAAACGCTTCATTACAAAGGGTTTGAAGAGTTCAAGTGCCATTTCCTTCGGAACACCGCACTGATACATCTTAAGCTCAGGACCAACAACGATAACCGAACGACCGGAATAGTCAACACGTTTACCGAGAAGGTTCTGACGGAAACGACCCTGCTTACCTTTCAGCATATCGGAAAGGGATTTTAAGGCACGGTTGTTGGGGCCTGTAACAGGCTTGCCGCGACGACCGTTGTCGATAAGTGCGTCTACAGCCTCCTGCAGCATTCTCTTTTCATTGCGAACAATGATATCGGGAGCGCCTAATTCAAGAAGTCTTTTAAGACGGTTGTTACGGTTGATAACACGACGGTAAAGGTCGTTAAGGTCGCTGGTGGCAAATCTGCCGCCGTCAAGCTGAACCATAGGACGAAGATCGGGGGGGATTACGGGAATAACGTCCATAATCATCCACTCGGGGCGGTTGCCGGACTGACGGAATGCCTCAAGCACCTCAAGGCGCTTGATAAGGCGGGCTCTCTTCTGGCCGGTTGCACCCTCTAACTCGTCTTTGATTTCTTCGCAAGACTTGTCGAGGTCAATTTCCTCTAAAAGTTTTTTGATGGATTCTGCACCCATACCTGCTTCGAACTCGTCGTCGTACTTTTCACGAAGCTCGCGGTACTGGGTTTCGGTTAAAAGCTGCTTCTTCTGAATCTCGGTAACGGTACCGGGATCGATAACAATGTACTGAGAGAAGTAAAGAACCTGCTCTAAATTCTTAGGTGTGATATCAAGAACAAGACCCATTCTTGAGGGGATTGTTTTGAAATACCAGATATGGGAAACAGGTGCAGCAAGCTCGATGCAACCCATACGCTCGCGGCGAACCTTTGCACGGGTTACTTCAACACCACAGCGGTCACAAATCTTGCCCTTATATCTGATTCTCTTGTACTTACCGCAGTGACACTCCCAGTCCTTAGTGGGGCCGAAAATCTTTTCACAGAAAAGACCTTCGCGCTCGGGCTTTAAGGTTCTGTAGTTAATGGTTTCGGGCTTCTTTACCTCGCCGTAGGACCAACTGCGTATCTGCTCGGGAGAAGCTAATCCGATTTGTATTGATTTAAATTCAATGCCTTCCATATTATACATTCTCCTCCCTATTATTCTTCAAAATCTGTGTCGTCGGCAGAGTCGATAATAGCCTCGCCGTTTTCATCTTCGTAAGAGTAGCCTTCAAAGCTGCCCTCTTCTGCTACTGTTTCAATTTCTAACGATTCGTCGTCGTGAACAGGTGCAAGACCCATATCGTCGTCGTCATCGTAGGTCTGCCTTAAATCCAACTCGTTGTTATCTTCGTCGAGAACCTTAACGTCCAGAGACAGAGACTGAAGTTCCTTAATAAGAACCTTGAAGGATTCGGGAACGCCTGCCTTAGGTACGTTGAGACCCTTAACGATGGACTCGTAGGTCTTAACACGGCCAACAATATCGTCGGACTTAACGGTAAGAATTTCCTGAAGTGTGTAGGCTGCGCCGTAAGCTTCAAGTGCCCAAACTTCCATTTCACCGAAACGCTGGCCACCGAACTGAGCTTTACCGCCCAAAGGCTGCTGAGTAACCAGTGAGTAAGGGCCGGTTGAACGAGCGTGAATCTTATCGTCAACAAGATGATGCAGTTTAAGGTAGTACATATAACCTACGGTAACGGGGTTATCGAAGGGTAAGCCTGTACGGCCATCGTAAAGCTGAGTTTTAGCGTCTTCTGTAAGAGGAATGTGGGAGAAGTCGATCTTTGCGCTATCCTTATCGGCATAGCCTTCGCCCTTAGTGTTTTCCTCTGCCAAACGGAAGCAGTTACGGATATCGCTTTCGTGAGCACCGTCGAATACGGGGGTGCATACCTTCCAGCCCAATGCCTTTGCGGCAAAGCCCAAGTGAACCTCAAGCACCTGACCGATGTTCATACGGGAAGGAACGCCGAGGGGGTTAAGAACGATATCGAGGGGTGTACCATCGGGTAAGAAGGGCATATCCTCGCTTTTGAGTATTCTGGAAACAACACCCTTGTTACCGTGACGACCCGCCATTTTATCGCCGACAGAAATCTTACGCTTCTGTGCGATGTAGCAGCGAACAACCAGGTTAACACCGGGGTTGAGTTCGGAAGAATTTTCGCGGTCGAATACCTGAACGTCAACAATTGTGCCGTATTCACCGTGAGGTACACGCAATGAAGTATCACGTACTTCTCTTGCCTTGTCACCAAAGATTGCACGGAGCAATCTTTCTTCGGCGGTAAGCTCGGTTTCACCCTTAGGTGTAACCTTACCAACAAGAATATCGCCGGCACGAACTTCGGCACCAACGCGGATAATACCACGCTCGTCGAGGTCTTTTAATGCATCGTCACCAACGTTGGGAATATCGCGGGTGATTTCTTCCGGACCAAGCTTGGTATCGCGGGCTTCAAGCTCGTACTCTTCAATATGAACAGAGGTGTACATATCTTCACGAACAAGCTTTTCGTTAATAAGAACAGCGTCCTCGTAGTTATAACCTTCCCAGGTCATAAAGCCGATAAGGGCGTTTTTACCAAGGCTGATTTCACCATTGCTGGTAGCGGGGCCGTCGGCAATAACCTCGCCCTTTTCCACGGTCTGGCCAACAGCAACGATGGGTCGCTGGTTAATACAGGTTCCGTGGTTGGAACGCATAAATTTAATAAGCTGGTAATCTACAATTTCACCATCGGTCTGCTGGATGGTGATTTTGTCGGCCGATACCTTAAGAACGGTACCTGCTTCGCGAGCCAGCACAACAACACCTGAATCCACTGCGGCCTGGTATTCCATACCTGTTCCAACAAAAGGATTCTCGGTTCTGAGAAGAGGCACAGCCTGCTTCTGCATGTTAGAGCCCATGAGCGCACGGTTGGTATCGTCGTTCTCAAGGAAGGGAATCATTGCGGTGGCAACAGAAACAACCATCTTAGGCGAAACGTCCATATAATCAACCTTAGAGTTTTCAATCTCTAAGAAGTTATCACGATGGCGGGCGTTAACCTTTGCGTTAAGGAAGCAGCCGTTTTCGTCTAAAGGCTCGTTAGCCTGAGCCACAATATATTCGTCTTCGGTATCTGCAGCCATATACTCAACCTCGTCAAGTACGCGGCCGGTTTCTTTATCTACCTTACGGAAGGGAGCTTCGATAAAGCCGTATTTGTTAATCTTTGCATAGGTTGCAAGATAGGAAATAAGGCCGATGTTAGGACCTTCAGGAGTTTCAATGGGGCACATACGACCATAGTGGCTGTAGTGAACGTCACGAACCTCGAAGCCTGCACGGTCACGGGAAAGACCGCCGGGGCCGAGGGCTGAAAGTCTACGCTTATGGGTAAGCTCGGAAAGCGGATTGGTCTGGTCCATAAACTGGGAAAGAGGAGAAGAACCGAAGAACTCTTTAATAGCAGCCGTTACGGGTCTGTTATTAATAAGTGTCTGAGGAGTCATGGTATCGAGGTCCTGAGACTGAAGAGTCATTTTCTCGCGGATTGCTCTTTCCATACGGGAAAAACCAATGCGGAACTGATTCTGCAAAAGCTCGCCTACGCAACGGATACGACGGTTGCCCAAATGGTCGATATCGTCGGTAGTGCCGAGGGTTTCGTAATTAAGGTTAATAAGATAGTTAACTGTTGCAAATATATCGTCGGGAGTGATGTAGTTCGAAATAAGCATACCACGAGATTTAAGCTCGTCGTCTGCTGCAGTTTCGGGAGACATATTGATTTTGATTGCTTCGATTAAATCTTCATCGTTATCGCAGCAATCCTTAAGGTACTGAAGAACACGGAGAGAAACCTTATCGTAAATGATAGATTCTACTGCATTCCAAACCTCGGCAGATACGTGGTCGCGAAGCTCTACCATACCGTTGGAAAGAACCTTTACCTCGTGGGTCTCGCCCTCGTTATCGGCAACCTTAATAAAGAATTCGGAAATGCCCTGCTTTTCGAATTCAAGTGCCATTTCCTTAGTAACACGAACGCCGGCGTCACAAAGAACCTCGCCTGTAAGGGTGTTAACCACGGGGCGGGTAAGCTCTTTGCCGGTGATACGGCCAACTGCGGAAAGCTTTTTATTGTATTTATATCTACCAACCTTAGAAAGATCGTAATGTCTTTCGTCGAAAAGGATATTATTGAGGTGAGACATTGCGCCCTCAACAGTGGCAGGCTCGCCGGGACGAAGCTTTCTGTAAATTTCAATAAGAGCATCGTCTACATTAAATATAGTATCCTTATCGAGGGTGGTGAGAAGACGCAGGTCTTCGCCAAGCAGATTGATAATATCCTGATTGGTTTTTGTGGAAAAACCAAGGTGGAATTTTTCGCAGGCGAAATCAAGCGCCCTGATAAATGTAGTTATAAGGAGCTTTCTGTTTTTATCTATTCTTACAATATAGCTGTCGCTTTGTTCGGTGCCGTACTCAAGCCAAGCACCGCGGTTAGGAATAACGGTGGTATTGAACAGCTTTTTACCTGTTTTGTCCATTTCCAGGTCGTAATATGCACCGGGAGAACGAACCAACTGAGATACAACAACACGTTCTGCGCCGTTGATAACGAAGGTACCGGATTCGGTCATTAACGGGAAGTCACCCATAAACACTTCGTTCTCTTTAATCTCGCCGGTTTCCTTATTAAGAAGTTGCGCGCGTACGCGTAAGGGAGCAGCATAAGTGGTGTCCCTTTCTTTACACTCCTTAACGGTGTACTTTGGCTTATCGTCCAGACGGTAGCTGATGAAATTAAGCACCAGATTACCTGTGTAGTCTGTTATGGACGACATATCACGGAAAACTTCTTTGAGACCGGTTTCAAGGAACCAATTGTAAGAGTCTTTCTGAATTTCAATAAGGTTGGGCATTTTAATTACCTCATTGATCTTCGAGAAGGTCATTCTCTCGTTGTTTCCAAGCTTTACCGGCTTAACCTCTACCGTAGTTGCCATAAACATTGATCACTCCTTTATTTATTACAAAAAACGCTTATGCAGGGGAAATTACGGGGCTTTTTTGGACTTGCCAATTTTTAGAAAGGCACAAAACCGCATAATACCACATAATAACCCATACTACGTATTTTACGATTATATATCATTTGTCCAAAATAGTCAAGGGGAAATTCTAAAAATTTTTGAAAAAATTTAAAAGGCAACAAACCCAAGCCTTTTGAAAGCTCAGGTTTATTGCCTTGATTTTCGCTTTGTACTGTTTGCTTATTTAGAAAATAATTTCATATTCCTTTTGCTTTTCGGCAGGCAAAATTTCAAAATCCTTAACCTTGCCGTTTCCCCAGGAAAGATTTATGGTAGCACCGCCGTTAATGCGTATGCCCTTAATATAGCCCTCTTTCCAGGCGGTAGGAAGGGCCGGTAAAAGGTAAACCTTATTGCCGATACACTGCACCAGCATTTCGATTATTGCCGCGGTAGCACCAAAGTTTCCATCGATCTGAAAAGGCGGATGGGCACAGAACATATTAGGATAGGTTCCACCTTTACTACAGTTCACCACCAAACAATCCGATGGATTCAGTTGATTTTCAAGTAGCTTTAAGGCACGGTCTCCGTCGCGAAGCCTTGCCCACATATTGGCCTTCCAGGCGATGCACCAGCCTGTGCCGCTGTCACCACGGGTGTTAAGAGAGTTTTTACAGGCCTCGGCCAAATCGGGGGTGCCGTCAGGAGTGATTTCGCGGGTGGGGTGCAGGCCGTAAAGATGAGAAACGTGGCGATGCCTGAGGTCACACTCGGGCCACTCGCGATCCCACTCTAAAATTCTTCCGTCACAGCCGACAAGGTAGGGCAGCATTTGCTCTTTTATGCTTTTATAAAGCTCTGCGTTGTCGGAGTAGCCCAAAATTTCACTTGTTTCTGCCGCCATAGCAAATACATCACGCACTATGGCGTTGCCGATTGCAGAATGATGCGCCAAAGCACACCTGCTTCCGTCAGGCAAATAGAATAAATTTTCGGGAGAGGTAGCAAGAAAGGCGTACAGCTTGCCATTTTCGTCCTTCTCAAGCATTGGCAGAAAAGTTTTGGCAGACTTTATAATTAAAGGATACAAGGTATCTTTTAAAAACTCCATATCTCGGTCTATCAGGAATTTATCGTAAAGGCCCCACAGCATCCAGCCGTAAGTGAAGGGAAAGTAGGAATGCTGGGTAATTCCCGAACGCTTATAGCTTACGGGGTTTGCAAGCCGCCACAAATCGGTGTTGTGGTTCACAATAATACCATCTATACCGAACCAAGCCTTGGCCACTTTAGAGCCATTGTCACTAAGCTCCTTTACCAAATCAACATAGGGTTCGAAGCATTCGGGTAGGTTAAGCCGCATTGTTGGCAGATAGTTCATTTCGGTGTTAATGTTTATTGTGTAATTAGAGCGCCAGGGAGCCATTAGCTTTTCGTTCCAAAGCCCCTGCAAATTCATTGCCTGGCCGCCCTTGCGAGAGCCTGCTATAGTTAGATATTTACCCATATTCCAAAGCAGTTCAAAGCGTGCGGGGTCTTCCCCACCCTGAAGCAATTTATCGGTATATTCTTTTGTAGGGGTGGTTATTGAAAACTCGGTTCTGCCAAAAAGGGCAGAATGGTCGGCAATATGGGATTCCTTTATTCCTTCATATCCTGCGGCCACTGCTTTTTCAATATCGTGGAAACAAAGGGCTTCACAATCCTGCGGCTCTAAATAGGGGTGAGTTTTGTAATCCTTAAAAGAGGTTCTTGCGGCGAAGTATATAATTATCTCTTCGGCTTCTGCCACCACAACCGTGTTATTGAAAGAACTAAGCTTGCCGTCGGTTTCAATATGCACCACGGCAGTATATTTCATTCCCTTTTCGGCATCGTTTTCGGAGTAAATAGGATTAGTTCGTTCCCACTCTTCAACAGGCTGAGGAACTTTCGGTGCCACGCCGCGGATTATAAGCTCCATTTCCCGAGCCCTTTGACTTCCTTTTGTAGATTGCAGGTGTTGAAGCTGAGAATTAAAGCTTATTCGGGTTGCATTTATACCCTTTTGGCGAATTTTTACCGCCATAACCCTGTGGGGGTGGCTTACAAAGCTTTCTCTGAAAACAGTGTAGTCTTTACCACCGAACTCTACCTTATGCAGCGCCCTTGATAAATCAAGATGGCGCAGATATTCGGTATGCTCTGCCGCATCGTTTTCAATAATTATATTACCTAAGGGCAAAAAGTACTGGGTATCGAATCCCGAAAACTCTTTTTCCAATAAATCCTGCGCCTGCTTGTGCTTTTCTTCACTCATCAGACGCTTTACCTCGGCTAAAACCCTTGGATTTCCGTTCTCTATGTCGCAAGAGGGGTGTCCACTCCAAAGGGTGCATTCGTTAAGGCTGTATCTCTCGGTATCGGTGCCGCCGTAAACGCAAGCGCCAATGTAACCATTGCCAATAGGTAACGCCTCTATAAAGCCACCGGCAGGTTGGTTATATTTCAAAATATTGTTCATTATCAAAACCACCTAACAGATTAGTTCTGATTAAAATATAGCACAAAAACTTTGTTTTAACAAGCCCTTGAAAAAATGCAGTTTTACAGACTGAAAATAGTTGAAAATTTTTGTGGAAAATTGCTGAATATTGTGTTACAATAGCAGGGTAATATTAAAAAAGGAAGATTATGATGAACCTTAAAGCTTTGAAAAATCCGTTGTTATTACTTCTGGCCTCGGTAGTTTGGGGTATGGGTTTTGTGGCGCAGGAAGTGGGCGACGCTGTGCCTGTGTTTCAGTTTAATGCCTCACGCTCCTTTGTGGCCTCTATAGTGCTGATACCAGTAATACTTCTTTTGGGAGATAAAGCACCGAAGCCCATAGTTAAAAGCGGCAACGAAAATAAACTACTGCTGCTTGGCGGTGTTTTATGCGGCTGCGCCTTGGCGGTGGCCTCGGCCTTTCAGCAAAGCGGTATGAAGGCGGGTGCCGACCCGGGGAAGGCGGCATTTATTACCGCTATGTACATAATTCTTGTTCCTGTTTTCGGCATTTTTCTTAAAAAAAGAGCTACCCTTAAAATCTGGCTTAGTGTGGTTATTGCCATTATAGGTCTGGGGCTTCTTTGCCTTAACGAAAGCGATATGAGCATAAACGTGGGCGACCTGCTTGAGCTATGCTGTGCGGTTGTGTTCTCGATTCACATACTGATTATCGACCACTTTTCGCCAAAAGTAGAATGTGTTAAAATGGCACAAATTCAATTTTTTGTTTGCGGTGTTGTGTCTACCCTTCTTTCTGTGGCATTCGGGGAAAGCTTCGACTTTTCGGTTATAACCGGCAACATACTGCCCATACTTTATTTAGGCATTATGTCAAGCGGCGTGGGCTACACCCTGCAAATTGTGGCACAAAGAGATACCGACCCCACCGTTGCCTCGATTATTATGAGTATGGAATCGGTTTTTGGCGTGCTTGCCAGCACTGCCGCCGTTGCTATTGGTCTAATTGGCGGCAGTTTCCTTACGCTTCGCGAGATATTCGGCTGCATTGTTATGTTTGGCGCAATAATTCTTTCACAGCTCCCCGAAAGGAAGAAATTAAATAAATGAAGATAGTATATTTTGGCTTCGACCTGTTTGCCGACTGCTTTAAAAGGCTGCTTGAAAATCCAGAAGCAGAGGTTATGGCGCTGTATACCTTCCCTACCGACAATAAATTTGAATTTAACCGCCAGGTAATTGAAACGGCAAGACAGCACAACATTCCCGTGCACACCGAAAAGATTACCCCCGAGGCCTTGAATGAGTATTTCGATATGGGCTGCGATTTCACCCTGTCGGCAGGATATATTCACAAAATTCCAATTTTGGACAGACCCGATTTCAAGGGTGTAAATATTCACCCCGCTCTGCTACCCGTAGGTCGCGGTGCCTGGCCCTTCCCCTGCACTATTTTAAAGGGTATTAAAAAAAGCGGCGTTACAATACACAAAATTACCGACCGCTTTGACGAGGGGGATATTTTATTACAGAGGGAATGCGACGTAGCGGCCGACGAAACCCTTGATACCCTAACCATTAAATGCCAAAATTTGGCGGCAGATATGATAGACCCCCTACTTGCAGATTTTAAAACACTTTGGGAAACCGCCACCCCCCAAGGCGAGGGCGAATACTGGCCCGAGCCCACCGATGCCGACCGCACCATAACCCCCGATATGAGTGAAGAGCAAAAGGACTTAATTAAAAGAGCCTTCGGCAGCTTCGGAGTGATTTATAAATAAAAAAGCTTCTCGGATTTTCCGAGAGTCTTTTTTGGTTGGGTTTATTTAGTTAAGAACGGTGGTTTTAATGAAGTTTGACAGCACCTGAGCTGCGGCAAGGTCGCCTGCAACGTTGGGGTGGTCAACCGCACCCTCGCGATTGGTTGGTAAGCGGCAGTAGAACGCATCGGTTCCTTTTTTCTGCAGCTCGGCGGCAAGGTCAATATAAACCTCGTCGAAGCAGTTGGGGTCGGTCATCATACCAAATGCAAATACTATTTTAGTATCTGCACCGTTTTTCTCTAAGATATAATCTACAAATTCGCGGGCATAGCTTAAGAAATATGCTTTCTTTTCTTCTGTAGATTTATCGGCAAGAATGCCTGCATCGTTTGTGCCAAGGTTTATTACCACAATATCGGCTGTGCGGGCAAAATCGTAGCTGTCGGTCTTTTGGAAGGTCTTTTGCTTATAAACGGTGGGAATATGTGCATTTCTCATACCCTCTTTGTACACAAGGGCGGCACCGCTTAAAGAAACGTTGGACCAATCGGCCCCCAGCAAACGGGCGGTTTGTGCGCCGTAGGATTTGTAACCGTTAGTTACGTAAGAGCCTGCTACCTTATCCATATCTACCACGTTGCCGTAGCCACAGGTGATAGAGTCGCCTGCAAATTCAATAAGCAGCTCTGCTTTTTCGGGGGCATCAAGCACCTGGCCCTGCAGGCTAACCGAATGGATAAGCACGTGATGGTCGCCTTCGGACTGCTTGTAAATCTCTATAGTATGCTTGCCCTGAAGAAGGTCCTCGGCAATAATAGCTGTGGTTTTATTTTTGGATTTCCCTAAAAACATATCCTTTTCTACGCCGTCTACAATCACGGTAAACCAAGCTTCTTCGGTAAGTTCAATAGAAACATCACCATAGCAATAGGCGTTAAAGCTAAGGCCCGAAGCGGTAAGGTCAAGGTAAAGTGAACCGTCCTCTTCTATAGCAGTTCTGCCCATTGTTTTGTACTTTAATTCGGAAATCGGCAGGTTCTTTAAAGAAAAATCATATTTAGTGCTGTTAAGTATAGAATTTCTTGCAATTACCAGATCGGAAACTGTAATTCCACCGCTGCTGTTTGCATCGAAAGCAAAAAGTGAGTCTGCCTCGTGACCGCTTGAAAGCATACCGTTTACGGCAGAAACAATATCTGTAACCTCAACCGTGCCGTTAAGGTCGTAGTCACTTTCGCTTATAACGGTAAGCCGGCTTTCGGCCACATCGGCTATACCGATTGTGGTTCCGGGCGTGATATACTGCGCTTCACCAATATTCGCACCGCCTTTTTCGGCGGCAATTTTTCCGGAATAAACATTAAATCCCATAGAGGTTGTATATAAAATTTCGTTGGCCGGGATTCTAACCCAGGATTTTTCGGTGTTTATTCCATACTTTTCACTAGTAAGCGCCGAGGGAATATCCTCGTAAATAGCCTTGGCGGTAATATCTTTATCTACGGTAAATTCCAGGGTCGCGATACCCTTTTGCTGATTTATCTCGCAAGGAACAACCTCGCCGTTGATTTGCCACTCCTTAAACATCTTATTGCCGGAAAGCAGAGGAGCCTTATGGCTTAATACCTTGCCCGAATATGTGTTGCCCGATTCGTCCAAAAGGCCTGAAACGTTGGTGGTAACAGAATAATCAAAATAATCAAGATCATATTTACCGAATACGGCTATTTCCTCCAGTCTGGGGTAGCCCGATTCCGCGCCGTAAGAAACAAAAGGAGTTTCAACCGCCTGATAAATACGTATACCAACATATTTTGCGGTTTTGGTGGCATTAATGTCAATTGTCTGATACTGTACTTTAAGAAGGTTTATGTAGTGGTATTTCTTGTTTTCGTCGTTATACAGAGTTTCCAGTGTGTCAGAGGTAAACACAGCATATTCGTGGGTCATAAGAGCGGCATTGTTACGATTTGCAACAAACACCTTATCAATGGTGGCCGGATGAGCAAGACAAATGCTTATATCAACATAGGTGTTGGGCTTGAGGTTCTTATCTGCATCAACAAAGCTCATAGGCTTACCATCAGATCCGGTTATATTGACATCGGCATTACTGCTTAAAGTTCCGTCGAAAACTGCGTTATCGGCAGTGCCGTGGCCATAAGAATATAACCTACCGAAGTTATTAAGATCCTGGCCGTTTTCCCTACCTGTTACTAAGATGTAGGAAGGCTTATCAGCCTTTGCCACATAGTAGCCCGACTGCATAAGGTTATAGTCGCTTTTAAGGTTGCTTATGCACTCTCTTGCTCTCTCTTCGTCTGTAACTGCGTCGTAAATGTAGGCCGGGTCGTTATATTCACCAAACACTGCAACTTCTGCAAGCCTTGGGTAGGAAGCGGCAGTGCCGTAAGGGAATGGCAAGGCTACACCTTTAAGAATTCGGATGCCTACGAATTTTGCAGAAACGGTTTCCTCTAAATCGAAAACCTGATACTGAGCCTGTAAACTATCTTCGTAATAAAACTTACGATTGGCATCGGTATAAAGGGTGCTGTAGCTGTCGCCTATATAAATTTCGTATTCATAAGCATGAAGGGCGGCTGCGGAACGCTGGGCTATGAACACTCTGCTTATATCTGCCTGATATTTAAGAGCGATGGTCATATCAACGTAGGTGTTCTCCTTATAAGTACCGTCTTCTTCAAGGCAATAGAATTGCTTGCCGTTGTTATGAATATTGACGTCGGCAGCAGAAGTAGCGTTGCCGTCGAAAACGTTATTATCGAAGCCTTCGGTGGTAACGCCTCCGTCGGAATAGAAGCCACCTGCACTGCCCTTTACTCCGTACTCGGTACATTCAACCAGCACCTTGCCTGCAATTGGTTCGAATGCCACACCGTAGCCATAGGTCAGGTTACTGTCGCTGCCGAGAGCGGCAATGGCAGAGTTAACCTTTTCGGTGTTTGTGTACTGGCTGTAGTCTGTGGGCTCTGCGGCACTTACAGTAAGGGTCAGCACCGAAAACTGCAGGGCAACCAATGCCAATGTTAGAATGCACGAAATGATTCTTTTTGATTTTTTCACAAATATCCCTCCGTTTGTTTTTGTATTATTTTAATATACCTCCTGCAAAAATAAAAGTTGTACATTTTTGCAGAAGTATGTGTTTTTTTGAATTGCAGGCTTTATATGAAATTCAGATAGCTGTTTTGACTTCTGAATTCGGTGGGCGATGCTCCAAATTCCTTGCGGAAGCATTTTGCAAAATGCTCGGGATTGCTGAAGCCTACCGACGCCGCAACATCACTTATGGGGTAATCGGTTTCCCGAAGTAGCTCAGCCGCTTTGTTAAGCCTTACCTCCATTATGTACTTATGAATGGTAATGCCGCGGGCTTCGCGGAACACCTTGTTTAGATAGTAAGGGTGATAACTAAGGGCATCGGCTATATCTTGATTTGATGTAATCGAAGCATAATTAAGATTGATGCAGTTCACAATTCTTTCGTAAAGATTATCGGTTTTTTCGCGGGTATAGTCTGCCAGCTTATAACAAACATACTGCAAAAGGCTTGAGGCGGCACCTTCGTTTCCCCGCTCCAGCTCTTCCGCTACTCTTTTTATGTTATCGCGGAATATCAGGGCGTCCTGTATAACAAAGGGCTTGTGAAAAAGCGGAAGGCCACAGTCAAGATGGGTGTTTTGTGCTTTGCTTGGATCGAATCTTTCCGCCCTTATAGGAGGCAGACACCAGGTTATATTTTCAAATTCCCTTGTTAAATCGAAATTCAAGGTTACAAAAAACAGCGGATCCTCTTTGCTTTTTTCGGGGAAATACTCGGTGCCCGGAGGATAATAGCAAAGGGTGTCTCTTTTTAAAGGAAATTCCTTGCCCTCGATGGTTATTTTTCCGCTGCCCGAAAGAATATAAAGCAGGCGGCAATCGTAAGCCTTAGTGAAAAAATTGTTGGGCATAAACCCATTTATGCCGGCTATTCTTATAAAGATGTTCATTAGGTCGACAACTCCTATTATTTCCCGGAATTTCTGAAACGCAAAAAATCCTCTAAAATAATGGTGGCTGCAACCGAATCAACAATGTTTTTACGGTTTTTAGCCTTGATTCCGTTTTGGTGCAGGCTGTTATGGGCGCTTACGGTGGTGCAGCGCTCATCCCAAAGCTCTATGGGAATATCGCATAGCTTTTCCAACTGCGCTTTTGCATCTATACTTTCCTGCGCCTTAAAACCCAGGGTGCCGTCCATATTTTTAGGCAATCCCAGAACTATCAGCTCGGCTTTATTTTCTTTAGCTTTTTCTATAATTTTCGAATAAAGCTTCTCTCGATTATATTCATTAACGATGCCGCGGGGAAAGGCAAATTGTTCCCCTGAATCGCTTACCGCAAAGCCGGTTCTGGCGGCACCTAAATCTACTGCCATAATTACCATAGCTTATTCCTCCGACCAGTCCCAATTTCCGATTGGCTCTGCTTTGGCTTCGTCGGTAAGGTGAGAGGAATCGTTTTCTGCCACAAGCTTATAACTGCCATCGTCGTAAAACTCTACCTTGTTAATGGCAGTGTTATCGCACCATTCAACCTCGGTAATTCTTTCTTCAGCCAAGCCTTTCAGCACCCTTATAAGGTTACGAACTGCACATCCGTGAGAGGCTATAGCTATTGTGGAATTGGGATTATCCCTTACCGCTCTTTGTAGGCCCTCCCATATGCGGGCGGCCACCTGCGCCATAGTTTCGCCGTTTTGAACCCTGAACTTATGGGGCTCGTTGTTCCAGCAATAGGTTTGCTCCTCGGTCATATCCTTAACCGGCTTGCCATCTATAACGCCGAAATTCATTTCAATAAAGCTGTCGTCAATTATAATTTCACAACCATTATATTTATTTACAGCTTCAGCGGTTTTGTACGCTCTTTTCAAATGGCTTGAATACACCTTGTCTAACCTTATGTCCTTAAAGCGCTCGGTAAGGCAGGCTAATTGCTTTGCTCCCTTAGGGCTTATATCTACGTCGTCATGCCCTGCGAAAGAGTGGTTAAGGTTAGCCATTGATTCGCAATGGCGAACTATGTAAACCGTTGTCATTTAAACACTTCCAATAATTTGTTGATAATATATATTTTATTATATAACAATCACTTTTTTTTTGCAATATTTTTATTGATAATTTTGGCGATAGGCTGTATACTACTAAATAGAATTTTTAAAAGGAATGTTAATATGATTTATACAGTTACTCTTAACCCGTCGCTGGACTATACCGCAGATGCAGACAGTTTTGAGATAGGCAAAACCAACCGTGTTAAAAACGAATACTTTGTGGTTGGCGGCAAGGGGCTTAACGTATCAATTCTTCTTTCCCGCCTTGGGGTTTCCTCTACCGCGCTTGGATTCGTGGCAGGCTTTACCGGAGATGAACTGAAAAAGCATCTGGACACCCACGGCTTACTCCACGATTTTATTTCCGTAAAAGAAGGCTTTACACGAATTAACGTAAAGCTTGTAAAGGGTGAGGTTACGGAATTTAACGGCGCAGGGCCAAAAATAAACGAACAGGAAATTGCCGCACTTTTAGAAAGAATAGGTAAGCTGTCGGCAGAGGATACCCTTGTGCTTAGCGGCAGCATACCAAAGGGAGTTAGCGATAATATATACTCAGATATTATTGCGGCCGCCCCGAAGGGAGTAACAATTATTCTTGATACAAGCGGAAAATCCCTTACCTCTGCCTTATTATTTCGCCCTTTCCTTATAAAACCCAATATAGACGAGCTGGGCGATATATTCGGCAAGGAAATTACAAGCCACGAGGACGTGGTTTATTACGCTAAAAAGCTAAAGGAAATGGGTGCTAAAAATGTGCTTGTTTCCCTTGGAAAAGATGGTGCCGTACTTCTTACCGAAAGGGGCGAGGTTCACACCTGCCTACCGCCAAAGGGTGAAATGATTAACACCGTTGGTGCCGGAGATTCAATGGTGGCAGGCTTTATAAAAGAATATTCGGTTAGCGGAAATTACGGTGATGCTTTAAAATTCGCGGTTTGCTGCGGCAGCGCCACCGCATACTCCAAATGGCTTGCCGAAAAAGAGCAGATTGAAGAGCTTTTTGACACAATGTAAAGAGGATTACCTATGGCAACTCTACTTTTAATTGTAATTTATATAGGCTATGTAGGCCTTGGTGTGCCCGATTCACTTTTGGGTGCCGCCTGGCCTGCAATATACGGAAGCTTCAACATATCCACTTCTTTCGCAAGCTTTATAACCATTACCACTTCGACCTGCACATTTATTTCAAGCCTTAACAGCGCAAGGCTTATAAAACGCTTCGGTACAGGAAATCTGGCCGCCGCCAGCACTGCTATGACGGCCTTTGCACTTTTCGGTATTTCCTTTATTGGGCACTGGGCATTCTTTATACTGTTGGCCATTCCCTTAGGGCTTGGTGCGGGTGCTGTAGACTCGGCACTTAACGGCTATGTTGCCCTTCATTATAACGCCAAGCAGATGAATTTTCTGCATTGCTGCTATGGAATAGGTGTGGCGGTAAGCCCCTATCTGCTTTCCATAATGCTGTCGGTTCTCGGTAGCTGGCGAAGTGGCTACAGGGCGGTTTCTTTTCTGCAAATGAGCATAGCCGCTGTTTTGATTTTATCCCTTCCTTTGTGGAGAAAATTAAGAAAATCCGACCCCGTCGAGGAGGAACAAAAGCTAATTCCCCTTAAGCAAATAGTAAAAATCAAGGGCATTTTTCCCGTTTGGACAATGTTCATTGCCTCTTGCTCAATCGAGGCTTGTTGCACCACCTGGGGCAGTACATATTTGGCAGAGCACCTGAATTTTGGGGTTGATTCTGCCGCAGGCACCATAACGGTTTACTTTGTTGGACTGGCCTTGGGAAGAATTGTTTCGGGCTTACTGTCCGACAAGCTTTCCCCACAAAGATTAATGCAGATTGGTCTTATGGTGTTAGGGCTTGGAGCAGCACTCTTCTTTTTGCCGTTTGGCTCCCTTTCAGGAACGTTAGGTTTATTTCTGACCGGCCTTGGCGTTGGCCCGATATACCCCAATCTTATGCACATAACGCCGATTTTTTTCGGTCGCGATATTGCCCAATCGATTATGGGAACCCATATGGCAGTGGCTTTTATAGGAGTAGCCCTTACTCCCCCGGTTTTTGGAAGTCTAGCTCAGATTACAGGCTATGGCGTTTTCCCTTATTTCATCTGTTTACTGCTTGTTTTTCTTATAGCAGCTTTATTAAAACTGAACAAAATTACTCCAAAGGAATAAAAAACAACCGCAGAAATTTCTGCGGTTGCTTTTTTTACTTTTTATAGATATGCAAATTGTTAAAGCCTACGGTTTCTATTTTTGCCGATGTGGGTGAAAGAAGTTTAACCCAATCGGCACGGAAATCGGCGCCGTTTTTCTCTATTGCCTCGGTATCACCGAAAAGCATTCCGTAAGAGCTGAAATATCTGATTTTGCAATGTACGGATTTTCCGCCGCAAGCCTCAGGAATATCAAAAATGTATGGAGCAAAGGATGCGGTTGAAACCTGTACGCCGTCTACATAAAATTCTACGTAGCCGTGGAAATCGCCAACCGTAACGTTGGCGCCGCCCTCGGGAACCTTCAGGTCGAAGTGCAGGCCGGCGTTTCCGTAAAAGGGTTGGTCGCTGTAGGGCTTATCGGAACGCGCTGCGCGGCAAAGCATTTTAACCTTTTTACCCTGCTTATTCACGGCAGGGGTAACGGTTACGTCACCCTCGAGAATCAGCATTGGCAAGAAACCGCGATCCTGCTCGGGTATGGTAAGTATGTGGCTGCCCTTTTCAAAAAGAATTGGCTCACTTTTCATATACAGCGTGTTAAAGCAATCTGTAAAGGCGGTTTCCGGAAGGTTATAATCTATCTTTTTACCGTCTAAATACACCTCTCGCTTTTCCGGGTATACGCAGATGTTGAGTGTGGCATAAATATCCTCTTCGGTTTCAAAGTTAAAGCTTTGGCTTTGCATTAAATCCAGGCGGGTATAACGGCTGAAGCCGTTGAAATCCACACGAAGATTTTCGGGAAGAATTTCCCGGCAGGTGCATATATTTTCCTGCTCTTCCCCGCAATATACACCGTAATCGTACAGGCGGAAGATTTTTCGTTCGCCATCCTTTTCCAATATAAGGTTACGTTCTGAGCCAAAACCATCATAACGGTTTATTACAATAAAGCTTCCGTCGGTATAGGTGCGAACAAATACGTCGCGGGCAAGCTCGCCAGACATTTCGGTTACGGTAACGTCGCGGGTAATTCCACCGGATACGGCATTCCACCAATCGGCAGCCTCTTTATAGTATACACCTGTTTTTTCGTCTAAAATACCGTAGGCGTCGAAGGAGACAGTAATATCTGTGTCAGACTTTTCCCCTTCGTCCAGCAATCTCCACTGAACCTGGTTTTTACCCAGTATTTCAATACAATCCTTCATAAGGAAATCGTAATCTGTAACCTCGGCTTTGCCGATATTATTCATAGAAGGTGTATATGGGTAACGCAGGCAAACCCTTGTCTTCATTTCCTTATCGGCATATTTCATAGCCTTTAAAGCCTCTTTTGCCACGGCAGCAATACCGCCAAAATCGTGGGTAGCATAAGAAAGGTTCATAAAATATTCACTGCGTTTAAAGTTACCACTGCCGTTAAGGTGAGCCATTGCGGCAAAGTAGTGGTTAATTCCGTATGCTGCGGCAAACCAAACAGCGCGAGCCCGTTGAGCAAAGGGCATATTGTAGGGGCCTAAGGCGAATAGCTCAACCATTGTATCCTTAACGCCATTGTATTTTAAGTTCTGAAGCTGTGAATACAAGAAATCAATGGTAGCACCAGCCGATGCGGGAAGCCCTAAAAAGCTGTCGGTATAGGTAAGCCTTGTGTAAATTTCATCAACACCGGGAATATCAAAGCCACGCAGGGTGTGAAGAATGTTTCCATTGGCCTGTATGGAATCGGTAACCGAATCATCGTTCACCATATGGCCTGTATAGGCAATTCCGTGGCTACGGCACCAATCGTGTATATTATCAAGAAAGCTTTTTTTGAAGCGCTTTGACACTATTTCTAAATGATTTTGCAGAAAATTATTATCGGGCAGCTTTTTTGTGTGGGCCACCATATCTTCAATCAAGTCACTACCGAAGGCAGCTTTATAATCCTCTAAAATTCCCGAGTAATATAAAAACGCAGGATATTCACTTCTGCCCCTTATGTGCTTGAAGCTGGGCTCATCGGTGAAAATTCCCGGAATTGTGGTACCGAAATCTTCGCCGAACCATTCGTAATACTTATCGTGGGTGGTGTTGATAAAGCAGTTCATAGCCTCGAAGCTTAAAAGGTCAACCGGGGTTGAGCGTTCCTCGTCGGTTATCTCCAAACCCTCTTTTGTGCCGATAAGCTCGCCTGTGCGGGGGTCGAAAATCCGCATAAAATAGCGAGATTTGTCCTTAAATAAATCCTCAAGGTCGTTACCCACACCCGAAAAAGGCCAAACCGACTTGTCCCACTTAAAGCCAACCTGAATAACCACCACTTCACCGTCTTTAACAATAAAACGTTTTGCGTAGTTTTTATCGTCGGCGTATAAAACCTGGTGATTACAAATGCCCGAGGGCCAGTTAAGCTCGTCGTAAAGCCAAACCCGCATATCGTTTTGCTTTGCATAATTTATGCAAAAGCCCACCGCGTCTTTCCAATCCTCCGACATATAGTCAAGGTCAAGGCCGGTTCTGGGATAAATCATAACGTCATTTATACCCACGCTGCGGTAGCCTGCCATTGTGTTTTTTAAATGCTCTCTGTTAATATTCCCCGTCATAGCAATAAAGGGGATTATGGAACGCGAACTCATAAAAATACTCCTTTGTAGGCCTGCCTACTTAAAATTTACTAAGTAAATTTTAAGCCCTTATTGCAGATATTGCAACCCTTTAAAACAAAAGAAAATCTTTCTAAAACAAACTTTCGAAAAATTTAAAGTGCCTTTGGAAAATCCAAGGGCACTTTTTTGGGTTGAAGGCTTAATATTCTTTTTTGAGAATCAGCAATTATTGTGTTGAGCTGCAGGGCAGCAGCCACCCTCTCCCCCACTTTTAGGGAAGAAATCGTCGGTGGGAAATTCAAGACGCGAGAATACATCGCAGGGGCGGTCGGTAGAATCTTCGCATTGCTTTTCGGGGATACAGAAATCGTAGACAGGAACTAACATTTGCACATTTCTGATAAGCTGAACTATAGAGAAAAGGCCCAATGTTACAAGCACGGTGGGGGTTCCCAGCTCCTGGCACATATTAACGTTACCGCCTAATACGTCGCAAAGGCAAGATGGCACGCAACAGCTGTTTTCACAGCAGTTTCTCAGCTCGCAAAGGCGAGCAGACAACACAATCGGGTCAACGGTCTGAACGCTGCATCTTGGAGAATTAGAAGTTGTGCGACATTGTGGGTCATAGCTGTTTTCAAGGGTTTTTGCATTTGAGAACACCCTTACGTTACCCTCGCTGCCGTAAAGAATTACCTTCTTTTCATAGAAACAGAATCCCCTAATAGTTGTTGGCTTGGGACAGTCGCTTGTGAACACATCGAAATCTACCAAAAAGAAGAAATTAAGGCTGCAGGAATAGTAGCCTCGGTTAAAGGTGACCGGTTCAACATCTATATATACATTAAAAACTTCCGCGGATTTTGCCCGTATGTTAAGTGCCTTGTCGATTACGCACTGACCTTCGCAGGTGAAGTAGCAACGAAGATCCTCTAAACAGTCGCGGTCACAGCAGGAATCATACACCCTTCCGGCATCGATACACACAGCTTCTTTAAACGCATTTAAAGAACCGTTAGCAGTTCTTGCATCCGACATAATGATTAGCCTCCTTTTTTAAAATTGAAGCAACTGTTACTTCATTTGTATTATATTCAAAGGGTGTAATTAATGTTACCAAAAATGTGTATATTTCTATAGACCTGGCGTAAATTTTGTGGTATTATAAAGGTTATGAAAGGATTTGATGGTATGGCAGAGATAATCAAAGCCATTTTCTACGGCATTATAGAAGGTATAACCGAGTGGCTTCCCGTAAGTAGCACCGGCCACCTTATATTATTTGAAAACTTCTGGAATTTTAAATCCAGTGTCCAGTTTATAGATATGTTCCGAGTTGTTATACAGCTTGGCGCAATTATGGCGGTTGTTGTGGTATTTTTCCGCGAAATCTGGCCCTTCGGCACCAAAAAAAGCCTGAAGAATAAAGATATAGCCCTTGGCGGAATTACCTTGAAAATGGATATTATAACCCTTTGGTTTAAAATTCTTGTTGCCTGCCTGCCCGCTGTTATTTACGGCGTGCTTTTCGACGAAAAGGTTTCGGCCGCCTTTAAAAGTACCTTGGGCAAAAGCGGAATAAGTGTTGAATTTTTGGTTGTAACCCTTATGCTGTTTTTGGTGGGCATTCTGTTTATATTTATTGAAAACCGAAACAAAAAGCTTACACCTAAGGTTACCTCAACCGCAGATATTACATACAAGGCCGCATTTATAATTGGTATCTTCCAGCTTGTGGCGGCAATACTTCCCGGCACATCACGTTCAGGTGCCACAATACTCGGCGCTTTAATGATTGGTATTGGAAGGGTTGCGGCGGCTGAATTCACTTTTTATCTTGCAATTCCCGTTATGTTCGGTGCCAGCGCCCTTAAGGCACTAAAATTTATTACCGCAGATGTGGGCATCAGCGGCAACGAAATCGCTGTGCTTGGTGTTGGATGTGCGGTTGCGTTTATAGTTTCCTTATTTATTATAAAATTCTTGTTAGGCTTCATAAAAAAGCACGATTTCAAGGTGTTTGGCTGGTATAGAATAGTACTGGGCGGAATTTTGCTTTTATACACAGTTGCAAATTTAATTTAGTATGTTGATGAATTTATAAAAAAGGGGGGCAGACGGATGTATGTTCTTTACTCGGGAATAGTCAGGTTTATTTTGCCTGTTATTGCTTTACTTATTTTAATATTTACGGTGAAAACAATTTTGCACAAATTAAAAAGAAAAACCCTGGCAAGGTTTGCCGTGGAAAGCTATAGCGACATTGTGGAAATTAAAAGTGCGGAATGTATTATAGGTAAAAGTTTATTCTGCGACGTACGGCTGAAAAATTCCACCGTCGCCAAGCAGCACGCCGTGCTAACCTTAGATGAGCATGGCTTCAAGCTTATCCCCACATCTTCGCAAAACAAGGTTTATGTTAACGAATACCCCGTACAAGGAGAAGCCTATCTGCAATCAGGAGACAGAATTCGCATTGGCTCAACCGTTATGCAAATTGCCATAAATCCTGCAATATCCCTTACCGATACCGCCAAAAGCGACGTTGCTTCTAAAAATTGCAGAATTTCTTCTGCCCTTTTGCTTACAGTTTTCCAACTGCTTGCGGCCTGCGCATTTATTTTGAAAGACATTACTGCCGCACCCGCTATTTTAATAACATTTTTCGGGCTTATTGTTTTACAATGGATTTACCTGCCCATTCGCAAGTTCGACAGCAACTTAGAAATCGAGATAATAGCACTATTCTTAACTTCTATCGGGCTTTGTGTTGCCGCCTCGGTTGGGGCTGAAGCTTTACTTAAGCAGGGGCTTTTTGCACTTGTTGGAATGATTCTTTTCCTTTTGCTGGGGCCGGTGGTTTCCCGCCTGGATTTAGTGGAAAAGCTGCAAATTCCCATAGCTGCATTTTCAGGATTACTTTTAATATATAACATATTATTCGGCGTTTATGTTAACGGTTCAAAAAACTGGATTGCCTTCGGTTCCTTTACCTTTCAGCCTTCGGAGCTTGTAAAGGTAAGCCTGGTATTCCTTAGTGCCTGTGCTTTGGACAAGCTTATGAGCTTTAAGAACCTTACTGCTTTTCTGAGCTTTGCATTTTTCTGCTTTGCGGCCCTTGTTCTTATGCGCGATTTCGGAACTGCAGTGGTTTATTTCGGCGCAGTTCTTATAATTCTTTGCCTGCGGCTTTGTGACATAAGAATAGTGGCTTCGCTTGTTGCAGGTGCGGCTGCCTTTGCGGTGCTTATAATAAAAATTATGCCCCATGTTACCAGCCGCTTTGCCACCTATACCCACGCCTGGCAATTTGCCGATTCCGGCGGCTACCAACAAACCCAAACTATGATGGCCACCTCTTCCGGAGGTCTTTTCGGAATGGGTCTTGGCAGCGGTAAGCTAACCGGCGTTTTTGCTGCCGATACCGACCTTGTGTTCGGAATAATCTGCGAAGAGTTGGGACTTATATTTGCAATTATAACCGTTCTTATGTTCGCTGTACTGGTGGTATACACCGCAATATGCATTCCCAGAACACGCTCTATTTACTATGCTGTTACGGCTTCTGCCGCGGCGGGAATATATATTTTCCAGGCCTCGCTTAATATATTCGGCTCTTTGGATTTATTGCCGCTTACAGGTGTTACAATGCCATTTATAAGCACCGGCGGTTCTTCAATGCTATCGGCCTGGATGCTGCTTAGCTTTATAAAAGCCGGCGGCTCCCACACGGTTGCTTTAAAGCCGAAAGGGGGAATGTAATTGAAACGATTATCACTTCGTTCGGCAATAATGTTATTTTTAGCTGCTCTGTTTACCCTTGGGCTTTCTATTATATGTGTGGTGTATTTGGCTAAAGCTGAAGACTGGAGTATGTATCAAGGCAACACCCGCCTTTATACAGAAGGCGAATTTACCTCTGCCGGCACCATAACCGACATCAACGGCACCGTTCTTTGTCAGACCGTTGACGGAAAGCGGGTATATAACCAAAACAAGGGCATTCGGCTTTCCACCCTGCACGCTGTGGGCGACACACGCGGTTTTATTAACACCGGTGTTCAATCGGCTTTTCGAGATAAGCTTTCGGGCTATAATGCCATAACAGGGCTTTTCGGCACCCATAAGGGCTACAGCGATATGCAGTTAACCCTTAATGCCGATGTTTGTAAGGCGGGCTACGATGCACTTTCGGGTTATTCTGGTACGGTGGCCTTATACGACTATAAAACCGGGGAAATTCTTTGTATGGTTAGCGCCCCCAGCTTTGATATTGAAAACGAAAATGAGTTTTCTTCGGCACAAAAGGGTGACTATAAAGGAGTATTTATTAACAGATTTTTAGATGCCACCTATGCCCCCGGCTCTACCTTTAAAATTGTTACAGCAATGGCTGCGGTAGAAACCTTACCCGATGCCTACACCAGAGAATATACCTGCAACTGGGGCGGCACCATAGGCGGTGAAGAGGTTAAGTGTACCGGCAACCACCACAACATAACCTTAAAAGATGCCTTTGCTCAATCCTGCAACAGCTATTTTTCACAATTAGCGGTTGATTTGGGTAAAGAAACTATGACAAAGTATGCCGAAAAATTCGGCTTTAACAAAAAATATTATTTAGAGGGTATGCCTGCTGCTGTAAGCAGCTACCACGTTGAAGATGCCCGTAAAATAGAGCTTGGCTGGTCGGGAATCGGCCAGTATAACGATATGCAGAACCCCTTGCAATACCTCACTTCTGTGGGGGCTATTGCCAACGGCGGAACACCTGTTAAGCCCTATTTTATAAAAAAGGTTACCAACGCCTACGGTATACCCAGCCACCGCGGAGGTGCCAAAAAGGGAGCAAAGGTATGCTCTGAGGAAACGGCAGAAAAGGTGCAAAAGCTTATGCGCGGAGCCGTTGTGAACAACTATGGAGCAAGCTTTTTCGGCGAATTAACCGTCTGCGGCAAAACCGGCACTGCAGAGGTTGACGGCCAGAAGCCCCACGCTGAATTTGTGGGCTTTTCCACCGACGAAAAATACCCCTTTGCCTTTATTGTTGTGGCCGAAGAGGGCGGCAGCGGTAATCACTTAGCAAAGTCAATAGCCAACAAGGTATTGCAGGCGGCAAAAAAATACTACGATTCAAAATCTTAATTGGAGGCAAAAGGTATGCATAGCATAACAAATATCGTAAAATGCAACTGTAATAATCGCGAAGAAGGGCTGTGCCTTAATTCGGGGCAAAGCTTCACACTAAGCTTTACAGTAGAGGCCGACGGCTATTACGACATTGAGTTCAAATACCTTCACGATTATTGGGACGAATGGGTGCGGATTGAAGTCTGTCACCCCGACGGCGGCACTTTAAACTATATGCCTCCACTACCCTTCGGGGATTTTGCAGAAACCACTCTTTACTTTAAAGCAGGAGAAAACCTTGTTGTCTTCCGCCACCGATTTGGTAACGAGATTATTTTTAAGGAAATAACCCTTATGGGAGCTTCCATAAACACAACGCCTAAGCTTTACCCCACCGCCGACAGCTTCTATAAGTCGAATCCCCGCCGCGGTGTTATAGTGCTGGAAAACTACAGCCGAAAGCTTGAAAAAATCACCTGTGGCGACCTGGAGCTTGCCTTTACCACCGAAAGCTTTTTGGAAAATTCCGAATTTCAGAATTTATATAGCGGAGTGTATTTTGCCCGCGATTACGTATATCTGGCCCCTGAGGTTATAAGTGAGCTACCCGAAGGAGAAAATAAGCTTACCCTGACTCTTCAAGGCGGCCTGACCCTTGATTACACCCTTAACCTGTACGCCGAAGAGAAGAAGGCGGAATTAACAGTTATTTCCTTCGACGTAGACCACTCCAGCGCTAATCTGCTAAAGCTTCCCAACGGCAAAAATCTGCTTATAGATTGCGGAAGCTTAAAATTCTGCAACGATGTTGTTATACCTTATATTGAAAAGAACAACCTGAAAATAGACTACTTCCTGCTTACCCATTACCACAGCGACCACTTCGGCAACTGGACCGAAATTTTAGAAAAGCACGGAATAGAAATGCCGCAAATGGTAGATATTAAGGCACCTAAAAAGCAACGCTATAAATATCTTTCGAAGTTCCGCTATCTTGATTCCGCCTGCCTTAGGTTTTACGACAAAATTCACGAAATCTGGGACTTGGGCGGCGTGGAAATAACCGCCCTTAACAGCCGCTACGATATCGACGGCAACCGCCAGGAGGTTTATAACTACCCCCAGATAAAGTATAACGAGCATAACTACGAAAACACAACCTCTGTGGCAACACTGATTAAATACAAGGGCTTTGGCTTCTACCACGGCGCCGACACCTATGCCCACTGTCAGCAAAGAATTTTAGAGGATTACGAAAAGGCAGGGGCTCTTGAGGAACTTAAGTGTCACTACTTTTATGCCAACCACCACTTCCACGTGGACCTTCACCCCGAATTTATGCACAAGGTAAACCCTGTAATTGTTTATATGAACTCCAACGCTTCCCTTTACTCTCGCTCAACCTGTGTGTACGAATATGGTAAAGAGGTTGCAGAGGCCGACTATGAGGATAAACGCCTGCGCGAAAGCCTTAAATGCCGCGAAAACGGCAGTCTAATCCTTAACATAAACAACGGTGACGATTGGTGGTATTCCACCTGTGAGAACTCCAATTTATAAACTTATATAGTATACAAAAAACGGTTAGATTTTTCTAACCGTTTTTTACATAATTTGGTGTATTTCGGGAAAAATAGGGGTGATAAAAACAAAACCGAGCGGAGTGAGGAAATGCGGGTTAAGATAAGCAATAAGGAATACAGCGAGCTTGTGAAGAAGGCTTCACCGCCGTCGCCAAAGCTTAAAAATTGCCTTTGGGCATTCACTGTTGGCGGTGGAATTTGCACCTTTGGGCAACTGTTGTTGACATTATACCAATACTTAGGTCTGAAAGAGAAAATTGCCGCCCCTGCAGTTAGCATAACCATTATTTTTTTAACCGCCTTTTTTACGGCTTTAGGGCTTTTCGACAAGCTTGCCAAGCGGGCGGGGGCAGGCACGTTAGTTCCCGTATCGGGCTTCGCAAACGCCGTGGCCTCCCCCGCCATTGAATTCAAAAGCGAGGGTATCGTGCTGGGGCTTTGCGCCAATATGTTCAAAATAGCGGGCCCTGTGATTGTTTTCGGCACGGTGGCATCGGTTATTTATGGTATAATTTATTGGATTACAACTTTGTTCTAACAAAAAGGCTTGACCGATTTGGTCAAGCCTTTTTGTTTGTTTATTCATTCCCAGAAGGGGACTGTGATGCCATTTTTATTGCGGAGTGCCTTTTGATAGCATCTAGCAGCCACCGCAATATCCAGAATGCCTGCGCCTACGGCGTTAAAATAAATGATTTCGTCATCAGTCTCTCTGGGACACTTTTTGCCGGTGAGGATTTCACCCAATTCTGCGTGAAGCTCTTCATCCTTGAACAGCCCGTCCTTCCACATTAGCGCAACGGTGCTGATCATGCGATGCTTAATGCTTTCCCAAAAATCTACAACAACCTTGTCGGCATGTTCGATACAATCGTTTTCCACCTCGTAGTCGGACATATTCATCACCAATGCACCCTTCTTCAGCCAAGCACCTTTGATAAAAGGCTCGGTTGCCAGGGTTATGCAATCAATAATATCGCTTTCTCTTGCGGCGGATTCGACATCGCTGGTGTTAATGAAAGTGATGTCAGGATATTTCTTCTTGTTGATATCAATATAGCGTTCTGCATTTTCAGAAATGATATCATATACATAAACTTTCTTCAAGGTGGGACGACTGATCAAAGCAGCCTCCAACTGTGTATGCGCTTGGGCACCGGCACCGCAAATCGTCATAACTTCGGCATTTGACTTTGCAAGTAATTCAATAGCGACACCACCGGAAGCGCCCGTACGGACAGTACTGATAGCTGTGCCGTCTGCAACGCAAACCGGAAGTTTGGTTTCGGGATCATTTAATATGACGGTAACACTGGCTCTGGGCAGACCTTTTGTGTAGTTCATAGGTCCGCTGCCGATCCATTTGATGCCTGCCATATCATAATCGCCGCCGATGTATCCCGGCATAGCATTGATACGGCCCAGGAGATTTTCGTCTTCCACGGTTTGTCCCCATCGAAGAACACATTTTCCAGGATTGATTACATTCTGCATTTGGTTAAGGATGTATGCGTTTTTTACATCGTTTATAGCGGCATGCATATCAAGAACACCGGTCTCTTCCATTGCTTTGTTGTTTAGAAATGTGATATTATGTTCCATTTTTATCACCTCTGTATTATTATATCATTTCCAACCGAATTGTATATAATTAATTAAAATGCAGTTGCTATATAATCTGTTGTATGGTAAAATGAAGAAGGGAGGTGTTTTGATGGAAATATTACAATTGCGTTATTTTTATGAAAGCGCAAAAACACAGAGTTTTACTTCAACTGCGAATAAGTATTTAGTGCCTGTCAGCGCAGTTTCATCTTCTGTCAAGCGTCTGGAAAAAGAGCTGGGCTGTCAGTTGTTTGACCGGGATGCGAATAGAATTCGGTTAAATAATAATGGGAGGTTATTGCAGCAATCGCTTTGCGCGGTATTTCACGAGTTGGATGATACGATAGAAAAACTTACCGCCCACAATCAAGATTCTCGGGAAATTAAATTGTTGGTCAGAGGAATGCGGCGCAATATTACAGACTATATAGCGGAATATAAAACCTTATATCCGGATACGACCTTTAAGATAGCTTTTGAGCAAGAGGGTGTTGATTTTCTTAATTATGACGTGATCATCGATGAAGAAAATCCATGCTATTGCGAATATGAAAGAATCGAACTGTTCACCATGCAGCTTCACTTAAAGTGTGCAGCAAATCATGCGCTGTGCAGTCAAACCTTGTTCTTAAGCCAGTTATGCAAGCAGCCGTTTGTTGTAATGGATGCAAACGGCAATATGAATAGAATTCTTGTAAAAGCCTGCAATCGCGCGGGGTTTCATCCCCGAATATCTGTAGTGTGTAACGACATAGAATGCTACGAAAAGTTTATAGCGTGTAACATGGGGATCGGAATTGGACATCAATCAGAAGACGCTGCTGATGCAACCTGCGGCGTGGTGGATTTGGATGTGTGCGACTTTAAGGAACGATACACGCTGTATGCTTATTATGCCGAAAAAGAGTACTACGGGAAGGTAAAAAGCTTCGTGGAATTTATAAGAAATAAGGGTATTTAATGGGTCCTACTTGACCACAAGCAGAGGGTATCGTGCTGGGGCTTTGCGCCAATCTCTGGGGAATCGCAGGCCCTGTGATTGTTTTCGGCACGGTGGCAAGTGTGATTTACGGAATTATTTATTGGATAACTACATTATTTTAACGGATAAATGTGGAAATATGCTGCCGAAAAAGTCTTTACAAATGCCGATTGAATTGTTATACTTATGGCAGAAGTTATTTAAAAGGTGGCGGTTACGTGAAAAGACAATGGACTCCCGAGGAAGCAAATGCTTGGTACGAAAAAATAGGTTGGCTCAGAGGCTGTAATTTTATTGGAAGCGACTGTGTAAACCGCCTTGATATGTGGCAAAGCTACAAATCGGAGGAAAAGTTAGCCACTGCCGACCGCGAGTTGGAATTGGCAGATAAGATTGGCTTTAACACCGTGCGACTTTGGGCGAACTTCGACGTTTACTACGCCGAGCCCGAGTCTTTTATGGATATTTTGGAAAACTACCTGACCCTTTGCCAAAAGCACCATCAAAAGGTAATGCTGGTGCTGGGCTACGAGGAGGATTTGCCCCGCGGTGACGTATTTATACCTAAAAAGATGGGAGAGCAGCAGTACGCCTTGGGCGAGCACCAGGGACGTATTCCCTTAAGCGAAGAGCAACGCGCAATGGAACCCCACCATTATATGGAATATCCCGAGCTTCGCGGTACGTTTATTGAAATGGTGCAAAAAATTGTGAAAAAATACCGCAACGACGAGAGAATTTTCTGCTGGAATATATGGAACGAACCCGGAATTGAGCGTAGAGAAATTGCCATTGACTTTCTTGACACCATTTTCGAGGTTGTTCGCGCCGAAGACCCTGTACAGCCCCTTTGCGCCGATATCTGGAGGGGTATGAAGGACGGCAAACCTACCTCCCCCGAGGAGTGTCGCGCGCTGGAGCTTTCCGACGTTATCAGCTTCCACTCCTACTCCCCTTACAGATGGTTTGTGGAAAATTTGGCCGCACTGAAAAAATATAACAGACCTATTTTTGTTACAGAATGGCTGCACCGCATAAATCACAACGATTTTGCAGAGCTTTATCCCCTATTCTATCTTAACAATATTGCAAACTACTGCTGGGGCTTTGTTGTGGGCAAAACCCAGACCCACGAGCCTTGGCCGCACCTTTGGGAACAGTTAGACCAAGGAAACGGCGACAGATACGATTTTACCAAATGGCAACACGATTTGTTCCGCCCCAACCTTCGCCCCTACGACCCAAGAGAAATTGAACTTATTGAACATTTCAACAAGTTAGCAGACGAAAACTTAAAAGGCTAACAGAACATACAAAACGGCTTGACCTCAATTGGTCAAGCCGTTTGTGTTAGAACAGACTTAATTATGCCGCATTATGTTGAATTATTTATAGTCTCCCAAGTAATCCTTATTGATTTCGAAAAGCTCGTCGCACATCTGTCGGATTTCTTCGAGACTTAGCACAGCTGAGCAAAGCGGGTCTAAAGATACCGCCGCATAAACCAAATCCTTTGATTTCTTTTCATAAGCTTCTACCACAAGATTTTCGATGTTTGCAGTATATGCCACCAAGGGAGCAACAATTGAAGGAAGCTTACCCTTGTATTTGCGAATATATCCATCTTTTGTTGCGGTTACGGGTATTTCAACGCAAGCGTCTGCAGGCAGGTTTTCAACACAGCCCTCGTTTATTAGATTAGCGTTAAAATCAAATGGAGTTCCGTCACCAATGCGGGCATTAAGGATATTGGCCGCATATTCTTGGCCGCGTTCTTTTTTTAGGGTTTTTCCCATAAAAGCTGCTACCGATTCATCAAAACGATTAGGGTCTTGACGAAGCTTTAAAGAAAACGCGTACTCGCCCGGATTCCAGGCCGCACCATCCTCGGAGCAGTATTTTAAAATCAGGTCGGGACGCTTGCGGAACCAAGGGGTATATTCAGAATTATGCCCGCTGGACTCGGTTACGTAATATCCAAAGGTTTTAAAAAGTTCATTACGTACCTTTTCTTTTTTATAAAATTCATCATCTTTTATCTTTTCGCGAAGTATGGGGTAAAGGTCTTTATCCCCCTCTTTCAGCTCTGTGAAAAAGGCCATATGGTTAATGCCTGCGCAGGTATAGGTTACCTTTGAATAATCGGCACCCGCCCACTCTGCCAACATTTTGGAGGTGTGCTGAACGCTGTGGCAAAGACCGGTTACATCTACGGTAGTAAGGGACTGCATTGCCTTGCAAAGCATAGCCATAGGGTTGGTGTAGTTAAGAACCACAGCCCCGGGGCAAATTTTCTCAATATCGTGGCAGATATCAAGCATAAGGGGAATGCTGCGAAGCGCTCTGAATATACCCGAAACGCTTCTTGTATCGCCCACGTTGATATTTACACCGTATTTCATAGGTACTTCTATTTCGTGCCGCCAGATGTCTATATCGCCGTTAAAAACTGTAACTATTACTGCGTCGGCACCCGTAAGCGCCTCCTTACGGCAGGTGGTGGAGGTAATGGTGATTGAAGACTCCATTTCCTTTTTGATTTTTTCCACGCATTTTGTAATTTCTTTAAGATGATATTCGTCTATATCCATTAAACAAATCTCTGCCGTGTCTAATGCAGAATAGGTGGTTAAATCTTTTACTACTGCAGTAGTGAATTGGACGCTGCCTGCACCGATAAAGGTTATTTTTTTCATAATGCCGCACCTCGATATTAATTCTTTATCTATATAATAATAGATTTATTGCATAATTAAATTGAAATTTACGCTAAAATTCCAAAATACCATAGAAATATTGCTATTTTAAGTTGACACGGCTTATAAGTGGATATATACTTAACAAGAGGTGACGGATATGCTTATATATGACGGTTTTCTTGATAAAAAAGCTCCGATAACTAACCACACGATTGAAGTGGTGTCAAGCGGTCGCATTATATGTGGTAATACCGACCAGATGACCATAAGAAAAAACGGCCGAAAGGATTGGTCTTTATTCTATATAGAATCGGGCCGCAGTTATTTTAACGGCAAATTATTGAAGGCTGGGCAAATATGGATATATCCTCCGTCCGTTCCGCAGGAATACGTGACATACGGCAAGGATCAGACGATATACCACTTTTTGCACTTCACAGGCAGCGACGTGGCAGAGGTAATGCAGTCTATTGATATAGAGCCGCAAACCTCCATCACAATTAGCGGAAACTTAATTCCAAATGTGTTTGGCAGTATACAAAGCAATTTAAGTGACGATAGTCCTACCTCGAAATTAGAAGCAGAATACCACACGATTTATTTGCTTTGCCAAATTGCAAAAAAGAAAAAACAGAAATCTGAATTAAATATGATGAAGCGGGTTATCGACAATATGGAGCATACCTTCTCGCAGGAGTATAACGCAGCGGTTTTTGCAGAAATGCTTAACGTCAGCGTCAGCCGATTCAATCACCTTTTTAAAGAGTGTGTCGGACAGTCGCCATATTCTTATTATTTAAGCTTGCGTATTGAAAATGCCGCAAATCTATTAGAAAACACAGACATAAAAATAAAAGAAATTGCAGAGATATGCGGCTTCAAAGACCCTTTGTATTTTACTCAGGTTTTTAAGAGAATAAAAGGAATAACCCCTTCTATCTATCGTAAGCGAAATTTCATAAAATAAAAGAAAACAGTAATAAAATGTACTCCCACAAAATCTAACAGTTCAACTATCTTACAGACAAAACGGCTTGACCACATTTGGTCAAGCCGTTTACTATTTTGTACAACTAATTATCTTTTTAATGTTTCTTCGGAACGGGTTTTCCCCAGGCTGTCGGTGAAGGCTATTTCAAACGCTTTATCCTTTACTGTAATACCGCCGCCTACAAAAACATTTTCCTCTGATAATCTATTTGAGGCTATAATCACGGTGCAGGGCTGACCCAGATGGTCGTTTTCACAGCCTACGGGATTTATGGTGGTTTCGTGAAGATGTCCGCAAATCATTAAGTCGGGCTTTACATTATCCTTTAAAAGCTTGGCCCATTCGCTAAATAATTCTTTCTCTATATTAAATGGCGGCTGCAACTGTTGGGTAAAGGGATTGTGACAAATTATCAGCTTGGTTTTTACACCTTCGGCGGCGTATTCCCTGTCTGCGTTTTCTATGATGCTTTTTATGTATTCCGTCTGACGTTCACGGAAAATATGGCTGGCAACCATATAGCCGTATTCCGTGCTGGTATCAAGTTTATCTTCGCCGCAATCAAGCACCAATCCCCAAACACTTCCACAGCGAAAGGAATAATAGGTTCTTCTATTTTGGCTGGGGGTATACTCGGCAAATTTTTCGGCATAATATCCCCTCATATCGTGATTACCACGGGAGAAAATAACAGGAACCTCGCCATTTGTAATGCTTGAACAAATCTCGTAAATATTAGAAAACATTTCGGGATCGCCGCTGCTGTCGATAACATCGCCGTTAAGTATCAGCATATCAATTCTGCCAAAGGCCTTTGCAGCCGCTACAGGTTGCTCTATCCAGTTATGGGCATCGGAAATGTGATAAATTCGTATATCGGTTTCGGGAAGCGGGCGGAAGTTAAAGCGAAACTCCTGCAGCTCTTCGGTTTCGGGGAAATAAACCTTTCTTTCGATAATCGGGCGTATGGCAACGGTATATTCTCCGGCTTTATCCAGAATATCCATAGGCACACTAACTCGGTGAATAGGTGACAGTGAATTCATAATTCCATTGGTTTCGTCGTAGAAGGTTTTATCTCCAACCATTACATACATAAGCGATTCTCTTTCGACCTCTACCATTATCTGATATTCATTTCCTACTGCGAATACCGCTGGTGATGTTTTAAGCATTTTATTTCCCCTTTACTAAATAATTGGCTTTATACAAGTATAGTATCACGGCGTTATTTGAAAGTAAAGTTTTTTGTTCTACGTTATTGTAATAATATTGGATTTTTATTTGGCCGACACCATAATTAATCAGTACGGAAATCAAAAAGCTTCGAAGGACTCACCTGCAAAATATCGCAAATTTCAAAAACAACATCCAAAGAAACCGCACAATCTGCGGTTTCAATACGGCTCATATGGGTGCGGCTAACATTCACCAATTCTGCAAGCTGCATTTGTGATAAGCCTCTCTCTTTTCTATAGTACGCAATGTTAAGGCCCAAATACCTGAATTTTTTATATTGGCTTTTGTTCACTATTATCACCCTATAACAGTATACCCCCTGTCGCAGAACAGTTCGACAACTTATCTCGTTACTATTGTAACTTGACACGTTATATATTTTACTGTATAATACTACTAAAATACTTGATATGTACTTACGAGGTGTTAAAGAAAATGTATTGTAAAAAATGTGGAATCAAAATTGCCGACGATTCGGTTTTTTGTTCCGTATGCGGCACAAAACAGGATATTATAAAAATACCCACGAAAGAAGAAACAGATACTCCTCCTACACCACCCAAAAGTGAAAAAAGGCATAAGTGGATGTGTAACGAGTGTGGGTGTCTTATAGACCATGAACCCTGCATTGTTTGCGCTCGCGGTCCTCAAACTCCGGTTCGTCCCATTATATACGGAAACAGTCATTTTCGATGTCCTGCCTGCGGTGAATTACAAGATCACAGTGATTATTGCCATCAATGTGGACAAAAATTCGAGCCCCTTTACACCGCACCTACTCAGCCACAGTGCTTTCAGTTGAAGTATTATTATTTTCAAACCAGGTTTCTTTTTTGGTTTAGTGCTTTATTATGTCTAATATCCGGTTTTCGGTCTTTAAATAATCAAAATCTACACGCAAACACAGCTGTTGCTCTTTTAGACCTTGCAAACTGCTTTTTATTGGTTGTTGTAGGCTACAAAATGTACAACCTAACATCAGACGCTTTAAAATGGTACTTTCCATACAAAATATTAATTGCAATACTTAACTTTTTTGCAAGCTCTTATTCAATATCCGGTGACTTGAATTATAAGTACAACTCAACATTCCGTACATATATTAATATATCTATGTTAATAGGATACGCCGTCGTAGGCGCAATAATATATGCCGAATATGTGTATTATAAAAAGCGAGAGTCGCTTTTCGTAAATTAATTAGCACTCAAATAAAAAAACCGGAAGTGATTCACTTTATTAGTGAGTTGCTTCCGGTTTTTTGTATCCCTGACTGTCTATTTTATCAATATTCTCATTAAATGTCCCTTATCGTAGGCGGTGGCGGTATGAACATATTGGGAAATTACAGCCTCTTTGCCGTCGGGTGTTTTTGCCACTATATCTAAATGCATATCGTTATGCAGATGGCCTGTAAAAATGCCCTTTACCACGTCGGCACTGTTTACTATAAGCTCGTAAACGGCGCGGGTTTCCTCGTCACAAAGGTCGCTGCCCACCATCTTGTTGCCGCGGGTAACGCCGCTATAAAAATCCTTCGGGAAGCCCGATGGGTCGCCCGCCAGCATAATATCATCTAAAGTAACGCTTTCGTGGGCGGGATTTCTTGTGGCAAAGGCTTCGTGGGCAAATATTAACACAATATAGCCCTTTTCCCTGGCCAATTCAAGGTCGGCAGAAAGCTTTTCGTAAATACCCTTCGGGCAGGTGGCCTGATTATTATACATACCAACCACCAGCACGCGGTTTTTTACAAGCTTTGAATGATAATAAATATCGTGGGGCCAGATGCTTTGCACTATAGAGAGTCTATCCTGTAAAGAGGTGTTCTCTTCTACCCTGCCCTGCATTTTTTTGGCCGATTCGTGGCCGCCAACCGTGGCAATGCAATCGGGAAGTTTATCGAAAATTTCCCGCTGTGTAAGTTCCATTGCGCCGTAGGAAAGGTAGTCTATAGTATCGCCGTTAATAACAATAAAATCGGCATCGTTTAAAAATTCAAGGCAACGCTGAGCCTTGGGCACCGTGGTGCCTCCCTTGTTCCATTCTCTGAATTCATAGGTGCTCATTACAACCGGATCAGCTTCGCAGAAATCCTGCTGGTTACAGTAATTAAAGTGAATATCGGAAAGCTGACCTATCATTATTTCTTCGCCCATATCTAAATCCAACGTAACGTCTCTGACATACAAGCCCTCGGGAGTAACGTATATGCAATCTCCCCCTCCGGCATATTCATAAACGTCTTTAGCGCGCTCTGTTTTTCTCATAAACACACCTATTTACTTTAGTTTTTTTACTTTAGAAAGCTTTGCAACAACTATTAGCGACTGTCCTTCTTCAAGAGGTTGCGACGGGTCTATTTCCGTTAATATTTCACTTCCGCTTTTTACAGCAACCACATTCATAGAATACTTATGCCTTAGGTCAAGCTCTATTAAATTTTTACCCTGCCACTCGGGGCGCACGGCGATTTCCAGCATTGAAACATCGTTTGTGATATCAAGCATATCGGTAAAGCCGGAGCTTAAAAGACCTTTTGCCAGCCTGATTCCCGATTCGTTTTCGGGGAATATTACCTTGTCGGCCCCTACCTTGCTGTAAATTTTTCTATGAATTTCGTTGGCACACTTTACAATTACAGTTCCTACCCCTGCCTCTTTTGCAAGCATAATTGCCATAACCGAAGCCTCTAAATTGCTTGCCATTGCAATTATAACTATATCCATATTGCTTATTCCCAACTGCTTTATAACCGCAGGGTCGGTAACGTCGGCACACTTGCAGATGGGCAAGTACTCGGAGGCATCGTCAACTATTTCGCTGTTTATATCCACCGCCATAACCTCGGCACCGCCATCTACCAACTCACGTGCCACTGCTGTGCCGTACCTTCCAAGGCCAAAAACACCATAAACTTTATTTATACTCATTTGCAGTTCAACTCCTATCCAACGCTGATTTCTTCGATGGGGTTTTTAACAATATTTTCATTTTTACCCCTTCCGCTAAGGGCAAAAGCCAGTGAAATCGGGCCTACCCTACCGAAATACATTGTTGCTATTATTATAATCTTACCCCATTCGTTTAATGTTGGGGTTAAATCTCTGGTTAAACCCACCGTAGCGGTGGCACTTACCGTTTCGTAAACAATATCTATAGACGGAGCTTTTGTTACTATCGACAGCAAAACGGTGGAAACAAATACGATTAAAAATGCTACTCCGGTTACCGCCACAGCCTTGCGTATTGCCGTTTCGGCAAGCCTGCGGTTAAATATATTCACTTCGTTTTTATTTTTTATAACCGACATCACGGTGCAAAACAACACCACAACCGTAACTGTTTTTATACCTCCGGCCGTTCCAACAGGAGAACCGCCAATAAACATAAGTGCTATCGATATAAAAGCTGTAGAATCGTTAAAGTTTTGCTGTGGAATCGTTGCAAAACCGGCAGTTCTTGTTGTAACCGATTGGAAAAACGACGCCATAAGCTTTTGTGGAAAACTGTACGCACCTATGGTTCGCGGATTATTATATTCAAGCGCTAAAACACATACCGTTCCAACAACAACAAGAAATACGGTGGCCGCCAACGCTATTTTACTTTGCAAAGAAAGGCTTTTAAAAAACCTTATGTTTTTTCGCCGCTTCAGCTCCAGCACCCTTATAATATCCCACCATACTACATACCCCAAACCGCCCACTATAATCAAAGCTGCGGTTACAAGATTCACCATAGGATTGGTAACGTATGAACACAAACTGTTTTCAGATATTATATCTATACCGGCGTTGCAAAAAGCAGACACAGAATTAAAAACAGATATCCATACTCCCTTTAAACCAAACTCGGGCACAAAAACTGTCATATATAAAAGTGCACCGATGCATTCAACTATTACAGTGCCTATAAACACCTTTTTTACAAAGCGTACAAGTCCTGAAAGGGTGTTGAGATTAAAGGCATCTTGAATAAGCTGACGATCGTTCATTCCAAAGCGGCGGTTAAGCATAAGCATAAAGAGCGACATTACCGCAACTATACCTAAACCACCTATTTGAATAAGCAGCAATATCACTATGTGACCGAAGGTGCTAAAGGTAGAAACGGTAGGTAAGGTAACAAGTCCGGTTACGCAGGTAGAGGTGGTGGCGGTGAAAAGAGCATCAATGTACGGAATCGGTTTTCCGTCTGCCGAACTTATGGGTAGTGCCAGCAATATACTGCCAATAATTATAACCCCCAGAAAGCCCAGTAAAATAAATTGCGAAGTGGTGGGGTTAAACTTGAATTTGTACATATCTGTTCTCAATCCTTCGTTATGTGTACGTCCATTTGCGGATATGGAATCGGTACTCCGTTTTTATCGAAGGCCTTTTTAACGCCCTCTACTAAATCGAAATTGACATCCCAATAATTCTCGTTTTTGCACCAAACCCTTACGATATATGTAAGAGAACTGTCGGCGTGGTCGGAAAGACGTATAAAAGGCTCGGGCTCGGATAAAACCAAGGGATGCTCTTCAATTACCTGTGAAATAACTTGCTTAACCTTATCTACATCACAGCTATAATCAGCATCGAAGGTTAGGTCTACGCGGCGCAGCTCTTCGGCAGAATAGTTTTCTATAACCGAATTGGTAAGGGCACCGTTGGGTATTGTTACACGCTTATTGTCTATCGTTAAAATCACGGTATATACAACCGATATTTCCACAACAGTACCCGATTCCCCCATTGCCTCGATAAAATCTCCCAGCTTAAAAGGCTTAAAAAGAAGTATCATTAAGCCGCCAGCAAAGTTACTGAGTGACCCCTGCAAGGCAAGGCCGATTGCTACTCCGCAAGAAGCAAGCAAGGTTATAAAGGATGTTACGGGTATCCCCAAAATCATAGCCACGGTTATGACCAACATTATATATAAAGCAAATTTTGAAAAACTTGCCAGAAAAGAACGAATACCATCGTCAATCTTTTCAAGCTTTTTTGACTTTCTAAGCCACTTCACAAAGGCTTTTATTATTCTGATACCTATTAATAGTACTATCAGCGCACTTAACAGCTTGATACCTAATGATGTTGCAAGCTCTAAAAGTCTTGAGGTTATCTGTTCAAAGTTCATATTAAAACTCCTAAAAAGAAAATATTATAGTAATTATATCAAACTCTTATTAATTTTACAACTATTCTGTATATAGTTGTGTGTATTTTTTTGTACATTTTTATGCTAATTTAAACACATAAAATCAGGCCTGCATTTTATAAAAAAGTTGTTTGCAAAAAAATTTAATAACATCATTAAAGGGTGTACTGGTTGAATTTATGCTCTATCGTACTATCCATTACTGTATATCTATTTGAAAATAATTAATAATACTACTGAATTTTAGTTGTTGGAGGGCTTTAAATGTCAAAAAGAACAGGTAGAAGAACAATAGAATTTGAAAATGGAGTGTACGTTCACTCCTTCGGTGCGGTAGCAGGCAAAAAAGAGAGCGAGGGGCCAATGAGTGAGTGGTTTGACAAAACCTTCACCGACGAATATCTTAATCAAGACTCTTTTGAAAAAGCAGAAAGTATGCTGCAAAAAGAAGCGCTGTTAATAGCACTGAAAAAAGGCGACCTGAAGCCGGAAAAGCTTAACTACGTTTTTGCAGGAGATTTGCTTAATCAGTGTATAGGCTCTTCTTTTGGAATAAGAGATATGGGTGTGCCATTCATAGGGCTTTACGGTGCCTGTTCAACAATGATGCTTTCTTTAGGAATGGCGTCGGTTTTTGTGGAATCGGGTGCGGCAGAGCTGGCAGCGGCAGTCACATCCTCCCACTTTTGCTCAAGCGAGCGACAGTTCAGATTTCCCCTTGAATACGGTAACCAGCGAACTCCAACCGCCCAATGGACTGTAACCGCCTCTGGAGCCTGCGTTGTTACAAGCAAACAAACAAAAATCCAAGTATGCCGCTACACCGCCGGCGAAATTGTGGATTTAGGTGTTAAAGATGCCAACAATATGGGTGCTGCTATGGCACCTGATGATGTTAAAATAAGACCATACCCAATAAACGAGGGTATGGTCTTTTTCTACACACAAATCCAGTAAACAAGGGGGTTCCGAGCACTTTTTAAGGATTTTATAACGCGAAAAATTGTCAAAAAAACTGTTAATGAAATCTACGCATAGAGTAGAAACCATTATTAAAAGGAGGAATGATTTATGACATTATATGAATCGTTATTAAATTGCTTTGGCTATAATGAGCCATTTAAAACAAGCGAGATTAATTTTGAAGATTATTCAAAAGAAAAAATATGTATCGAGATGACAAAACTATGTAAGAAAGGAAAAGTAGTAAGATTTGAAATCGGAATATATTATATACCAAAAACAAACAAGTTTGGTACAGTAATTTTTAACCAATCAAAGATAGTCGATAAAAAATACATAAAAGATGGTGAGCAAGTATTTGGTTATTATTCCGGTACTGAATTAGAATACAGATTAGGGTTAACCAAGGTCAAGCCTAATACTATCGTAATTTATACAAATGGCGAAACAACCAGAATGCGTCGAGTAATGATTGGCAGTCAGAGAATTATACTACGCAAACCAAGAACGAAAATCGACAAGTTTAATGCACCTGTTCTATGCTTTTTGGAACTGATGAACGGTATCGATGTAGAAACCCTTGACGAGTATAAGCGAAAACTAATCACCGACTATATCACAGAAAACCGAATCACCCAAAAGCAAATCACTAAATACATACCGTATTTCTCTGATAAAACCTGCAGAAATCTAATTGAAAGCGAGGTAATCTACCGTGTGCCGCAGTAATAGTTGTATGGTTTGTACATACCTAATCGAACTTGTAGCAGGAATAATGACCGGGTACATATTTATCTATCTTGACGATGCCATTGTAATGAGATTTGCACTTTCAATGTTGTATATCCCCGCAGTTCTCGTCCTTGTAGATGCAAAATCAAAAGCGGTGCGTTTTCTTGTCTACCTTATACTGACCGCTGTCTGCCTGTGGGGAGTGTTTTACGCTATCTATTGGCGCCGACCTTTCGGATTTTCTCTTATTTTTTGTGCTATTGTCGGTTTTATCTACTATGTAATATTCACCGATAAAGCAACAAAGGATAAAATGTCAAAAATACTCATCGTCAATGGTTGCTTTATCGCACTCGTATTCCTAATTGCTCTCTCTTTAAACCTTATGTTCAACCCTAGGCACGCACCTCTCCTCAATGGTGGTACAGTTATGTGGTGATTTTTATTTAATATAGTGGCGTTTCATATTATGTTGTGGTATAATGAATTTATTAAAATATCTTTGGTGAGGTAGCATATGGCATCAAGTAAAGAGTATTTAGATTTTGTATTGGAACAGTTATCCGATTTAGAAGAAATAACATATAGGGCAATGATGGGTGAGTACATAATTTATTATCGTGGAAAAATCGTTGGTGGTATATATGATGACAGACTGCTTGTAAAGCCTGTTAATTCTGCTGTTTCACTTATGACCAATGCCATTTATGAATTGCCTTATGAAGGTGCCAAAGAAATGTTGTTAGTTGATGATGTTGACAACAAAGATTTCTTGACCAAACTTTTTATTGCTATGTATGATGATCTTCCCAATCCGAAGAAAAAGAAGTAGTAATTATAAATTTGTAGGGATGAGAGAATGAACATATTTTATACAAGTGAACGAGATATATGGCGAAAGTGGCTGAACACTTTGAAAGTGAAACTGAAATATGGTTTGTGTTTCCAATGAAGGAATCAGGAGATAAAGCACTTTCCTATAACGACGCAGTAGAAGAAGCACTTTGCTTTGGTTGGATCGATAGCACCATTAAGCATATCGACCCTACGCATCGAGCACAGCGTTTTACACCGAGAAAGAAAGGCAGCCCGTATTCGCGACCGAATATAGAACGACTGATTTGGCTTGATGAACGGGGTATGCTCCATCCGAGCATAAGAGATGATGTGTTACCCATTATTCGTGCACCATATGTTTTTCCAAGCGATATACTTGATGCAATAAAAGCAGAAGCGCTTGTGTGGGAGAACTACAAGAAATTGTCCGAGTCATATAAGCGTATTCGCATTGCATATATAGATGCGGCAAGAAAACGTCCCGACGAATTCAAAAAACGCCTTACGAGTTTTATAAACAAGACTCGTAACGGAAAGCTGATTGTCGGTTTTGGTGGGATAGACAAGTATTACGGTTAAGATACATCGAACCGGTAGCAACAGCGAGTTGCTTGTTTATGATTATGGATGACAGTATAATAAATGCGAGGTGATGATTCTATGGAAACTAAAGATATTATTCTCGAACTGAGAATGAAAAAAGGTATGTCACAGGACGAGCTTGCGGAAAAGATATTTGTAACCCGTCAGGCCGTTTCTCGCTGGGAAACAGGAGAAACTGTACCCAACACCGAAACATTAAAGCTACTTTCAAAACTGTTTGATGTTTCGATTAATACGCTACTTGGCTCACCAAGACAGCTTGTTTGTGAGTGTTGCGGTATGCCCATTGATGATAGTAATCTCAGCCACGAAAAAGATGGAGCTTTTAACGAAGATTACTGCAAATGGTGCTATGCAGACGGAGAATATACCCTTGACTTTTTTGAGAAATATAGAGAACTCGGCGGAAAAGAAAAGTTTGAAGAGTTCAAGCGTCAGCTCATCCAAGAATTTAATACCTTGCTTCATATTGAGGGTTTACCCAAGGTTGAAAACCTTAATGTCTTGTCGGGGAGTTTTATCAATCTTGAATATAGACTCCCGAACGGTCAGATCGTAAAATTCCTTGATGATAACGCTACCTATCTTGGAAGTCAGCTTGAATGTGAATTCGGCGGCGA
>JAZQCL010000013.1:0-6542 GCA_045546235.1 Acutalibacteraceae bacterium
CGAGATGCTTTGTCTTTATTTGTTTCACTTTTAATGTTTTTAGGGGGTGTTTTCTTAGTGTTTGTTGTTTTGCTCTTTTTAAATTTACTATCCTGATTGTTACTAGCGCTCTTGTTTTTTTGTTGAGCCATATAATACCTCCATTTTATTTGTATGTATATATTAAAAATTCAAATTACATAATAATTCAAATATAATATTACATTTTTATTTAGCAATTGTCAAGCAAATTGGTACATTTACTAAATAATTATTGACAATAGTTATGTTTTAAAACAGAAAGTAACAATTAACCGTATTTAACGTAAAATAATAATAGCATTCTACATTAAGGGTGACTGTAATGACGCTTAACGAACTAAAAGCAGGTGAATCAGCCGAAGTTATACAAATAAATCTTAACGGCAATATACGCAGAAGATTACAAGAATTAGGTTTAATAAACGGTACATTGGTTAAGTGTGTACTTATTGCAAAGCACGGAGACCCTATAGCATACAGAATAAGAGGAGCTTTAATAGCTTTAAGAAACCGCGACACTAAAAATATTATCATTGAACCAAAGGAGGCTGACTATGGGGTTAACAAACAATTCAACGGGCAATAAAGTAACAAGCATTGATTTCAACAATACACTGGTTGATGGTGACGTGAAAATCGCCTTCGTAGGAAATCCAAACGTAGGTAAAAGCACACTTTTTAATGAATTGACAGGTATGAACCAACACACAGGTAATTGGCCGGGAAAAACCGTTACTACCGCAATAGGTCATTGTGAATTTTCCGGCAAAAAAATTACAATAATAGATCTACCGGGTACATATTCACTTAACGCTAACAGTCCTGAAGAGGAAATTACCGGAGAAATTATTAGATTTAGTAAAATAGACTGCATTGCCGTTATATGCGACGCAACCTGTCTTGAACGAAATTTAAGCCTTGCTATATCCATTAAGGAAATGAGCAAAAATGTTATTTTATGCATAAATTTACTGGATGAAGCAGAACTAAAAGGTATTAAGATTAATTTTAAAAAACTTTCCGAAATTATGAATATGCCCATAATCCCTATGGTGGCCCGCAAGGGTAAGGGTATTAAAAAGCTTTTAGAAGCCGCTGTAAATATAAAAGAGAGTGACTATTTTAAAATTAAATATCCTAAAGAAATAGAAACTGCTATAGATAAGCTGGTTCCATTACTTAAGGAAAATTTAGATTGTAAAGGACGAAATCCGCGTTGGATGGCATTAAAACTTCTTGAAAAAGACAAACACTTATATGCAGAAATCGATAACCACACAATAATTAAAGAAACCTTATCAGACTTAAGCAACCATATTGAACCTACTAAAATTACAGATGCTTACACAGCCTGTTCTATACTTACAGCAGAATATATATGCGGCGAAGTAGTAACCAACATAGCAAACAGCAGACTTATTAAAGAGGAAAAAACAGATAAAATACTCACAGGAAAATTCACATCAATACCAATAATGCTCGGCCTGTTATTTATAGTATTCTGGTTAACCATAAGTGGTTCTAACTATCCTTCAAAAATACTTGGCGGATTGCTATTTGAAATTGAAGATATACTTAAGAACTTTTTTGAAGCAGTGTCGGCTCCGGAGTGGCTTTCCGGCATTGTTATTGACGGTGCATATCGCGTGCTGGCATCTGTAGTATCTGTAATGTTGCCGCCAATGGCTATATTTTTTCCGTTATTCACAATACTTGAAGATTTAGGATATTTGCCCAGAGTAGCTTTTAATATGGATTATCACTTCAAAAAAGCTAATACCTGCGGAAAACAGGCATTAACTATGTGTATGGGGTTCGGTTGCAACGCTGCCGGTGTTGTAGGCTGCAGAATTATAGATTCACCGAGAGAGTCACTTATAGCTGTTTTAACAAATAATTTCGTTCCTTGCAACGGACGATTTCCAACTTTGATTGCAATAATCAGTATGTTTTTGATAAGCGGTATGGCAGGGTTTGCTACAACCGTTACCTCTGCCCTATTCTTGTTGTTATTAATAACAGTGGCCATTATAATAACGCTTCTAATCTCAAAACTACTTTCGGCAACTATTTTAAAGGGTGTTCCCTCTTCTTTCGCATTGGAAATGCCGCCATTCAGACGTCCGCAAGTTGGCCGAATAATAGTACGCTCTATTTTTGACCGTACTATATTTGTGCTAAGCCGTGCGGTAATTGCGTCAATTCCCGCCGGAATTTTAATATGGTTGATGGCCAATCTCACTATTAATGACGTCACACTACTTAAAGTTTGCTCTGATTTTCTTAATCCTACTGCTAAATTTTTTGGCTTAGATGGCGTAATAATGTTGGCTTTTATATTAGGATTTCCCGCTAATGAAATAGTTATTCCGATTATTTTAATGGCTTATATGGGAGCCGGAAGCCTGGTAGAATATGGCGGCCTTGCTGAACTAAAACATCTACTTATTTCAAATGGGTGGACCACCACAACCGCTATTTCAACAATGATATTTTGCCTTTTCCATTGGCCTTGTGCCACAACACTTCTAACAATAAAAAAGGAAACTGCAAGCCTAAAGTGGACGTTTCTTTCATTTTTACTTCCAACGCTCGTAGGCTTAACTTTATGTTTTATATTTAATTCAGCAATAAAATTACTGAGCTTGTAATATTTGAGAGCCGGCATTCATATCATTGAACAAACAGATTTGAATACCGGAGGTTGGCTCTTATGACAAATACAAGTATATACAAAGACATAGCACACAGAACCGGAGGAGATATATACGTTGGGGTGGTTGGGCCTGTCAGGTCAGGAAAGTCAACGTTTATTAAACGGTTTATGGAGTCGCTGGTTTTGCCAAATATAGAAAGCGACTACGAACGAGCCCGTGCTAACGACGAACTACCGCAATCTGCTTCGGGCAGAACTATTATGACAACCGAACCGAAGTTTATTCCCGAAAATGGTGTAGATGTTAGCTTAGACGAATCGGTAGGATTTAAGGTTCGTATGATAGATTGCGTAGGTTACATTGTTCCCAGCTCTATTGGATATATAGAAAACGAACTGCCAAGAATGGTTATGACCCCTTGGTACGATGAACCAGTACCTTTCAATATGGCGGCTGAAGTAGGTACACAGAAGGTTATTAACGAGCATTCAACCGTTGGATTGGTAGTAACAACCGACGGTAGTATCAGCGACATTCCACGCGAAGAATACGAGGAAGCCGAAGAACGAGTTATAAGCGAGTTAAAAGAAATTAACAAGCCGTTCATAGTGCTTTTAAACTGCGTTGAACCAAGCTCGATAGAATCTAAGAAAATGGCTGAAAATTTAACAGCTAAATATGGAATTCCCGTAATGCCCATTAATTGTATTGATTTGAATGAAGAGGAAATTAAAGATATTATTTCAAAAATTCTTTATGAATTTCCAATTAAGGAAATTGCAATAGAAATGCCCACTTGGATTTCCTATTTAGAGCCGGAACACTGGCTTAAAAGCACCTTATGCGGAGCGTTACTGTCTTCAAGTAAATCAATTTCACGAATACGGGATTTATCAACATTTTTAGAAGACATCAGAAATTGTGATTACATAGATGCGGCTGAACTTAACAAGGTGGATTTAGGAACGGGTTGCGCAAAAGTTTCGGTAAAACTGCAAAACACTTTGTTTTATAAAATAGTTACTGAAACCAGTGGACTTGAAATTAAAGATGACGAAGAATTAATAAATTGCATTACTGAATTAGCAAAAATCAAAAAAGAATATGAGCGTTTCCGAGATGCAATCAGTCAAGTTGAAGCCACTGGTTACGGAATTGTTATGCCTACTATCGACGAGCTGACTCTACAAGAACCGGAAATTATGAAACAAGGTAGCCGTTATGGCGTAAGACTTAGAGCAAGCGCCCCTTCGATCCATCTTATGAAAGCAGATATCACCACCGAAGTAAATCCTATTGTAGGTTCAGAAAAGCAATCAGAAGACCTGGTTATGAGTCTGCTTAAAGATTTTGAAGAAGATCCGATAAAAATTTGGGATTCCAATATTTTTGGTAAGTCTTTAAACGAACTTGTCAACGAAGGATTACACGCCAAGCTCTCACGTATGCCAGAGGATGCAAGAGTTAGATTACAAGAAACTCTGCAGCGAGTAATTAACGAGGGCTGTAGCGGCTTAATTTGCATAATACTATAGAAACAGATCCCTTCACAACAATGAAGGGAGCTTAAATTTATTTATGGCTTTAGCCAGTTGAGGACGTAAGTCCGAAACATACAACCACCCGCTATGCGGGTGCGCGTCGAATGTTATACAAAAATAATTCCCCAAAGTAGTACAATAAGGTTGTTCAAGTCTTAGAGAGCTACGAAAGGAGAATTTTAATGGCTAATAGCACAAATAGTTTATCACATACAAAATGGTTATGCAAGTACCATATAGTAATTGTTCCAAAATACAGGAGGAAAATAATATATAATCAATATCGAAAGGACTTGCAAGACATCATAAAAACACTCTGCAGATACAAAGGAGTAGAAATAATAGAAGGGCATATGATGCCCGACCATGTACATCTACTGCTCAGCATACCGCCAAAAACGAGCATAGCGAGTTTTATGGGATACCTGAAAGGTAAAAGTGCTTTGATGATGTTCGACAAACACGCAAACTTAAAATATAAGTTTGGCAACCGTCACTTTTGGGCAGAAGGATATTACGTTTCTACAGTAGGCTTAAATGAGAGCACAATAAAGAACTATATACAAGACCAAGAGAAAGCAGATATTGCATTAGATAAGTTGAGCGTAAAAGAATACGCAGACCCATTTAGTTAACCCCTTTAGGGGTAGCCAAAGAGGCAAAGACTCTAAGGCTTGAACAAAGAGAAAGCCCGCGCCTTGAGACGCGGGTCGGCATTATGGGCTTATAGCCCTTGTGCAAACCACCCGTTGGACGGGTGGTTATGATTTTCTTTCTATTAATCAGAATAATGCTCCCTAACATCTAAATTCTCGTTACTGTTATTATATGTATTTGCAATCTGAAAACAATATTTGATAACTGAATTAATGGTTATTATAACCGAGTAAACGATAGGGATTTTTTATTGAGGCAAGCTTCTTGATTTTTAACAGATTATGTGATATGCTTAATTTAAAGGAGTGGTGCTTATGAAGATGAAAAAGCTGTTAGCGTGGTTAATGATTTTGGTGTTATGCTTTACGCTGGTTGCCTGCCGTAAGGTTACATCAGATAATAGTTCTGCGGACCGTTCGGATAAAACCTCATCAATCACCAAAACAGAAACTGAGGGCTCAACTCCGCTTTTATATCGGGTTACGGATAACAACGGTCGGGTTGTTTGGCTGTTCGGCTCAATTCATATAGGCAGAGAGAATTATTATCCTTTGCCGGACTATGTTTTAGAAGCTTTTGACAACGCGGACAGTCTGGCAGTGGAATTAGATATAAATGCCTTTGAAAAGGATAAGAAGCTTCAGGCACAGGCACTTTCACAATTGGTTTATACAGATGGGAGCAGGATTGACGACCATATTTCTGAGGAGCTTTACAATAAGGCGGTCAGCGTTATGGAGGAGCTTGATATATACATGTCGGTCTTTGACCGTTACTGTCCTGCTTTTTGGAGCAGTATGATAGAATCTGTACAGTATGAGAAGATGGGACTGAATATCAATTTGGGAATAGACCGTCATTTATTAGACAGGGCCTATGAAAATCAAAAGGAAATACTTGAGGTTGAATCAGCTGAGCTGCAATACCAAATGATGGCAGGCTTCTCTGATGATTTACAGGCATTGCTGTTAGAGGAAACGGTGGATATGTACGAAAATCCCGAAACTTCAAAATCGGAACTTAACGAGCTGATGGATATATGGGCGGCAGGCGATGAAAAGGAATTTTCGGAATATCTTGCAAATGAAGATCAGGATATGACCACAGCGGAAAAACAACTATATGAAGAATATATCAAGGCTATGTTTGTGGATAGAAATCTTTCGATGACAGATTATGCGGAGGCCTCGTTAAAGTCCGGTAAAGAGGTGTTTATTTGTGTTGGTGCGGCGCATATTGTAGGTGAAGGCGCAGTGGCAGAGCTATTAAAACAAAGAGGCTACAAGGTAGAGTGCATAACAAGATAATGATTGGAATAATCTAAGTAATTGGGTTTATAAAAAATTTATAAAGGAGGATTTTTAATGGACACATTAAAGAAACTGTTCCCAAATGCTTTTAAGGCTACAGAAGTGAACAATTTTATTGTTGCGCTGATTATTTATGCCGTAATTGATGTTGTTTGCGGAGTGATAATAGGACTACTTGCAAAGCTTCCGATTATAGGTATTATATTCAGCCTTTTAGGTTCAGTAATCGGTCTTTACGCCACAGGCGGCATAGTTCTTTCTATATTAGTCTTTGTAAAAGTTATTAAGCAATAGTTAAAAACAAAAAAGGCTCTTTGTCAATAGTTGGGGTAAAGAGTTAAAATGAAAATGTTTTA
>JAZQCL010000014.1:0-13840 GCA_045546235.1 Acutalibacteraceae bacterium
GATATACAATGCTTCGCATTGATTTCTTATCGCTTTTATGCTATAATACACCCAAGGCGGTGATGATATGTTCAAATATAGATTTGCTTGTTCAAATAAAGATAATATATTATTTTCTATAAATCAAATAATTGCAAACGATTCGCCTTGTGGGAAATCTATATTTGGCGGAGATTTATATAAATCAGGCATTCATTTTGAAGTATGTGAAGAGAAAATAAAAGGATTTTTTCTCGCAGAGTCTGAAAATGAGTCTCATAGAGGTTCCCCGATTCGTGTTTGCTTTTCGGGTGAATTTGTCGAAGAAGAAAACAATTTATTTTTTGATGTTTGTATCTATCCTCGAATTGTTGAAATTTTATTTTTAATATATGCTTTTTTATTTCTTTCTTTTTTTGGCAAAGTAACCGGCGTTATAATATCAGTTGTTGTTCTTTGTATATTTGGAAAAGGGTATATTGATATGATGAAAGATACATATTATAGACTAAATAGAATATTTTGTTAAAGAAATCAGGTTTTTAGACCGGTTCCATTTTGAGTGTCGGTCCCAAAAATAGAGGACTACTTCGGTAGTCCTCTGTTTTTGTGTTTGTTTCCGCAGGACACAACATCATTTTGCGGTGTAACCGCAAACATCATTTGACCGATAGGTCAACATCCTTCCGCTTGCGGACACAAAATGAAGTTGTGCTATGCCATTCAATGCACTTTGAAAGATTGGATTTGTGTGTGAATAATAGTTATGCACTAATTATACAACGTCTCTTTGAAATCAATAAATTCTTTTAATTCTCTCATAAAATCAAATTCTTTTTTACTTAACAATTCTTTTGTTATGTCAATTTCTGTACAAGAGTAATTCTTTGAAATTTCAGAATTGTCGTGATGTGCTTTGCATATAAACATACTTGTGTAATGCTGCTTGCCATCCGGGATATTATCTGTAGCCATTGAATACTTTTGGGCTGATCTCAAATTATCCATTGCTTTTTCTTTGTTCTGTAATTTTGCATATTCTAAAGCCATTTCACGATATACACCCGCTAATCTGCAATTGAAAAAGAGATAATTGCCGTCATAAAATATTGCTTCATACAGCTTTAATACGGTTTCCAAGGCGAAAATCTTCGATTCAGATGTAGGATACTTAACATAGGTTATACTATTGGCGAGCAAATCCAAATAAGTAAGTCTGTTGTTATGTCTTACAGTAATTTGTTTTTCAGAATTCATCTTGTAAGCAGATTCTAAAAGCACCTCGCTGCTGCAATACAAACAAGTTGCCTGCTCCGCATATTTAACTGCTTTTTCCTCATCATAATGTCCTCTGCCTTCGCTACCATATATCATAACTAATAGCTGTGTCGCTGTATCTCTTGGCTCTGTTTCGGTGCAATCCTCTAAAATTCTTTCGCAAATTTCCAGAGCTTTCGCAGTATATTTATCAGCTATATCCTGCTCATTATCAAACTCTTTCGACCACTTAGCCGAATGCAAAACACCGGCATAATTAGAGAGACACGTAAAGTTATTGGGGAATTTTTCCGAGGCTTTTTTCCACAGTTCAATTCTCTTTTTTACAAAACCTTTGGCTCGTAACTCAGAATCAACCTTTAAAGTATTATTTATTTCTTCTTGATTTTGTTCTTCAAATCGTTCAAATAATTCATCCGTAGTTACATTAAAGAAATTAGCAATAGGCACTATAAGAGCTATATCGGGTGATGCGGTGCCGTTTTCCCACTTTGAAACCGCTTGACACGATACGTTAAGATAAGCCGCCAATTTTTCTTGTGTAATATCTTTTTCTTTTCTCAGCTGTTTGATTTTTCTGCCGATATTCATAGTTTACACTACCTTTCATTTAAGTCGTAGCTACGATTATATTATAGCTATTATCATCTTAATTTACAATAACCGGTTAGTTAATCACATATCAACTGTGAGTTTACCGACAATTCATTGACTATTTCCAACGCAATAACTACATTTAAATATGATAGTACGGTTATTTTAAAAATATTACGCATTTGCGTATACGCGAGAGTGTAAATTTACTTACTATATCTTTGAGGTGATATCAATGAATGTCAAGGATGTTGTCGCAAAACGATTTGAAAATTTATGCCAAGAAAGAAATATTACACTGAACGAGCTTGCGAATATATCCGGTGTTACTCCCTCTACAGCATATAGTATGATGGATAATAGCAGACGCGATATATCAATTACTACCATTAAGAAATTTTGCGATGGGTTGGAAATAACGCTTGGTGACTTCTTTACAACAGATGAATTCGACAATTTGGAGCAGGAAATAAAATAGCGATGGTATATGTGAACACTGTAAAAAGATATATTTACCTCATAAATATACTGTGTATATTTGCCTTGACCTCCTGCAAAAGCGAGGATATATTCAGAGATTACACCAAAACCGAAAGCTACAATTCTTCCAAGGTGATAGTTGATACTACAGATTTAGCCGAGATAGTTTATTCCGCTGAAGGTGTGAAGCTTATTGACTACACTCCGATTCTTACAGCAGGAAGCAAAACTTCCATTACACTAAAAGCTGAAAGTTATACGGAATACCGCATAGAGGTTCGATATTCTTCGGGTATAAGCAAATCCAATTCGCTATTTCCGAAAACATCGGATAAAAACGGTTATATTAACTGGGAGTGGCGCATTAGCTCCAATTGCAAACCCGGCACTTACCCCGTAAGGATTTATAAAGACACAGAACTTATATTTGAAACAAGGCTTAAGGTTAAATAAGAAAGGACAGATTTTAAATGTTAGATTTTACCTATTACGCCCCTACAAAGATACATTTTGGCAAGGGCAAACACAAGGTTGTCGGCGAAATAATAAAAGGCTATGGTTTTAGCAAAATAATGATGATGTACGGCAAGGGCAGCATAAAGAAAAGCGGCCTTTACGACGATGTAATCAATTCGTTAAAATCTGCCGAAATATCCATTGTAGAGATGGGTGGTGTTGACCCTAATCCTAACCTTAATTTTGTTAAAAACGCTATAGAAATTGCAAGAAACGAAAAGGTAGAAATGATACTCGCTGTTGGTGGCGGCAGCGTTATTGATGCTGCAAAGTTTACCGCTGCAGGCGTTTTTTACAACGGTGACCCTTGGGATTTCCCTACCCGCAAAGCAGCTCCCGAAAAGGCCCTGCCTGTTGGCACAATTTTAACCATTGCGGCGGCAGGAAGCGAAATGAGCTCTTCAGCGGTTATAACCAACCAAGAGCTTAATATGAAGCGCGGATTTAACAGTGATTTAAACCGTTGTCTGTTTTCAATATGTAACCCCGAACTTACCTATACCCTGCCCCCTTATCAGACCGCCTGCGGTATTGTTGATATGATGGCCCACACAATGGAGCGTTACTTTACACTTTGCGAGGATACACCCATTACTGACGGTATTGCTGAAAGTATATTAAAATCGATTATAAACGCGGGTAAAGTGCTGGTTAAGGACCCTAAAAATTACGATGCAAGAGCCACAATTATGTGGGCTTCAAGCCTTGCTCACAACGACTTAACCGGCTGTGGCAGAGAAAACTTTTTGGCTGTGCATCAATTAGAACACGCCTTAAGCGGTGAAGACGAAAGCATTGCCCACGGAGCCGGCCTTGCGGTGTTATTCCCTGCCTGGGGCAGATATATGTATAAGGCCAACGTCAACCGTTTTGCCGGCTTTGCCCGGAAGGTGTGGGATATAAATGAGAGCGATGATGAAAAAGCGGCATTGATGGGAATAGAGGCTATGGCAGACTTCTTCAAATCCTTAGGTATGCCCTCAACCCTTCGTGAATTCGGCATAAAAAACTCGGAACTTGACAGACTTTGCGACCTTTGTACCTTCCAAAAAACACGAACTGTAAAAAGCTATATAGAAATGGATTACAAGGTTATAAAAGAAATTTTTGAAAGCTGTTACTAAGCAAAAACCGACTTCCTAAAAAGAAGTCGGTTTTAATATTATCAATTTTTTTGGATTTTGGCAGTTACTTGCTCCAATCCTTTTCCTTAACCTTGGCTAAAACAAAATCGAGCATAGCGTCAACCTCGATAACATCTTTATGAAGAATCTCTAATTTATCAAGACCGCTTAAGCCCTTGGGAACAGGAACAGCCGTTACCTTATTAAGGTTTTCCATAACTTCAAACTCGTCGTCAGAGGTTTCAGCCCCTATAGCCTCACTTACGGCTGTACAGAATTTATAAGGTGAAGCTGTGGATAGCACAACGGTAGGATTAGTGTTACCTGTTGCCTTTTTAAATTGCTCGGCAACGTTGTAGGCAACGGCGGTGTGAGTATCGCAGAGATAATTGCACATTTCGTATACCTTACCTATTGTTTCGGTTGTGCCCTTATCGTCACAGCAGCCTGCCCAGAACTCGTTATCTAATGCGGCTTTGATTGCGTCGCTAACTGTGTATTCGCCCTTGGTTTTAAGCTCTTCCATATAGCCAGCCACTTCTTCTGCATTACAGCCACTCATAAGGTAAAGCAGTCTTTCAAGATTGCTGGAAACCAATATATCCATTGATGGAGAAATGGTTTTATGGAAGGTGCGCAAACGGTTATAGTTACCAGTGTTTATAAAATCGGTTAAAACATCGTTAGCATTAGAAGCACAAACAAGCTTGTCTACAGGCAGACCCATACATTTCGCAAAATAGCCTGCCAAAATATCGCCAAAGTTACCGGTGGGAACAACAAAATTCACTTTGTCGCCCGCCTTAATTTCCTCGCCTGCTACTAAATCGGCATAAGATTTGAAGTAGTATACAATCTGAGGTGCAAGGCGGCCGATGTTAATAGAATTTGCACTGGAAAGCACAGCATTTGTGCCTTCTAACAGGTTCTTTTCTTCACACTCTGCAAATATTTTTTTAACACCTGTTTGAGCATCGTCAAAATTACCCTTTACTGCACAAACGCAAACGTTGTTACCAACCTGGGTTACCATCTGAGCCTTCTGTATTTTACTAACACCTGCGTCGGGATAGAAAACGATTATCTTGGTGCCCTCAACGTCGTGAAAACCTTCGAGAGCCGCTTTTCCGGTATCGCCACTTGTGGCAGTAAGAATAACGATTTCCTCGGGGCTGGCATTCTTTTTGCGAGATGCAATTATAAGCTGAGGCAGCATAGATAGTGCCACATCTTTAAAAGCACTTGTGGGGCCGCGGAAAAGCTCCAGCACATATTTATCGCCTACCTTTACGGTGGGGGTTAAATCTTCGGTTTCAAATTTTCCTGTATAAGCCTTTTCAACAAGCTCCTTCATTTCTTCACGGCTAAAATCGGTGAAAAGGGTTGAAAGCACGTATTCTGCAATTTCAAGAGTAGACATAGAAAGGGTCTTTTCCCAATCAAAATCAAGGTCTTTGAAGCTGTTGAGCATATAGAGTCCGCCGTCGGGTGCAATACCGCGAAGTATTGCCGAAGAGGCTGAAATTTGTTCATTATTGTTCCTGGTGCTTTGATATAACATAGTATCTCCCATTCCTTAGCAAAACAATATCAATTAATGTCTTGCATTATTAATAAGTATATGATATAATAAACCGTTGTAAAATTCAAGTATTATTTTAGATTTGCTGTTTGTTTTTGCAATATTTATAAAACTTGAGGAATTTTATACTAAGGAATTGAGGAATTTTAAGTGAACATAGCGATTCTTGGCTTCGGAACGGTTGGATACGGAGTTTATGAGCTTACAGACAAGCTTGCAAACGTTAATGTGAAATACGTGCTTGACCTTGTGAAGCACGACGATATTTCTGCCAAAAGCGTTACCGATATTAAAGAAATATTAGAAGACAACACTGTTGACACTGTTGTTGAGCTTATCGGCGGCAAGCATCCTGCATACGATTTTATCAAGGCTTCTTTAGAGGCCGGTAAAAATGTTATTACCGCAAACAAGCTTGTTATATGCGAATATTACGCAGAGCTTACAGAATTGGCCGTTTCTAAAGGTGTTGCTTTAAGATATACGGCAGCCGTTGGCGGCGGTATTCCCTGGCTCACCAATCTTGAAAGAACCGCAAGAATAAGTAAGGTACACAAAATCAGCGGAATTTTCAACGGCACAACAAATTACATACTTGATGCTATGCATACCGATGGAACCGCCTTCAGCGATGCACTTAAAACTGCTCAAAAGCTTGGCTTTGCAGAAGCCAACCCCAGTTCTGATATAGACGGACTTGACACACAGCGAAAAATTGCCATATCTGCCAACATTGCTTTTGGTGTTGCTGTTAATCCCGAAGATGTAGATGTTATAGGTATCGGCAAGGTAACTGCTAAAGCAATAAGCGATTTCGAGGCTCACGGCTATATCGCAAAGCTTATAGCAACAACAGTTAATAAAGATGGCGTTATTTCGGCTTACGTAGAGCCAACCTTGGTTAGCTGTAATTCCGATTTTGCTAACGTTCCTCAAAACTACAATCTTATTGCATACGATGCTGATAATGTAGGACACGGTAGTTATATGGGCTTTGGCGCTGGTCGCTACCCCACTGCATATACCGTTACTAACGATTGTATTGATGTGGCAAACGGGGTTAAAAAAACATATAATGATACTATGAAATCCATAAAGCTAAATAATAATGCCGTTTCCCACAGCTACTACGTTTCCGCAAGCAACCTTGCCGGCGTTAAGGTTAAAGAAAAGTGGAACAACGGCGTTATAACCGAAGAAATGTCGGTTAAAGAAATGCACCAGCTTTACAAGAAATTATCAGAAACAGATCCCGAGGCGTTTATCGCGGGTATCTTTTAAGGAGATTTGTTATGTTTAAGGTACTAAAATTTGGCGGTTCCTCTATGGCGGATGCGAACCAATATAAAAAAGTTAAAGAAATTGTCGAATCCGACGCAAGCCGACGTGTAGTTGTTGTTTCTGCAGCAGGCAAACGTTTTAGCGGCGACAACAAAATTACCGACCTGCTTTACCTTTGCTATGCCCACCTGCAATATGGTGTTAATTGCGAAAGCATTTTCGATATGATTGCCGAAAGGTACATAGAAATCCGCAACGATTTAGGCCTTTCTATTGATATCGAGGCCGATTTAGACGCTATCAGAAAAAAGATTGCCTCGGGTATTACTCAGGATGAATTGGTTTCTCGCGGTGAATATCTGTCTGCAAGACTACTGGCAGATTACTTGGGCTTCAAGTTTGTTGATGCAACCGATTGGCTCACCTTTAAATTCGACGGTTCAATCGATTTGGAAAAATCCTACTCTAAGCTTCAGAACATTCCTTATGAGAAAGGAATTGTTATTCCCGGCTTTTACGGCATACTTCCCAACACCAAAATTAAGGTGCTTACCCGTGGCGGTTCAGACATTACAGGTGCTCTTGCCGCTGCTGCACTTAAAGCTGACGTTTACGAGAACTGGACCGACGTTTCGGGCGTTCTTATGGCAGACCCCAGAATTGTAGATAATCCAAAGCCAATTAAGCATATAACCTACGACGAGCTTCGTGAGCTTTCGTATATGGGTGCCCAGGTGCTTCACGAAGGCACTATTTTCCCCGTTAAAAAGGCAAATATTCCGCTTAATATCCGTAACACCAATGCACCTATGGACCCAGGTACCGTTATAATGAAAAACTGTGAAACCGTAGATGATGAAACTAACGTTATCACCGGCATTACCGGACGTCACGATTTCTCAATTTTAAGCATAAGCAAGCACGGCCTTTCAGCCGCTATCGGCCTTTTAAGAAAGGTTGCAGGAATTTTTGAAAAACACGGAGTAGCAATTGAATATGCTCCTTCAGGAATCGATTCTGTATCTTTTGTAATGCCCTCTGCAAATATTAACGACGAATTGTATAGTGTTATTGCTGAAATTGAAAATGAAATCAAACCTGAAAAAATTGAGGTTGTAGATAAAATTTCTATTATTGCTGTTATTGGCAGAGGTATGGCATTTAAACCCGGTACTTCAGGCAAGCTGTTTGCGGCCCTTGGTGAAAACGGAATCAATATCCGTATGATTTCACAGGGACCCGACGAAAGAAATATTATTGTTGGTACAGACAATAAGGATTACGAAAAAACTATTCGTGTAATCTACGATAGCTTTATTAAATAAGAGGTGTAATTAATGAAAAAGTTAAACGTAGCCATTATTGGCGCCACAGGTGCCGTTGGTAGAGAAATGATGAAGGTTCTGGAAGAAAGAAACTTTCCAATCAATACGCTTAAGTGCTTAGCTTCCGCAAGAAGTGTTGGCAAAAAGCTTCCCTTCCGCGGTGAAGAAATTATTGTTGAAGAAGCCAATAAAGACGCTTTTAAGGGTATGGATATCGTTCTCGGTGCCGCAACCAACGAGCTTGCTAAGGAACTTGCTCCCCACATTGTAAAAGCCGGCGCTGTTTTTATCGATAATTCCAGCGCATTCAGAATGGACGATGATGTTCCGTTGGTTGTTCCCGAGGTTAACCCAGAAGACGCAATGAAGCACAATGGCATTATTGCAAATCCCAACTGCTCAACCATTATTACAGTTGTAGCAATTAACGCACTTAACAAATTAAGCCCTATAGAATCGGTTGTTGCATCTACTTATCAGGCAGTTTCCGGTGCGGGCGCAGGCGGCCCCGTTGAGCTTTTGGGCGAAGCCGAGGCTCTTATGAAGGGCGAAACTTACGAGCCAAACGTGTTCCCCTATCAGATTGCTTATAATCTTATTCCGCAAATTGGCGGCGGCCTTGATAACGGCTACACCTCAGAAGAAATGAAAATGCAGAATGAAGGCAGAAAGATTATGCATCTTCCCGACCTTACCGTTAGCTGTACCTGCATTCGTGTTCCCGTGGTTCGTTCTCACTCTATTTCCTGCGTAGTTAAAACAAAGGAAAAGATTTCTGTAGAAGCCGCTAGAGATATTATTGCCAACGCTCCCGGCTGTAAACTTGTAGATGACCTTGCAAATAAGGTTTATCCTATGCCTCTTGATACCAGCGATCAGGATTTGGTTTATGTAGGACGAATCAGAGATGACCTTACCTGTGACCGTGCGCTTAACATTTGGTGCTGTGGCGACCAGGTAAGAAAGGGTGCTGCAACAAACGCTATTCAGATTGCAGAACTTTTTACTAAATAATTTAATACCCATAACATAAAGCCGATAGACATACATCTATCGGCTTTAATTTTTTATTTGCGGTCTATTACGTCTCCTCTGCTTCTAAAAAGCAAAGAAATACACCAAATTCCCGCCAAGGCTATTACTGTGTAAATTATTCTTGATACAAGTGCATCTGAACCGCCGAAAATCCACGAAACTACATCAAATTGAAAAATGCCAACCAAACCCCAGTTTAATGCACCGATGATTACCAGCAATAAACATATTTTATCAAACATTAAATTAACCTCCTTTATAATGTTCTGAAAATATCTTTTGCAAAATTTCTGCATATAACCATACAATGTGCAAAAAATATTTTTGAAAACATTTTTAAGAGGTATATTTATATATGGTAACCGTTGTTTTTTATGGTTTAACCGGTGGATATGTTACTGACGAAATTAATAAAGTATTGTCACCATACGGTGTATTATCTGTTTGCGGAAGCAAAATCACTTCAACCGGCGCAACACCAAAATTTATATCTGTAGAATGTAATAACCGAGCTACATTGAATATACACGAGGGTATAATTGTTACCATAGGAAAATTTACATCGGATTGCTACCTTAACATAATAGGAAATTTTAAAGGGGTTGTTTTCTCAACCGATAAATCGGCCCTTAAAATGCTTAAAGAAAAGAAAATTACCTCTATTACCTGCGGAATGGCCGCAGAAGATACGCTTATTCTTTCCAGCATTACCGATAGTGCCGCAATTATATGCCTGCAAAGAAAAATAACTACATTAAGCGGCAATATAATCGAACCTGCAGAATACAAGGTTACGCTTAAAAACAAAATAACAGATTACGCCTTGCTTGCAGCGGCGGCTATACTGCTTTTGTGTGGCATAGAGCCAAACGGACTGGAATATTAACACGCAGTATTTTCCATTTTAGATGGATTAGTTTCCCACTGATAATTCAGCATTAGCTTCACACAATACTATTGCAAACGCAAAGCAACAAAGTAGAAAAAAGGAGTGAAAAGAAAATGGCTAACAAGAACGTAGTACCCGAGGCTCGTGAGGCTCTCAACCGTTTTAAGATGGAAGCTGCTAACGAGGTTGGTGTAAATCTTAAGCAGGGTTACAATGGTGATTTAACTTCTAAGCAGGCTGGCTCTATTGGTGGTCAGATGGTTAATAACATCTGTCCTGTACGACATATGAATTTTACTCGCAACTACCGCTGGGTAAACGGCCACGAAAAGCAGTTTACATATAGCTTTAGACTGGTAGTATAAGCAACATTAAAGGCACGAACTGTAGAAAGTTCGTGCCTTTGACATTTATGTATTGCTTAATTAACATCACAATTACTTGCATGAAGTCAAGCTTCTTCAGCCGGTGTAATAAGTCCCTCGGAAATTTCTATAATTTTATTAACAAATAAAGTATAGTTTGACTGGGTATGTCCACTTTTTTTAGCAATTAAAAACTCGCCCGGCGGAATAAAATCACCATTTGCTAAACAACCCTCTTTGTATTTCTTTTTTGAAAACTCACTTTCATGAGCAATACAATTTCTCAAAAGAGTCATTTGATTAAAATAGGTTACATTTTCTGCATCCTCTAGTAAAATATCGAAAGGATTATCATCAAAAATATTTTTAGACAAATTTTTTATTTTATCAATATAATCAATATAATTCAACTTTTTCCCAGAGTTTAATACATTTCGCAACTGTTCCAAGCAATCAAAATCCAATTTTCTTCTTGGTACATAACCTTTAGAACTAGAGTTTCCAAGACAATATTCCTCAAACAAGTCCCCGAGAAACCTTTCAAAAGCTACATAAATTTTAAGAAAATAAGCTTCGTACAAAACAGGCTTATCTGCAATAAGCTCGCTATTGCATTCACGAATAAATTCTAATAATACAACATTGTCCATTATGCACCTATAATAAAATCATTTAAAATCTTCACACGCTCTATTCGTTCTGCCTTGCTGGTTGTTCTAGTCTTATGATGTTTTGCAAACTTTACAATCGTAATATAATGAGGATTATTTGAATCGTCATTATTTATGCAAGTATCAAAAACATTTTCAAAAGCAACAATCCTATCTATAAACCGATCTATATTGTCAAAAATGTTGTTTTCGTTATATATATCACGTCTAGACAAATCATATATATCCAAACCGAACAATTGATTATAGACAACAGCAAAGAGTGTGTAAAAATATGTTTTACTAGTGAAACATATGATGTTGCCGTTCAAATAATTGTATATTTCTACAATGACTTTCATACACAAATCAAATTGCTTTTTAAATGTTTCGTAATTATCAAAAGATTCATCATAGGTTTTATAAAGTTTATCGATCGATGAAGGGGTTTCACTTTCAATTCCGTTGATTATCAAATCATATAATGTTGATATTAACTCTACATCTGCCATTCTTGAAAACTGTTTATCGGTAAATATTTTATTGTTATAAAAAATTTCTCTATACTCAGCAGCATTATTGTAAGCGGCAACCTTAAATTCGCCCCAAAACTTTGCGTTTCTTAACTCTTGATTGTTAAGAACACAATTATTCGTGTTTAAACGTGCAAACATATCATAAATAACAGCATCATCAGTTTCATTGATAATTTCAGCGAATAAATCGTAATCTAAAATAGCTTCTTTCACATCATCATCTAATTGTGAAAAATATTTATTGCCATATAATTCGTTATGCATTTTTGATATGGCAAATTTGTCATTGACAAAGTCAATAATTGCTCTTATGCGCTGTTGACCATCAATAATCTCTCTATATGTTTTTCTTGTATTAACATCAATTTTTTGACGCATAAAAATAGGCGGAACAGGCAATCCGCGTATAATTGTGTCTAAAAGATATGATTTAGCTTTAATATTCCATACGCTGTTTCGCTGATATTTTGGTGAATAATCTAATTCATCTTTTTCGTACCAATTAATTATATCATTTATCTGTATAACTTTCGGTGCCTTACGTTTCAGCATTCCTATCACTCCGTTAATCTTCATGAATATTAATCTCCTATACTAATCTTTATACTACTATAAGTATTAGCATATTGAGAATATTATATCATTAATTATAACAGATTTTAATTACATATTCAAGACTAATATATCGGAAAACATCAAACGATAATCGAAAGCCACTTACAGAGTAGAGTTATAAAATCACTTTCACCTTAAACGCATCTAAATAATTACAGTTAAAAGAATGGTTTACTTTTGACGCAAACCGTTCTTTTTATAGACAAAACAAATTTTAAATTACACCGTTTTCATCAATAAGGTAATGATAATAAGTTTTAAAATTTTTATGTAATGGCACATATTAAATGTGCCGGGCGGAAGAAAGACGATCTTCTAACGAAATTTCGCCGAGTTCATTGCGACGTCTTTTTCCGTATTTTGAGATTATAGCAAGATTCATCTTATCGTGCTCACGCTTTGTTATAACACCATTCTTAAAAAGATAATCATTATAATAAAGCAATCTAAGCTCTCTTGTCATAATCTCAACTTCGAGCTTATTATCTTTTTTCATATATTTTCCTTTCTACTCACTAGTAGTATGGACGTTTTTTATTTGCTTTACTCAAAACATATAACATATAATTTCTCCTTACAGGCGGTGCCGGATGTCACCACCGTTACTTTCTTCCTTTGATTGTCCCTATATATCAATCCTACGGATTTTCGTCAGCAGGATATTGTAGTCAATTTAAATTCTTCCTTCATCATTTTAATTAATAGTTACTTTTTCTTCGGCTTATCAGCCAAGTAAATCCTTGTTACTTCGGTCCTGTGGTGACCTAAGTTTTCGCTTACAATCTTTCGTGCTTTCTTTGGACGCTCTTTTAACGCTTCTTCATAGGTGCGTTGTGCATAGGTGTGTCTCAGACTGTGCCAAGAGATTGTCTCGGTTCTTTTCTTCTTACCATCTTCACTCAAATCCTCACGGTTTTCTACCATAAAGTATTTTCTGTTATAACTCATCCAATTCTGCAAGGAACGCTTTTCCCGTTGTACGCCGCCCTTTTCGCTACCTGAGATTAAATAATCTCTCGGGTATCGACCTGAACACCTGGCATAGTTCAAATAATCAGTAATAATACCTCGTTGCTTTGCACTCAAATCAATCGCTCTTGTCTGACCGCCTTTGCCTTTTATGACGAGCTGACCTGTTTTTAATGCAGACATAAGGTATTCAACTCTCAGCGTGCAGATTTCTTCAAGCCGTAGACCAAATTCACTGGCAAAGTCTATTGCAATTACCGCATCTTGCCGACCTGTTTGGATGGCCCGTTGCCACATATTCGTAATCTCCTCATCGAATAGCGAATGGTCTTTAACGCCTGTTGCACGTTTAGGCAGCGATAGCTTATCATTTTTTGAAAGTCTATTTTTACTACCGGATTTTCTATGGAAATACCGTATGCCCGACAGATCGGATTGAATAGTTGCAGCAGAGTTGTTTTCTTTTAGATGCTCCACATAGGCTTTAAAGTGTCGGTCTTCCACGTTCTTAAAGTTTTGTAGACGAAAATTATCGGCTAAGAACTTACAGAACCTTTTTGTTGCTTCAAAGTACCGAGCTCTGGTTTTAAAACTTAGCTCGTTGCTGTGCCTATAGATAGAC
>JAZQCL010000015.1:0-4211 GCA_045546235.1 Acutalibacteraceae bacterium
CTGGTAGCGGCTATTGAAGGATGCGATTGCGAGCTGGCTAAGAAGATTCTGGCTGAGAAGCAGTATCTGTCCAAGAAGTCCGTTTGGATCTTCGGCGGCGACGGATGGGCTTACGATATCGGTTTCGGCGGTCTGGACCACGTTCTGGCTTCCGGCGAAGATGTAAACATCATGGTATTCGATACCGAAGTTTACTCCAACACCGGCGGACAGGCTTCCAAGGCTTCCAACATCGGTCAGGTTGCACAGTTCGCAGCTGCAGGTAAGGCTATTGCCAAGAAATCTCTTGCCGAGATTGCAATGTCCTACGGCTACGTATACGTTGCTCAGATCGCTATGGGCGCTAATATGAACCAGACCTTAAAGGCTATTGAAGAGGCCGAGGCTTATCCCGGTCCTTCCCTCATTATCGGCTACGCTCCTTGTGAAATGCACAGCATTAAGGGCGGTATGGTTAACTGCCAGAACGAAATGAGAAAGGCTGTTGATTCCGGCTACTGGAATATGTTCCGCTTCAACCCCGGCCTTAAGGCAGAGGGCAAGAACCCCTTCACTATGGATTCCAAAGCACCTACCGCTTCTTATAAAGACTTCATTATGAACGAGGCTCGTTACTCCTCACTTACTCGCTCCTTCCCCGACAGAGCAGAAGAACTCTTCGACAAGGCTGAAAAGACCGCTCTCGAGCGTTACAACCACCTTGTTCGTCTGGGCGAGCTTTACGGCGCTAAGGAACAGTAATCTCTTTTTTCGGGCGGCTCTGTGAGCGCAGAACAAAAGAAAAATAATTAAATAAATTAGAGGCTTTACGATAAGGATAAATTCCTACGTAGAGCCTCTTTTTTATATGTGAAATTCTATAACTATTATCTATTTGCCACAAGCGTAAGCAAGCTTAATATCATTTGGCATAATCGTGCAATCAACCATTGCTCAGCAGTTCGGTATATGATTTGTTCAAAACCTTGCATAAAGCAATAATTTCAATATCCGTAACAAATCGCTTTCCGCACTCTATTCGCTGAATCGCGTTTTTATCAATATCCAAGCCCGCAAGCTGTAATTGGTCGGCTAACTCGCGTTGAGATATATTTAATTGCTTTCTATAGGCGGCAACATTTTTACCACAAATGTTATTGGTGCCGTCTTTGTTTTTGTTTATAAACATATTATCACCTTTTGTCATTTTGTGCTTGTCACTAAAGTGATTATATGTTATACTTTCAACAGATGTGACATTCACTAAATGTCACGCATTAAATAAGATGTGTTTGGGAAGGTATCGAAATGCAAAGAGCTTGTTGCGGCTTTGGTCATCGTGAGGTATTCTGCGATATAAAAAGAGAATTATATACCGCTATAATTAGGTTAATAGAAGAACGGTCGGTAAATGTTTTTTATACAGGCGGAAACGGAGAGTTTGATGCACAGTTCGCCTCAGCGGTTAGATGGGCTAAAAAGCTCTATCCCAACATCAAGCTATATCTTGTAAAACCATATATGCTTCAATCTTTAAATAAAGATAAGGAGTTTTACAACACATACTTCAATGATGTCATAATTCCGCAGGAAATGATGGGCAGTCACCCTAAAAGTGCAATTACGAAAAGAAATCGCTGGATTATTGATAAAAGCGATTACGTTATTGCTTTTGTTTCAAGAGAATTCGGTGGTGCATACGCTGCCGTAAAATACGCCCGAAAGCAGAATAAGACAATTATATATTTGTAAATGCTGCTTTAGGAAAAATAACTTTGATTGCCGCCAAAGGTAGATATAAAACGACAGACGACAAACTTCAAAATTCCACAACAACTCACAGTTATATTTTAATGAAAAGCTTTGCCTACCAAGGATATGAGAAAAAATATGGTAAAGCGAGGAAAGAAAAAGTAGGTGAGGCAGGTGAGGGGAAACAGGTTTGAACTTATATCCTCTGATAATTAACATCTAAAGACAAACGGTCACCCCAAAAAACTCAAGTGGCTCACACCTGCCTGTGGTAATTATTGGTAATTTCGACAAATTGCGACAAAACGCCAACTCTACCCACAGTTTACCTGCCAAGGGGCGTGCAGTAGGGGTGTTGGAAAGGTGTGGGTGCGGCAATATTGGTGAAAAGTGAAATTACATCCTCTGCGGTGATTGTAGCTTCGGACGTTAGATAATTAATGCTAAATATCATACGGCTTCAATTAATTTTCACACAAAAAGCTACCTTTCCATACGCGAAAGGAAGGTTGCTGACTTCCTAAAAGAAAACAAGGCTCACACCTGACTGTGGTAATAATTGGTAATTTCGACAAATTGCGACAAAACGCCCAACTCTACCCACAGTTTACCTGCTAAGGGGCGTGAGTGGGGAGTGTTTGGGGAATGTAGTGCTGTAGCAAGCAGAGTGAGGGTAGTATTGTAAGCGACGTGAGGGGGTGCGGCAACATTGGTGAAAAAGTGAAATTACATCCTCTGCGGTGTATTGTGCTTTTGATGTTAGATTTTCTTGGCTTCCCTTGAGAAAAGTTCGCACAGACCAATTCTCGGCGCCCCTTGAGAGGGGAGCTGCCGAGCAGAGCGAGGCTGAGGGGTAGATGGAGTATGCCTTTATGATGCTGCTATTGTTTAATATGAAAGCATAGCCATCTGTCGGCTTTCCGGGCGCAGAACAAAAGAAAAATAAAATTATAAAAGACTCCTGCCACAAGCGGGAGTCTTTTCGTATATAACTTATCCATAGGTGATTTGTTCAAGTCTGCTTTATGCAACAATATCCGCATAACTTACAAGCGTTACATCGCCCATTCTGTTCGCTTCGTCGATACAACCCTTTGTAAAACCGGACTTAGAAAACAGATACAGATGAATGTTTTTATATGAAAACATTCTGCTGCGCTTTGCAAGAGTCTCTAAGACGTTCAAATCGACCTTTTCATTCGTCCACTTGCACTCAGCAAAAAGGGCAGTATCCTTATCCTGTTCACCCATAATGTCAATCTCGGCCTGGCGTTTTTCAATGGGATCATTGCCCCACCAACGACCGAGGGATGTAAACTCCACGGGGCATTTGCCGATTAAAAGCTGCTTCCAAAGATATTGCTTACAAATATCTTCAAAAACCTTTCCCATATAATCGGACAAATTAGGCTCAATACGCTTATAAACCAAATCGGTCGCGCCGCGAGCAATTATAGAATTATTATCCAACACAAAGCGGTGCCAGAAACGGAACATATTATCTTCAATAGAATAAATGGATTTGCGGGACGCCTTTTCGCCATAAGGTGTCTCTTTTTGTACAATACCAAGATTCATCAAGTTCTTGATATAGGTAGAACAAACATTGGTATCTTCACCAACCTTGCTTGAAATTTCCGACATACGGGACGCTCCCGCAGCAATCGCAGTAATAATTGCCGTGTAAATGGCAGGCTCACGCACCTCCTGTTTCAGGAGGTTTATCGGCTCCTCATAAAGGAAAGAAATTGGATTTAAGAAAGTGTTTTTAATATTGTCTTCAACACTCAGAGCATCATTCATCTGTAATAGGTACTGCGGTGTACCGCCGACAACGCCGTAAATTAATGCTTTGTCTTCATTGGAAAGCTTTTTGAAATAACGGCAAGTTTCTTCAAAATCAAAGGGCAGAATCTTCATTTGCGCTGTTCTTCTGCCATACAAGGGTGCCTTGTATGCAAGAACGTGATCTTCCATATAGGACATAGAAGAACCGCAAAGAATGAGCATAAGCTTAGAGGAATCCTTATACTTGTCGATTAACAGTTGAAGGGTGGATGCGAGACTCTTTGAGGAGCGAGCAACGTACGGATACTCGTCAATCGCAAGAATAAGACGTTCCTTTTCGGCAAGCTTAAACACATATTCCAAAGCAGCCTGGAAAGACAGGAAAGAGGTCTCTGTTTCAATTCCGCTACTGTATTCAATAATATTTTTACTGAAATTTTCAAGATTTTGTTTTGCATTGCTTTCTACACCCATAAAGTAGATAGCTTTTTTGTCGCCAAGAAACTGATTAATAAGTGCGGTTTTGCCAACACGACGACGACCGTAAATTAGTGCAAATTCAAACTTGTTTGATGTATATAGCTTTTCCAGAGCATTCAGTTCTCGCTCTCTTCCGATAAACATAATGTTACCTCCACTTTAGGATAGCTATAGTATACCACAGTTTCAAAAAATAGTCAAGTATGATTTGG
>JAZQCL010000016.1:0-82006 GCA_045546235.1 Acutalibacteraceae bacterium
ATCACTCTGTGCGAAAAGCGCAGAATATCACTATATAAAAAGTACTACCCGAAAAAGAGTTTTGTTTTCTCTTCTTCGGGTAGTTTTTTGTCTTATACTGTTACAAGCAGGGAATTTGTGTGCCAAATTCCGTTTTTATTAAAGGTAACTGTCCTTAGGGAACCTGTTCCATTCTCAGGGAATTTTTTGTTATCTGATATCGTAAACCGAGCGAAGCTTAAGGGTTTTGGGAGTGCCCTCTAAAATTTTCACGGTTTTTTTGCCGCCGTTCATATCGAAGTAGTTATCGCTAAGGATGAAGTCGGAATCGGGGGAATCAATCTCAACCGATTTTGCGTAGCAGTCGGCATAAATTGTGATTTCGTCGCCCTTGATTTCGGCGCGAAGGTTGGGGTTTTGGAAATTGAAGTATTTTGGGGCGGTGAACAGCACCGTGCCGCCGCTGACTTCATAACCGTCTACCAGGAACTGATAGCTTAAATAGGTGTTATCTACGTCGGTTTTATGGAAATCCATTTCGGGCAGATTAATGGAGCTTAATGCATCAATCGTAATGTAATCCTCGCCGCTTTCAAGCACCTTGCCAAAGGTGTTGCGAAGCTGCCAGCGGGCAACACCCGAAACGGAATTCATAGTTTCGTTGGTAATGCCAAGGTATGCCTTTGTTTCAAAATCGGTAATTCTTTCCATATTCACAATAGGTCTTGTGGTTTTTTCGCCTGTTTCGCAGCAGGAAATCATAACAGGGGCGTAGAAACGTTTGGCGTAATAATGCAGGGCTTTGTATCTGCCGTAGTAGTCGATGCTTGCCCAAGAGGCCACCGGCCAAATGTCGTTAAGCTGCCAGTAAAGGGTGCCCATACAACGGCCGCGGTTACGGCGAAGATGCTCTACACCGTACTTTATGGCCTCGGCCTGCAGAAGCTGAGTGGTGTATAAAAGGGTGCCGAAATTGTTGGGATACAAGAAGGTTTCGGAAAGGTAGTTAACAATTTTGCCGTTGGCTGCGCCGTTGCGCTGGTGCATTTCCATTATGCGGCTGAAAATATTGCGGTCTTGCGGTGCGGTGACGGCATTTATGGTTTTTTCCGAGGGGAAGGATTGGAAGCCGAACTCACTTAAATATCTGAAATAGTGGTTGCGGTATTCTGAAAAGGGCTTGTCGCCGTGCCAAACGTCCCAATAGTGGCTGTCGCCAAAGTTTTCGTCGAGGGGAATAATAAAGCGACCCATAGAGGTGGGGGAAGAGGGAATGTAAGGCATATAGCCGCAAAGCTCTTTTACCATAGCCGCCAGCTTTACGTCGAACAATTCAATATACTGCTGTTTCCACTGTGGGTCTATTTCGGGCCAGAAGAAGCAGGATTCTATCTCGTTATTTCCGCTGATAAGTGCAAGGCTGGCGCGGTGACGGATACGCTTGATGTTTTCCTGCAGCTCGGCCTCGATATTGGCCACCAGCTCTTTTTCCTGCAGGGGTACCATACAGCAGGCAAACATCATATCCATAAACACAATAATACCTAATTCGTCGCAGATATCGAAGAAAAACTCGTCGGGGTAATAGCCGCCGCCCCAAACGCGGATTGCGTTAAAGTTGGCGTCGATACATTGGTTCATAAGCTTGCGGGTGCGCTCCGGGGTTATGCGGGAAAGAATGTTATCTTCGGGTATGTAGTCGGCACCCATAGCAAAGAATGCAATGCCATTAACCCTGTGGTAAAAGCTTTCGCCCCACTTATCCCTCTCGCGGATAAGCTCTAAGGTGCGAAGACCAAGCCTTTTGGTAACCGAATCTGCCACCTCGCCATTTTCTATAACCTCGGCGGTAAGGGTGTAAAGGGGTTGCTTGCCAAGGCCGTTGGGCCACCAAAGCTGAGGGTTCTGAACCTCGTATTCCTCGTTTGCGGGAATTTCGGTTTTCTCGCCATTAGGTGCAGTAAGGGTTACCTTTACCTCGGCCTCGGAATCGGTAATAACGGTGGGGGTAATAAACACCCTGCCGTCTTGGTGGCGCTGGGTGGGGTGGAATTCCAAAATGCGGGCGGAATTCTTTTCCAAAAGGTAAATATCCCTCCAGATACCTGCGTCGGGCAGGCGAGGGCCCCAGTCCCAACCCATCATACAATGGGCTTTTCTAAGGTAGTTAAAGCCGGCCATACAGTCGGTGCAGCCGTTCAGCGGTTTTTCGGCATTCTTGGGCTTTATATAGGCATCTACGGGGTGAAATTCGATTTTGATTTCGTTTTCGCCATTTTGCAAGGCGTCGGTTACGTCGAATTCATAGCTGCGGTGCATATTGTCGGTGTAGGCAATATGCTTGCCGTTTATGTAAATATCGCAAAGGGTGTCCAGACCGTCGCAATGAAGCAGTATGGTGCAATCCGGCTTATCGTAACAAAAGGTTTTAGTAAAGGCGAACTCGTTGTCCATAATTTCCAAAGCCTTTAGCTCGTTATCGCGGTAGTAAGGATCTTCCATAAGTCCCTTATCTAAAAGAAAGGAGTAAACCGAGCCGGGAATGGTGCCTTCGGTGTGAAAACCGCCGCCCTGCATTTTCCAGGTTCCGCCTAAATTAAATTTTTTCATAAAGTCAGCCTCCTAACAAATGTTGCTATTTATATTTTATTATGATATAATACGTAAATAAATAGATTTTTTGTTTTTTTATTTATATTTTTTTATTATCACGTTCAGGAGATTTATTATGGAATTTTTATACGGCGCACCTCAGTTCCCCCACGAAAAGGGCGAATTTTGCACAAGGGCCAGCTACGACTATTACTCTTTTTATTGTTTTTCCACTCCTTTTTTATACGAAAAAGATGGGGTTCTGACCGAAGGCAAGGCGGGGGAAATAATTGTGAACGGCCCCGGCGAGGTGGTGTATCATGGCCCGGTAAGCCCTAAAGAAAGCTTTACTAACGATTGGATGCATATAGGCGGCGACGACCTTAATGAGTTAATAAAAAAGTACCCCATACCCACCGCCACAAGGCTGCGGCACAATAATCCGATGTTGCTTAAAAATGTTGCAAAAAAAATTCGCCGCGAGCTGGCGCTTAAATCGGCAGGGTATGAAGATAAGATTGACTGCATTTTGCGTGAAATGGTTATTGAAATTCACCGCTGCGCCCTGAAAACACGCAATGCCGACACCCCTAAGGGCAGAATAGAGGCAGCAAGGGAAGAGATTATGCAACACCCCGAGCGCTATTGGAGCCTTAAAAATATGGCCGCGCTTTCGGGCTATTCCATCAGCCGCTTTTCGGCGCTTTATAACGAGATTTATGGGCTTTCTCCGAAATCCGACCTGCTTAACTGCCGAATGGAGCTGGCCGAAAGTATGCTTCGCTACAGCTCCCTTTCGGTATCGGCCGTGGGCAGTAGCTGCGGTTTCGACAATATTTACTATTTTTCAAAATATTTTAAGCAGCGTCACGGTGTTTCTCCCAGCGAATTTGCCGCAAATGCAAAAAAACTAAGTATATAAAAGCTCCTTACGGAAAACCTAACCGTAAGGAGTGATTTTTATGATAGAGCAAGACACCATAAAACTGCTGCGGGAATGCGACGCAGGAATTAAAATGGGGGTAACCTCCATAAACGATGTGCTGGAATACGTAAGCCACAAAGAGTTTCGTGAGTTGCTTTCCGACTGCAAGGAACAGCACGAAAAATTAAGGGACGAGCTGGAGGAGCTGCTGGATAAATACCGCGACGAGGGCAAAGAGCCAAACCCTATGGCCAAGGGTATGTCCTGGATGAAAACCAACATTAAGCTTACCATTAACGAATCCGACGAAACCGTGGCCGACCTTATAACCGATGGCTGTAATATGGGTGTAAAATCCCTTAATAAATACCTTAACAAATACGAGGCCGCCGAGGAAAGGGTAAAGGATATTACCAAGCGGCTTATAAACTTAGAAGAAAAGCTTGCGATTGATATAAGAAAATATTTGTAAACTAAAAACCACCCAAAGGGCAGTGCATAAAGCCCAAATGGGTGGTTTTAAATTTTTTAGTATTATTTAAAGGGGCATATAAAGCCCTTCGCCCGTAACCTTTGTTTTGCCGTTGTCAATTTCAAGCAATCGGGTTTTGTAGGTTTTGTCGGCGTAAATGCTGAGCAGTGCCGATAAAATATGGGGGCGGTTGAGCATTTCTTTATGGGGTAGCTGAAGCTGGGGGGTGTCAATTTCCACATCCTCGAACCGCAGTAAGTCCAAATCTATAACGCAGGCCTTGTCCTTACGGTTTCTGCCCATAGCGGCTTCAATTCCGTGCAAAGCGCCAAGCAGCATTTCGGGGGAAAGCTCGGTTTCAAGCCTTGCCGCCGCCACTAAAAATTGCTTTGGCTTGCCCTCTTTCAGTTCGGTTTCGTACACCCTGCCCACCGCCGTTATTTTGGTTTTCGGCAGAGCGTGAATTGCCCACACAGCCCTGTTTAACAGCTCTTTGCGGTCGCCGAAATTACTTAATAAGCTTATATATGCTTGTGCCATAATTATCACCTGTTGCTATTCTAACACATATTATCTAAAAACACAATTGAAAATATCAGACTTGTGGTATATAATAAGGGTGTATTAACCAAAAGTAAAGGAATGGTTTTATGACCGATGAAAAAATAAAACGCATTAATCAGCTTGCCAAAAAGGCTAAAGCCGAAGGCCTTACCGAAAAGGAAAAGGCCGAGCAGCAAGCCCTGCGTCAGGAATATATCGAGGCCTACCGCCGCAATTTAGAAGCACAGCTTGGCTCAATAGTTGTGCAGAATCCCGACGGCTCTCGCCACAAGCTTCAGAAGAAAAATGAAAATAAACTTAAGCAATAATCAAAAAAAGGGAATACTTCTGTGCCTTTGCTTTGCCACAATGGCGGCAATATTTGGGCTTTCATCCTACACGGCGGTGGAATCCTCGGTGCAAAGCGGCAGTATTTCTAAGCTTATTTCCCAGCTTTTCGGCGGCGAAATGAGTACCCTTGGAATGAACGCGATAGAGGTTGTAATCCGCAAGGTGGCGCATATTCTGGAATATACGCTGTTAGGCGGCCTTTGGTATGGCTACTTTCTTTGCACAAGGCTTTCCCCAAAAAAGCAGGTGGGCTTCACCCTTTTAATTTCGGTGCTGTACGCCATCAGCGACGAGGTGCATCAATTCTTTGTGCCGGGGCGCGCTGCAAGGTTTTACGACGTGGGTTTCGATACTATTGGTGTTATTCTTGGTATATTGGCGGTGGTGCTTTTCTGCCGCAACAAAAGGAGAAATGAAAAATGCAGGCAAAAATAATTTCATCTTTAGAAAAATGTTTTTTAGACGAATCAATTGACACAAAGCCCCAACTTCAAAGCTTTTCAATGCTTAAGAATGAAAGGTATTCTTTTTGCGTTTGTTATCAGAATTCCGAGGCTAAAATGGATTGGCAGAAGGAAACTCTGCGTTTTAAGTTAGAGGGCGCTTTTAAAGATTTCGCCAAAGTGTATAAGGTGGGTCATATACCCTCTAATTTGCCCTGCTACCCCAATTTTTGCGACGATAACTACCTTCGCAAAACCCCCGGCTTATACCCCGATTTATTAGAGCCGATTTCCGAAGAAACCAGGCTTTCCGCCGTTACCTATTTAAACACCCTTTGGGTAGAGCTTGAGCCTTGCGGCATAGAAGCCGGCATACACACCATCGAGGGTGTGTTTATAAACGAAGCAGGAGAGGAAATTGCAAGAGTTTCGGCAGAGGCCGAAATTATAGATGCAGTTTTGCCCCCACAAGAACTTATGTACAGCCAATGGTTCTATACCGACTGCCTTATGCAGTATTATAATTTGGAAACCTGGAGCGAAAGGCATTGGGAAATTATTGAAAACTTCCTTAGTAACGCCACTCGCTACGGTATGAATATGGTGCTTACTCCACTGCTTACTCCCGAGCTTGATACCTATGTCGGCGGCTATCGTCCCACCACACAGCTTGTGGAAATAACCTTGGATAACGGGGAATATCACTTTGATTTCAGCCGTGTAAAAAGATGGGTGGAAACCTGTCTTCGGGCAGGTATTAAATATTTTGAAATCAACCACTTTTTCAGCCAATGGGGTGCGAAATTCTGCCCTCAGGTTGTGGCAAAGGTTGATGGTGTAGAAAAGCGGATTTTCGGTTGGGAAGACCCATCAGATTCCCCCCGCTATGCCGAATTTTTAAGGGCTTTGTTACCCGCCTTTATAGAGTATATGAAGTCTTTGGGAGCAGATAAGCTTTGCCGCTTCCACATAAGCGACGAGCCAAGGGCCGAGAATTTAGAGCTTTACAAGAAAAACAGCACCTTGATTAAAGAGCTTATAAAGGGCTATGGCACTATGGATGCCGCTTCGGAATACGAATTTTATAAAACCGGCGCAATTGATTACCCCATAGCTTGTAACGACCAGATGGATGAATTTATAGAAAACGGAGTAGAGGAACTTTGGACCTACTACTGCTGTTGCCAATGTGTAGACGTTTCAAATCGCTTTTTTGCAATGCCCTCTGCCCGAAACCGCATAATAGGTGTGCAGTGCTATAAGTACGGTGTAAAGGGCTTCGGACATTGGGGCTATAATTTCTATAACAATCAGCTTTCTTACTCGCCCATTAACCCCTACATCTGTTCCGATGCCGAATGTGCCTTCCCTTCGGGCGACGCTTATTCGGTATATCCCGGCCCGAGTGGTAAGCCTTGGCCCAGCCTTCGTCAGATTGTGTTCTACGATGCTTTGCAGGATATAAGGGCCTTGCAGCTTTGCGAAAAGCTTTGCGGCAGGGAAAGGGTTATGGAGCTTGTGGAAGAAGATGCAGCCGAACCCATCACCTTTAAAAAATACCCCCACTCTGCCGACTATATACTTAAATTAAGGAAAAAGGTAAATGAAGCCATAAAGCAGGCCGTAACCAAATAAAAAGCTGGCGGCTGCTCGGAAATATTGTTTAAACATAAAAAAACTCTCTGCTGAAAATTTGTAGCAGAGAGTTTTTGGCTTTATTCGGTTTAGTCTAAAACGTTGGTTTTAATAAAATCGCTAAGCTCTTTAGCGGCTTCGATATCGTCAAGGTAGCTGGGGTGACCGTTACCGCCGCCTCTGCGGGCAGTAAGGCGAACGTAGTGGGCGTCGATACCCTCGGCCTTTAAAGAGTCAACCTTGGCTCTGTATGCCTTGTGGGCAAAGGCGTGGGGTGCTTCAGAGGTTTCGCCGGTAGAGCCTGACATAAGTCCGAAGGCGAACACAATTTTTGTATCGTTGCCGTTCTTTTCAAGAACAAAATCAACCAAATCATCAAGGGCTGCGGCAAAGATTTCCTGGTGCTTTTCGGGGTCGTCACCGTAGGATTTCTTAAGCCACTGCTCGTCGTTAGTACCAAGGTTTATTACCACAACGTCTGATTTTCTTGGGAAGTTGTATTCTGTACCTGTAGAATAAAGGGTGTTCTGCTTGTAAACCAAGGGAATCCAGCTTCTGTTGTTGCTTCTTTGGTCAACCATTGTGCCGCCGCCTATAGAAACGTTAGACCAATCGGCGCCAAGGTTTTGTGCGGTAAGAACGCTGTAGGAAAGCATTGCGTTAGAGGTTCGGGTGGGGTCGATTCTTTCGGTTCTGCCGTCGCCGTCCAGGTCGAGCCACAGGGTGTCAACACCGCTGGTGATGGAATCGCCTACGAACTCAATAAACAGGTCGCGGTTGGCGGGGGCCGGGAGTATTTCGCCGTTAACGGTTATATCTTTAATGGTAAGACCCTGAACGTTAACGTAAAGCTCGAAGGTGTGCACGCCCTTGGGAAGGTCTTTAGCAAGGTAGAGGGGCTGATTGCCCTTGAAGTGGGTTGTAATCTCTCCCTTTTTGCCGTCTACAATTACGGTGTAGTACTGAAGGTCGGCACCCTTTGCATTAATGTTGGCAATCACGTCGCCGTAGCAATCTAAGGTGAAGAGAATACCGCTGGCGGCGTTTTCGAAGAACAGAGAGTTATCCTCGTTAAGAATAGTTCTGCCCATTGATTTAAATTTGAAATCCTTCATATCGTTAGTCCTTGTTGTGTAATCGCTTGTTCCGTCGGCACGGGTTAAAATGTCGTTTCTTGCCATAACTACGTCGCTTACGGTTATGGTGCCGCTGAGGTTTCCGTCGAATACGAATTCGCCCTGCTCGGTAATTTCGCTTCTTCCAAGCATTCCGTCGATAGCGCCAATTATGTCGCTAACGGTAGCGTTGCCGTCATCGTTATAGTCGTACAGAGGAACAATGTCAAGCTCTTGGGCAATCTCGTTGCCTGCAAAAAGCACAAGCTTCATACCGCTTTTAATCCATTCGCCGTTTTTATAAATATTGTCGCCGTCTTTAATTGCAATGTTGGTGGGGTACTCCCCGAAGCCCTGGCGAGCCTCCCAGGCAATGGAGTTAATGGGAAGTGCCACCTTGCCGTCTTTAATATTAAAGGTTTTGGGGGTAAGGGAGGTTGGGTCGTCTTTGTAGATTGCTTCCACCCTTTTATTGTCGTCCAGCTTGAAGCCGAATTCAACCTTGTTGCGCAAGGGGTCAATTTCACATTCGGCGGCAACGCCGTTGATTTCTAAGTGGTCGAAGGTGTATCCGCCTTGTACCAAAGGCAGGGTGCGGCTGAATTCAACACCTTCATATATATTGCCGCTTTCGTTTATAAAGCTGCCTTTATTAGAGGTAACGCTGTAGTCGTAATAAGGCACGTTGTATTCACCGAAAACAGCAATTTCTGCAAGCCTTAAATAGGCACTGCCAACACCAAGGTTCCATTCGGGGAAGGTAACCACCTTGCGGAAACGGATACCAACGTATTTGGCGGTAACGGGTGAGCTGAACTTAAAGGTCTGGTAGCGGGCATTGGTTTCGTTAACAAAGCTCCAGTGGCGGTTGGCCGCTTTATAAAGGTCTTCGTAGGTGTTGGCGGTGTAAACCTCGTACTCGTGAGCCATAAGCCGAACGTCGGTACGCTGGGCTATGAATATTTTATCGATAGTGGCCTCGTTGCGAAGAACAAAGGTAACGTCCTGATAGCTGTTGTCGTAAAATTCCTTGGTTGTTTCGTCGTAATAAACAATCTTAAGGCTTGCGTCGGCGGTGGTGTTAACGTCGCCGTCTATCATACCGTTGGCGGTGGGGCCGGTGGTGGTGGAAATGCCGCCTGTTACAGCCGAACCGCGGTTAAGTCCGTTATAGCGCACGCTGGAGGGGGTGTCCTCATCTCTTGTAACGTAGCCCGACTGAATCAGGTTATCAATAGTTTTAAGGTTTGCAATACATTCGTTTGCGGCGGCAGTGTCAATAATTTTTGCCTGCTCTGTGGGGTCGGTGGGAGGTGTTGTGTATTCGCCGAAAACAGCAATTTCAGAAATTCTTAGGTAGGCGCTGGAAACACCCAAGTTCCATTCCGGGAAGGTAACCGGCTTGCGGAAACGAATGCCAACATATTTTGCGGTTACGGGGGAGCTGAACTGGAAGGTCTGGTAAACCGCGTTGGTGGAGTTTACGAAGGCCCACTTGCGGTTGGCTTCGGTGTAAAGTGTGTCAAGGCTGTTGCCAACGTAAATTTCATATTCGTTTGCCATAAGGCGGGGGTCGCCGCGTTGGGCCAGGAATATTTTATCAAGCTCTGCTTCGCTTCCAAGAACAAAGGTAACGTCCTGATAGCTGTTGTCGTAGAATTCCTTGGTTGTTTCGTCGTAATAAACAATCTTAAGGTTTGCGTCGGCATTTGTGTTAACGTCGCCGTCTATCATATCGTTTCCGGTGCCGCCCGAAGAGTTGGTGGTGATACCGCCGCTTACAGCGGTGCCCTGATTGCTACCTGTGTACATAACGCTTGAGGGTAGGTCTTCGTTTCTGGTAATATAGCCCGATTGAAGCAGGTTCTTGTCGGTTTTAAGGCTTGCGATACATTGATTGGCGGCGGCAATGTTGGTGATTTTTTGTTCTTCGGGAATTTCGCAACTGCCGATAATTGCAATCTCTCTCATTCTGCAGTAGGAATAAGCATAGGTAGAGGTGTTGCCCTCCCAAACAACCTTGGTTATTCTTATGCCTAAGTACTTGGCATTAAGGGTAGAAGAGAAGGTGATGTACTGTGCGGTGGAGTGGTCGGTGTTGTTGAAGCTGTACACCATATTGTCGTCATCGTAAAGGTTGCCCAGCTCGTTTGCCACGTATATATCGTAAGCGTGAGCCGTGAAGTGGGAATTAAAGGCAGAAGCGATAAAGAGATTTGTTATTTCTGCGGTATTGGGGAAACTGAAGGTAAAGTCAACGTAGCCGTCTACCCATTCGCCCTCGGCCGGGGTCTGAGCAAAGCTTTTTATGTCGGCGTGGGAGGAGGTGGCAGCACCCGAGGAGTTTATAACACCGTCGGTAATGTAGTTGCCGTTGTCGATACTTCCGTTAAGGCTTTGGTTTACAACATCGCCATAGGTCTGGCGAACACTGTAAGAACCCTCGGTACCCTCGGTGGCTACAGAATAGCCTAAAGTGATGTTTTTCTCGATGTTGGCGATGTCTGCTTCCAGGGTGGGAAGGTTTGCAAGGTTGGTTTCCAAAGTTGCACCGGTGTCTACTGCTGCAAGGGTGTTAATTGGCAATGCACCCAATATAAGGGCGATGCTAAGCAACAGTGAAAAAACCTTTAAAAATCTCTTTTTCATTTACAACACTCCTAACCTGATTAGGTATATAAATTTAAATATTTTATACTTTAATTTTAATATATTTAGCAAATTTTTCAACTCTAAATTAACATTCGTTTTCGAATATACAACAATTTGTGTACTTTATCTAATTAAGCCTCGGGCAAATTGTGAAAAATTACTACTTAAGCCTGCGGCGGAAGGCAGCAGGGGTGGTATTCGTATTTCTTTTAAAAAAGGTTATAAGGTGGGCCGAATCGTAAAATTTCAGCTTTTTTGCAATTTCTCCCACCGTAAGGTCGGATTCAATAAGGTAGTAATGTATGTCTGCCAGCCTGCGGCTGTTTATGTATTCCTTAACACCACAACCGTAGGTGCTTTTCATAAGCCGTTCCAAATGGGTTTTGCTTATGTAAAGGCGGCGGCAAATATCCTCTACCGTAAGGCTGTAGATATCCTCTTTTTTAAGCAGGTCCTGCAGCACCGAGCGAAAATCGTTCTGATTGGGGCTAAGCTGTTTTTTAATCGACTTTATTGCCACCTTGTCGGTAAAATTGAAAAGCAGATGCTTTTCCAAATAGGTAAGGTCAATAAAATTAACCGCAAGGTTTCTGAAATCGTTTATTAAATATTCCAGATTAAAAACTGCAGGATTTTCCGAAAATGTTTCGGCCACAAGCTTGTAAATGCCCCTGTCGATTTTTACAATATCAAGGCCTATCTGGCTGTATCCGCTTTCGGAATAAATGCTGTGGGGAATGTTTGGCGGAAGCACAAAAACACAGCCTGCGTGGGCGGTGAAGGTGGTGTTTCCCACCGTAACCGAAACCGCCCCCCATAAAACGTAATTCAAGTGAAAAAAGCAGTGGTTGTGGGGCGGTAGCGAGAAGCCTGCACGCTGCGACATTATGTGTATGCATCCGCGCTCTTCCTCGTCCATAAAGAAAACGTCGGGCAAAGAGTCTAAACCGATTTTGTCAGCCATTAATTTCCCTCCCAAAATCTAACCGATACATTTGTAATTTTATAATATTAATTTTACTTTTCAATCGCAAATTTTTATTATGGTTCAATTATACAATTTTTTGCGTAGTTTGTCTAATGAAATTTTCAAAATTTCTGCTACAATACCTGTTGGAGGGATGCCCGATGCCAAATAATATTTACAAAAAAACCCTTATTGAATGGTGCGATAAGCTTTGCGAGCTGCAGGTAACAGAACGCCCCGAGCCATATTTTTTCGGCGCGGTTCTTTGCCCGGCCTGCGGCCGATTCCACGGCAGAATTGCCGACAGCGTTTATCCGCTGCTTACCGCTGCCAAGGTTACGGGAGATATAAAATATACAAAAGCCGCCGAAAACGCCTTTGCCTGGGCCGAGCATAATGTTATGCGGGAAAACGGCAGTATGTTTAACGACCAAAACTCAAACTGGATAGGTGTTACCACATTTCTTTGCACAAGCATTGCCGAGGCTCTTATCTATTGTGGCGAGGCTATAAGCGACGAATTTAAAGAAAAGCTAAAGCTACAACTTAAAAACTGTTTGGATTTTTGCGCTGATTATATTCCCAATTGCGATACGGTAATTAACTATAAGCTTTCGGTTGCAGGCACCTTGGCTGCCGGCGCTAAAGCTCTTGGTGACGAAAGCTATATGCAAAAGGCCAAAGAAATTGCCAAAAAGGCCCCTTACTACTTCGCCGACGATGGGCTTTTGTGGGGTGAGTTTGCCGATTACACCAACCGCAAGGGTGATGCGGCTTTAGAAATAATTTCTCCCAAAGGCTGCCGCGCTGTGGATATTGGATACGATATAGAGGAAACCATACCCTCCCTTTGCCTTTATGCCGAGCTGGCCGAGGATAAACAGATGAAGGAATTCTTAGTGGATAAGCTTTACGCTTTTCTGCCTTTTATGCTGAGTGACGGCGGCTGGGACAACAGCTTTGGAATAAGAACAATGAAGTGGACCTATTGGGGCAGTCGCACCAGTGACGGCTGTCAGGGGGCCTATGCCCGTTTTGCCCACATAGACCCTATGTTCCGCGAGGTGGCTCACCGCAGCTTTATGCAGTACGTTGCTTGCTCTAAAGAGGGTATGCTTTACGGTGGACCTATGTATATTGAAGAGGAGGAGCTACCCTGCACCCACCATCTGTTCTGCCACGCAAAATCCGCCGCCGATATGGTAAATCTCGGCTTTACTTATGACACCGAGTCAGAGTTGCCCTTCGATAAAGGCGAAATATACAAATACTACCCCTCTGCCGACCTTCATTTGTTGCGGGCGGACAAATGGCGTGCCAGTGTTTCGGGCTTTGATTTGCCCTCTCCTTCTTATAAATACTCAACCGCCTCCCTCACCCTTTTGCAGGAAAACCGCTACGGCACCATATTTGCCGCCAGCGTGCCTAACTATTTTTTAGAAGAGGTCAACAATCAGCAATACCCACTTCATACACAATATGCCCTTTTTGAAATCTGCCAATGCCAGACCCCGAGAATCACAAAAGATTCCTACAGCAACATCTATAACCGCGAGTGTGCGGTTGAATATTGCAACCCCCACCAGCTTTTCACCGTTTCGGGTCAGCTTAAAAATAGCAATTTTCAGGGTAATATAAATTATAAAATGACCTATCAGTTTGGCGACAAAGTAAAAATCACCTCAAAAGCCGACGAGAACGCCACCCTGATTTTGCCTGTTGTGGCAGGTAGTCACGACGAGGTGAAAATCGAGGGCAACACCTTCACCGCTAAGCGCAAGGGCTGTACCCTTACCCTTAAGGCCAATGGCAAAATCACTTCGGATTATGCCCCCCACCGCCGCAACTTCAACCCCTGCGGCGGCTTCGCCACCTATCCCATAAAGCTTGAATTACAAGGCGGCAAAGTAGAAGAAATTGAGATTTCGGTTAAATAAACTTTAAAGGATGTCGAAAAATTCGGCATCCTTTTTACTAATTTCTTTGGCGATATACTTAATATCTAACTGCAAACTTGCACCACCCGTGCCTCCCTCTGACGAGGGAGGTGGATTTTGCATAGCAAAAGACGGAGGGAGAGATTATTAAGGCAATGGGTAAAGTTCTTTCTTGAAAACCCATATAAAAAATGTTATATTAAAATCAAATTAAAACGTGTTAGGAAAAAATCTCTCCCTCAGTCAGCTATGCTGACAGCTCCCTCGTCAGAGGGAGCCACGGCGAGACGAGGAAAGGAATAATAAAATGGATATTTTATTGGGCAAAAGCAAACAGTTTTTCAAGGCCAATCTTCACGCCCACACCCATTTGTCCGACGGTAAGCTTTCCCCCGAGGAGCTAAAGGAAGAATTTAAAAAGCGTGGCTATTCGGTGGTGGCCTTTACCGACCACGAGCATCTTTTGGATAATTCCTATTTAAACGACGAGGGATTTTTGGCAATCACCGCCTGCGAAATCGCAATTAAACAGGGAAGTCCAACCGATTCTACCCTTAAAAATCCCGAGCTTCGGGTGTGCCACCTTAATTTTTATTCTTTAGACCCTAAAAGGGAAGAAACTCCGTTTTATAATAAGCTTTACGATAAATTTCTTAATAAATTCAGCGCACCAAGGGTAAAGCCGCAGCCCGACCACCACAGGGTGTATGGGGTAGAGGGAATCAATGAAATTATAAAGGGCGCCACAGAGCAGGGCTTTTTGGTTTCCTATAATCACCCAGGCTGGTCGCTGGAAACCGCCCTTGATTATTCGGGGCTTAAAAACCTGTTCGCAGTGGAAATTTACAATAATTCCTGTATAAAATTGGGTTTCCCTAACGACGAGGTGGTGTACGACCATCTGCTAAGAAACGGAAATCGGCTTTTCTGCACCGCCACCGACGATTGCCACAACAAATCCCCCATCGGCACCCCTGCTAACGATTCCTTTGGCGGCTGGGTGTGTATTGATGCAGAAAAATTGGAATACGACTGCATTATCGAGGCTTTAAAATCGGGGAATTTTTACTCTTCAACCGGCCCTGAAATTTTAAAAATCACCAAAAAAGACAATCTGGTTACTGTTAAATGCTCCCCTGCCGAAAGGGTGTTTTTGATAACCGGCGGCAGGCGAACCGATGCGGTGTTTGCCGAAGATGGAATCCCCGTGCAAGAGGTCAGCTTCAGCCTTTTGCCCACCGATAAATACTTTAGAATAAGGGTAGAGGATTACTGCGGCAAAAAAGCCTGGTCAAATGCTTATTTCCTTTGATTTTTATATTTTTCGATTTATTGTTCAATGTTATTATTGACAAAACTTATTCACCGTGTATACTGAAACTGAACACTATTTTGGGAGGCGTTTTTTATGCAGATAAAAAAAGAGCAAATCGATTTTTTGAATTGGGAACTCGGCGCATTTTTCCACTTTGGCATTCGCACCTTTTACGAAGGCCATAAGGATTGGGATTTAATAGAAATGTCGGCCGATGTCTTTAATCCCACACAGCTTGATTGTGAAAACTGGATAACCTCTGTAAAGGCGGCAGGGGCCAAATATGCCATTCTTGTGTGCAAGCATCACGATGGCTTTGCAAACTGGCCCTCGAAATACACCGACTATTCGGTGGCGGCAACCCCCTGGAAGGGTGGTAAGGGCGATGTGGTGGCAGAATTCTGCGCCGCTTGCCGTAAGCACAATCTTAAAATCGGCCTTTATTATTCGCCCGCCCAGTTTGGCTCGGTGAAAATGGATAAAAAGGAATACGACGATTATTTTATCAACCAAATTAGTGAGCTGTTAACCAACTACGGCAAAATAGATTATATCTGGTTCGACGGCTGCGGCAGTGAAAATCACCAATACGATACTGTACGTATTGTAAAGGAAATCCGCCGTATGCAGCCCGAAATTTTAATATTTAATATGTGGGATCCCGACACCCGCTGGATAGGTAACGAATCGGGCGTTGCCGGCCTTACCGACGGGCCGAAGGTTAATTCTTTGGAATTTTCGGTTCTTACCGACGAGGCAACCTTTTTGGAAGAAACCCGTTTTATTCCTGCCGAGTGTGATTTCAGACTTCGTAAGGAATGGTTCTACAGCGAAAACGACGGCTATGCCAGAAAATCGGTAGACGAGCTTTTGGGCCTTTATATTTATTCGGTTGGCAGAAGTGCAAATATGCTGCTGAATATTGGCCCCGACCGCCGCGGACTTATACCCAAAGAAGACGAAATTCGCCTTAAAGAGTTTGGCGACAGAGTAAGGGCAGAGTTCGGCTCGCCGCTTGCCGAGGTTCAAAATCCCGAAATTAAGGATAACGCCTTCACCCTTGCGGTGCCCGAGGATAGGCTTATAAAGTATGTGGTAATCGAGGAAGAAATTGCCGAAAACGGCGGCAACGTAACCGATTTTCAGCTTGAAATAGGCCCCAAGGAATACGGCAAAAACAAGGTGGTTTATCGTGGTTTCCATATTGCCCACAAGGCAATTTGCCCCCTGCCGAAATTGGGTGCCAGAAGTGTAACCCTTAGAATTAACCAAACCGACGGCGACTACAAAATCAAAAAAATCAGCGTTTATTAGGAAGTGAGAATTTGACAGAGCAGCAGTACAAAAATATGCTCTTATGGGCGCGTTCCCACAAGGCGGTAGCAACAATTGCCGTAATTTCGGGCAAGGCAATCACCATTGGTGTTTATGCGCTGTACCCAATATTCCTTGCCTTTCTTTTAATTAAACGCAACCCCGAAATTTATCGCGCGGTAATCGTTCCCGCCGTAGGCTTTGTGCTGTTAAGCCTTGTAAGATACCTGCTCAATTTCCCGCGCCCCTACGAAAAATACGATATTCCCCCCCTTTACAAAAAATCCACCAAGGGAAAATCCTTTCCCTCGCGGCACACCTTTTGCATATTCATAATTGCCGTAACCTTGTTTTACAGTTGCCCGGCAATAGGCATTGCGGTGGCGGTATTAGGGCTAATCCTGGCTACCAGCCGAGTGCTCTGCGGAGTGCATTTTATAAGGGACGTAACGGTGGGCGCGCTATCGGGAATAATACTCGGCGCAATCGGTTTTTATTTAATATAACAAGCAAAAAAGGGGCTGTCTCACTAAGGTAAAGTGAGACAGCCCCTTTTTTAAGAGAGCGTAATAAAAAGTCGCAGATTTCTGCGGTTTTTTAATTTAATCAGCCGAACACCTTTTTAATTTCCTCTAAAAATCCGTAGTCGAATTCGGTGTCGGGTTCAAGGTAGCTGCCTTCGGTCCACTCGTTCCAGGTGGAAAGGGTCAGGTAATCCTCGCGGTAGCTGTCGCTGTGGGAAAATTCCTTGGCGGCATAAAGGGCACGGGCAAAATCTGCGGTGTTTTCGCCCACGGTAACGGGCAAAAAAGGAAAGCCTTTGTTTTCGTACATATCCGACTGCACCGTGCGGGGAGAGCTGTCCCAACCCCTTTGAACGGTTATTGAAACAGGCAGGTCGAAGAACTCTGCATCTCCTTTAAAGGTGGCAATGCCTTCGTCTATAAATCTTTCGTAAGGGTATTCCGGGAAGGAATCTCCTGCCATAGGCCAGCCGTAGCGGAAAAGGGCATTGAAGCCTAAACCGTTGAAAAAGGCATTTATCCCGGCTTTGTCGGTGGCACATTCGCAGTTGCGACATTCCCCGGTTATATACATTTCACCAAGCCCTGCGGCACGTACCCGTTCGCGTAAATCTTCTATAGCCTCGGCGGCTTTTTTTACACCACCTAAGCCATCGGCAAACTTTTGTACCGCGTAAATGCCGAAGTAGATTTTGCCGCCGATTCTAAGATAGTTTTTGCGGTGAAAGTAATTTTTAATAAAATAATCGGTCATATCTCTGAAATCTTTGAAAGACATTTCGGCAGAAAGCAGTGATTGAGCACCGTTAAGATAAGAGGCAGGGTGAACGTAGATTGGGTCGTGGTTACACCAAACAAGGCCAATTTTGAAATCTTCGTTATTTTTTGCACCAAAAAAGCCTTGGTCCAGGGCCTTCATTCTGTAGCCGCCGTCGCGGAACCAGTAGGTATCCCACAAAAAGCCTGTAATTCCGTATTCCTTTGCGGTGGCAATTTTTTTCTCCATAACCGCGGGATCGGATTCGTCAAGGTAGCCCCACAGCGGCACCTTTGGTTGGTGATGCCCCGAAAATCTTGGGCGGGCGCACTTTGCAACCTCCCACTCGGTCCAGCCCTTGCCGTGCCACTTGTCGTTGCGGGGGTCTTGGTGCCAGTTGGGAAAATACCAGGCTAAAAGCTCTTTTTTACTCATTATTCTGGAGTCCTTTCATAAGAAATTTAAAACCTTCGTCGGTTTCGGGAAAGCGGTGTTCGCCATCCCATAGGTCAAACCGGAAATTCTGTGGCTTACCAAAGGCCTTGTAGTATGCGGCGGTTCTTTCGGCCTCGGGTGGAGCTGTGCGGTAGTCGAACACCGTGTCCTCTTTTCCCACCGCAATGTACAGCGGGCGGGGTGCACAAAGGGCGGCAACCTCGGCATCGCCGAACCGCAGAGCAGAGCCAAAATAGGTCGTATCCTGCCAGGGGTACTTGCTTCTGTCGTTAAAGCAGCCGGCCGAAAGCCCGGCCTTAATCCGCTTGTCCACCGCCATTGTGTAGATGGTGAAGTATCCGCCGTAGGAAAGCCCCGCCATACCGATTTTGTTTTTATCGATTTTTGGAATAGTAGTGGCAAAATTTATGCACCGCATAATTCCCGTAACCTCAAGCCCTGTAAGGGTTATGCCCAAAGTTCGAAGTTTTGTATCAATCCTTGCTCGGTTATACTGCACCTTAAAATTCCTTGTGGTTTCATGCTCCTCCAGCGACCACAGCATAAGCTGAGGTGCCAGCACTGCCGCCCCCAGATTCAGCAGTCGCTGTGCTGCAAAGCCGTAGTTGTTTTTGCCGCAAAAGCCACACAGTAGCTCGGGTGCGCCGCCTCCTCCGTGCTGACAAACCACCAAGGGGGTCTTGGCTGTGCCGTGGGGTGTAAGCAGCAGGGCAAAAAAAGGAATCTCAGGGGTTATATACACCTGTATGCTATAAATTTTGCAAAGGTCATCTTCCCCTATGGGGGTGATAACAGGCGGGGGAGTGGGCCCTTTTGGAATATTGTTTATCCCCAGCATAGCTATCAATTCTTGCCGCCATTTTTCGGGATTTTTTGCAAATCCCAAAGGTGGCATAAATTCTGTTCTGCCGCCTTTTGCTATCTCGTTTTGGTGCTCTATAAAGCTTTCAATTCCCGATACGTAGCCCTGGCGATGGTCATTTCCCGCCGCCAAAGAGTCGCAATAAATCTTTTTGCCCGAAAATTCCATAGTGTCACTCCATTATGCTTTATATCTTGATTTTAATACAAATATATGTATAATTAAAGGTAAAATCACAAGCAAAAAGTGTAAAAAATAAAGATTGGAGTTCTTTATGCAAAAATTAACATTCGCTGAAATAAAGCCTTTTATCAGATTTGTTCACAAATTCAGACTTGACGAAACAAATATCATAGAAAATAAAAAAGGCTACGACCACCGTCTGTTTTATATACTCGGTGGAAAGGGAAGATTTATAATAGAGGGGTCAAATATAGAGGCCGAAAAAGGAATGGCAATAATTATTCCATCGTCAACCGAGTATAGCATAATTCCCGACAGCGGTGAATTTATAGAGGCATTGGGGGTTAATTACGATTATTTGCAAAATCACGCCCACATAAAAGAACCTGTGTTTCCGATATACACCTATTACGAAGAAAAGCGCCTTGAAAATCTGCATTTTACCGATTATACCCAGCTTAATTCACCAATTGTGGTTTCAGAAATCGGCATTATCGAAGAACGGCTTTTGAATATGCTGCTTGAATACGAAAAGGCCTTTATTTTTATGGAGCAGAAGCTGTCTGCAATTTTTATGGATGTGTTTACAGAAATTCTTCGCACCTATATTCTGCAAAAAAACAGAGTTCGCCAGACCGAGCAAAGGGCCGAGGAAATTTTAAGCTATCTTCGGTCCCATTATCGCGAGGAAATAACCGGCGACAGCCTTTCAAAAAAATTCGGCTACCACAAGAACCACATCAATTACCTTGTAAAACTGAAAACAGGAACCTCGGTACATAGGTATTTGCTTAACTACCGCTTGTCAAGGGCGGTGGCGAAGCTCCGAACCACCGATTTATCGGTAGCGGAAATTGCCGAGGAATCGGGCTTTCACGATTATAACTATTTTCTTAAAAGCCTGAAAAACCACCTTGGCACCACCACTAAGGAAATACGCGGAAAATAAAGCATTTCGTTTTGACAAACTCACAGAAAAACAACAAAAAAAGTCTTGCAAAAGAATAACTTCTGCAAGACTTTTTGTGTTTTTGGGGGTAATCCCTACTTGCGGGTAGGTTTTACGTTTGAAGCAGGGTTTATATTGCCCTTAATAGTGCCGTTGGCATTTTCAAAAGCTTTAATGTTTTCCCTTATTAAAACAAGCACCTGACTGTTTACGCTTCTTCCTTCGTAATCAGCAATATGTGCAATTTTATTCAACATTTCTTCTTCAATTCTAATCGAAACACTCTTAATAGCCACAAAACCACCTCATAATAAATATATTGTGTATTTATTTTAGATGTATTATGTGTTACAATGTTTAAAACGAATATACGGTATATCTATTATTTTGAGGAGAAGAATATGAATAAAATCACCTGTTGCTTTTTCGGACACAGAACCATAAATGAAACAGAAGAATTAAAAGCAAAACTATATAAGATTATTGAAAAGCTAATCACGGAAGAAAAGGTTGATGTTTTCCTTTTTGGAAGCAAGAGCCAATTTAACAGTCTATGCCTGGAAATGGTAACCAAAATAAAAGAAAGATACCCGCACATAAAACGCGTATATGTACGGGCAGAATATCCATATATTAGTGAGCAGTACAAGAACTATTTGCTTAAAAACTACGAGGATACTTATTACCCCGAAAAGATAATGAACTCAGGGCGAGCAACTTACATTGAGCGTAACTATGAGATGATAGATAATAGTCACTTTTGTATCGTTTATTACGATAAAGAAAACGCTCCTACTATTCGTAAAAGCGGCACTAAAATTGCTCTTGACTATGCCATAAAACAGTGTAAAAATATTATTAGAGTATTATAAATATCTAACTTGGTACCACCACTAAGGAAATACGCGGGAAATAGCAAAAGCGATAGGTTCAGTACGATTCCTATCGCTTTTTTGTGTATTGTTTTATTAAATCCCCAAAAGCTTTTCGGCGTTCAGGTGCAGAATGTTCTGCTTGTCGGCTTCGGATATATCCAGTGCCTTTATGGCGGCGATTTCCTCGTCGGCACGGCTCCAGGGGGCGTCGGAGCCGAAAAGTATGCGTTCGCTTTTAAGGGCGGAGAGTATTCTCAAAAACTGCTCTTTGCTGTAGTAATCAAAGCCCATTGAGGTGTCGATATATATTCCTGTGGGGCCTATAAATTCCGGCACCTCATCCCATTGCTTTTGGCCGCCTAAGTGGGCTGCCACAATGGTGCCGCCGCCAAGCTCGCGCCACAAATTGTTAAACTGCCGCGGCGAGCTGTGATAGGGTGGGGGAAAGGCGGGGTCAAAACCTGCGTGAAAAAGCAAAATCAAGCCTTTTTCTAAAGCATAGCTGTAAATTTTAAGCATTTCCTTGGTATCAATGGTGAAATGCTGGTATTCAGGGTGGAATTTAATTCCGCGCAGCCCCAGGCTGCAGATGTAGTCGATATCCTTTTTGTAATCCTCGGTTTCGGGGTGCAGGGCACCGAAGGAAATTATACCGTCGCCGCAAATTTCTTTTGCCCAGTCGTTCATAGTTTTAAAGTGTCGGGGATTGGTCATAACAGGCTGAACCACCGAAAGGTCAACCCCGAAATTTTTCATATTTTCCTTAAGCCCCGCAAGGGTTCCGTTGTGGCAGGGGGTATATTTGTTTCCACAGCCTTCGCACAGGCTTTTTATTGCTCTCCCTGCAATAGCATCGGGGAAGGCGTGGGTATGAAAATCTATAACCATTGTGAAAATCCTTTCTACAAAATAACAGTATAAACTTAGTATCACCAAAATTTTACACCTAAAACGCATAAAGAGTCAAGAAATTTGTATATTTATATTGAAATCAAGTTGCAATAGTATGGTTTTGGTGGTATAATTGCATTGTAGCATATTCCCTTTAGGGAATATGAAATCTAAATTTCAAAAAAGGAGAGTAGTGTTAAGTTTTATTAACACTCATGTGTGCGAAAATGATTTGTAAAAATTGCGGCAATCCTTTAGCCGATGGTGCAGCCTTCTGTGGCTCTTGCGGTACTCCTGTAGAGCAACCTGTGGCAGAACAGCCTGTGACAGAACAACCTGTGGCAGAACAACCTGTGGCAGAACAGCCCGCCGGTGAACAGTTTTTCAACCTTGCCGATAACGGCAATACAGAAGCTCAGGTTCAATATTATAGTGCCGAAGAATCTGCGGCTTTCGAAACCCCTAAAAAGAAGAGCTTCTGGTCTAAGCTAAAAAGAAAAAGGGTTATACTTCCCGCAATTGCTTTGGCTCTTGCAGCAGTAATTGTTTTCAACCTTGGTTGGATTAAGGGCTTTTATATGAAAAATTTCGCCTCCGACAAGAGCTATTCTGTATACGTAGAAAAGAAGGAAGCTGCAAATTATGCCGACTATGCTTCAAGCTTCTACGGTATAATTTACGACGCTCTTGATTTCGATAACTACACCGAAGGCGAAATGAAGCTTAACATAAACTCCGATGCTCTTGGTATGGCACAGGGTGTTTTTGGTGCCGGTGGCAATCAGTATGTTGAAATGCTTGAAAAACTGGCAATAAAATATACCCAAAATGTAAAAGACGGTGTTAATTCTTCTGTTATCTCGCTTAACCTCGGCAACCAGGAAATCCTTAAAATTGAAGGCATAATGGACGTTATTAAAGACGAGATGTACGTTGGCCTGGGCCAGCTTAGCAACGATTACCTTAAGGTTGATGGTCTTTACAATAACATTTATGGCGACAATTTTGCCAAGGTTCAGCAGATATATAGCAAGGTGTTTTCCGGTAAAGGCGGCCTTCAGAAGTTACTTCCTTCAGAAAAAACCGTTAATAATCTTTTAGACAAATATATAGGAATTGCATTCGATGCTTTGGAAGGTGTAGAAAAATACAGCGAAAATGTAACCGTTGGCGAAACCTCTCAGAAGCTTACCGTTCTTGAATACAATTTCACCGAGAAAAACCTTTACAACATTGCCGAGGCAGTTCTTGCCGAGGCGGTGAAGGATAAGGAAATTAAGAAGATTGTAGAGAATGCCGCAGATTATATTGCAAGCCTTGATTTATCTGAATTCGGTGCAGAGATTGACAGCAGCGAATTCGAAAATGCTTACACCGAAATGCAGAGCGCTATGCAGAATGCATTACAGGAAATTAAAACCCAAAAAGCCGGCGCCGGCACCAGCAACGGTGTTATTGTAAGAAGCTATGTAAGCGGCAGCAACGATGTTGTAGGTCGTGTTATCGAGGTGGAAGGCCAGGAAGTATTCGGCTATGTTACCGTTCAGAAGGGCAAGAGCTTCGAATACGAGCTATTCACACCCCAAGATGTATTAACAATTTACGGCGCAGGAACCAAAAACGGCGACGTTGTAACCGGTGAATACGAAATTGGTGTAAAGGGCAAAAACTACGTTATTATAGAGCTTGAAAAGTTTAATTTAGGCAAGCTGAGCAAAGGCGAGCTTAAGGGAACACTTCGCGTTAAGCCCTCAAGCGAGGCTATGGATTTGTTAGGGGAAGAGGCTTCTATGGTTACTATGATGGACCCCGCCATTGAACTTGTGTTCAACACCTCCGGCAAATCCTCTAAGGTAGATATCAATCTTATCACCTCGGGAGAAATGGTTTTCGGTTTCTCACTTTCAAGCTCAAGCTCCGATGCTAAAAAGCTTAGTAAACCGTCCGACAGCAATGTGGTAGATGCAAACAATTCAAATAATGCTATAGATTGGGTTGAAAACCTTAATTACAATAAGATTGCCGAGGCTTTGGAAAAGGCAGACGCGCCCAGCGAGCTGGTAAATGCAATCAAAGAAGCAGTAGAAAAAATCCCTTCACTGATTAAGGGATTGGAAAATGGCATAGATCTTCCCTCTTTCGGAGGTTCAATAGCCGACTCCGATGTTTTTTCGGAAGATTACGCCGACAGCTTTGATTATTCCGATTACGAGGATTACGCAAACGATTTCGATTGGTAAAACTACAGGCGCTGATTCTAAAAAAATCAGCGCCGTTAGTTTAGATAAACCATACCACTTTGCTTTTAGCCGGGTGCTTTATGGCTGAAAGCAAGTTTTTTGAGGGATTTTTATGGAAATTGAAATAAAAGGTATTGCCAAAAAATATGGCTCAAAGCAGGTGCTTCGCGACATAAGCTTTACCGCAGCTTCGGGCAAATGCGTGGGAATTCTCGGCAGTAACGGTTGCGGAAAATCCACGCTTCTTTCCATACTTGCGGGAGTGGGCAAAAGGGATAAGGGTGAATTTCTGTGCGACGGAAAGGACCTTTTTAAAAACTCTCGTCGCCGTTCACAGTTAGTGGGCTATGTTCCCCAGGGCACCCCGCTGATAGAGGAGCTTACCGCAAAAGATAACCTTTCTTTGTGGTACAGCAGCGACAGTCTACGCCGCGAGCTTAAGGGCGGAGTGCTTAAAATGCTTGGAATAAACGAGTTTTTAAAAACAACCGTTTCAAAAATGTCGGGCGGAATGAAGAAGCGCCTTTCCATTGGTTGTGCCATTTCCAAGCGCCAGCCTATACTATTGCTTGACGAACCTATGGCGGCACTTGACCTTGCTTGCAAGCAAAACATTTCCGAATACATAAGGGATTATAAAGCTAAGGGCGGCATTGTGCTGCTTTCCACCCACGACGTGCTGGAGCTTGAGCTGTGTGACGAGTGGTATATAATGAAAGATGGCGTTTTGCACCCCTTCCAATATACCGGAAACATCGAGCAATTGGTGATGAATTTATAGTATGAAGAGTTATTTTAATTTACAGTTAAAGCGTTATTTGAAAATTTTTCCGTTTATACTTGTGGTTGTGCTGTTGCTATGTGCCGCATTTGGCACGGTTTACGTGGGCACCACCCAAAAAGCAGAGAACAGCGAAGAAAAGCAACGCTTTAAAATTGCCATCACCGGAGATACCGAAAACAATTATTTGCAAATAGGTTTGGCTGCTCTTAAAAATTTCGACGCAACCAAGTTTTCAATGGAGATTGTGGAAATGTCGGAAACCGAGGCGGCTAAGGCTTTGGAAAAGGGCGAAATTTCGGCCTATGCGGTGCTACCCAAAAGCTTTATGGAGGATGCGCTGGTTGGCAAGCAGCCCGAAAAAATTAAATATGTAACCACTCCCGGCGGGGGTGGGCTTGTAACAATGTTTAAAAACGAGCTTACAACTGTTATTACCAATATGGTGGTATATTCCGAAAAGGGTGTTTATGGCCTTAGCCACGCAATGCAGGACCACGGCTTCGACGATACCACCAAGGAAATGAATATACTGAACCTGCAATATATTGATTTGATTTTCAACCGCGGCAAGCTGGTAGAGGTGCAGGAGCTGGGTATTTCCGACGGTCTTTCCACCACAGAGCATCTTATTTCGGGAATACTGGTGCTAATTCTTGTGTTTATGGGCATTCCTTATGCCGTAATTGCAATTAAAAAGGATTATGCTTTAAATAAAATTCTGGCCTCCCGCGGGTATTCAACCTTAAGGCAGACCTTCAGCGAATTTATAGCGCATTTTATTTCGCTTTTGTCTGTGTTGGTAATTGCCGCACTGATACTGTTTGGTGTGGCTGCAGGCTTTGGCGTTATAAAGGGCGATGTGGTGTTACCGCTTTTATCTGAAAGTCCTAAATACCTGCTTAAAGTATCACCTATTTTGCTTTTCGTTACGGCATTTAACCTGTTTATTTTTGAAATATCGGATAATATGGTAAGCGGAGTTTTACTTCACTTTTTTTCCGCCCTTGCCCTTTGCTATATTTCGGGCTGCCTTTACCCGATTTATGCATTTCCGAAAATTATTCAGCAAATTTCCATATTTTTACCCACAGGTCTTGCCCGCGGCTACCTTGCAGCAATTATAACTGAAAGTAATAGCCTAAAGCTCTTTTTAGGGCTTGCTTGCTATGTGGTGTTCTTCTTTACGGCGGCAGCCCTTGTGCGGCTGTATAAGGTCCGTTTTCAGCGGGGGTGATGTGTTTGGTAAAACTTTTTAAATGGTTTTTTATGCTTAATAAACGGCTTTATAAAAAGGCCACCTATATTGCAATACTTGTAATGATACCCCTTTGCGTTTTACTTTTGGGAATAGTGGCAAAGCAGGATAGCGGCTTTGTGCACGTTATGTTGGCTTTGCAAGACCCTGAAGATAAAATTGCAGAAGAAATTGTATCTGAACTTAGCGGTTCTTCCGAGCTTATGCGTTTTAGCCTTACCAATAGCACCCAAGAAGCAGTAGAGGCGGTGCGAAGCGGCGAAGCCGATGCCGCCTGGATTTTCCCCGGCGGTATGGCAGAGAAAATAGACAGCTTTGTTTCCGGCGGCACCGAAAGAAGGCCTGTGGTAAGTGTTGTGGAAAGGGAAGAAAGCATACCCTTGGCCCTTTCCAGAGAAAAGCTTACCGCGGTAATGTATAAGCATTGCGGCAAGGCAAAATTTTTAAGCTTTGCCCGAACCACGGTTAAAAAGCTGGATAAGCTTTCAGATAAGCAGCTTATGGAGTATTACAATAATTTCAGCCTTAATCACGATATGTTTCAGTATGGCTCGCTGAATGCCTCTGGTGCTGACAGCTCAGAGGGTGGGTATTTAACCGCCCCTGTAAGGGGACTGCTGGCAATACTTATTGTGATTTGCGGTATGGCGGCGGCAATGTTTTATATTAAAGATCAGCAGTACGGCACCTTTAATTATGTGCCCTCGTCAAAACGGATTGCGGTATCCTTTGCCTGTGTGCTTATTGCCGTGGCAAACGTGGCGGTGGCCACATTGGTTTCGCTTTATGTGGCAGGGCTTTCGGCAGGTCTTATGCGAGAGATTGCGGCACTGCTGCTCTACGTTTTATGTAGCACCGCTTTCTGTGTGTTTTTACAGCAACTACTTGGTAGCATAAAGCTTTACGGCGCCCTTATTCCCTTGCTTATTGTGGCTATGATTGCCGTTTGCCCTGTATTTTTCAATCTTAAAGCATTGGGCGCGGCACAGCTTGTATTCCCCCCAACCTACTATATAAACGCAATTTATAACCAAAAATATCTTGTATATATGCTGATTTACACCCTGGCAGTAACAATCCTTACCTTTGCGGCACGCTATATATTGCGAAGGAAAATATAAGTATAAATACAAAACACCCCCGAAGAACGGTGAAGTTCCTCGGGGGTAATTTTTATTAAAGATTCAGCAGTAATTACAGTCTCTTCATCTTCATCTTGCGAGCAAGAAGGGTGAGAACCAACATTACAATGTAAAGAGCACCAATTGTGATGAATATAGGTGTCCAACCGCTCTTTGCAAGGAATCCAAAAGCGGCTTCCTGTGTAGCAGCACCCATATAAACGGCCCAGTCAAGCACGCCAACAACGGTTGCGGCAAAGGCACGTCCGCCCATATCACCTGCAATGGCCCAAATAACACCTGTAACCATACCAAAGGTACCAACGAAGAATAACATAATAGATGCCAGGTTAGGATCTTTAACGAAGGGGAAGAAGCAAAGCAACACAAAGGTTACAATAGATGCTAAAATAAGCATCGGCTCACGCTTGCCCTTAAACACCTTGTCGGTAATGAAGGGGAACACGAACATTGCACAGGCCTGACCTAATGGCAACAGCACAATCTTGGTGATACTGTCTTTAAACTCTAAACCGAGTGATTCGTTAAAGTAACTGGGCATCCAGGTAAGAAGACCGTAACGGCCAATACCTGCAATAGCGGAAATTAAGCAGAAAACAATAACCTTAGGCTCGGAGAAAAGCACCTTGTAGGGGTAGAAGAAGCCTTTCTTTTCGAGATCGGCTGCAAGCTTGGCATCACGTTCAGCGGCAGCGGTATCCTCTTCCTCGAAGGGCTTAAGGCCAACCTCTTCGGGCTTCTGCTTAAAGAAGAAGAAGAAAGCAATCAGCATAACAACCATAGGAATCATAGGATAGCGGAAAGCTGCTCTCCAGCCCCAGCCGGGGTTAAGGTCCAAGCAGAAGAAAATGGTAAAGTATGTAACAACTTGAGCGAGGCCCGAGAATGAGGTAGCAAGACCCGAGGCGAAACCACGCTTCTCTTTAGGCCACCACTTGTTAATAACGCCAACACCGTTTGCCCAAACCATTGCTTGGAAGAAGCCGTTGGCACCCCAAAGAACAGCAATAAGTGTAAGGTTTTCGGCAAAGGAAAGTGCAACATTAAGAATTGCAGAGGCGATAACGCCAATCATCATAGTTCTCTTGTAGCCTAAAAGGGAACCAATACGTCCACTTACAAGCTGGCCAAAGGCATAGCACCAGAAAAGTGCCGAAGAAACAACGCCTATAGGGCCTAAGTCGGCAGAACCGTCGTGGTTTACAAAGCCGAAGTCTAAAGCCATTTCGGTTTTAACCAGGTTTATGTTCTGGCGGCCGTTGTAGAAGAAAAGATACAAAAGGCTGAAGCTTAAAAGCATAAGCCATGCGTACTTCTTAAATTTTGCAAAGTCGGCACTGCTGTAGCCGTAGGTCTTTTTTAAAGAATTTGTAGCCATGGAAATTTATCCTCCCATATTCATTAATAGCTATTGATTAACCAAAGATTTTTGCATCTGCCTCGTCGAAGGGAAGAATTTCGGCAGTAACTCTTGCGTGATCTTCAAGGTTATCGATTTCATCAATGTAGTAGTCTTCGTAAGAGAATGCGCGAATGTTGAGTGCAGGGAAGATTTCGTTAAGTGCGTTTTCAGCGTAGCACTTGTCTTCGCCCTTGTGGATAAACTCAACAACCTTGCCAATCCAAGCGGATGCGGTGGCCTTTTCCATTTTGTAGAAGGGCTGGAATGCGAAGCAATCCTCGTCGAAAATCTTAATGGAAACCTCAACAACCTTGCCGTCTTTAACTCTGCCCTTGAAGTCCTTTTCAGGAAGAGCTTTCTTAAAGTTAACGGTAGCGGTGTTCTTTTCTTCACAAGCCAGCACGTCGTGGAGAAGCTTGCGGTTGAATACCAGGTCGCCGTGGAAGAAGAGCAGATCGTCGTCCATAAGGTCGCGAGCAAGGTACATAGAATAGATGTAGTTGGTTTTGTCGTAAATGTCGTTACGAACAAAGCTGAAGTTCAGCTCGGGGAAGTCGGCTGCGGTAGCCTTAAGCTGCTCTTCGAAGGGGCCGGTGGTGATTATAAAATCTTTAATGCCTTCTGCGGCAAGCAGACGAATCTGACGGTGGAAAATGGTTTCACCATCTTTAAGCTGTGCCATAGATTTGTGGTTGTTCTTTGTGAAATCGCCCATACGATTTCCAAGTCCTGAGTTAAAAATAACTGCTTTCATAATTGAACTCCTTTCAAAATCGGTTCGTTTTTTTGTTTCTCGGGGTGTTTTTAGCCCCGAGGAATACCACAGTAGATTATACACGAAATCAACGAAAAGTCAACAAAAAATCGACTTTTTTTCATTTTTAGCCTTGAAAATCACCCAATGTTGATTTATAATAAACACAGATTGATTTAAAAGGTGATTTGTATGTCTATAGGTGCAAATATAAAGAAAAGACGCTTCGAGCTTAGAATGTCACAGCAAGAGCTGGCCGACGAAATGGGCTACAAAACCCGTTCCACCATTGCAAAAATCGAATCGGGCGAAAACGACGTTTCCCATAAAAAGCTGCAAAAATTCGCCGAGGTTTTAGACACCACAGTGGAAGAGCTTATTTCGGGTTATGCCACAGCACCCCGAGAGGTTACGGTTACCCCCGCCACCGAGCTTAAAGCCAATAAAAACGTGGTGGTTATATTGGCGGGTGGTAAAACCGGCAGAAACCGTCAGAACATTCCCAGCCAGTTTATAAACATTCACGGCAAGCCTATATTAGTATATTGTATGGAGGCATACCAGAACCACCCTGCAATAGACGATATATATATTGTATGCTTAAAAGGCTGGGAGAATATTGTAAAGGCCTATGCCAAGCAATACGGAATAACCAAGCTTAAGGGTCTTATTCAGGGTGGCAGCACGGGTAGTGCTTCCCTAAAAAACGCTCACATTTGCATAAAAGATATGTATAATGAAGACGACCTTATTATTATTCAGGAATCAACAAGACCTATGGTAACGGGGGAAACCATATCGAAGCTATTGCAGGCTTCTTCAGATAAGGGTAGCGCCACTATATGCCATTCAATGAACGAGTACGTTCAGTTCGACGTGTCAGAGGGCGGCGCGAAATATGTAGACCGCAACTCTGTGATTGCTATGCAATCCCCCGAAGCCCACCGCTTGGCGCTTATTAACGAGGTGTTTGGGGCGGTTGAAAAGAAAAATCACCCCCTTACCGAATCCTGCTGTACAATGCTGATGTATAACCTTGGCTACAGCATAAACTTTATTGAAAGCAGCGTAAATAATATTAAAATCACCCGCGAGGAAGATTTAGCCGCCTTTAGCACACTGGTGAAGGAACAATAAGGAGCATATTATGAAAAAGATAAAAGAAATAGCAGTAATCTCTACCGAAACCATTAATATCGACCCGAAGGCATACACATATAACAGACCCAAGGGCGGCAGATGGATTAAAAAGGTGGGGCAAAAGGATATGGCGGTAAGGGATAAATTCCCCGAAGCCGAGATTTATATGCTCTATGCCCGCCAAATAAACACAAAGGGCGAAAAGGCTCTGGATAATCTGCTGGGCTTTTTAACCGATGCTCCCTTCGGCACCCCCGAGCTTATAAACAGCTTTAAAAACGCAAATAAGGAATTCTACCTGGTAGATTGCGGCACCCACCACAGTCTGGTTGTGGTTACCGACGACACTATGTACATAAACTACCTGGAAGAAAAAACCTTCGATAAAAAGTTCAAAATAACTCCTTTTCAATTTCAAAATCTCGGCCAACTGAAAAGGTAAAAAGCAATCCCCCATATCAATTGATGTGGGGGATTAATTGGTTTATTATGCAAGAATTTCGGCGTGGCTGCCGCCGGAGCGGTCTTTAGTAACTATAATTTGCTTATCGATTTTTTGCTTTAGCTCGCCAACATGGGAGATTATTCCCACAAGGCGGTTGCCGTCGGCAAGGGAAGACAGGGCCTTCATTGCGGCGGCAAGGGATTCCTCGTCAAGTGAGCCAAAGCCCTCGTCTACAAACATTGTATCCAGCTTTATTCCACCGGCTGAATACTGAATTTCGTCGGCAAGACCCAGCGCCAGCGCCAGCGATGCCTTAAAGGATTCGCCACCCGAAAGAGATTTAACGCTGCGGCGGCTGCCGTTATAGTGGTCGATAACGTCGAGGTCCAGGCCGCTTTGCCCCGCTTTTGAAAGGGCCTGCCTTTGCCGAACCAGCTCGTACTGGCCGTCGGTCATAATCATAAGCCTTGTGTTGGCGCGGGCAATAATTCGGTCGAAATAGCCCATTTGAACATAGGTTTCAAGCATTATTTTTTCCTTGCCCGAAAGCTGACCGTTGGCGGTATCGGAAAGGGCCTTAACCCAGGCGTATTTCTTTTCGGTTTCAATCAAATCGCCGGATTTAAGCCTTATGTTGTAAAGTACGGTTTTGTTGGTGTCGCAGCGGCTGTGTACCGCCTTGCCCCTTTGCTCCAGCTCGGTGCTTTTCTGCTCCAGCTCGTTAAGCTTTGCGGTTTCGGCGTTGGCGTCAATAGCCGTGTCGGTGCCGATGCTCTTTGAAATTTCTTCTATTACCGCCTTAAGAGAGGCGATTTTTTCGGCTGAATCCGAAAGCTCCTTTAAGGCCTTATTGTGAGAGTCGGTAATGCTTTTTGCCTTTGCCGAAAGGGTGGAAATTTCTGCCTCAGCCTTTTCCTTGGTTTCAAGGCTCAGCCGTGAAACAAGCTCGGAAATTCTTGCTTCTACCGAAAGGTTTTCGGCCTTTTTGGTTTTTATTTCGTCAAGAATTTCGGTAAGCCGTGCGGTTGCAATTTTCAGCCCCTCGTTGCTTTTCGGCAAAATCTCTTCAATCTCTTTTTTGCGGTTGATTTTCTTTTGCTCTGCATCGATTTTTTCGCCGATTTCAGCGGCGGCAGAGTGGATGTCTGAAAGCTTAACCGTAATTATATTCACGGCGTCGGGTATTGAAACCTCGCCTAAAAGACTCTTTATTTCTTCTAAAAGGCTTTGTTTCTTTTCTTCAAATCCACCCTTAAGGCTACCGCAAACAGCCCGCTGATTGCTTTCGTTAGCGTTTGCCTTGTCAAGCTTCGCCTGTAGGCTTTCCAACTGCTCCTTAGTGGGGGCGTTTTCGGGCTTTGCGGCAACCCTCGGGTGCAACGTAGAGCCGCAAACAGGGCAGGGCTCGTCGGCTTTCAAGGTGTCGGCCAATATACCCGCTTGAGCCTCCAGATAGGCTCTGTTCAAGGCCTTAAACTCGCGGTCTAACTTTTCGGCAAGCTGTTGCTTTTCCTTATAGCTTTCAACGGCGGCTTCGTAGTCTTCCTTTGCCTTTTTAAGCGCCGAAAGATTGCGGCCAAGGGCATTCAGCTTGTCTGCCTTTTCGCCCAAGGCTTTTTTCTCGGCTTCAAGCTTAAGCTTTTCCTCGCCGGCGGTGTTAAGGGTTTTTGCTTCTTCGTTAAGGGCGGAAATTTCCTGCTCAATAGAATTTATGTGTGCTTCGGTTTTTTCTATGCTTTCTTTACTTCCGTTTATAAAGGCTTCGTTCTTTTCGAAGGTGTTTCGTTTTGTATCAAGCTCGTCGTAATCGGGCAGCAGTGCCTTCAGCTTTGCCGCCTGCTCGCTAAATTCCGTGGCATAGGGCAGATCTGCCTTTGCGGCTTCCAAGGCCGCCGCAAGGGTCTTTTGAACTTCGGTTTCTGCCGTAAGCAGGGCTTGGTTCTTTTCCAAATTCTCTTTGGCTGTTTTTAGTTCCGCAGCCTTAGCAAGCAAAGCCTTCACCTTGTCCATATCCTTTTGCAAATCGTCTTTTTGCACCGATATTGCCTTTTCTAAGGCTTGGTCGTCGGCTATTAACTTTTCCAACAGCAGTATTATATCCTCGCTTGTAAGCTGACCCTCTTGGGCTTTTTTAACGCTTATATAATCGGTGCTGTCTTGGTGGCAGGCAATACCGCCGATATATTGCGAAATGCTGTTTTTAATGGTTGTTGCCACATTGCTGAGGCCTGAGGCTTCTTTTTTAAGGCGTTCCTGAATGTCTGAATACAGGCCCGTTCCCCAAATGTGGCGAAAAATTTCCATTCGCTCTTTGGTGGGGCTTAGCAATAGCTTTAAAAAATCCCCCTGAGCAATCATTGCAATTCTGCAAAACTGAGTGCGGTCAATTCCGATAATTTCCTTAATTCCCAGGTCTACGTCTTTAATTTTGGTAACCACCTTGCCGTCGGGGTAGATAAGCTCTGCCCCCGCAATCTGCTTGGTGGTGCCGCCGCCCCGCTTGGCTTCTCGCTCGTATTCGGGGTTGCGCCTTACGGTGTATTCCTTGCCGCGGTAGCTGAAAAGCAGCTCTACCTCGGTTTTGGCAGAAACGTCGGCATATTTTGAGCGCAGCATAGAAACCTCGCGGTTTTTGCCGCTGGGCTCGCCGTAAAGGGCGTAGGTGATGGCGTCAAAAATTGTGGTTTTTCCGGCACCCGTGTCGCCTGTAATAAGGTAAATTCCACTGGTTCCCAGCTTGGTAAAATCAAATTCCGTAACCCCCGAATAGGGGCCGAAGGCGGATATTTTTAAGTTTAATGGTCTCATTATATATCCTCCGAAAGCTGTTCGATAATGTTGGCAACAAAGGCCGATTGCTCTTCACTTAAGGGCTGACCGTTCTGTAGCTCGTACAGTTCGCCAAAATGTTCTATTGGGGATTTTTCCTTAACCCCTTCTGCACCCTCTATTTCGTTCATACTGCGGGTTCTTTTATTATCGTAATCAAGCTTCATTATGTTTTTGTATATAACACGCAGTTTGGCAAGGGCGTCGGGAACGTCCTCTTCGTCGGTTAAAATAACGTGTATATAATCGTTTATATAGCTTGTGTTTTCCCAAAAGCTTTTAAGTGTAAGCTCGTGGTAGCTGCCCTTAATTTCCACCATATCGCGAAGGGGAATTAAGGAAATAAAATCCAACTTTATATTGCCCTTTTCCTGTAGCTCTATAACCGTTAGCGACTTGTGGTCGTTAGCCTCTGAAAAGGAGTATTTAAGCGGGGTTCCGCTATAGCGTATAAAGTCGCTGCCGCAGCGCTGACTTCTGTGAATGTGACCCAGGGCCACATAATCGAAGCCACGGAAAGCAGACGCGTCTACGTTATCTGCGCCCCCCACCGAAATTTCCTCCGACTGGGTACGGGTGGCACCTGTTACAAACTGATGGGTAACAAGAATATTGCGAAGGGATTGGTCTATTTCCATAGCATCAACGGCGGTTTTTATGGCATCGGTGTAGGAATCGATATTGCTGTCGGGGAAAAATCGCCTTACGCTTGCAGGCTTTATAAAGGGAAGCATATAAATGTTAAGGGGGCCAAATTGGTCGGTAAGGGTAATGGGCTCTACCTTGCCGCTGTATACAGGGGACATATAAATTCCGCTTTCGGTCATAAGCCTGCCGCCAAAGGCAATACGCTCGGGAGAATCGTGGTTGCCGCTTATAACAAACACCTTAAGCCCGCGCTTCGAAAGCCGAACCAAGAAGCTATCGAAAAGCTCCACCGCCTCGGCCGAGGGCACAGATTTATCGTAAACATCGCCGGCAATAATAACCCCCTCGGGCTGCTGTTCGTCGATAATATTTATTATTTTTGTAAGTATATATTCCTGGTCTTCCAGCATAGAAAACTCTTGTAAACGTTTGCCAAGGTGCAGGTCAGATATATGTATAAGCTTCATTTTTCGCCTCCAACTAAATTAACTATATCCATTATACCATAGCCAAAAAAGAAAGTAAACTAAAAGCGGCAAGGAACAGTTTTGCTCCTTGCCACTTGAGATTTGGTTTATTTGGTTTTTTTGTATTTGTAGGAAGACCAGGAAGAGTAGTACTTGGTTTTACCAACGGTTTTGTAGGTTCTAACCCTTACGTAGTAGGTTTTCTTTGCCTTAAGCTTTTTAATGGTTGCCGAGGTGGTTTTGTAGGATTTAATGGTCAGCTTTTTAGCAGAGGTAAACTTTTTAGATGTGGAATACTGAATTTCATATCCCGTAACCTGTTTCGACTGCTTGGAAACTACAACCTTAAGGCTTTTGGATTTGGCAGTAAGCTTAGAAATCTTTGTGGCTTTGGGCTTGATTTTAAAGGTCAGGGTTTTGGTGCCGGAGTAATTACCCTTCATTTTAATTGTAACCTTGTAAGAGCCAACGTTCTTTCTGCCCTTGGCGTAGCTTACGGTGTAGTGGGTATCCTTTTTAAGGGTGGTACCCGAAGCATTTTTAACCGTAACCGAGGGCTTTTTGGCCTTGCCACTGTAGGTGTAGCTTGTTTTGGAAAGCTTCAGGCTGCATTTAGAAACGCTTACAGGCTTAATTTTAAAGGTGAGTGATTTTGTGCCGGTGTAGTTACCCTTAAAGGTTACTGTAGCCTTGTAAGAACCGGCATTTTTCCTGCCGCTTGAATAGGAAACGGTGTAGTCTGTGTCCTTCTTTAAGGCTTTGCCTGCCGAGTCTTTAACCGTAACAGAAGGCTTCTTTTCCTTTCCGTTATAGGTGTAAGAGGTGGTAGAAAGCGACAGGGATTTGATTTGGTTAATAATTTTTATAGAAGCAGGGTCAATTTCGCCGCAAACTGTACAGGCTTTATAGCTCATACCGTTAGAGGAAAGGCTGGCCTTTACAATACCTGATTTGAAATTATGGTCGTGAAGTATGGGAAGCTTAAAGAAAACCAAAGCGAAAGTACCATGTTCATTCGAAACAACCTCGTGCTTACAGGGCTTAATTCCGTTAGCCGAGAATTTGTTTAAATCATTGAATTCAATATCGTAGGTATCGTTTCCGCTGTGAGAAAATGCCAGGTAATACTGTACATTCTTTTGGTATTCGCCGTTTAGGGGTGCTGCGTTTCCCGAAGGAGAATCAACAATGGCAAAGGCGGAGTATTTCAAAGGTATAGGCTCTGAGGACACACTTTCGCCGTTAATCGAAACGTTAAGGGTGGTGTCTGTTAAAATGGTGTTGCCTGCCGCATAGCCGTTAATGGTGATATCGTAGCTTTGCATTTTGATTTTTTCTGTGGGGGCGCCCAGATTAATTAAAATATCCTGTTCGGCGGAATTTTCGCTGAAATATTCGTTGTAGCCCTCCAGAATACCGTTGGGTGTTCTTACTATAACCACGCAATCTTGGTCTAATTCGAAGCCCTGGGGTAGGTAAGCGTATGTCTCTAATATATAAGCCTTTCCGGATTTAAAGCTGCCACCCGGCTCTATATTTTCGAAGTAAGCGGTAGTAAGGGCAACAGGACCTTCTGACCAACGGCTGCCGCTGGTGTCAATCTGGTTCACATAGGTTTCCCCTCCGTTAACCGAAACCAGCCTTGGCAGAGCGATTGTTTTGCCCGGGGCAGGAGCCTCGTCTAATTGGAATACAAGATTCGATATCTTAATAATTTCGGGCTCAAGCGTGGGCAAGGTGAATACCGCCGTAACCTTGCCGTTCTGGGTTTCAATATAATCCGCAGGAATGCTGCCGTTCAAAGAAATGTTGCCTGCCTGCAAATTAGAAATATCGTAATTTCCTACCGCTTCAAGATTGTAGCAGAGATAGTACTGTTTTTCTGCATTGAAGGTGGAGTTTGAAACGGTTTGAAGCTGAGAGTTTATGTAGGCCTGAATGTAGTATAAGCCGTTTTCACCGTATGCTCCTTCGGTTACAATTGGGGCGTCGGAGCTGAAGGTAAGGTCAACCGTGCGGTTGTTTACGGTGTAGTTTTCCATATTGATGCTTATTTCCTCTAACGCGGGCGGCGCAGGCTCTACCGAGGAGAATTCAAGTTCTAATATGGCATAGCCGGAATTGTTGTAGGAAATAAAAGCGGCATCGCCGTTTATGGTTACGGGTATGGTGTTAAGGTTGGGGAATTCATATCCGTCAAGGCAAAGAATTTCAACCCTTGCGGTGTAACTGTAGCCGAGCCTGAAGGTGTCGGTGCTTGGCATCTGATTATCACCGCAATACCAGGTTACACCGCCGTATTTGGTGCCCTCGATATCTTCATCATCAAGGTAATAGCCCTCGCCGTCTACGCTGGCCTGGTAGTCGGGAGTTTTACCCTCAACAGGTGCAGATATGTTAGTTATTCTAATTTCGGAAACAGAGGTAGCAGCAGATGCAAGTATGCCTGTTGGCATTAATCCAAAGAGCAATGCGAAACAGATAAAAATACTTGCCGTGCGAATTGCTAAACTTTTTTTCATAAATTATCATCCTTTCTGTTTGATAATTTAATTATAACATACAAAAAATTCGCTGTCTATAAAAAGTTAATAATTTGTTCATAAACGTAAAGTAACAAGACTCCGTCTATGTAAAAAAGAAAACCCCAAGCCCGACAAAATGGTCAGCCTTGAGGTTTTTGGTGCGGGTAACAGGACGCGTATTTGCTATGCAAATCCGCCCTGCTTGTCGACCCAACGCTAAAGCGTTCGGTACCCGACTGCGCACCACATACCTAAAAAACAGTACATCGTACTGTTTTTCTTAACGGTCTGTACCTTCTTAAGCTTCAAGTCCTGTTACCCTGTGTAAAAAGAAAACCCCAAGCCCGACCAAATGGTCAGCCTTGAGGTTTTTGGTGCGGGTAACAGGACTTGAACCTGCACAGCATTGCTGCCACTAGAACCTGAATCTAGCGCGTCTGCCAATTCCGCCATACCCGCATTTATATATTAAGTTTTTTATTTTGGCAGACGCTTGCGTAAGGCAAGGTTACTGCCCGCGTGACTCTCGCGGTGCCCGAAATTTTCTGTGCCTTGGAGCGGCACAAAATTTCGACCGCAGCGCCTTTTCGGCCGTCGCTTCATCTGCCGTAAGGCAGCGCTCTGCCGAAAACTGCCAATTCCGCGTTTAGGCGCATTTATATATTAAGTTTTTTATTTTGGCAGACGCTTGCGTAAGGCAAGGTTACTGCCAATTCCACGTTTAGACGCATTTATATTGTGTAATATTAAATTACTATAATAGAATACCAACTTATGGTGGAATTGTCAAGAGTTTTTTGCGAATGTGGGGAAATTGTTTTTGATGAACTCAAAATTAGTTAAGTTGTAACAAATATAAAAACGAAATGCGAAAAAATTGTCACAAAATCAAGTTACTATTCGTTAATATGTATTGAAATATTTTTTAAATGTGCTACAATATATTTTAGGCTTTTGATATTAATTATGATTATTCGAGGAGGATTATGATGTCTGGCCACAATTATGAATTTGATATTTCGGTTGTTGTTCCCGTATATAATGTCGAGGAATATTTGATTGAATGTTTGGATTCAATTAATAACCAAATAAAGGACAAGCTACAGGTTATTATTATCGACGACGGTTCACCCGACAGAAGTGGTGAAATGGCAGATGAATACTGCAAAACTCACCCTAATTTTGAGTGCCATCATATTGAAAATGGCGGTCTCGGCCACGCAAGAAACTATGCTTTGCAATTTGCAAAGGGTAAATACATTGCGTATATCGATTCCGACGATATAATTCCGCCTGAGGCCTATCAGGAAATGTATAACGCAGCCGAACGTAACGGCAGCGATATGGCTATATGCAACGTTGTTAGATTTAACAAACAAGGCTTTTTCGAATCAAGATTGCATAACTATTCTTTAATCCCTGTATTAGAGGAATGCACCCATATAACCCGCGACCCTTCGCTTTTGTACGATCCCCTTGCTTGTAACAAGCTTATTCGTATTGATTTTATTAAAAAGCACAATATAAAGTTCCCCGAAAAAATTTATTACGAAGACATTCCCACCACCATACCTATGCATTGCCTTGTAAATAATGTTTCGGTGGTAAAAACCACTGCATATTATTGGCGTGCCCGCGACGGCGCCAATACATCTATCTCGCAGAACATCTCCAATATGCAGAATGTTTACGATAGAATCACCGTTATTTCAATGAATAACAAATTCTTTAAAGAGCACAATATGGCCCCTGAGCTATATAAGGCAAAGCTTGTTAAGGATTTGGAATACGACCTTATTATGTACGTAAATAACTGTAACCTTTTGCCCGACGATGTGGCGCAAGAGGTTATCAGGTGCGTAAACGGATATATCAGTGAGTATATCGACGATGAAATTTTAGACTCTTTGCGTTTAATTCACAGGCAAAAATACCAGCACGTTATGAATAACGATCTGGAGGGCTTGCGCAATTTGCTCACTAAGCAGGGCAACTATTACAGCGCTCCCGTTGCAGAAAAAGACGGTGAGTTTTATATGGAGCTTGCCGACGAGCTTTTCACAATCCCCAAAAGAGAAGCCAATGCAGATATATACCACACAGTTCCGAGAAAATATATAAATAAATTCGCTGTAAATTCAAAGGGTGCAAAAATTTCCGCCCACGTATATCTGCCAAGAGTCAATGTCCCCACAGCAGAGATGCAAAAGATTGAGGCGTATCTGTATAACGGACTTACTGCAAAGGCAGTTCCACTTCCAATCGAGTATTATAGCAACGAAAACCTTACCAAAAAAAGAGGCTTTATTTACGATGCCTACAGCGAAAAGGGTGCCGACTATAATTACGATGGCACCGGATTTAGAATCAACTTAGATTTCGAAGCGCTTGAGCTTACAGAAGAAAGCCTCGGCAGAAACCAAATTTTGATTAAGTACCACAACCGTGTTAGAAACGGCGGTTTGATTTTGGGCTACTCCTCTAACGGTACCAAAGAAAAAATGGAAGGTGCCACCGTGCTGGTAGGGGATAAGAGCGTTGAGTTTGAGCGCAACGAATATGGCGAAGTGGTAGTTAATGTAAACAAGCTTTACACTTCGGTCAGCGATTTCCAATTCGACCAAAGCAGCCTTAATTTAACCCTTACAAGTGGCGTGGAAGAGGTACTTTTGCAAGGTCAAAGCGGAGATACCGTTAAGGCCAATCGAGGCGACGAATTAAACTTCAGCGTTGATATAAGCCAGCTTTCGGCAGAAGAGAAATACTCCTTCAAGTATATAGACCGGCAGGGCAATCTCTGCGACCTCTATTCAGCAAGCAAAAAAAGCATTATAAAAAGAACCGAATACGGTATAGCCTTAATTTCACCGGTTAAAAACCATAAGCCTGATTTATGTATTGCGCCCACCCTTGCCCTTGCAACTTCGGTAGAAAACGAAGAGGGCTCTTTAATCGTGAATATGGATGTTATTGCTTATGGTGATAAGGCCGCTTTCAAGGGCATAAACAAGGCCGTTCTTTGCTTTGAAGATACCATTACAGGCAAGCTGTTTAAGCTGGGCAAGGCAAAAGCCGCCACCAAATCCGGCAAGGTAACAGCAAGCTTTAATATGGACTTTTCCAATAGCGAATTAACCGCGAATTTGCACGATTGTTTGAGCTTTTTAAAGCTTAAGCTTATTAAGAAAAACAAAGAAAGCATTATGCTTCCCTTGTTAACCAAAAAAGCCGTTAATCAAAAGCTTCAGGGCGAAACTCTTAAGGTGCGTTTCTACAATCACGCAAAGAATGTAGCAGCCTTTGCTGCATGGCAGATTTGGAGCGACGACGAAAATTCCGACCATAAGAGAAAGGCTTTAATCAACGAAAAATATGCCGAATACCGCAAGCTTCCCATTAACAAAAAGCGCATTGTGTTCGAGTCTATGTGGGGCAAAAAGTACAGCTGTAATCCTCAGGCAATTTACGAGTATATCGAAAAGAACTACCCTGAGTACGAGTGCATTTGGGCCCTTAACGATGCCCGCCACCCCATAAAAGGAAATGCTAAGCGTGTTCGCAGAAATTCTTTGGAATATTACTACTATCTGGCCACCGCCAAATACCTTGTAAACAACGTTAACTTCCCCGACGCATATGTTAAGCGCAAGGGCCAAATAGAGGTGCAGACAATGCACGGCACCCCCCTTAAAACCTTTGGCCTTGAAATTCCCGGCGAGCTTGCTACCGAAAAGGCACGTCAGGATTTCATCAAAAGAAACGCTCGCTGGAACTACCTGGTTGTGCAGGGTGAGTTTACCGCAACCAAGGCCTTCGATTGCTTCGGCGTAGAGGTGCCTATTATGCGCACCGGCTACCCCAGAACCGATATGCTTTACAACGCTTCGGAAAAGAAGATTGCCAAAATCAAAAAGACCCTTAACATCCCCGAGGGTAAAAAGGTGGTTCTGTACGCACCCACTTGGCGTATTATGAATCAGTTTGATATGCAGCTTGATGTAGAGCGTTTCCGCCGCGAGCTGGGCGAGGAATATGTGCTTCTGGTGCGTATTCACCATTTCTCGGCAAAGGGCTACACCATTCCCGCCGATAATAAGGTTATTTTCGACGTAAACGATTACTCTTCCATTGAGGATTTGTATATTATTTCTGATATGCTTATAACCGACTATTCCTCGGCACTGTTCGACTATGCCATTACCGAGAAGCCAATGATTTTCTACCTGTACGATATTGAGGAGTACGCCGAAAATCTCAGAGGCACCTACTTCGATATTGAGAAAGAGGCCCCCGGCCCCTTGGCATATAATAACGACCAGCTGTTAAGCACCATAGTGAATGTTAAGGAAGAGATGGATAACTGCCTTGACAGGCGCAAGGCCTTCTATGCAAAGTATGTGAACTACGAGTGTGGCGATTCCAGCCGCAAGGTGGTTGAAAAAATGCTGCGCTTCCGCAATAGTCCCCTTAACAGAGTTCGTAGAATTAAGGCAAGGAAAGCCCGCGCCACCGCAAAGAATAAATAAAACAAACGCAAAAAAACAGCTTCCACGGAAGCTGTTTTTTGTTGCCCAAAATGGGGTTGATTTAGTGTGAATTACTTTTTCTTTGTTAAAGTTTCCCTTAGCTGGGTGCTGCTTGTGCCTTTGGTGTAGGGGAAGTAAATTATTTCTACACCAAGGGGGGTAAGCACCTCTTCGTAATGGCGGAAACGCTCGGTGCCCTTGTAATCGTCGCCAACAAACAGGTAATCGTATTTAACCTCTTCGTAAGCGTCAAGGTCGGATTTAGAGCATTCCATAGCTTTATCAACATACTTGCAGTTTGCCACAATCTCTATACGTTCGTTCAAAGGAATGTACAGCTCCTTGCCTTTGTGAGAGCCGTCGGTATGAACGCCAACCACAAGATAATCGCAGTACTGCTTTGCGCGGCGAAGCAGGTTAAGGTGACCAATGTGGAACAGGTCGAAAGAGCCGGTAAGGTAGCCCACCTTAACACGGGATTTTGTTTCTAAATTATTTTGCTCTAACTTATATTTGTAGCTGTTTAAGCCAAATTCCTTAGGGTCATTATTATAGCGCTCAAGCACGCCGTTATAAACCTCGCTGTTGGGGATAAACAGGGTGTTTCCTGCTAAAATATTTTCCAAAATCTCGGCAGCCAAGGGGGCAATTTTGGAAAAATCGTTTTCGCCGCCGTGGAAACGGGTGCCCTTAATGTTGCCGGGAGAAACATCTAAAATGCGGTTTTTATAGCCCTCGCCCTCAAGCTCGGCATTAAGGCTTTCGATAAAACGAGAAACGGCAGCCTTGGTGGCGGAATACACAGCGTAAAGGGGAGAGGAAACGTGCCCTGCAATGCTGGACATCACGCCGCAATAAAAAGCGTCTTTGCTGTGGATTTTGCCGTAAAAAGCCTTTATAAGCTTAATAACCGAAAGGGTGTTAACCTTAAATGAATTTTCGATTTCCACCGTAGAGTTGGTGCCGAAATAATCCAGCCTGCCAATACCGGCGGTGATAATAAGTGTATCCACATCAGTGAATTGACCCAATTCTTCTACATTGTCGCTAACAAGGTTAAGGCGGATGAATTCGGCTTTTTCACTTGCCTTGGCAGGCTCCTGACGGTCGGCCACATAAACCTTTTGGTAGCCCTTTTCTATCAGTTCCGAAACAAGAGCCGCGCCAATACCATTGGCTCCACCAACAACCATTGCAACTTTATTTGACATGATTTTTTGCACATCCTTTTGAGTGTTAAATAGTTTTATGTTGATAAAGTTAAAATGTTATATATTCCCATACGTTATCATTATATCATAATTAAACGAAATATGCAAATATAATTTAGAGTAATAAGCAAGCATTAAGCAGAAGTATATATTAATACTTTAAACTAATGTTGGGGTGGGAAAATGAAGTTTGATTATTATAGCGCATTAAGCACTGAGGCCTTGCGGATAAAAGACATATTTAAAAGCGAAAAAGCGCAAAGGGAAACTCTTAAGCTGGAGTCAGACAAATGGCGCGAGATGATTGCCGACCGCTTGGGGGAGGATTTTTTACCCCCAATAAATCGCCGCGATTTACTTTCGCTTATACAGAATTTAAGCTATATTTCTTACGAGGTAAAGCGACTTCCCGGGCTTGGGAGATTTGATTCCGCCGAAGGGATGCTGTTAAAAAACGCCCTTAACCACTGCCTTGAGGCCTTGATTGATGAAACCAATAAATTGAAAAAGCGGGAAAGTTGCCCATTAAGGTTGCGACGCAAGGCCTACGGACTGCTGTTGGTTTGGCATAGCTCTTTGGTTGCCCACTGCGACCCCTTGCTTTGCGATGGCTACGAAGCGGCGGGTGATGCCATTTTAAGGTATGCCGACGCCCTTGAAACCGCAATAATGGATATAGCTTAGCGAAACAAAGACTTATTTTTGTTTGGTAGCCCTTCCGCAGAAATATTGTTATTAACGAAGAATAAACGGACAGAATTATGCCATACCCATACAACTAACGTAGCAAGTGGAGAATTTGTGACAGAAAATTTTTAAATATTATAATCCTGCCTTTTTTAGCCTGCGGAAAATCAACTCGGTTGCAATACCGCATACAATTCCTGCCGCCATTCCTAAAAGCAGTAAAAACGGCGCAAAATAGGTAAAAACCGAAGGAGTGCTAAGCATAACAGAGGCCACTAAAGCCTGCACAAGGTTGTGGGCGGCACCGCCGGCAGCACTAACCGAAAGACTGCTAAGTGTTGGAAATTTTAAAAGAGAATACATTATAAGGGTTGAAATAATGCCTGCGGGCAGAGCGTAGCTAAGGCTGAACACACCCACAAAAAGTATATTGGTTATTAGTATGCGCAAAATATTTATGCTTAGTGCTGCAAAAAGGCCGTCCCTTTTAAGCATAAGCAAAATCACTATGTTGCAGATTCCGATTTTGGCACCGGGAAATCCCAGATTCAACGGAATAACCGATTCTATATAGCCAAAAATCAGGCAGACGGTAAGCATGATTGCAAGGTAGGCGGTGCGATTTTTTTGCTTGCTCATTCGGTCACCTCCACCACTACCTTGTGGGGTAGGCAGACTATGGTTTCTCCCGCCTTGTTTATTTCTCCCGTTTTTTCGCAGGTTTTATCGGGGCAGTCGCTTTTAGTAATATGTGCCTTTCCACCCTTTATAATCAGGGTGTTTTCACCGTATTCGGTTTCGATTTTCACTGTTCGGTCGCGGTTTTTTTGGTAGCTTCCGTAGTTTTCACCGTCAACCGTCACGGTAATTTGCTCTGCTTTGCCGCGAAAAGAAAAAAGCAAAAGCAATATGCTTATGGCAATAATAATGGAAAAAACCACAAAATCACCCTTTTTAAGCATAACGGCACCACCTTTAAAAAAATTTAAAATTTGAATATTATTACGTGTTTTTGTTAAAACTAACTTCACAGCAACAGGGCTTGCCCCTGCTCAACTGTAGAAACTTTGAAAGGAAAGATAATTATGAAAAAGCTTTTTATGTGCATCTTGGCCCTTGGCTTGATGCTCTCCTTTACCGCTTGTGCTGCAGGTGACGGCGGCGACACCACCGGCTCTAAAACTATGGACAGCGTGATTTCGGGTGCCGAAAGCCTTGCTTCGGAAGTGGGTAGTGCAGTATCCTCAATGGCCGACGGTGACACCGCAGGCAAACTGAAAGACGGCAAATATACCGCCGAAGGCAAGGAGTACGACGATGAGGGTTGGAAGCCCTATGTTGAAATTGAGGTAGAAAACGGCAAAATCGACGATGTGGATATAGATGCCGTGAACCAGAAGGGTGATTTCAAAAAAGAAGACGATAAATACGACGAATGGGAAGATAAAATCGAGCTTTTTGAAGATGAAATCAAAAATAAGGGTATTGATAAAATCGAAATCGGTGACGACGGCACCGTAAGCGGCATTAACGGTATGGACCTTAACGTGGGCGAGTATGCCAAGTTGGTTGAAGAAGCCATCGAAAAAGCTAAAAAGTAATAATCCCGATTGACCGAAGGCTTATAGCCTTCGGTCAAAAATTTTTATTCTGCAATATAAATGCTGGAGCCTTCCTTTAAAAGCCCCTCTGACAGCCGATAGGTGCCGTCGGTTTTAATAAATATTGCGTATACGTTCTTTTGTGTTTTCAAAGTTTCCAGCGCCTTTTTTTCTCCCATAAGGAACAGCGAAGTTGAAAGGGCATCGGCGGTGCTGGAATCGGGAGCGATTACCGTAACGGAATCCAGTCCGTTTTCTAAAGGCTTACCTGTTTTTGTGTCTAAAATATGGTGATAACGTACGCCATCAAGCTCGAAGCACCTTTCGTATACACCGCAGGTAACAACCGAGCCGGAGCTGAGCTCTATAATTGCCCAATTCTCGTCTTCTTCCGAAAAGGGCTTTTTAATGCCTATCAAAAAGTTTTTATGGCCCGGTTTTTTGCCCACCGTCATAATATTTCCGCCAAGGTCGATAATTCCCGAAACTGAGTTTTTTTGGTACACTTCGTAAAGCTTGTCGGCGATATATCCTTTGGCAATAGCGCCAAGGTCTATTTTAACGCCTTCGGGCAGGGTAACGGTGTTTCCTTCAATTTTAATTTTTGTGTAGTCCACAAGGCTTAAGGCCGCCTCTAAATCCTTCTTTTTGGGGAGTGCGGGCTTTTTGGCGGTAAAATTCCAAAGCTCGCTTACGGGGCGCACTGTAATATCGAATTTACCCTCGGTAATGCGGCAGTATTCCAATGCCTCTTTTATAACCTCCAGGGTTTCGTCGCTTACGGTATAGCTGCCCTTTTGGTTAAGCAGGTACAGTTCGCTTTCTTTATCTGTGGCGGAAAAAAGCTTGTCGAATTTACGGCATAATTCCCAGGCCTCTTCGGGTACATCTTGCTCGTAAGCGGTCAGGGTAACCGATGTGTCAAAATGAACCTCGGTTGAAGAACGGGCATCTATCTGCTTTCTGCAGCCCGAAAACAGGGCGGTAAAAATAAATACAAATATCAGCGTAAGGCAAAGCCATTTGCGTTTCATTAAATCATCCTTTATATCTTTATTACATACATTATATATCAAAAAAAGCTTTTGTTCAACAGAAAACCGACTGAAATTTCAGTCGGTTTTAAATTTGCTTTTTAGTTTAAAGAGCCTATGGTAACGGTAACGGTTGTTGTTTTTCCTGCTCTATAGAAGGTTACCTTCACCTTGTCGCCGGGGTAATAATTACTTAAGGCTGATTCATAAAGGGTGTATTCGGTAATTTTTGTGTCGCCGAATTTGGTTATAATATCGCCACGCTGAATACCTGCGGCTTCGGCAGGGCTTCCCATATCCACGCCGGCCACAACGGCACCTACGGGGTAGCCGTAATATTCCAGAACGCCCGAGGTATAGTTGCTGCTTATGGAAATTCCGGTGTAGGGAGCGCCTTCACCTTCGTGGGCAATAAGGTTGTCACAAATATCCTTAACCATATTTGAAGGAATGGCAAAACCCATACCCTCGTAGCTTTCGTCAACAAGTTTAGAAGAATTTATTCCTATAAGCTGCCCCTTGGTGTTAACCAAAGCGCCTCCCGAGTTGCCGGGATTGATGGCGGCATCGGTCTGGATAAGGTTCATATCGCCATCGGTAGTGGAAATCTGGCGGTTAAGACCGCTGATAATACCAAAGGTGGTAGAACCCATAAAATCAAGGCTGGCAGGGCTGCCTATTGCCACAACGTACTGACCCACCTTCAGGTTGTCGCTGTCGGCAAATTCTATAGCCTGTAGGCCTGTTTTATCAATTTTCAGCACCGCCAGGTCACAGGAAATATTGTAATTTATAACCGATGCTTCGTAGCCGTCTTCAGGGTTGTTATTTAAAAATACCGTGATTTTAGAATCAGGGTATTCCACTGCCTCGGCAATAACGTGGTAGTTAGTAATAATATATCCGTCGGATTTGTAAACAACTCCCGAGCCGGAGCCAACAGCCGTAGATTGACCGCTGAAAAAGCTTTGCACGGCAAAGGTGGTTTGTACACCAACAACGCTGGCCGAGGCCTTTTCGCTTGCAATCTCTGCAAGCTGCTCGATATCACCTGTTATTTCCACAACCTTTTCAGTGGTGTTTGAAGAGGAACCTTTATCTACATTCTGGCGGCGAACAATGGTTGTTCCGCCTTTGCCTGAGGTGAACATATAGAAGCAAACGCTGGTAAGAATGGAAGCAACAAGCGCCACGGCTATAAGCGCCCCTATACCGTAGTTGTGTTTTTGCTTTTCCTTGGGTTTCTTCTGCTTCTCGGCTGTGGAATAATTGGGGTTATACACTGCGCCGGGGCGAGGGTTGCCGGGCTGGCTTCCATAGCTTCCCGAAGGGAAATATGGGTTAAAACCGCCGGCGGCGCGTTGCGGTGCAGATTCGACCGGAGGCGTATTGGCAGAATTGTTATAGTATCCGCCACCGGGAGTTACGGTGTAGCCGGAGTAGCCGTCTTGCTGCTCGGTTTTTTTCACCGGAGGAGTTGTTGCAGGTGCGTTGTTTTCTTGGGGTGAGGTAACAGAATCGAATCCGCTGAAATTGCCTGCGGATTTTGGCTGTTCCACTTCTTTAATTTCGGGAGTCGAAGCTTCGCTTTTTTCCGGCGGAGTTTCGTTATTATTAATGTATTCGTTATCCATAACAATGTCCTTTCATATCTATTAACTTGTTAATTTTAACATCTTTTTTGCCTTCTTGCAATACCCATATTAAAACAATAGTATTACCGCATTAATCCGAAATTATGAACATCTTGTTAATTTTTGCGGTGGTGTTGCATTGGTTGCTGCAACGTTGCATACCGCTGGGGGGATATATGCATTGCAAAAATAAAAAACAGGAGGAATTAATTTGAGAATTGTAGAAGTAAATGTATCTGCTGAAGCCGCAACTCCTAAAATAATAGAAATAGGCTTTGCGGGTGAGCATAATGCAACCGAAATCCATTTTATGTTGGATTCGGCTGTTGTGGCGAAAATCGACCACTATAGGGCTTCCATCGGCAATTATCAGAGCGAGAAGCTTAGCGCGGTAAACGGTAAAATTGTTTTGCCGTTACCCCAAGCGGCAATGTCACAGGGCACCGTGTACATTCAGTTAGAGGGCTATGCTTTCAGCGGTGATGCACCGTCGCTGATATTTAAATCCCCCGTGGTGATGGCTACTGTAAGTGCTTCGGTTGGGGCTAACAGAGAACTGCCGTCGGCGGCCAAGGAACCCTTTGAAACAGCACTTCACGAACTGAAAAATCTGGTAGGCAGGGCGGTAGAATTAACCGCCGAGGGCGATGCTATTTTAGAAGAAGTTACCAATAAATGCGAGCTTTCTGAAAGCGCCGCCCGTGTTTCTAACACCGCTGCTGAAACCGCTACAAATCAAAGGGAGTTGGCTGAATCGGCAAAAAGCTCGGCAGAAAGTGCTGCGGAAAGAGCCGAAGAATACGCCACTGCGGCAGCCGGAAATTCAGCTTCGGCTGGCGGTGCGGCGGCAACTGCAAGTATGGCGGCTCGCGACGCTCAAAGCTATGCCGACGACGCTCGCAGTGTTTTCAACGAAGCCATAGCTACGATTGATATCGAAGTGGAAAATGCTAAGGCTTACAAAAACACGGCCTACGAACACAGCGAAACGGCAAGGCTGTATGCAGAGAAAACCGAGGGCTACAAAAACGAGGTTTCAGAGCAGGTAGCGGTGGCCGAGGGCTATAAAAACGAGGCGGCATTAAGTGCCGACCGATTGGCAACGGTAAGCGACGAGGAGCTGATTATTTACCCCACCATATATAATAACGATGCTCCCGATTGGGTGGAGCACGACTATTCTAACGTAGACCCCTATTCACAGGGAAAGGATTTATATTTTAAAGCCGATATAAAGCAGGGCAAAACCTACCTCGTGCGGGTTTATATAGAGCATCAAGAGGGCTACGGCAGCCCGTTTATAATGCTTACAAAAAAGAACAGCGAAGACGCGGCAGACCGAATAGACTACTACAAGAGAGCTGTTTATAACGAGGCTGTCGGTTGTTATCAGGCGGAATTTACAGCAAAGCGCAACACCGAAAAGGGCGAGGAATTAATGCTGTTCGTGGGGTATCCCGATGCCGGTTCCCCTGGGTATGATTATTCAGCCGTATTCGGTGGGGCAAGAATCTATATTAAAGACAGCCTTCGCGGAGTAATTGATAGCCAAAACGAGGAAATTGCTCAAATTGGCGGCGACATTGAAACCGCCCTCGACGGCATAATTGCCATTCAAAACGAACTGATAGGCGGTGACGAGGAATGAGTATAGCAGAAAAGCTTACCACCATCGCCGAGAATGAGCAAAAGGTATACAATGCAGGCTTTGAAGACGGCAAAACCGCAGAATATGACCGATTTTGGGACGGTTATCAGGAAAACGGCGACAAGCGAAGTTATGCTTATGCTTATACTCGTAGAGGTTGGACTGACGAAACCTATAAGCCTAAATACCCTGTAATTGTTACAGGCAATGCTGAGCAGATGTACAGAGAAAGTAGAATGACAAACCTTGTGGGTGTGGATACAAGTGGTGCTACAAGCGTTTATTCGGCTTTTTACAACACTCAGTTAGAAACAATAGATAAGTTGGATTTCAGCAAGGCAACCAACACACAAACTGCGTTTGCTCATAGTGTAGACTTGCATACAATAGGTGAGCTTGTGTCAAGCGAGACTACGGTATGGCACACGACTACTTTTCAGAACTGTGCGGCATTAACGAATCTCACAATCACAGGCACAATAGCAACAAGCTTTACTTGTTCTATTGCCTCGTTAACTAACGATAGCCTTATGAGTATAATCTATGCTCTAAAAGATTTTTCGGCAGAGGGTGGAACACACACCTGTACCATAGGCACAACCAACCTCGCAAAACTCACCGACACCGAAAAGGCGATTGCAACACAGAAAGGATGGACTTTAATATAATGAAAAAATCAACTATTGAACTTATAAAATTAACCGCTTCCGAGGGTATGAGCCTTACCAACGGCGAAACCTACGGCAAAGAAGTTTACCTTGGCTGTAACGATAGTGCCGATAACTGGCAGGAAATTCCCGACAGCGAGGTACCGAAGCTTCAGGAGGTGCCCGAGACGTGACCGATATTGTTGTAGCTCTGATTGCGCTTTTCGGCACAATGCTGGGTACCTTCGGGGGTATTCTTACCTCTTCAAAGCTGACAAATTACCGTATTCAGCAGCTTGAAAATAAGGTGGAAAAGCACAACGGATTTGCCCAAAGGATACCCCTTATAGAAGCCGAGCTTCACGACCTTAAAGGCCGAATAGAGCACCTTGAAAAATATCACGAAGAACCAATCGGGAAAGGATGATTAATTTGAAAGAAATGTTAAAAAGAGCAGGCCGCACCTTCCTGCAGGCCTTTATTGGCTTTGTTGCAGTAAATCTTACCGCCTCGTTTACAGGTATTACCGACAGTGAAATGCTTGGGGAAACGGTAGTGGCCTTTATTGCCTCTGCCGTGGCCGCAGGCATTGCGGCGGTTATGAATATGCCGAAAAAGGAGGAATAGCCTTGAATGCAAAAAAGTTTATTAAAAAAATCGGTGATGCCGCAGTTGAATACTATGATACATATAAAATATTGCCCAGCCTTACCATAGCTCAGGCAATACTTGAGAGCGGCTGGGGTGAAAGCGACCTTGCAAAAAGCTGTCACAATTATTTTGGTATGAAATGGTCAGAGGGCTGCGGTTGCAAATACAAAAGCTATAAAACGGCTGAGCAACGTCAAGATGGCTCTTACTACACTATTACGGCAAAATTTCGCAAATATTCCAATACTGCGAAGGGCATAAAGGGCTATTACGAGTTTTTGCAATATCCAAGATACAAGGCGCTTCGTGGCGTTACAGATTACGTTAAGGCCTGCGAACTTATAAAAACCTGCGGCTGGGCAACCTCGCTAAGCTACACAAAGCTGCTGGTTACCCTTATCGAGCAGTATGAACTTACAGATTACGATAAAAAGGTGTTAAAGCCCCAAAAGGCCACCAAGAAATCCACCAAAAAATCCACCGCCGCAGAGTGGACACCAAAGGTGGGGGAAAGGGTGCAGGTAAACGGCAAAATTTACGGTAACGGCGACGGCAGTGGCGGTAGCCTTAAAAAGAAAAAGGAAAAGATGTATATTGTAGATATAGTTAATAAAAATTACTATAAATACTACATTGGTGTAGCCGCCAAGAAAAACGGTGTTCGCCAGGGCTGGGGAAACCCCGAAACCGTAAAAAAGATGTAAAATCACCTCAAAAATTTAATAAAATTTAAAACCGGCGCCTCTTTAACCGACAAAGGGAAAGGGGGCGCTAATTGTTACAAAAATTTAACTATTTTCGACAAAATTCTCTGAAAATAGGAAATTTGCCATATCGCCGCGCGAAAGCGATTATACATTTTGTAAAGTGCATTGCGTTTAAGGACAAGTATAAATTTTATGTAAAGTGAATTATCCACATAGTTATACACTTTATCCACATATTTTTGGCATTTTTAGGGTGCAAAACCCGATGAATACTGACTTCTTCATAAAAAATATGTGCATAACTATGTGGATAATGTGTATTACTCTTTGTATATTTTTGAAGATTTTTTCGAAAAAAGCCAAGAAAATTCACATAAAAAAAGGTGAAATTTCTGAAAAATTTGAACTAAAATACAATTTTTTTATAAAATATATCGCTTAATTTGTAACCGAAAAAAAGAGTCAATTTCGGGTTACACAAAATAAAAAATTAATACAAAATTGTAAATTTTAGGAAATATTTATTGTAACGGTAGCTTTCTTGTGGTACAATTACAAAAACGCGAAAATTTTATTAAAAAATAAAGGACTGAACATACAAATGGCACTTTTCAAATCCTCCACCATTGAAGGTCCCGGTGTGGATAAAAACGAGGCCGAAAAGCGTGGCTTCATTCGTTTTTTCGAGCTGTTCCGCAGCAACTATTGGAACCTTCTTTTTATAGGTCTTATAAGCCTGCTTTTTAATGTATCTATATTGCTTTACGGCCTTGGTGCCGTAGGTGCCGCCAGAACCGCCCGAATAGCTGTAAGAAACAAGCACATTTTTAAATCCTATTATACCGATGCCATAAAGAAAAACTGGCGCCAAGCCCTGCCAATGGGAATTATTAATAACATACTTTTGGCCATAACAGGCTTCTGCACCTATTACTTCCACCTTGAAGCTGCAAACCCCACAGTTTCGGGCTATGTAATGTTAGGCATTTCGGGTGCCTCCCTTATAATAGTAACCTTTATCCGTTACTACACCCCGGCGGTGCTTATCACCTTTAACGTTACCTTGGGTCAGCTTTATAAAAACGCCATTATCTTAAGCTTTGCAGGGCTTTTACGTAACTTCGGCATACTTATAATCCACCTGATTACTTATTTTATAGCCCTTGCCCCAATGCTTATATTCAATTTATACGTGGGCGCAGGCATAACCGTTTGTCTTTATGCGGTGCTGGTTCCTGCTTTAAGGTACTACACCACCCAGTATCACATTTACCCCGTAATGTTCAAATATATGATAAAGCCCTTTATGGAAAGCCACCCCGGCGAGGGTGAAAATACCCTGCGTGAGCTGGGGCTTATCGAAGCCGAAGAAGAACCGGTTATGGAAGACTCGGTAGAATAAGGATAGTTTCAGTATAAACAAAAACTCCACCACTCGTCTGAGAGGTGGAGTTTTGCTATGTTTAATATGCACAATAATAGGGTGTAAATTTATGTATAATAGCAATAGAAATATTTGGCGGTGAGGGATATAATTGAATATAGAGGAGATGAAGTATGGGCAAGAAAAGAATATTATCGCTGATTTTAGCAACTACATATTTATTACTGTTTAGCGGTTGTGCAAAAAAGACTGATGGTAGCATTTTGAAAAGCAGCCAACCCGAAAGCACTCGGGATATTGCGGCACTTGAATCGGACGCAACATCTACAGCACACGAAATAGCTACCGAAAGCGAAAATTCCCACACAGAGGCAAAAACAAACAGCGAAATATCAAGCACAGCTAAGAGTGAAGGTTTGAACGAAAGCAGCAATTTGCAAGTACCATCAGCAAATCGTGTAACCAACAGCACTCAACCCACATCATCAAATGGTGAAAAATATTATAGCACTACTGAACGCATTTTTCCTGAAGACAGTTATTCGGTAGCAACAGCTCCATATAAATATGCTTATTGCCAGAGTGTGGAATCTGTGGAAGATATCAAAACGTTAGTAAATACTATAGACCCTCTTACTTATGAGGGAGGATATTATTACAGCCTTGTTAAACTTATTAAAGAAAACGGCTATATACCTGAAATATATTACGATGGAGAATCTCTTTTTAATGAGAAGTTCCGCCCGGAAAAAGTCTTAACAAAGTATCCAACAGGGGCTGAGTTATATAATTCCACAGATGTCGAACTCCATTACGAAAAAGGGGTTTCGGGAGTGGGATACAGTGTTCCAAATATAGAACTTTCGAAAGAAGTTACTGCCACAATCGATGTGTATTACTTGCGAAAAGAATGGTTGGTTGCAGCAGAAAAAGAACCATTTTTATATGATGCTGGCAAGAAAAACCCCGCAATTATATCGGCGGAAGAAGCCCTAAAGTACAAATGGATAAAAAAAGTTATTAAAATAAATGGTAAAGAAACAGTAACGTATATATCTCCCGGGAACCAATTTATGTGTTATGTATACGATGGTTATATGATGAATATTTCCTTGCAAGGGGAAGGCAATTATTATGATATTGCAAAAAAACTGACCATTAAAAAAGTCCCATTGCAAGATTAAAATCAAACTCCACCACTTGATGTCAAGCGGTGGAGTTTTTTGTGGTTATATTTTGTGGTTTTCGGTTTAGAAGCGTTTATATCTTCTTACTGTGCCATAGCGCTTTTTCTTGGAGTTAAGGCGCACGGTGATGGCGATAAACACTATAAACAAGAAGAACAGCACGGCAAGGCCTATAAGGAAGTAGGTTTTGTTTTTCTTAAAAAACGAGGTAACGGATTTTGAAATTTTAAGTAGCTGTGAGCCCTCAACAGATTCTGCGATAATGGCATTAGTGCCGCCGATTTTTTCGTCGGCATAGTAAACGTTGACGGTACCAACAACGGTGCCTTTTTTTACGGGAGCATCAACCTTTTTTACCTTGTAGTCCACCTCAACCTTTATGGTGCTTTCGTCGGCCTCGGCGGGAATCAGGGCAAAAACCTCTTTTTCGGGGCGGATATTAACCGAGTCGTAATCCCAGGAATAGTTAACGGGAATGCTGTCGATGGTTTCGGAATCTCCCAGCACCGAGCGGTAGGTAAAGTTGTTAAAGGCCCAGCGGAACAGCTCGGCAGTGTCTAAAAATTCGTATCTGTTTTCTAAGGAATTATCCTGGGGTGGGCAGCCAACCAGAATGCAGATATAGGTCATACCCTCGTAAGTGGCGGTAGAGGCAAGGCAACGGCCGGCCTCGGTGGTGTAGCCTGTTTTAAAGCCGGTGGCATAAGGGTAGTGGTAGCCGCTGTTAGGGTCTATAAGCAGGTTGGTGGCGGCAAGGGTAATATCGTTCTTTGTAACGTATCTTGCAACCTTAACAATATCGGTTATAAGGGAATGCTGCATAGCGTATTTTGTAAGTATGCACATATCACGAACGGTGCTGTAATGGTCGGGGTCGTGCAGGCCGTGGCAGTTGGTAAAATGGGTGTTTTGCATACCGATTTCCTTTGCCTTTTGGTTCATCATCTCAATAAACTCTTCTTCGCCGCCTGCAACCTCTTCGGCAATAACCGCCGATGCGTCGGCACAGGATTTAACAAGGGTATAGGCCAAAAGGTCGTGCCCGTTAACCTCTTCACCTGCTGTAAAGCCGGCCGTAACCGCTTCGGAATAGCGGTACTCCTCGGCCACCTCTTCCGATACGGTAAAGGTAAGGCTTTCAGGGTCGTCTACGTTTTCAACGTAAAGCACGGCAACCATAATTTTAGTAAGGGAAGCGGGGTAAATTTTGGTGTCGGGATTGTCGGCATACACAATGGTGTCGGTATCTACGTTGTATAAAATTCCCGCTTTGGCGTGGGTTTCAAAAGTGGGCTTGTAGGCATGGGCAGAAAGTGGTATACTTAGAAGGAAAATAAATACAAATACAAGACTTAATAATTTTTTCATAGCATTCTCCGGCAAAATGTAGTATTATGTATATAGTATAATCTCTTTTATGGGTTTTGTAAAGCGTAAAGAAATAAATTTTTCGCAAAAAGGGTGGATTTTTTTGGTATATGTAACCGGCGATATGCACGGCGACGAAAGTCGCTTGTACGACGCACAGTGGCGCAAGCTAAAGGCAGGGGATACCCTTATTGTCTGCGGCGATTTCGGTTTTCTGTGGAACGGCAGCAAAAGGGAAAAGGAAGCGCTGGAATATTTGGGCAGTAGAAAATTCAACGTGGTGTTTTTAGATGGCACCCACGAAAACTTTGATTTACTTTCACGTTGCCGCGAAACGGTTTGGAAGGGCGGTCACGTGCGCCGCGTTTCGGGCAATCTTTTCAACCTTATGCGGGGTCAGATTTTTAACATCGAGGGCCACAAAATTTTTACCTTTGGCGGCGGCGAAAGTGCCGACCGCGACATTCGGCGCGAGCAGGGCCGCTGGTGGAGGGAGGAGCTTCCCACCGCCGAGGAATTTAAAATCGGCGCCGAGAATTTAGACGAGGTTGGCTGTAAGGTTGATTACATACTGACCCACGAGCCGCCACAGCTTCTTAAAAGCGCTATGCAGCTGCGTGCAGGGGTAGAGCAGCGTGTTTCAAAGCTCAACGGCTTTTTAGAGGAAATAGACCACGGCTGCGAATATAAGCATTGGTATTTCGGCTCTATGCACGAAGACCGCACCTTAACCCCGAAATTCACCTGCGTTTTCAATAAAATTCTGCCGATTACCGGCAATGGCGAGGAAAGGCTATAATGGAAATAAGAAAGGCAACAATGGGCGATTTTGAAGCCGCCGCAGTCCTTTTGGAAATGGGCAGGCGCAATATCGCCGAATTAGGAATCGACCAATGGCAGAACGGCAGTCCCTCTGCTGAAGATATAAAAAACGATATTAAGGCAGGCAACTGCTACGTGGTAACCGAGGGAGATTTGCACCTTGCCACCCTTTATATCGGCTTTGATGGAGAGCCTACCTACAAAGAAATAGAGGGAGAATGGCTGCAAACCGGCAACTACACCACCCTGCACCGAGTGGCGGTAAACACCGATTACCGCGGCAAGGGTGTGTTTGCGGCGGCAGTAAAGTATGCCGAGCTGTTATCCCTTTCCCGAGGAATTCACGCCCTTAGAATCGACACCCACCACGGCAACACCCGTATGCAGTCGGCGCTAAAGAAAAACGGTTTTACCCCCTGCGGCACCATCTACCTTTCCTGGGGCGACCCAAGGCTTGCTTTTGAAAAAATAATTTAAGCCGCCCTTGTCTATTGACAACACACACTTAACTGTATTATTATATATATTATTAAATTTTGAAGGAGCCTTTATTGAAATGAAAGGTTTTAAAATGGTAGAGGGCTACAGCTCAAGCCTATCCCTCCGCGAAACCCAGAAAGCAATTAAATTTGTAAAGGATACATTTCAGCACGAAATCAAGCCTGCCCTTAATCTGCAAAGAATAAGCGCACCCCTTTTTGTGCCCAAGGCCAGCGGCATTAACGACGACCTTAACGGCGTGGAACGCAAGGTGCATTTCACAATCCGTGAAACCGGAACCGAGGCCGAGGTGGTGCAGTCCTTAGCTAAATGGAAGCGTATGGCGCTTCATCGCTACGGCTTTATGCCGGGGGAGGGGCTTTATACCGATATGAGTGCCATTCGCCGCGACGACGATATGGATAATATCCACTCAATCTACGTTGACCAGTGGGATTGGGAAAGGGTTATAACCCCCGAAGACAGAAATATTGAGTTCTTAAAATCCGTGGTTCGCCAGATTGTTAACGCAATTGCCGAAACCGCCCGCAAGGTGCAGTATGAATATCCCAGCCTTAAGAATAAAATTAATAAAGAAGTTTTCTTTATAACCACGCAGGAGCTTGAGGATATGTACCCCGAGCTTACGGGCAAACAGAGGGAATACGAAATTACAAAGCAACACAAAACCGTATTCTTAATGCAAATAGGTCACCGCTTAAAGAGTGGCAATAAGCACGACGGCAGAGCCCCCGATTACGACGATTGGAAATTAAACGGCGACCTGCTGCTCTGGAACCCTGTTTTGGAAGAACAGCTTGAAATTTCCTCAATGGGTATCCGTGTAGATGCCGAAACCCTGCAGCACCAGTTAGAGCTGGAAAACTGCTTAGACCGCAGGGAATTCCCCTATCACAAGGGTATTTTAAGCGGCGAGCTACCCCTTACAATCGGCGGCGGCATCGGTCAGTCAAGGCTTTGCCTGCTACTGCTCGAAAAGCTGCACATCGGCGAGGTTCAGTCCTCCATCTGGCAACCCGAGGTTGTAGAGGAATGTAAAAAACACAGCATAAATTTGCTGTAAAACTACATAGTGTAAAATAACTCCCCTGCTTTAACAGGGGAGTTTAATTTATAGTGTATTTTATTTTTCGGTTCGAAGCACCGTTTTGGTGGTTTTTATAACCTCAGCTATGGCACTTAATTCTTGCGGGGTGCAATCTTTCAACAGTTCTTCAATAATTTTTGAAGAAATATGTGTGCTTTTTTTGAGATTGGTGTAAACCAGCTCATCCAAAGTGGTGTTAAGGGCATTTGCTATGCTTAGTAATGTTGGAAGGCTTACCTTGGTTGCAGCTCTTTCAATGTGAGATATGTTGGATGGCTCAATCCCTGAAATTTCTGCCAGTGTTGCTTGGGTCCAGCCTTTGGCCTTGCGTAATTCCTTTATGCGATTTCCTATAATCTTATAATTTACGGTCATAATAATTCATACCTCTTGCAAGTCTGAAAATTCTACAAAATTATTGTATATCCTATTAGGATATGTTAAAATAATGTACGTATCCTATTAGGATACACAGTAATATTTTGTAAAAAAGAGGTATAAATTAAGTGAAGGTAACTTTCTTTGGTCATTCAGATGCGCCCTTGTCGGTTGCGAAAAATCTTAGGCAGATTTTAATAAAATTAATAGAAATCGAAGGTGCCGATGAGTTTTATGTTGGCAATCACGGTGTTTTCGACAGGATGGTGGCGGGAGTTTTAAGGGAACTAAAGCAGAAGTATCCGCAAATTAGTTTTCGCATAGTGTTGGCATATATGCCAACAAATAATGAAAATCTTGATTTGAGCAATACCATATATCCCGAGGGATTAGAACTTGTGCCGCTGCGATTTGCCATAATTAGGCGAAACGAGTGGATGATTAAAAACTGCGATACGGTAATAACGTATGTAACTCGAACTGCAGGCGGCGCTGCACGATTTTCGGAGCTGGCACATAAAAGAAATAAACGAATAATTAACCTCGCAACATAAATGCCAACCTAACGGTATATGTGTCCTAATAGGACACGCTGTAATATTTTGCAAAAAAAGGTAATGTTTTGTAAAAAGGGCAAGCAATTTGCGGCAATGGGTCGGCTGTGCTTGACAGCACTTTTAAAAAAGTGTATATTTAAAATAATAGGTGATATGTTATTATAAACCGCAAAATTTGGAGGTTTCAATGGCTTTAAAAATTATTGAATCAGACCCTTATTTACAGCCCTTCGAGGGCGCAATAGAATATAGAATGGACGCTTTCAAGGCGGCCAAGCGCAGGCTGTTTGGCCCCCGCGGCAACCTGGTGGATTTTGCCAACGCTTATAAGTATTACGGCTTTCACAAAGAGAGTGACGGCTGGGTTTATCGCGAATGGGCTCCCGGTGCCGAGGATATGTACCTTTGCGGCGACTTTAACAACTGGCAGCTTTATTCCCACAAAATGGAAAAGCTGGAAAACGGCAATTTTGAAATAGTGCTACCTAAAGATGCGTTGTCTGTGGGAAGTCACGTTCAGGCGGTGGTAATTCACGGCGGCGAAACCCTGCGCCGTGTTCCCACCTATGCCACCCGGGTGGTGCAAGACCCTGTAACCCTTTTGTGGTGTGCCGAAATCGACGATACTTTAGAGGATTACCCCTGGACCGACGGCGATTTTAAACCCGAAAAAACACCCTTTATTTACGAGTGCCACATCGGTATGTCTTCTGAAGAGGGCAGGGTTGCAAGTTACAATGAATTTCGCCAAAATATGCTTCCCAGAATCAAGGCCCTTGGCTATAACACCCTGCAAATTATGGCGGTTATGGAGCACCCTTACTACGGCTCCTTCGGGTATCAGGTTTCTAATTTTTATGCCGCATCTTCCCGTTACGGCACATCCCGAGAGTTAAAGGAATTAATTAACACCGCCCACAGTATGGGCCTTACGGTATTGCTTGACGTGGTGCATTCCCACGCGGTAAAAAACGTGGGCGAGGGGCTTAACCTTTTCGACGGCACCGAGTATCAGTTTTTCCACGAAGGCAGCAGGGGCGAGCATTCTGCCTGGGGCACCAAGCTTTTCAACTACGGCAAGCCTCAGGTGCTTCACTTCCTGCTTTCCAACCTTAAATTCTGGCAAGAGGTTTACCATTTCGACGGTTTCCGTTTCGACGGCGTAACCTCAATGCTTTATCACGACCACGGCCTTGGCTCTGCCTTTACAAACTACGGAATGTACTTTGGCGACAATACCGACCAGGATTCCGTAATTTACCTGCAGCTTGCCAACGAGCTGATTCATAAAATCAATAAAAATGCAATAACCATAGCCGAGGATATGTCGGGTATGCCGGGTATGGCCTTCCCCATAAGCGGCGGCGGTATTGGTTTTGATTATCGCCTTTCAATGGGTGTTCCCGACCTTTGGATTAAAACCCTTAAAGAGGTCCCCGACGAGGGATGGGATATGGCAAAACTTTGGTTCGAGCTGACACAGCGCCGTGTGGGCGAAAAGAACATCGGCTATGCCGAATCCCACGATCAGGCACTGGTGGGGGATAAAACCATTATGTTCCGCCTTTGCGATGCCGAGATGTACTGGAGTATGAACAAGGCCTCGAACAGCGAAATTATCAACCGCGGCGTGGCGCTTCACAAAATGATCAGACTTCTTACCGCATCGCTGTCGGGCGAGGGCTACCTTAACTTTATGGGCAACGAATTTGGCCACCCCGAGTGGATAGATTTTCCAAGAGAGGGCAACGGCTGGGGCTATCACTACTGCCGCAGGCAGTGGAGCCTTAGCAGTAATCCCGACCTGCGTTACGAAGGCTTGCAGGAATTTGATAAGGCAATGGTGCAGCTTCTTAAAAAGGGTGGACTTATTAAAAAGCCAAACGTTTCCCTTTGGTACGACCAGCAGAATAAAATTATAATTTATTCTAAGGGCAGCAAAGTTTTTGCCTTTAACTTTAACCCAACCGAGTCTTTCGAGGGCTACTTTGTTCCCACGGGAATTTCGGGCAAATGGAAGGTGGAGCTTACCACCGACGAGCCCCGCTTCGGCGGATATGGTAATGTAGATATGAAATACAAATACACCACCGAGCAAAACGGCGGCAAGGAGGGTTTTTACTGCTACCTCCCCGCAAGAACCGCCACAGTTTTCAAAAAAGCATAGAAAAACTTATTCCGCCGCAGGGTTTTGTGGCGGGATTTTCTATCAGTCATAGATACGAAACGCCTTGCATTACAAATGTAGATATGCTAAAATTAAAGCATAATATTAACTCAAAGGTGAGTGGTAAAATGGATTTTACAAGATTAAAGTATTATATTGATTCTTTGGCGGCTAACGACCTGCCCTATTGCGACATATCTGTAAGGGTGAATCGCCAAGAGGTTTTCAGGCACTCTATGGGTTACATAGACACCGAAAAAACAAAAAAGCCCGCCCCCGACACCCTGCAGTGGATTTATTCTATGAGCAAGGTTATAACCTGTACCGCAGTGATGAGACTTGTTGAAAAAGGTCTGCTTTCTCTCGACGATAAGGTTTCAAAATACCTTCCCGAATACGAGGTTCTGGCCGTTAAATGCGGAAATTTTGCCAAAAAGGCCGATAATCCTCTGCTTATCAGGCACCTTTTTTCAATGCGCAGCGGTATCGACTACGATTGGGCCTCCATAGCTGATAAAATAGGGGATCCCAATATCACCACCCGCGAATTTGTTAAGGGTCTTTCCCGCAAGGTTCTTTGCTTCGAGCCCGGCACAGATTATGTCTACGGTCTTGGCCACGACGTTCTGGCCGCCGTTGCCGAGGTTATTACAGGCAAGAAGTTCAGAGATTATCTTAACGACGAAATTTTTGCCCCCTTAGGTCTTAAAAACATAGGCTTCCACCCCACCGAAAAGCAACTGAGCGAGCAGTTTGCACAGGCCTTCAGGTACGACCACGAGCGTTTTCGCTCCGCCCCCCACAATATGGAATGTGGTTTCTGCTTTGGTGCCGATTACGACAGCGGCGGTGCAGGACTTTTCGCCAGCCTTGACGACTATATGGAGATTGCCGACGCTCTTGCCAACGGCGGTGTGGCAAAGAACGGCTACAGAATTTTAAACCCCGAAACCATCGATTTAATGCGTACTAATCAACAGTCAGAGAACAGTATGGATAAAATGAAGCCGGGCTACGGCTACGGTCTGGGCGTTCGTACAATGATGGACCGAAAGGCAGGTCGCTCGTTAGGTCCTGTTGGTGAATTTGGTTGGGACGGCGCCGCTGTAAGCTACGTGCTTATCGACCCCGAAAACCACGTAACAGCCGTGTTTACCACCCAGCTTTTAAACGCCGGTGTATTTTACCACACCACCCACCCATATCTTCGCAATCTGGTTTACGATGCATTAGACCTGGCACAGGAGTATTAAATTTGGAGTGATAGATATGTATCAATTACCGAAAGAATTTCGTTGGGTAAACCGACTAAAAAAATACGAAGGCAACCCTATTCTTCGCCCCCAGGGTGAAATTGCAAAGGATAATATTTTCAACCCCGCCGCCGCGGTGCAGGATGGCAAGGTGCATCTTATCTGCCGTGCCGTTAATCTCAACGATATACCTGAGGGTGGGCAGTGGAGTATTTCTGCCTTTGTTTGGGCACATAGCGACGATGGTATTCATTTCGAGGTAGAGGATAAGGTTTTTTTAAAGCCCGATAAGGATTCCCCCTATAAGGGCGGCTTTCAGGACCCAAGGCTTGTGTGGATTCCCGAAGAGGAAACCTGGGTGCTTACCTATACCGGCTCCTACGGTTTTGGTAAGGGCGGCTCGCCTGCACTTATTGCCCTTTCAAAGGATTTAGAAAATTGGGAGTTTTTGGGTGAATCCTTTCCCGCCCGTGCAGTATGTATAATTCCCAAAAAAATAAACGGCAAATACTACGCTTACTACGGCGTTGGTGAAGTAGGACTTTCCTGGTCTTACGACCTAAGGGAGTGGCATATCGAAAACGAAAGGGTTCTGGTTCCCCGATACAACGACGAAACCAAGTTCGATGCCTGGCTCTGCGAGGGTGTGGCATCCCCCTCGGTTTCCGATAACGGAATTCTTTTCCTTTACAATGCAAAATGCTCTACCGAACGCAGAAAACAGTACGAGTATTCTACCTGGATGTCAAACACAGGTGTGGGCGGCTATGCAATGGGTTGGGCGCTGTTCGATAGAAACGACCCCTCAAAGCTTATTGCCCGTTCCGACGAGCCTGTGCTTATCCCCGAAAAGCCCTTTGAGTGCTACGGACTTATTGAATACACCATTTTCGCCAGTGGACTTGTTAATTTCCGCGGCAAGCACCACCTGTATTATGGCTGCGCCGACACCCGCATCGGCGTTGCAATAGAGGTGGCAAGCGAAGAACAAGAAGCATAAAATGCTTCTTTAGCCGTTTTTTTTACCTCTCGACGTATACATAATACGCCCCCCGAGGTAAAGAAAACGTCTTCTTCATCTTGCCCCTGCGAGCCTGCGCGAAGAACAAGAAGCATAAAATGCTCCTTTAGCCGTTTTTTTACCTCTCGACGTATACATAATACGCCTTCCATGGTAAAGAAAACGTCTTCTTCATCTTGCCTCTGCGAGCCTGCGCGAAGAACGAAAGGTATAAATACCTTTTTCGCCGTTTTTTACCTCTCGACGTATACATAATACGCCTGCTGTGGCAAAGAAAACGTCTTCTTCATCTTGCCCCTGCGAGCCTGCGCGAAAAACGAAAGAAAACAACAAAATTAAAGCCTTGCTTGAATTTACCAAGCAAGGCTTTTTTCTGTGTGTTTATTTTATTAGTGCCGAGCAAAGGCGGGTGATAACTATCGATGCGCCTGCGTTTTGCGACAGATAGCGGGTAGCCACGTCGATAGCCTCTATAACCTCTACCAAATCCTTGCGGGAAAGGGTGTGGCGAACGCCTTTTCCCATAGATAGGTTGCGAAGCTCAATAGCGGCTCGGCTTCTAAGTGCCGAAAGCAGTGCAGTAAGCCCTGCAGGGTCGCGCTCGAACTTGTGCAAAATTTTCAAGCACTCGTAACCACGTCTGCCGCCAATAATGGTAATAAGCTCGGCGGCGGTGCGACTAATTGCCGATGTTTCTTCGCTTTGCAACTGCTTTAGAGTTTTGCCGATGTTGTTTTCGTTTTCCGAAAGGGCAATATCGATTTCCTCGTCGCTTTTTTCGGGCAGCATAGCCTTTATAAGCCCGAAGGCGGGGGTGTAGGGTGGCTGATTAAGCCTGAAAACAGTGCAGCGGGAAATAATTGTGTCTAAAAAAGCGCTTGCCGATTCCGCCAATAGTATAAATACCACGTATTCCGGCGGCTCTTCAAGAATTTTCAGAAAAGCATTCTGCCCCTCTCGGTTCATACGTTGGGCGTTTTCAATTACGTACACCTTTTTTGCGGCGCGGTCGGGGCGTTCAAAGGCCTTTTTTCTAAGCGCCCTTATCGTGTCTACCGGAATAAGGTTTTTTTGGTTTGGTGAAATCAGGCTGTAATCGGGGTGGCTTCCGGCAGAAAACAGGGTACAATTTCTGCAACTTCCGCAGTATTCGGCAGCCTCGTCGCACAGAATGGCACGGCTAAGCTCGGCGGCAATGGTGTGCTTGCCAAGGCCATCGTCACCCTCCAGCATAATTGCGTGGGGAAGCTTGCCGCTTTCAAGCATTTTGCGCAGTATTTCAATTGTGCCCTCGTTGCCTATAAAATTTTGCAGCATAGCGTCACCCCTTTTTTAAAAATTAAAACAGATTAGTAAATAAAGCCTACCTTTTTCATAACCTTGCCTAAGGTACGGTTGGCAATAAGCTCGGCCTTACCTGCACCCTCGCGGTACAGACGCTCTAACTCGGCCTTGTCTTTAATAAGTCTTTCGTAATTTTCACGGATTGGGCGCAGCTCTTCAACCACAGCCTCGCCAACCGCCTTTTTAAAGTCGCCGTAGCCCTTGCCTTCGAATTCGGCCGCTACCTCGTCTGCGGTTTTGCCCACAATGGTGGAGTAAATGCCAATAAGGTTGTTAATGCCTGCCTTGTTTTCGCCAACGCAAACCTTAGCTTCACTATCGGTTACGGCGCGCTTGAATTTGCGCATAATATCCTCGGGAGAATCAAGAAGCGCAACGTATGCGTTAAGATTCTCGTCGGATTTCGACATCTTTTTGGTGGGGTCTTGCAACGACATTACACGGGCGCCAACGGTGGGAATATAGGGCTCGGGAATTTTAAATACATCGCCGTAAATACCGTTAAAGCGAACTGCAATATCGCGGGTAATTTCAATGTGCTGTTTCTGGTCTTGACCAACCGGCACAAAATCGGGCTGATACAAAAGAATATCTGCCGCCATTAAGTCGGGGTAAGAGAACAGACCCACGTTAACGTTTTCGGGGTGCTTTTGAGATTTATCCTTAAACTGGGTCATTCTGGACATTTCGCCAAACTGGGTGTAACAGCTTAAAATCCAGCTAAGCTGTGAATGTGCCGCCACGTGGGATTGCACAAAGATTATAGATTTTTCGGGGTCAAGCCCAATGGAAAGCAGCAGTGCATAAGTGTCAAGAATCTGGCGGCGAAGCTTTGCAGGCTCTTGCCGAACGGTGATGGCGTGCAGGTCTGCAACGGCATAAATGCACTCGAACTCGTCGCTGTTGCCCATAATGGAAAAATTTTTCAAAGCGCCTAAATAGTTGCCTAAGGTTAAGGCGCCGCTGGGTTGAATACAGCTTAAAACCCTTTTCTTTTCGGGTGTTACAATAACGTCACTCATAATATAAATTCCTTTCGATTTGTATAGACCGTAAAGTACTGTCAAAAATATATAATAGTATTTTAACACATTATTCCCAACAGAACAAGTGGGCGGTGAGAGAAAATTTGAATAAAAAAAGCAGGTCGGGTTGGCAAATTCGCGATATAGCGGCATTTTCGGTGTCGATGTTCGCAACAATAGGTCTTTTAAGCTATGTGCTGCTTTACTATTTTGGCATAAGGCCGGTTCGCGAGGTAAACGATTACGCCACAAAAACGGTTTTGCCAAAGCTTCACCTACTGTTTGTGGTGCCGGAATTTGAGCTTTCCTATGGGCTTGATATCGATTTTGAAAAACAAACCACGACGGTGCAAAGGCTGTATGTCGACACCAATGCCTACTCCCGCGGGGGCTTAAGCGAAATGGTGGCCCGGGCCGAGGATACTTTAAGCACAGAATTTACGGGGGCTATTGCGGTAAGCGATACCCAGCTTGCGGCAATTATCGATTACGTCGGCGGTGTGGGGTGTAATGTAGATAAGCGTATATCCTCTATATGCGGAGGCGCATCAATCGGCTGGAGCAACCTTCACGGCGTTGCCGCAATACGGCTTTTTGAAGCGGAAAGGGAAAACGAAGCCCTCTGCCTAACCTTCGCCGAGGAACTGCTTGAAAAATGGTGCAAAACCTTACACAATAAGCGAAGCTTTTTCAGATTGCTGGATTTAAGCGACCACAATTTAAGCTATACCGATTACCTGCCATTGGTTGAGCATTTTGAAAAATTTAAGGATTAATGTTGAAAATTATAGAAAGCTGTGGTAAAATATGCAATGTGCTAAAGCACGTAACAATTTAATTACAGAGTAGGCGAGTGAGCGTTAAGTGTTGCAGGAACGGGGAGTTGTCTTGCAAACGAAAACCGATTATTGCGGTTGCGGTTCACACGTCGCATCCCGCTGTGCCGAACAGTCGAAGTAACCCTTTTCGATTTTTTATGGCTCAAAGAGATGTTCTGTAAAAAATCGAGGAGGATTTTTTATGAACAAAACAACCGTCAACTTTTGGCAAAAAGCAAAGTGGTGCTTGCTGAAAATGTGCCCACCTAAATTCAGCGTATTCGACTATGTGTTTATGGCGCTTCTTGTGGCGCTTAACATTGTGCTGGAGCGTTTTATAGGCTTTGTTGGGGTAAGCACGGCCTATGGCATTTCCTTTATTGCCGTAATTTTTGCCGCGGTGCAGTACGGCCCGGTTGGAGCCGTTTTGGTTTCCTGCTTGGGCGACGTTTTGGGAACTGTGCTTAGCGGCCGTGTTCCTGTTATCGGCTTTACCATCACCGCCGCGGTGCAGGGGATTATCTATGGCCTTGTGCTTTATAAAAAAATTGGCCCCTACCGTATTTACAAAACCCCCTTGGCTATTCTGCCCACTTTGGCTGTGTGTTCACTTTTTATGAACAGCTACTTTTTAAGCCGACTTATTGGTGTGGGGCTTTTACACCAAATGGCAACAAGGGTGCCTCAGGTGCTTATTTCTATTCCAATCCAGCTTGTTATAACCCATTTGTTTATGCAGTTGGCCTACCCCAGAGTCCGCCGATTTTTACCCTAAAAATAACAAAACACGAGGCCGAAAGGCTTCGTGTTTTTAACTTTTCGGGTCAGATTTTTTGGTTTTTGTTTTGCCTTTATAGGGCTCAATCAACACACCCTTTGGGTTTAAAGATATTTTTACATCTTCACCGCAGTCCATTCCGTAAAGCACCCGCAGGTCTTTAGGTATTACTATACGCCCTAATTGGTCTACAGTTCTGATAAAGGCGAAATTTTCTTTCATACAAAAACCTCCTGAAAATTAAAAAAGTGCGCAGCAAAAGCCACGCACCGAAAAATACATGACTCTTTGCTGCAACACAAATATTTCACATCTACCATTTTCAAAGTATGCGAAAAACGAGCCTGTATTTTTACCAAGGGGTAAAAATACACACTTTGAAAATGTGATATAAAGTTTGTGAAAATTCGTGTTGCAAGCTAATAATACCATAAAAATAGACGGATTGCAATAATTTTCCTGCGACATCCTTCTACGGATTTCGACATAGGATAAAATGGCTGTATCGCCAAACAAACTTCTCAGCGATACAGCCCCGCGAAAACGAACGCTCCGTTAATTATTCACAAAATATTTGGTTCTTGTGCCGTATTTAACCGAGTTAAGCAGGCCTAATGCTTCAAATTTCAGCACAAAGCTTCTTATTGTGGCGTAGGCGGCGTTGCCGTAATCCTTTTCCAACTGTTTAGTAGAAAATTCCTCTGTGCCGTAAAAGGAAATCACAAATTTCCAAAGCTCTGTTTCTTTTTTTGTTACGTTGCCCTTTTTTACCTCTGTATCGTATGCCGCAAAGGTGTGGAATTCTTCTCCGCTTTTGCCTATTTTTCTATACACGTTATCTATAAAGTACATAATAAAGGGTGTAACGTCGATTTTGTGGCTTGTATTCTTGTTTTCCTCAATTATAGTAAAGGCTTCGTAATACTTTTTTCTGCTTTTTTCAATTTCACTTGAGAAGGGTATAAAAAGGGTGGATTGATAACCCTTTTGAATTAAAAACCATAGGTGCAAAAGCCTTGCAATTCGTCCGTTTCCGTCAAAATACGGGTGTATAAAGGAAACGTAAAAATGTATAATTGCGGCCTTCACAAGGTCGTTAATATCGTCGCTTTGGTTTATAAAATCCATAAGCGACTGCATATATCCGGGTATTTTATTGTGACTAAGCCCTGCGTGTTCAATCTGGTTGCTCACTACATAAACCGTATCATGCCTGTATTTTTCTCCGGGCAACAGCTTGTCACTCTCCGGAAGAAATTCGCCCACCGACATCATATAAAGCCGATAAAGGTTTTCTTCGGTTATTTTGTTGCTTATGTCTGCAATAAATTCAAGACCCTTTTTAAAGCCTAAGATTCGGGTTTCCTGCTCGTCCTTCGGTGCTAATCCTTTAAGAACGTTTCGTACGCTGTTGCGGTCGAGGTCAATGCTTTCTATTGCCGAAGTTGCAATAATCTCATTTTCTACCGCCTTTATTCCGAAGTGTCTGTTTCTTGACTGCATAAGGGTTTTAACGGCACCTTGCTGGGGTTCGCAGCAATTTTTTATAAAAACCAGAGAATTGCCGTTAAAATCGGCAATTGGCAGTTTAACGTAATAAAGCTTTTCTAAAATTTCTAAATACTCAGAAAAGCAGTGGTTGTATATCCTTTTCAGCCTTTTATAGTTGGTAAAATGCTTGCTGTTTAGCATTTCATTAAATAATTTAATATCCATAGTTCCTCCTGATACAAATTAGTATCAATAAGTATCAATTTTTAAACAGTATAGCAAAATTTTAAAGAAATGTCAATACCTGATATAAGTATTGCATTTCTTTCTTTTTTGGGGGGCTTGTAAAATTCTTAAATATATTATATAATAATATAGAATAAGTATGTAACGAGGTAATTTATGTTTAAATTCAAGGTTGCAGATATTGTAATGGAATACGATTGCCACCACAAGGAATTTTTCGAGCACCGCTTGAAAAATTATATGGTAACCGACCAGCCGGCGGATATGTATTTAAAATACGAGGTTGAAGAGAATATCCAGCTTCCGCCCCATACGGTAACCGGCAAGGTGCAAGACGCCTGCCTTGGTGTTCGTACCGACAACGGCAACACCATAATGTATCTGCAAAATCCCAAAAGCGGCAGGGTTATTTCCTACAACGAAAACAATGCCGACTATTCCTACAATGTATCTAAAATAGTTCATATCGAGCCAAACGAAAAATCTATTCTTACCGATTGCGACAGGGAATATCTTCGCAGCGGCGGAATTTTCAACAATCGCCTTATCACCGAGGGGGGCACAACCCTTCACGGCTCCTGCATTTCCTACCGTGGCGGCGGTGTGATATTTTCGGCCCCCTGCGGCACGGGTAAATCCACCCACACAGGTATATGGAAAAAGACCTTTGGTGACGATGTAGAGTTTATTAACGACGATAAGCCGGCAATCCGTTTTCGCGGCGACGTGCCCTATGTATACGGCGCCCCCTGGAGTGGCAAAACCGAGCTTAATTCCAACCTTTCGGTGCCTTTAAAGGGAATAGTTTTTATAGGCCGCGGCGAAGAAAACACCATTAAAAAAATCGGCGTTGCCGAAACGGTGTGCTACCTTAACGACCAAACCTTCCCCTCTTTCCACGATAAGGGCTTGTTCGAAAAAAACCTTGATATTATCGAACGGATTATAGAAACCGTTCCGGTATATAAATTAGATTGTAATATGGACGTATCTGCAGCAATTCTTGCAAGAGACACAATATTTAAAGGAGAGTAAAAAATGAAGATTAAAGACGGCTTTATGGTAAGAGAAGTAAGCGGAGAAATTCTTGTGGTTCCCGTTGGCGCCCAGAGTATAGATTTTAAATCTGTAATTCGACTTAACGAAACCGGAGCATTTCTTTGGAACAAGCTTACGGAAGATGTTAATGAAGACGAGCTTTTAGACGCCCTTCTTCAGGAATACGACGTCGATAAGGATACCGCCAGCGGAGATATTCGTCGCTTTGTTGAAAAGCTGCTGGATGCCGGTATTATAGAATGAACGGAAATGTAAGTCTGCACCAGATTGTGCAGCTTATGGAAGTGGCCTTCAGCGAGGGCAAAACCGCCACCCTTACTGCCAGCGGCAACTCTATGCTGCCGCTGCTTCACAGCGGAATAGACAGCGTGATTTTTGGGCCCTGCGATAATCCCGAAGAGCTTAAACGGCTGGATGTACCCCTTTACCGCCGCCCCGACGGAAGGTACGTTATGCACAGAATAGTTAAGGTAAATAAGGATTCCTTCGATATGTGCGGCGACGGTCAGCGGGAAATAGAAAAGGGTGTGCCCAAGTCGGCAGTCAAAGCAAAGGCCGTGGGCTTTATAAGAAAGGGTAGGGAGTTTTCGGTTACCAGCCGTAAATACAGGCTTTACTCCTTTATTTGGTGTGCCATAATCCCCCTGCGGGGCATTGCCTTTAAGCTTAACTATAAATTACGTGGAAGAAAGCATAAATGAAGAACAAAAGTGCATTAAGATGGATTGTTAAAAACACAAAGAAATATATACCTGCCGTGTTGCTGATAGCGGTGCTTTCGGCCTTGGTTTCGGTGGGTTATATTGTGCTGGCCTACGTTTCCAGCTTTGTGTTAGATATAGCAACCGGCGATAAAAGCGGCAATATTAAGTTTTATATTGCTCTTTTATTTTTGCTTATTATTTTTCAGGCCGCAATGTACGTGGTTATATCCTCTATTCGTGTAAGGGTTTCGGGCAAAACCGAAATGCACCTTAAATCACGAATGCTCGAGGCAATTACAAACAAGGAATATGCAAGGGTTTCGGAATACCATTCGGGCGACATTTTAAACCGTTTTACGGGCGATGTCAGCGTGGTGGTATCGGCCTTTGTGGGCATAATTCCAAATGCCATAAGTCTTATAGCTCGCCTGGCGGCCGCCTTTGTGGTTATAGCTTCTTTCAGCACAAAGCTAACCCTTTTTATAGCGGCTTTGGGTGTGGTTGTGGCAATTGCTGCCCGAATTTATTCCACATTTTTTAAAAAAATACATAAAAAAGTACAGCAGGCCGAGGGTGAAACTCGTTCCTATATGCAGGAATGCACCGAAAATTTGGTGGCAATTAAGGCCTTTGGCGCCAAGGGTGCTTTTGGCGTAAGGCTTAAAAGCTATATGTTAAAAACCTATCGCTTGCTGCTGCGCCGCAATATGATTGGAAACGTTTCCAACGTTGCAATATATATACTTTTCACCGGCGGCTATTATGCCGCACTTAGCTGGGGTGCCTTTATGGTTAGCAGCAGTAGTATGACCTTTGGTACATTAACCGCGCTACTTTCCATTGTTTCCCAGATACGCGCCCCCATAACGGGCGTTTCGGGGCTTATTCCCCAATATTTTTCGGCCCTTGCTTCGGCCGAGCGTATTATGGAGCTGCAGGATATTCCCGACGAGCCTCACCCTGTAAAAAAAGAAAGCATTCAGTATATTTATGCCAATGCCGAAGCCCTGCATCTTCAGGGGGTAAGCTTTAGTTACGATGGCGCCCATAATATTTTAAAAGATGTTTATATGCAGGTGAATAAAGGCGAAAGCGTGGCACTTGTTGGTGTCAGCGGCGAGGGTAAATCCACAATTTTGCGTATGCTTTTGGGGCTTTACGAGCCGCAAAAGGGTTATATATACATTACTACAGGCGGCGACAGGCACATAATAAATCCTTCATTAAGGGGCTTGTTTGCCTATGTTCCCCAGGGTAATATGATTTTCTCCGGCACTATAGCCGATAATATTCGTTTCTGCTCCGAAAAGGCCACAGATGCCGAGGTGTATAATGCGGCCAAATGTGCCGATTTATACGATTTTGTAAGTTCTCTGCCCGATGGCTTCGATACCGTTGTGGGCGAAAGAGGAACCGGCCTTTCCGAAGGTCAGGTGCAAAGAATTGCCATAGCCCGAGCCATACTTTCGGGTGCCCCCATACTGCTTTTAGACGAGTGTACCTCATCTTTAGACGAGAAAACCGAGCGCACCGTACTTAATAATATTAAATCTATGACCGACCGAACCATAATTATAATATCTCACCGCCCCGCGGCCTTAGAGCTTTGCGATAAGGTGTACGAGATTAAAAATGGCGAGGCACAGCTTAGAAAGGATTGATAATTCGTGTTAAAAAAATTAGTTTCTGCAATACTGCTGATTTTCACTCTGGCATTTTTGGTATGCGGTTGCGGTAAAAAAGGCGACACATCTTCCACCAACTCTGCCGCCGTGGAATCCGAGGTTTTAGAGATTCCCGACAGTATCAACGTTACTAAGGCAGATTACGATAAGGAGTGGGTGTATGAGGCCGCAGGCTTTGAGGATACCGCCTACCACGTGCCTTATATTAACGTAAACTCTGAAGCCGTAGATTCGATTAATTCCAAGCTTCAGAAGAAATACAAAGAGCTGCTGGAAGCTAATAAGTATCAGACGGTACACTATACCTTTATGGAAAAGGGCTGTGTGTTGTCGGTTTACATTAGTATGTCAACCAAAAACGGCTGGGCAACCGAGCACGAGGCGTATAACATAAGCCTGGGCGACGGCACACAGATCACCGATTCTCGCTATATGGCGGCATATTTAGGCCTTTCAGATGAAGAATACAGAATTGCAGCCGCAACGGCAGTTACCAACGAATACGGCTCGCTTTACGGCTCCTTCAGTGACAGTAATTACGGCCAGTATAAAAAGTATTTAGAATTAAACCAAAGCGAAGAAATCACAAAGGAGCTTACCGGCTACATCAACGAACGCGGTGAGTTAAGCTTCTGCGGCCAGATGTATTCTATGGACGGCAGCAAACGCTCCTTCGCTATGACCAGTGCCACATCTAAGGGTGGTTTAGGTTTTTAATTATGGGCATTTTTTCAAAACGTAGTAAATCCCAAAAGGCGGTACTTAAAAGCTTTAACGGCAGGCAAATAAATTACGTTACCCGCCGCGTAACCGAAAATGGTGCTGTAAGGGACGAAATTATTGGTAAAAGCGGCAGAATTGCCGTGGTAGATGGCAACGTTCATATAATCTGCGGCACCGAAGACGTGTTTCTTTGCCCCGTAGAAAAGGCCCGTTGCAACCTGCTTATGAGTGGCAACGGTGCCACCGTAGAGGGTGAAAATTCTGTAATAGGCGGCCACGACCACCTTATTGTGTATTATAACAAATTCGCATAATAAAGATAATCACAACAGATTAGGGTAATCGGCTGAAAATAGCGAAAAATCAAAAAGCTTTCGGAAATTTTCCGAAAGCTTTTTTGTTGTGCGGCAATAATAAATAATCCAAAATATTCAGCGAAAAATCAGCTAACATTAAGTAATGCTTCTACCGCCGAAAGGGGCAGGTGATGTGTGTTTGCAATTTGATCCATAGTGCTGTTTTCCGGCAGGCTTTTGTTCCAAAGCAAAAGTGCGGCAGCAAAAAGGTCGGCCTCTTTTTCGTATTTGCCGGTGACCATACAGGTGTTTTGGCTGACAAACATATAGTTAAGGCCGTTGTGAAGCAATGCGTGGCCCAGCTCGTGGGCTATGCAGGCTGGGCGTTCGTATCTTTGCAGTTGGTTGTTAAGCACAATTGCCCTACCTGCGCTTAGGGTAAGGCAAAAGCCCTTGGTAACCTCCGGCAGGTCGCAGTCCAGCAGCACCAGCCCCAGCCTGTGGCACAGCTCTTCGGGCTCGTTAGTGCCATATTTTTCAATTAAGTTTTTTACAGTGTTTAAAATTTTGCCGTTCATATAATTATCCTCTGAATAAGCCTATACAGAGCAGAGCCTTATTCCTGCTCGGGGTCTGTGTCCTTTTGTTGCATAATAAGCTGAGCCGCCAGTGTCATAGCGTCGAAAATCTTTTCGGTGTCTTCTTCACTTATGGGTACACCGTTAAACATAATTCCTTGCGACATTTTCATTTGCTTTCGCATACCGGCAATAATGTCGTTAATTTCTGCCGGAGCATCGGCGTCTTCATTAACAAGGTAGTTTGGAGTAATTCCGTACAGGTCGCAAATTTTTTGTGTAAGCTCCAGGTCAGGCTCTCGTCTACCCTGTTCGTACATACCAATGGCGCTGGCGGAAATTCCCAAAAGTCCGGCCGCCTGCGCCTGTGTGTAGCCTGCATCTTGACGCAGTTTTTTTAGTTTTTGTGAAAAGCTGTTCATTTAACAACTAACCCCCTGAAAGGTTTAAAATTTCGGCAAGCCGATAAAGCAATTCCTGTTGCTGCAAGGCAGAAAAGAGAATATTTTGTCGAAAAAAAGGCAGATATAAATTTGTAAAATACCGCTTTTTTAGTGCATTTCGGCAAGCAACATAAAAAATTGCTTTTGTACATTATAACACAAAACGTGTGAAAAGGCAATAGCAAAAATTTGTAAAATACTGTAAATATTGAAGATTATGTGTCGATATTTTCTACATTCTACACAAATCGTGTGAAATGCTATTGACATCACACATTTCGTGTGGTATTATATTAAATATAAAGCACTTCCTAATCGGGCATAAAAAGGAGGCACGTTTATGAGCTTAGAAGAATTAGGGCAGGAATACCTGCAGCAATATAAAACCATTATGCAGCGAATTGCCGAAATAAGGCGACGCGGCAAAAACCTCGGCGGTGAAAAAGCTCGGCTCGACCGTATACGTATAAGGGAGCTGTTGGCCACCGCGGTGCATTTAAAAGAGGTAGGGGATCGACTTATCTCTTATTACGATAAGCGGGGTAGAAAAACGTTATGAGAAGAACTGCCTTTAGTTTAGATATATTAAACGATAAGTCGCCTTGGCTGAAATCTGGCTTGGCAATAGAAAACACAAGTGGATTTTCTCACAAAATTCAGCACCTTGTTCGAGAAGTAATGGAAAACGAGCTTACCGAGGTTCAGCGAGATGCGGTAACCGAGTTTTATTACAACGGCAAAACCGTTACCCAGATTGCAAAGGATAGGGGAGTAAATAAATCCACCGTATCCCGAAATCTTAAGGTTGCCCGCAATAAAATTGGTATGGCGCTGAAATATGGTGCATTTCACCTTTGGGACGAATGATGTACGAACAATCGTACATTAGTGGGCTGTTATTGGCGGTTATTTGCAAAAAAAATGAAACAATTTGGTTGTATTGTTTCGCTTTTATTGTCATTTTATAACTCCTTTCTAATATACTTCAGCAAATATACTGCTTAAATGCAGATATCGGCTCGTCCCATTTTAATTTTACACCGCTTATTGTACGATTATACGTACAATAAGCGGTGCTTATCTTATGTTGTTGTTTTCGACAGTTATTTACATTTATTGACACAACTTACCTTAAATGCTATAATGTTACCAAAATATAGCGTAGATTTCAGTTTGCTACGCTTTTGGGAGGGTATTATTTATGTTCTGTACAAAATGCGGCAATTTTCTTGCAGACGACGCAAGGTTCTGCAACAGTTGCGGCCAACCGAATAAGGGCTATAGCGAAGCTATTTCCCTTAAATCCACCACCGACTATAAGGGCAACAAGATACTTTTATACGTTTGGTGCTCCTTAATCCTCTGCTACGCAGCATTTAATTTTTGGGAAATAATTAGAACACCAGGGTATGCTTTTGATGCCATAGACTCAATTTCCGAATTAATAAGTCAGCTTGCTTTACTCGGCTTTGGTATTATTCCTCTTTGCCCTATTAAGCCGGATTTATACAGAAAGCTACTTATGTCTGCCTTCATTTTAGAGGCGATAAGGGGCATTATGGTTGTTGCAATCCACATTCAGAGCTTAATCCACGGTTTTAGCACAAGCCTTTTATTCCTATTTCTCTTGATTTTCGCCTTGTGGAGTGCGCTTTGCATATATATAGCGTACGCTTTGGCGGCTGGAATACAAAAACTTAAGGCGTTTAAAATCGTTTTATTATGCGGTGCAATAATTTTAAGCACTTTGTACATCATAACAAGGCTCTTTTTTGTTCTTAATCTTGTTTATAGTCTATACATTTTAGGTATGTCCTTAACCTTCTTCTTCCCCTTTATCGCCCTGCCGGGTGTTGTTAAAGTTAAGCAATAACTTGTCAAAATACTGCTAAAAGTTACAATATTTTTACTTGATTATAGCCGCCGCCTTTGGTATGATTTTTATAAGGCGGCGGTTCTCTTTACATTTAAGGGGTTTTGCCTGCCCCCAAAAAACATCTACTCAAAATAGGAGGATGAATTATGAGTAAATTTTGTCAAAACTGCGGCACTCAGTTGAATGACGACGCTGTTTTCTGCACAAACTGCGGTAGCTCTGTTTCTGCACCTAACAGCCAGGCATACCAGCCGCAAAACAACCAGCCTAACTACGGTTACGGCTACAATCCCGCACCAGCGAAACCTACAACCAATATGGTACTTTTGGTTATCAGCGGTGGATTTATGCTATTATATTGCATTTATATGCTGGCTAACGCAGGTGGTTATCTTGGCTTTCTTGGTATTATTGAAATGCTTTCTTTAATAGCAATGGCTATTATTCCTTTCTGTTGTAGGAATCACCCTTCTTACAGCACTATTCTTGCTATTCCTTTTATTGGTTTTGGAGTTTATCTACTTATAACATTTGTTCAATCACTAAGCGCTGTAAATGATGCAGTTTCGCTAATTAGCGTTCCCGGCTTAGAGACCGCCGGAACTATAATGACAATAATATTCCTGTTATGGATATTGTATATAGTTTACATAATTTACGCTCTTACGGCAGGAGTAAAAAGCATAGGACTTTTAAAAGGCGTTCTGATTGCGGTTGCTATTACAATGCTTGTTATAATGACATTGGGATGGTTAGCAACAATGAATATCGGATTTAACTTCGGTGTATTTATTTTATTGATTGGTGCAGCAAATGCATTCGTATTACCTGCAGTAATAGTGCCCGAGGCAGCAAAAATCAAATAATAGAACACATAAAACTAATCTAAAAGCGGTGCTTCGGCGCCGCTTTTTTATGTTTTTTAAAGGAATTGCGGCTGCGTTTGCAACATAATATACAAAAATTTGCACGATGTGACTGTCGATACGAGCGAAAAATATAAAATATGCATATTTATTTGTATTGACATCGATAATTTTTGTGAAGTATAATTAAACTAAGGTAAAATACCTATATAATTATATAAGGAGATGTAAAAATGAAAACCACCAAAAGACTTCTGGCAACGGTGCTCAGCCTTATAGTGGCAATAAGCTGCTTTGCAGTATTGCCTGTGGCTGCAGAAGGAACACTCGTTGTTGGAAACATCACCCATCTGGACACTTCATCGGCTACATCTAAAACCTATGCCGAAAAGCTTGAAAAAACCACCCTACAGCTTGATAGCAAATACACAGCTAATATTCAGCTCTCGGGTATGATTGGCTCTGCCCTCAAAGCGAAGGTAGCAGGCGATACTAACCGTATCTCTGCACTTAGCCTTCAGCAGCCCACAGCCACTACCTGGACTACCTTCTCAGAGAGTAGTTTCAATAACCTCGTCGATATGAACTACTATAACCACGACGACAATGCCGAAACCGTTGCGGCAGGCACCCAGTGGGGAGCAGGTGGTTCAAGCTACTATGAAAAGGCTTGCTCTACCAGCGGCGAAACCATTATCTACAGTGCCGAGCGTATAGCTGCCAATAAATACGATCTCCTCGTAGCAGCAGAGCTTAGCGGCAGAACCGCAATCGAAAAGTTTGTGTTCGTTGGCGGCCCTAACCAGCAGACCGCACCTGCAACCTATGCTATCTTTGTTGGCGATAAGCTGAGCACTCTTTACAGTGCCGAAAATCAGGTGTTCCTTTTCGACGCTTATAACAACTATAAAAACGGCGGCGATTGGAAATTCAACGGCGGCGGCTCAGGTGTTGCCCGCGGTACCGAATCTCAGTACCTCGAATTCACAGGCGACACCCTTCCCACAGGTAAATACGTAGGTATTAAACTCTACGACGCTTGCGTAGACGCCCTCAGCACTTACCCTGCTTATCTTATCGATATTTTTGTAAGCGGTGAAGACGCTCCCGCGTTAGTAAGCAACCTCACCCATCTTGACGAAACCTCTGCTACAAGCAAGACCTACGCCGAAAAGCTGGCAAGAACCACCCTCGAGCTTAACGAAAAGTATACCGCAAACATTCAGCTTTCCAATATGATTGGTTCTGCCCTCAAAGCGAAGGTAGGAGACGACGACAACGCCATTAATCATCTTAAATTAATGAGGTATGGTGAAACAACCTGGGTTAACTACTCGGACGTAACTGTCAGCGCCCTGACTGATATGAATTACTACTTCCACGACGACAATACAACCACTGTAGCTTCAGGCACCCAATGGGGCGGTCAGCCATATTATGAACTTGCTTGCACAAATAACAACGAAACCATTCTTTACGGTGCAGAGCGTATTGCTGCCGATAAATATGATTTCCTTATAACTGCAGAACTTGATAGCAGAACTACAATAGAAAAATTTGTGATGGTTGGCGGACCTAACCAACAGACTGCCAACTGTACCTACGCTATATTTGTCGACGACAATGAAGCAGACCTTTACAACCCCGAAAATCAGGTATTCCTTTTCGACGCCTATAATAACTATAAGGACGGCGGCGATTGGAAGTTCAACGGCGGCGGTAGTGGTGTTTCTCGCGGTACCGAATCTCAATACCTCGAATTCACCGGTGACACCCTCCCCACAGGTAAATACGTAGGTATAAAAGTTTATGACGGCGATACCAACAACCCCAATGCCGAAAAAATGTCCTATGTTATTGATATATTTGTTGGCGGTACCGAGGTTGCTGAATCCTTTACCATCGCCGACAGCGAAACTGTATACAGCGGCACAAATGCCTATGACGATAAGCTTGCAAAGCTTAACGTAAGCCTTGACAGCAAATACGCCGCAACCCTTCAGCTTGCCGACCTTACTCTCGATACACTTCCTAAGATGTTCGAAGGCGAAACCAATCAGCTGAAAGCAGGTGAATACCAGACATGGGCCGACAGAGGCACAGAAAAATGGAACACCTCTGTTAGCATAGATGCTCTTACCGACTTTGCCTACGTTGGCAACGGCACAGCCACCGCTTTTGGTTCCAACACTATTCTTAACACCACCGGCTATAATAAGGAAACCTTTGCCGACGCAGGTGACACTGCAGAATATAAGGGTGCCATTCGTGTTACCAACAACCGCTACGATATGCTCCTCACATTTGAACTTAAGGGTCTTACCGCCATCGAAGATCTCTATATGGTAGGACATCCCAACCCCGGCCTTGCTCCTTTCCTTTATGAAATCTATGTAGGAGATAACAAAGAAACTCTCTACACCGAGGAAAATAAAGTGTTCTTCTACGACTATTCCGCTGCCGCAGCAAGTGGCGAAGGCTGGAAGTTCAACGGTTCCTCCGGTTCAGGAAACCGTACCAGTGACGTTCAGTATCTTAAGTTCTCGGGCGACACCCTTCCCACCGGTAAATACGTAGGCTTTAAGATTTACGATGCCGCCGAGCACTCCTACTACGGTGCTTGTAATATCTACGAAGTAGGTGTTTATGGTGATACCTACGGCGACATCGAAACCATCCACAACGACCTTATTAAGGTTGAACCCTACAACTGCTCGCTTTCTCTTATCCCGGGCAAGACCCAGCAGTTTAAGGTTCAGGCCTATGGCAATACCGAAGTATCTGCAGTTAAAATGGTTAAAGAGGGTGCAGAGGACCTTGTTCTCACCGCAGTTGACGGTGTATACACCACTCCCGCATTAGAAGAAGGTATGAAAATTAAGGTTGAAACCACCACCGACGACACCACACCTATTAACGGTGTATGGAACGGTGTTGACCTTTCCAAGAACAGCACCGCCTACGACCCCCATATCTGGGACGACGGTGTTACCTACAACGAAGGCATAATGATTTATAACGGACGCACCACCGCAAAGCTTCTCTATCCTATTGATGAGATAGTTTCTGTCCGTTCTTACGACCTGCAGACCGTATACTATCCCGGCAAGGACTACGTTGTTACTGCCGACGGCGAGCTGCAGATTACCGAAAATTCCAGCATTCCCGTATACGAAACTCCCTTCCCCGATTTCTACAACTTCACCGATTTTGCAAACGGTACCTATACCACTAACTGGGGTTCAGTTGGCGGCTGGGAGAAGAAACAGTGGCAATATCAGATTGCAGTTACCTACACCCACAGCGAAACCTGGGGTAATGACGCTGCATACGAAACCAAGCCCGCAGGTCAGCTCGGCAACATAGCCTCTTTTGTTAAAAAGGCAACAAGTGGAGAAACCACAAACGTTGTATTCTATGGCGATAGCGTTGGCGTTGGCTGTAGCTCTACCGGCCTCAAGGAAAACACCTTGATATATAGCGGAGGTAAGCCTGCATCAGAGTTTGAAAGAAATGAAACCTTCAACAAAGCCTCCAGCTATGGACTTAATGTAAACAATCTCCCCGATTGGGTTTGCGAAACCTGGCCTAAGGCTGTAACAAATGCCCTTAAAGAGAAGTATGGCGACAACATCGTATACACCAACCGTGCCATTGGCTCCACCAATTCTCAGTTTGGTTCCACTGCTGAAAACCTCCAGTATCTGTTAGGCAATGGTGATACCGAAAATCCCTGCCCCGTTCCCGACCTTGTGTTTATCCACTACGGTCTTAACGAAATGGGCATATCTGCAGAGACTCACAAAAACTACATTGCTAAGATAATCGATTACACAAAAACCCTTAATCCCGACTGTGCAATAGTTCTTGTATCTGCCTTCTATCCTCCCCAATTCACAGCCGAAGCTGAACCTCAGCTCACCGATAAGAATCTCGACCTCTTTGAGGCCGCTTACTATGAGCTGGCTGCCGAGTACGACAACGTTATGGTTGCTCCTGTAAATTCCATTACAGGCAGTATGAACACCGTAAAAACCCCTGTAGACTACACCCACAACCTCTTTAACCATCCCAACGATTTTGGTGCTCGTATCTACACCGCAACCATTCTTGCGGCTCTTGAAGAAACCAAGGTTACTCTTATTATCGACGATATTGCCGATGTAGAGTACGATGGTGTTGCTGCAACTGCTGAAATCACCGTTATGCAGGGCGACAAGGTTCTTAAAGAGAACGAAAACTATACAGTAGAATATAAAAACAATAACGCCATTGGTAAGGCCACCGTTACCGTTACCGGTATTAATGGACTTTCCGGCACCGCATCTGCTGAATTCAACATTGTCCATACTGTTCACAAGTATGTAGACTGTGAAGATACCACCTGTGAATATTGTTCCGAAACTCGCGAAGGCGGTCACGAATGGAGCTGGGTAATCGATACTCCTGCAACCTGCGGAGTAGCCGGTACTAAGCACGAAAAGTGCAATAACTGTGATGCAACACAGAGCCTTAACACCGAAATTCCCGCCACTGGCGAACACGTTTGGGGCTGGGTAATCGATACTCCTGCAACCTGCCACAGCGCTGGCACTAAGCACGAAAAGTGCAATAACTGTGATGCAACACAGAGCC
>JAZQCL010000017.1:0-5644 GCA_045546235.1 Acutalibacteraceae bacterium
AAAAGACGGGCGTTTTCTTCGTTTTGTGTAATAATACTTTCGCTGTGTCCCGTGGAATGGAGCGTGATATGCTCTATTGCTTCATTTACGCTGTCAACCACTTTCACTGCAAGGATGTAGTCAAGAAATTCTGTATCAAAATCACTTTCCCCTGCTTTTTCTGTGCCGAGGATATTAAAAGCTCTTTCGTCACAGCGAAGCTCTACGGGATTTTCTTTTCTTTCGTCAACAAGCCTTTCTTTTACAAGGGGAAGAAAAGCTTCTGCAATATTTTTATGAACAATAAGGCACTCTGCCGCATTGCAGACCGAGGGGCGGCTTGTTTTGGCATTTTCAACTATGTCAAGTGCCATATTTACATCTGCACTTTCGTCAACAAATATATGACAGATACCCGTTCCCGTCTGTATGCAGGGAACTTTTGCGTTTTCAGTACAAGCCTTTATAAGCCCTGCACCGCCGCGTGGAATGAGCAGGTCTACATACCCCACAGCCGTCATCAAATCTGTTGCACTCTGCCGTGTGGTGTCAGACACCAAATTTACAAGGTCGGGAGAAAGACTGCACTCGGAAAGTGCGTCCTTAAGGGCATCTACAATAGCTTTTGCACTGCCCACTGCTTCTTTTCCTCCTCTAAGAACACAGACATTTCCACTTTTCAAGGAAAGTGCCGCCGCATCGCTTGTAACATTTGGGCGGCTTTCGTAAATAATTGCCGTAACGCCGATGGGTACAGAGGTTTTTTCTATTATAAGTCCGTTTTCTCTTTCTGTTCTTTCAATAACACTTCCCACAGGGTCGGGGAGCAGGGCTACATCACGGATGCCCTTTGCCATACCCTCAATCCTTTCGGGAGAAAGGGAAAGGCGGTCTATCATAACGTCGGAAATAATTCCTCTTGCGTTTTCTACATCAATTTTGTTTGCAGCAAGGATTTTGTCGGTATGTTCAATGAGTTTATCCGCCATTTTGAGTAGTGCCGTATTTTTCTTTTCTGTGTCAAGGAGCATTGCGGAAAGCTTTGCCGCCTTTGCTTTTTCGAGTAACTGTTGTGTGGTCATATTTTTCACCTTTTTCCCACGAATTTTGTGCCGACGCTTTTTCCCTCTACAATGTCATAAAGAACAAATGGGTTTGCACCGTTGGTAATTACCATATCAATTCCGCTTTCGCTGCAAATCTGCGCCGCTTTGATTTTTGTTGCCATACCGCCCGTGCCGAGAGACGAGCCTTTGCCCCCTGCAACAGCAATGATTTCAGGGGTGATTTCGGGAACAACATCTATGAGCTTTGCATCCTTGTCCTTGTGGGGGTCGGCTGTGTAAAGCCCGTCGATGTCGGATAAAAGCACTAACAAATCCGCTTCACAGCTCTTCGCAACAAGGGCAGAAAGTGTGTCATTATCGCCTACCGAGATTTCTTCCGTTGCAACGGTGTCGTTTTCGTTTATAACGGGAAGTGCACCAAGCTCCAAAAGACGGAGCATAGTATTTTTGAAATTGCCCCCTCTTACGCTGTCCTCAATATCGGGCGAGGTCACAAGAAGCTGTGCCACGGTATGATTGTATTCGGAAAAGAGCTTGTCATATGTATACATCAGCTCGCACTGTCCGACTGCCGCAGCCGCCTGTTTGGTGGGCATATCGTCGGGACGGGTGGAAAGGGACAGCTTTCCCATTCCCATACCGATAGCACCCGAGGATACAAGGATTATTTCGTTGCCTGCATTTTTAAGGTCGCTTAAAACCTTGCACAAATCCTCCACGTGACGGATATTAAGATGTCCAGTTGAGTGAGCTAATGTTGATGTACCAACTTTTACTGTTATACGCATAATATTACATCCTTTATAGTAATTCTGAAAGTATACTCCGCATTTCATCAAGTGATGTTGCCGTGTTAATTTTGTTTCTTAATTGTGCCGCTCCGCTAAGTCCTTTTATATACCAGGAGCCGTGCTTTCGTGCCTCGCGGATGCCGATATATTCCCCCTTTAGCTGACACATAAGGGTTATATGCTCCATTGCAAGGGAGATCTTTTCCTCTGCTGTGGGGTTTGTCAAAACCTCGCCAAGAGAAAAAAGCTCGTTAATCTGTTTAAAAATCCATGGATTTCCCTGACTACCCCTGCCGACCATTACGGCAGAAGCACCCGTTTCCTCCAGCATACTTTTTGCATCATAGGCGGTAAAAATGTCACCATTGGCAATTACGGGAATGGAAACGGCCTCTGAGACCTTGCGGATAATATTTCTGTCAGCCTTTCCACTGTAATACTGCTCTCTCGTTCTTCCGTGAACGGTAACTGCCGCCGCACCGCAGTTTTCCGCAATGCGTGCAAGCTCAACAGCGTTTATATGCTCATCGTCCCAACCGCTCCGCATCTTGACCGTTACGGGCTTTGTTGCCCTTTCGCATACAGCACCGATGATTTTTTCAGCTTTGGTAAGGTCACGCATAAGAGCACTGCCCTCCCCGTTTCCTGCAATTTTCGGTGCAGGACAGCCCATATTTATATCTGTGAAGAGTCCGTGCTTTTCAACCTCGGGAACGGCATCTGCCATAATAAAGGGGTCACTTCCGAAAAGCTGTACCGCGGTGGGGAGGTTTTCCGTCTTCATAAGAGTGCCCGTTTTTTTGTCGGCAAAGGACAGCGCCTTTGCACTGACCATTTCCGTGTAGGAAAGCCCTGCACCGAATCGGTCGCATATTATACGGAAGGCAAGGTCGGTGACCCCTGCCATCGGTGCAAGAAATATATTGTTTTTAAGTTCTACATTACCAATTTTCATCATAAATTAAGCTTCATATCGCCCTGCTTTATTATATTGAGCTTCCTCATTCCCTCGGAAATTACAAGAGAAATTATTGCAGGGAAGATAAAGTACATCAAAATATTATAGAGAAGTGCAAGCATTGGGTCCATTTTGGATGCCATTGTTTCAAAGCTCATTATAGGACCTACAAGACCGGCTGTTCCCATACCGCTTCCCGTGGGATTGCTCTCCATATGGAATACCATTGTGGAAAGAGGTCCTAAAACAGCACTTGTAAATATAGAGGGAATCCATATAAGAGGATGGCGCATAATGTTGGGAATCTGGAGCATACTTGTGCCGAGTCCCTGAGCCACAAGACCGCCAAACTTGTTTTCACGGTAGCTTATTACGGCAAAACCTATCATATTGGCACAGCAACCGACTGTTGCCGCACCTGCCGCAAGTCCGTCAAGTCCAAGGATAATGCCGATTGCCGCCGAGCTAATGGGGAGAGTAAGGAACATTCCCATAAGAACGCTGACAACAATACCCATAGTGAAAGGATTCTGCTTAACGCCCCAGTTTACCATAGCACCAAGGTCTGCCATAAATTTTGAAATAGGAGGGCCAACCAGAAGAGCTATTGCCGAGCCTGCAAGAATACAGCAGACGGGGGTTACTATTATATCAACCTTTGTCTTTCCGCTGACAAGCTTACCAACGAGGATTGCCGTATATGCCGCAATGAACGCACCTAAAGGCTCTCCGGGGGGTGTAATGGAAAATGTGCCGTCTACAAAGAGTGTACCTGCAAGGATTTTTGCTGCATAAGCACCAACCATACCTGCAACTGCGGCACTTACCGTTGTAAGCTGTGATGAACGGAATTTACACGCAACGCCGACACCGATACCTGCACCTGTTAAGAGAGAGGCAATTTTGCCGGTGATAATAAAGAAATTGCCCACGCTTCCGCCAATAAAGGAGCCAAGCTGTGTAAGGATTGTTCCTACAATCAGTGTAGCAAACAGCCCGAACGCCATACCGCTGAGGCCGTCGATAAAGATATGGTTAAGTATTCTTTTTAATGTTCTCATTTGTAACGCCCTTTCAGATAATTTCCTATATTATATATAAAAAAATCGGGGGATTCAAGTAAAAAAGGCGGAAAAGCAAAAAAAACTATTGAAATTTACGATTTTTATGCTACAATGAAAGTAACATTCTATGTAAAAGAGGTGTAGACAATGGCTTATATTATTAATGATGATTGCATCAGCTGTGGTGCTTGCGAGGCAGAATGCCCCTGCAGCTGCATCAGCGAAGGTGATGGAAAGTACGTAATCGACGCAGACGCTTGCGTAGAATGCGGTGCTTGCGCAGGTGTATGTCCTGTTGCTGCTCCCAACCCTGCTGAATAATTTAGTAATACCAAACCTCATACGAACGCAATACGCCCTACACTTGTTAAATTCATGCTCTTGCGGCTTGTCGGTCTCGTAAGGCGCCGGCCTTATTTCGCCCTTCCGCACCACAATAGCATAAAATTTTCCTACGTGTAGGGTCGAAGAGTATAAAAAGAGCAAATTTTGTTTTAGATAAATAAAATTATGCAGGAAATACGGTCGTATTTTCAAATAATTTTATGCGATATTAAGCGAAATTTGCCTTTTTAGACCGTATCGGGCTCGTATGAGGTTTGGTATAAAGAAAAGCCGCCTTTAGGCGGCTTTTACTTTAATTCGGAGTGAATTATGGTTTACGATTATGAAAAAGTAGAGGACTTAGGTCTTAAAGGATATAAAATAATACAGAACAAGGACGGATTCTGCTTCGGCAGTGATGCGGTGCTTCTTGCCCGTTTTATAAAGCTCAAAAAAGGGGCGAGGGTGCTTGATATGTGTACGGGAACGGGGATTATCCCTGTTCTTCTGTGGGGAATGTGTGAGCTTTCGGGAATTGATGCCGTGGAAATTGTACCGGAGGTCAGCGATATGGCAAAAAGGACAATGGAGCTTAACTCCCTTTCTGATAAAATTCGTGTACATAACGAGGATTTAAAAAACTGCAAAAAGATATTCGGTGCACACTCCTTTGATGCAGTTACCTGCAATCCGCCCTATATGAATGCAGGTGGTGGACTTGTAAATCCTAAGGATAAGCTTGCAATTGCACGCCACGAAATCTGCTGCAGTCTTGATGATGTGGTAAGGTGCGCAAAAGAGGTGCTGAAGCCCTGCGGAAAGCTTTTTATGGTGCATAGAAGTGACAGGCTTTGTGATGTTATAACCACATTCCGCAAATATAATATTGAGCCGAAACGCCTTGCGGTGGTATATTCTTCCGAGGGGAAGAGCGCGAACCTGATTCTGATTGAGGGTGCAGAGGGAGGTAAACCTCAGCTTAAACTTGAGCCTGCCGTATTTATGTACGACCGCGACGGAAACTATATACAGTCATTGAAATAATGGAGAATTATTATGAACGGAAAATTATACTTATGTGCAACGCCTATTGGAAATTTAGGTGATATTACATACAGATGTGTTGAAACCCTCCGCACAGTTGACCTCATTGCGGCAGAGGATACGCGAAGAACTCTCGGGCTATTGAATCATTTAGAGATAGAAAAACCCCTTACAAGCTACTTTGAACATAATAAAAAGGAAAAAGGCGAATACCTTATAACTGAGATGAAAAACGGCAAAAACATTGCCCTTGTCAGCGACGCAGGGACACCTGCAATAAGCGACCCTGGGGAGGATTTGGTAAAAATGTGTGCCGAGGCAGGGATAGATGTTGTTCCCGTGCCCGGTGCGGTGGCAGGAATAAATGCCCTTATTACAAGTGGGTTTTCTACACAGCGGTTTGCTTTCGAGGGATTT
>JAZQCL010000018.1:0-143667 GCA_045546235.1 Acutalibacteraceae bacterium
TAGATGTTCTTGGATCATCGAACGAACTGGTTTTACTTGAATCATCGAACGAACTGGTTTTACTTGAATCATCGAATGAACTAGTTTCATATTTATTGTCCTCTACTGGCGAGTTGTTATTACAAGATACTAAAAAAAGCAGCTCCACTACTAAAAAAAAACAAGAAATTAACTTAAGCACTATTTCTCACTCCTGATTCAAAAAATTATATATATCTTCCTTGCACTTATCACACAACAGATCATTATAATCGTATACATTGATACTGTCAAAATGCAAATTAGCCATAATGCAATCTCCTGCGTATCCTTTATTCGGATAGCATGTTGCACATCTGTCGTTTTCACAATTACCATTATACTTATCTAAACAATAGCTATCGCTTGCTCCCATAGCGTGACAAAGTTCATGCAAATAAGCTCTTTGTATTTCGCCGGAACTAGCGAAATCTAGTAAAGATAAATCTAAATTCATATGGCCCCCTCGATTCAATATAACAATATAACTCCTGTTGATTGTAACTGCACCATTATCAATAACCTCATTCTCTTCAATAATTCCGTCATTATCGTAGTCGTTTACCGACACATGTCCAGTCCATAAAACAGGAATCATTCGAGGGCATGTACGATGTGGCTTGTTTTTATTAAAATCAGCCCTTATGTTTTGTTCTTTTACATGATCTTCCCCTGTACAATTACATTCCGTTGCATTTATACTTGTTTTAGCACATCTATCTCCCTCGGATTCATATTTTTCAGGTGATGTAAAGTTTAACTCGATGCCTAAATTGGTTCCGTTGTATTCCAACTCACTAAAAAAGTTGTATGCAAGATCCTGCATTGCAAGAATGCCTATCGCCCCCTTGATTCCATCGTCAGTGGTGTTCCAGCGTTTTAGCATTCCGTCATCATAATAGTTTTGTATTTCAACTTTCTTTTTGTCTGCATCAAACACCGCAATATCTCGTATTCTGGCGTAGGCGTGTTCAGCTTCGGAAGAAGTCCAAGGATCGGTGTCGGGTTTTTGGAGCACACCCTGGGTTATGCGTATTCCAATATACCTGCCTTGCATTTCCGAGAATTCCACACACATAACACCTGACCACATTGTATCAGTTTCATCAAAATCGCACACGAGATTACTGTTATAAAACAACTCTTCTTCTGTTGCTGATATATAAACCTCAAATGCTCCAACCTTATAGTAGTTGTTTTGTGTATTTGTTGCAAACCATATAGAATTAAATTCGTTTTGTTGACCTAAATTATATACTATATCGAGGTATAACTCACCCTTATCTCTATAACTGCAGTCGTTACGGTCAATGTACCTTATATATCCACTTTCTCCTTGTTCTTGCAATGTGTACGAACGAAGATCTACATTTGCACCTGATATGCTGCCATCAGTCATGGTGGCACCGTTGGTAACCGTTTGTTCTACATAGGCATAAGGTGTACCGTTTCCGCTGGTGACTATATTCCCTTTTGTATTATATTCCATTTTTTCCGGCAAAAGGCCATACAATAGGTTTTGTTCGCTTTTGGCTGCGGCCTCCGGCCACTGCGAAGCAGAACGGATAGAATATTCTGACTCAGTTTCTGCCGGCACCTTAACAAACTTCCAGTTTTGCGAATCGGTACTCGACTCATAGTCACCGGTATAACTATGCGTTTCTACATGTATAATACTGCTTATGGTTAGTGAATCAATAGTTTTATCATCTTGAACATCACTGCTGATTATTCTGAACAATCCACTCCCCGGCGTGTTTTCAACTATCCTCCATCGATAGTCCGTTGTGCTTTTATCTTCTCTTAGCGTTACGTCCGTTCCTTCGTTTCTAAAAACGTATTTAGTAGCATACGACTCTATTACATAAAGGCCCCATTCTTCGTCTACATACACATGCCATTTGTATTCATTTTTTGTTGGAAGAGAAGTTCTTTCTTCCCAATAAACCTGCACACCATAATCGTCTGTTCTTTGTCCGAACAGGTATTTATTGCCGCTTTTTATGTAATACAAATTGTCTTCTAAAGTGCAATCCTCCTTAAAATTAACAGTAATAAAAGGTAAATATTCCATATCAATTTCAAAGAATTCTTCTACAGAACGGTCTACATACATTACAAACCCCGGCGTAAATTGGTCTTCTCCTAATTCTATATCCGACACTAACCATTCCTTAAATGTGTTAGTAATGTCAACTGCATTAGCCCAATCGGAATTTATAACTCCGTTATTAGATATTACAGTCAAAGTCGGGCTGAAACATTCGTCCCAATCGGGCGTACTGGTAATAGATTTGCCTATAGTAGACGTTCCGAAATATATGGGAGTTGCTTGGGTCGGTTCGTCCATAAAATCTATCATAACCGTGGCACTTACCACTAAATCAGGATTTATAAAGCGAAATCTTTCGAAATCCGTAACTCTTATCCAGGTGCGCCAATTAGTGCTGTAACGATATCCAATGTTAAGCTGACTATCATCATCAAATGTATCCTGGTATTCCGGCAAGCTATCTGCCTGAATATGTTGGCTTGCACTTGCCCACGAAAAAGCGGGATCAACCGTTACCGGATACACAGTATCGGGGGATTCCAAAAAGGCTTTATCCACCACTGTGGTGAGCAGATATTTTCCGTTTTTCTGCTCTTCCACCTTATAGTAGTTATCATAAGAAACGCACTCTTCGTTGAGCTCTGTTTCGTTGTAGCGGGAATCGTAAATAAAGGTTTCGTCGATTTTGAAAACCGCTTCCTCTGTATTAGGGTCTGTAAAGGTAATTGTAGTGCCCTCTGCTGTGTCCGGCACAAGCCCCTTAGCATCGATAATATAACTAAACTCGTTTACGCCGCCGTATTCATTAAGTACAATATTTTCTTTCAGTCCGTTGGCTGTGGGGGTATACTGAACCGAGGTGCCTTCGCCGAAAACACCTTCATACTGTGCAAAGTCCTTTTTCTTTAGCTTTATCTTTTTAACTTTAATTTTGCCGTTTTTCAGGGGGACGGTTGCCACAGGAGTCATAGTTATGGATTTTTCACCCTGTGTCAGCAAAACTCCCTTTGAAATGTCCTTCGGAAAATACAGTTTTTTACTGTTAGTAACGCATTCGTATGCATTATCTCCACTTTCGGGAATAGACAACTCGTCACTTATAAACTGTACCTTGTCAGTTTCTTCATCCACATATTTTATGGGCTCTGCAAAAACTGTCAGCGTTTTTGTGCCGTCAGAATTAATAACTGTTATAGTATCGGGATTTTCGGCATCCACTATATCCAGCCCTACAACATTCTCATCAAGGTCTATTCTGTCCTTTATATCTTGGGGTAGCTTTTCTAAGGTGTAATTTTCATATTTAGGAGGAACAACATACTCCTCTTCCGTCACCTTGCTATCTTCGGAAGGAGTTTCTTCCGAAGATACTTCTATTTCTGCCTGGGTTTGACTGCCTGTGTCTAACGCCACTACAGGAAATGCGTTTAAAAGCAATATTAAAGCCATTAAACACGACGTGGTTTTTAAACGTAATTTTTTCTTCATAAGAACTCACTCCTTCTTTTTTTCTTACTTTAATTTTACCATCCTTCAGAAAATTTTTCTATTGCTATTATACATAAATTTATATATCCATTTTGTGCAGAACCACAAAATGTAAAATATGTTAGGTTTATCCACCCCGTATAAGGTTGACAATCGCATAAAAATGATGTAAAATAAGTATACTAATATTGCGAAAGGCGGTATTCTAAGATGTGTAAAGAAAGCAGTACTAAAAAAGTTTTAATTTTTATCGGAGCAGTTACAGCCGTTGCTGCAGCCGCTGCCGGTGTTCTTATTTTTCTTAAGAAGCTTAATAAGAAAAAGAAAGAGCAGTTCTACATCGAATGCGACTGCGACGAGGCAGAGCTCGAAGACGATCTCGATATTTAAGCTTTAATTTATTCCCACTCTGCTTGAGCTTGCCGAATTTTTTAATTAAAATTCGGCATTAATTTATTTATTCTACATTGGGCGGGCTGCCCTTTGCGGAATCAGGAGGACTCTTTAATGAAAAAACTCACATCCACACAGCTTTCCTCACTTATTGAGCAAAAGCTGTCACACAATTTCGGCATTACGCCCGAGCAGGCTTCTGACGACTTTTTCTACAAAGCCGCTGCCCTTGTGCTTATGGATATTATGCGAAAAGGCAGACAGGATTTCAGACGTAAAACCGCCGAAAAAGAGGCCAAACAGGTTTACTACCTTAGTATGGAATTCCTTATGGGCCGTTCCTTTAAAAACACCGTGTTTAATTTAGGGCTTGAAGAGCCTATGACCGAGGCACTTAAAGGCTTCGGTGTTAAAATCGACAATCTTTACGAATTAGAACCCGACGCAGGCCTTGGAAATGGTGGTCTGGGTCGCCTTGCCGCCTGCTTTTTAGACGGCCTTACCAACGGCGGCTACCCCGCAATGGGCTATTGCATTAAATATGAATTCGGCATTTTCCGCCAAAAGCTTGTTGACGGCTGGCAAACCGAAATGCCCGACTTTTGGCTGCCCGGTGGCAGTGTTTGGCTTGAACAAAAGCCCGGCAGCGCAGTTGAGGTGCATTTCGACGGCTGGATAGACGAGGCCTGGCACGACGGTTACCACTCTGTAGAACACAGAGATTATATTCCTGTTAAGGCTATGCCCTACGACCTTATGGTGGCAGGCCGCGACGGAAAGGCAATCAACGCCCTTCGCCTTTGGAGTGCCGAATCCCCCTCTATCGATATGGCGGCCTTTAATCAGGGCGACTATGTGCGCGCCCTTGAACGTCAGGCTATGAGCGAGGTTATAAGCAAGGTGCTTTACCCCGAAGATAACCATATTGAGGGTAAATCACTAAGGCTTCGCCAGCAGTATTTCTTGGTTTCGGCCTCGATTCAGGATATTTTAAACCGTCACCTAAGAACCTACGGCACCCTTGACAATCTGCCCGAAAAGGTGGCAATTCACATTAACGATACCCACCCTGCATTGGTTATACCAGAGCTTATGCGCCATCTGCTTGACGAATGTGGCTACACTTGGGATAAGGCCTGGGACATTGTTAAGCGTACCGCCGCCTACACCAACCACACCGTTATGAAAGAGGCGCTGGAATGCTGGCAGGTAGACCTTTTCCGCCAGAGATTGCCCCGAATTTACGATATCGTTAAGGAAATCGACAACCGCTACCGCCACGAAACCTGGGAGAAAACAGGCGATGCCGACCTTATTTACCGCACCGCAATTATTGAAGACGGTGTTGTTAAAATGGCAAACCTTTGCACCATTACCTGCCACAGCGTAAATGGTGTATCCCGCCTTCACAGCGAAATCCTTAAAGACGACCTTTTCAACGATTACTATAAATTAGAGCCTGAAAAATTCACCAACGTTACTAACGGTATTGCTCACAGACGTTGGCTTTGCCAGGCTAACCCCAAGCTTTCGGAATTTATTACCGAGCTTATTGGCGACGGTTTTAAATACAACGCCGCAGAACTCGAAAACCTTATGAAATATACCGACGATGCGTCGGTTAAGGAAACCCTTAGAAATATTAAAAGGGATAATAAAATCCGCCTTTCAAAATACACAAAGGCTAACTATGGCGTTGCTATCGACCCCGACTCCATTGTTGATATGCAGGTTAAACGTCTGCACGAATACAAGCGTCAGCACCTTAACCTTTTAAACATTGTTACAGAGTATCTGCGCCTTAAAGCCAACCCCAATATGCCCTTTACCCCCAAAACCTACATTTTTGGCGCAAAGGCAGCCCCGGGCTACCTGCTGGCAAAGCAGATTATAAGCATAATTTACAGTATGCAAAAGCTGCTTGAAAGCGACCCCGAGGTTTGCGATAAGCTTAAAATTCTGTTTATGGAAGACTATCGCGTTACCCTGGCCGAGCTTATGATTCCCGCCGCCGATATCAGCGAACAGATTTCTTTGGCAGGAACCGAAGCCAGCGGAACAGGTAATATGAAAATGATGCTGAACGGTGCCGTTACCCTTGGCACCGAAGACGGCGCAAACGTAGAAATCCACGAGGCTGTGGGCGACGATAACATTATTATCTTCGGTATGGAAACACCCGAGGTTAACCGCCTTAAAGCCACAGGCTACAACCCCTACGATTACTACACCAACAACCCCGAGCTGCGTGCTGTTATAGATTTTATTGCCACCAAGCTTCAGGGTGGCGAGGTGCTGGCAGATATGCTGCGCTACCACGACAACTATATGGCAATGGCCGACTATGCCGACTACTGCCGCGCTAAAGAAAAGGCCGAAGCTCTTTATAACAATACTGCCCGTTGGCAGGAGATGTCGCTTATCAACACCGCTAAGGCAGGCATTTTTGCCGCCGACCGTTCGATTTACGACTACTCAAAAGGTATTTGGAAATCTAAGCCTATTATAAAATAAAACCGCCAAGCGCGTTTGAAAAAATGCGGGCGGATACCTCGGAACCTTGTTGTTCCTACAATAAAACCTATGCCGGCGGAATTTTACCGCCGGCAATTTAAGATTGTGTGGTGAAAACCCCTGGAATTTGTTTATTACGACTCCCGTAACCCATTTTATAAATCCCGTTTTGGCGCTGTTCCTTCCAAGCAGCGGGTGAAATTTCGCCTGAGACTTCCCGAGGATTGCGGAGTTTGGTATGTGTATATGCTGCTTCGCAGAGACGGCGAGGGGCAGGATACACGAATTCAGATGAATTATGAATTCAAAGAAAATGGTGCCCTTTACTATGCCCTTGAAACCGAGTTTGACACAGGGCTTTATTGGTATTCCTTTTTATACGAAACCGAAAAGGATAACCATTACATCAACCGCGGCGAGCACTCATTAGGCACCGCTTTTGGCGGAGCTAAGTGGCAGCTTACGGTTTACGACAACGGCTATTCCACCCCCGACTGGCTTGGCGGCGGAATAATTTATCAAATTTTCCCCGACCGCTTTTGTAAGGTTGGCAAGCTTAATGCCGAGGCCTACCCAAACCGCTGCATTAGGGAAAACTGGGGCGAAAAGCCCGAACACCGCTGGGTATACGGAGAAAAGCGCGTGCTTGGTAACGACTTTTTCGGGGGCAACCTTAGGGGCATTACCAAAAAGCTACCCTATTTGAAAGAGCTGGGAGTTAGCTGTGTTTACCTTAACCCCATATTCTTTTCGGCCTCGAACCACCGCTACAATACCGCAGACTACGAAAAAATTGACCCAATGCTTGGCACCGAAGCAGACTTCAAAAAGCTGTGCCAAGAGGCTAAAAAACTGGATATTCACATTATTTTAGACGGAGTATTCTCTCACACCGGCGACGATAGCCGATATTTCGACCGCTATGGCAAATTTGGCAAGGACGGTGCCACAAGAAGGCCCGACTCGCCCTACCGAAGCTGGTATAAATTCAAAAACTGGCCCAAGGAATACCATAGCTGGTGGGGAATCGACACCCTGCCCGAGGTCAACGAAGACGACCCCGACTTTTTGGAGTATATCTGCGGCGAAAACGGAATTGCAAGGCGATGGCTGCGGCTTGGTGCCGACGGCTGGAGGCTTGACGTGGCAGACGAGCTGCCCGACGTGTTTTTAGACCGTCTGCGCAAGGCGGTAAAAGCCGAAAAGCCCGACGCCTTTATTTTAGGTGAGGTTTGGGAAGACGCCACAAACAAAATAAGCTACAACGCCCGCCGCCGTTACCTTTTGGGCGAACAGCTTGATTCGGTTATGAATTACCCCTTCAGCAACGCTATAATAAACTTTATAAAATGGGGTAATGGCGAAGAATTTGCCGAGGCGATTTTAGAGGTATGCGAGAACTACCCCGCCCCCGCACTTCACCTGCTTATGAACCACATCGGCACCCACGATACACCGCGAATTTTAACCTTACTGGCCAGCAACTCCCCCGACAGCGGAAACCGCGATATACAAGCCAACACAAGGCTGAATATTTCAGAGTTTGTTTCGGGTATAAGCAAGCTTAAATGTGCTGCCGCTCTGCAATACACCCTGCCCGGTGTACCCTCGCTTTACTATGGCGACGAAGCCGGTATGGAGGGTTATGGCGACCCATTCTGCCGCGGCTGTTACCCTTGGGGGCAGGAAAACCGCGAGCTGCTGCAATTCTACAAAAAGCTGGGAGAAATGCGTAGCGGCACCCCCTGCCTAAAAGACGGAAATATATACTTCTTAGCCGCCGAGAGAGGACTTATTGCCTATACAAGAGAAAACGATAACGGCAAAATTTTGGTTGCGGTAAACGTTTCAGACCGCCCACAGAAACTAAATTTGCCCGATGATTTCAAAGGCATTAATCCGATATTGGGTAATACAACAATAGCGGAAACTGAAAATACACTTTCTCCAATGAGTTTCCTTATTTACAACTATTAAAATTCAATGTGTTTCCGAGGTGATTTTATGAAGATTCATTTTTTAGGCACCTGTGCCGGTACTGAACCGATGCCCGAAAGGCACCACACTGCATTTGTGGTAGAATGCGGCGGCAATTTCTATTGGTTTGATGCGGGCGAGGGCTGCTCCCGAACCGCACATAATATGGGTTTAGACCTGCTAAAAATTCGAAAAGTAATTATTTCTCACCCCCATATAGACCACACAGGTGGTTTAAGCAATCTTCTTTGGACCATTCAAAAACTAATCTGGCGTAAAAGCATAAGCAATGCCGGAGATGTGGATATATACCTCCCGAATTTAAATATTTGGGATACCGTTATGCGTTTTTTGCAACTTTCAGATGATGGCTTCAAGACCGATTTTCTTCTATGCGCCCACACCATAGAAGACGGCGTTTTGTTCGACGATGGATTTGTTCGTGTATCCGCTTTGCACAACACCCATATACAGCCCTGTGACGGCTTGTGGCAATCCTACTCTTTTTTAATTGAGGGTAACGGGAAACGCCTTGTTTACTCGGGAGATGTAAGGAATTACGAGGAGTTAGACCCACTATTAACCCAAAAATGCGATGGGTTGATAATAGAAACGGGCCATTTTGGAATTGAGGATGTATATTCCTACACAAAAAATAAATCTATAGGCAAACTATTTTTTAACCACAACGGCAGGGAAATTCTTAATCACCCCGAAAAATCAGCCGAAAAGATAACTCAATTTTTTGGTAACCGTGCTATTATCGCCTATGATAAAATGACAGTTGAATTATAACATAACAAAAACAGCAGGTTCACTTCAATGCCGTCCCTGCTGTTTTGCTGTTATAATAAGAATTATTCTGTTACTGCGGCTACGATTGCCTTTATTGTGTGCATACGGTTTTCGGCCTCGAGAAAGACAATGGATTGTTCGCTTTCAAATACGTCGTTGCTAACCTCCATACTGTCGCGGCCGAATTTTTCGCCCATTTCCTTGCCAACGGTGGTTTTTAAATCGTGGAAGGCGGGCAGGCAGTGCATAAACACCGCGGTATCTTTAGCCAGGCTCATAGCCTTGCGGTTTACCTGATAGGGAGAAAGCGCCTTTATTCTTTCCTCCCAAACCTCTACCGGCTCGCCCATAGAAACCCAAACGTCGGTATAAACAACGTCGGCATCCTTAAGAGCAACCTCGGGGCTTTCGCTGAATTCTAAGGTAGCGCCGCTTTCCATCGCCAGGGCTTGACATTTTGCAACCAATTCCTGCTCGGGGAAATATTCTTTCGGGGCGCAAACGGCAAAGTCTACACCCATTATGGCGCAGCCCACCATTAAAGAGTTGCCCATATTGTAGCGTGCATCGCCCATATAACAAAGCTTGATTCCATCAAGAGTGCCGAAATGCTCGCGAATGGTTAAGAAATCGGCCAGAATCTGGGTGGGATGGAATTCGTTTGTTAAACCGTTTATAACGGGAATAGAAGCATATTTTGCCAGCTCTTCCACAATCTCCTGCCCGAAGCCGCGGTATTCGATTGCATCGTACATACCCGAAAGCACGCGGGCGGTATCGGCAATGCTTTCCTTTTTACCAATCTGCGAGCCTGTGGGGTCAAGGTAGGTGCTACCCATACCAAGGTCAGAAGCGGCAACCTCGAAAGCACAGCGGGTGCGGGTGCTGGTTTTTTCAAAAATCAGGGCTATATTTCTGCCCTTCAAGGTATCGTGTGGGATGTGGCTCTTTTTCTTGGCCTTATATTCTGCCGCTAAGTCAAGAAGATATAACAGCTCTTCTTTAGAAAAATCGAGCAGCTTTAAAAAATCTTTACCCTTTAAATTCATTATTCTGACTCCTTTTTGCAGGCTGATTTAATTACTTCCACAGCCCTTTCAAGCTGTTCCATAGTGATGTTTAGGGGGGGTAAAAGGCGAACCTTATCCTTAGCCTTTATAACCAGCACACCATTTTGCATACAATCGGCAATTACCTCGGCCGCGTCGCGCTTGGTGGTAAGGCCGAGCATTAAGCCCATACCGCTGATTGCCAGTATTCCCTCGGCTGATTCAAGCTGGTTTACAATGTACTGCGATTTTTCACGCACTTCCGAAAGAAGTTTATCGTCAATACGCTTTAAAATGCTTAGCGCACCTGCACAGCACACGGGATTTCCGCCAAAAGTAGAGCCGTGAGAGGAAGGGGTAAGCACATTTTCGGTTTTTTGGAACATCAGGGTGGCTCCAAGGGGCAAGCCTCCACCCAGACCCTTTGCGGTAGACACAATGTCGGGGTTAATTCCGTAATTCATATAACCGTAAAGCTGACCGGTTCTGCCGTTGCCGGTCTGAACCTCATCTACAATCATAAGTATATCTTCGGCTTTGGCAATTTCGGCAATGGCATTAACAAAGGCCTTGTCAAGCGGCATTACACCGCCCTCGCCCTGAACGGTTTCAAACATAATCGCGGCAACCTTGTGGGCCGCTACCTTAGCCTTTAAATCTTCAATATTATTAGCCTCTACGTAATCGAAGCCCTCGGTCAGCGGCAGAAAATCTTTATGAAAAACCTCCTGCCCGGTGGCGGCCAAAGTGGTTATTGTTCTGCCGTGGAAGCTGTTTTTTAAAGTAAGGATTACGTTGTATTCCTCGCCCTTTTTCTCGGCGGCATATTTTCTTGCCACCTTTATTGCGCACTCGTTAGCCTCGGCGCCCGAGTTCGAGAAAAACACCTTTTTAGCCCCTGTTTTTTGGCACAAAAACTCTGCCAAATTCACCTGTGGCTCGGTGTAATAAAGGTTGGAAATATGCTGCAGCTTACCTAACTGCTGGGTTACGGCATTAACCCAGATTTCGTCGGCGGCGCCGAAGGTGTTAACTGCTATGCCTGAAGAAAGGTCGATATACTCCTTGCCGTTTTCGTCGAAAAGCCTTGCGCCCTTTCCCTCTTTTATAACCAGCGGAAAACGGCCGTAGGTGTTTGCAATAAATTCTGCGTCTCTTTGCTTAACGCTCATCGTCGTGATCCTCCGAAACCATTGTGCCTGCGCCCTCGTCGGTAAGGGTTTCTATAAGTAAGGAATGGGGCACGCGGCCGTCCATAATAATAACCTTTTTAACACCGCGGTGAATTGCATCGATACAGCACTCTACCTTAGGTATCATACCGCCCGAAATTGTGCCGTCTTCGAAAAGCTTAACAGCACCCTTAATATCGATGTTTGGAATAATTGAATCAGGGTCGTTCTTATCGCGAAGAACGCCTGCGATATCGGTCATAGAAATAAGTCTTTCTGCACCAAGAGCACCTGCAATATGTGCAGCGGCGGTGTCGGCATTGATGTTATAAACGTTGCCCTCTTTATCGCAGCCAACGGTGGATACAACAGGAATGTAGCCGTGGGAAAGCAGGTCGGTAATTGGGGTTACGTTAACGTTGGTAATTCTGCCAACAAAGCCCAGGCGGTCGTCTTTAACGGCGGCCTCAATCATACTGCCGTCGATACCCGAAATACCCATTGCAGTGCCGCCCTTAGACTCTAAAAGGTTTACAAGGCTTTTGTTAATTTTACCTGCCAGCACCATTTGAACCACCTCGGCGGTTTCCTTATCGGTAACGCGAAGGCCATCTACAAACTCGGTTTCCTTGCCGATTCTGCTTAAGGTTTCGGTGATTTCCGGGCCGCCGCCGTGAACAAGAACCACCTTAACACCAATAAGCCACAGAAGAACGATATCCTCCATAACCTGCTGCTTAAGGTCGTCGTTAATCATAGCGTTTCCGCCGTATTTTACAACCACAATTTTGTTGTTGTATTTCTTTATGTAAGGAAGTGCTTGGGTAAGCACCTCGGCCCTTTGGGCATTGGTTAAATCTAAAGACATAAGCTTTCTCCTTAATTCAAAAATCAAGTACGGTAATCGCCGTTGATTTTTACATATTCATAGGTAAGGTCACAGCCCCAGGCAGTGGAAGAAAATTCCCCGCTGTTAAGGTTAACAAGAATTTCAATTTCCTCTTCCAGCAGAATTTCTTTTGCCAATTCCTCGCTAAAGGGAATGCCTGCACCATTTACACAAACGGGAATTTCACCCTTTGCACTTTTAAAGGAAACGTCGATTTTATTAACATCTACTGCGGCACCACTGTAGCCGATGGCACAAAGCACCCTGCCCCAGTTTGCGTCGGCGCCGAACATTGCAGCCTTGGTAAGAGAAGAGCAGATAACAGATTTTGCAACTGTTTTGGCAATTTCGTCGCTTTCGGCACCCCTTACCTTACATTCAAGCAGCTTGGTTGCGCCCTCGCCGTCGCCTGCGATACATCTGCAAAGGTGAACGGTTACGGTGTTGAGCGCCTTCATAAAGGCGTCGAAATCCTCGCCCTCGGAAACTATGGGGTTGTTTTCTGCCATACTGTTGGCAAGAACGGTTACCATATCGTTAGTAGAGGTATCTCCATCTACACTAACCATATTAAAGGTGTTTTTTATATCCGAGCTTAAGGCCTTTTGTAGCATTTCGGGGGAAATACAGCAGTCGGTGGTGATAAACACAAGCATTGTTGCCATATTGGGGTGAATCATACCGCTGCCCTTGGCAATACCGCCTATTTTACAGGTTTTGCCGCCTACCTTATACTCAACGGCAATTTCCTTAACCTTGGTGTCGGTGGTCATAATACCCTCGGCAGCTTCAAGACTGCCGCCTGTAGAAAGGGCTTTAACAAGCTCGGGGATACCCTCTTTAATGGGGGTAATATCCAAAGGCTGGCCGATAACACCTGTAGATGCCACTACAACATCGGTGGCCTTTAAGCCCAATGCCTCGGCTGCAAGCTTACAGGTTTCGGTTGCAATTTGAATGCCGTTGGCATTGCAGGTATTGGCATTTCCGCTGTTGCAGATAATTGCCTGAGCACAGCCGTTGGAAATATTGTTTTTAGTAACGGTTAGGGGGGCACCTTTAACAAGATTGGTGGTGTAAACCGCTGCGGCAGAGCAGGGCTTTTCGCTAACAATCAGCGCCAAATCCCTTTTGGTTTTATTCTTTCTGATTCCGCAATGCACACCGCCTGCCAGAAATCCCTTTGCGGCGCAAACGCCGCCTGAAATTATATTCATAGCCTTACTCCTATATCTCTAATCCCTCGGTGATATCGGCACCTAAAACTATGTTCATACACTGAACAGCCGAGCCTGAAGCACCCTTGCCGAGGTTGTCGTATCTTGCGATTAAAAGAATTCTGTCGGAATTGCCCGAAACAGAAATTTCCATACTGTCTAAGCCTTCTAATTTATTGGCCGAAACAAAGCCCTCTTCGGCGAAATCCTCTTTGAATGACACAACAGGGCCCTGATACTTTTCTTTGTAAGCCGCCTTAATATCTTCGGCGCTAAAGCCGCCCTTCAACTGACTTTTGAAAAGAGGAATTGTAACCTCCATACCGCTGTAAAAATCGGCTACAACGGGAATAAAGGCAGGCTCCTTCTCTATACCCGTTATCTCCTTCATTTCGGGAAGGTGCTTGTGGGATTGGGCGATGCCATATTGCCTTGGTGCCTGCAAAAGCGGGTCCATCTCCATACTTTCGTATTCGGCAATCATCTTTTTGCCGCCGCCGGAATAGCCGGTTAAGGAAAAGCAGGAAAGCAAAAGGTCTTTACTGATAATTCCCTTTTCCACCAGTGGGTAAATAAGGGCGATAAAGCCGCTGGCGTGACAGCCGGGGTTGGCAATACGCTTTGAATTTTTAATTTTAGCAAAAAAATCGGCAGACAATTCCGGAAAACCATAGGCCCAGCAGGGGTTGGTTCTGTGGGCGGTAGAGGTATCGATAACAACTGTGTTATCGTTGTCGATAAGTGAAACCGCCTCTATAGCTGCCGCGTCGGGCAGGCACAGAAAGGCAATATCTGCCGAATTAAGAGCTTCGCGGCGGGCATTTAAATCCTTTCGGTTTTCCTCGCTAAGCTTTATTATCTCAATATCTTTTCTGCTTTCAAGTCTTTCGGCAATTCTTAAGCCGGTGGTACCGGCGCTGCCGTCAATGAATATCTTTTTCATTTAAAAGCTCCGTAAAATAATCTATTTGTTTTTTAACCGATTGGGGGCCTGTGCTACCCTCGGAAATACGCTTATTAACACAGGTTTCAAGAGAAATTTCGGAATACAAATCCTCTGAGAAGGTGGGGTCGAATTCCTGATATTTTTCTATGGGCAAGTTTTCAAGCACGTAGCCGTTCTTTATGCAATAGCCCACAATTTCACCCACGTGCTTGTAGGCGGTTCTGAAGGGCATTCCCTTTTTAACAAGGTAATCGGCAAGGTCGGTGGCGTTAATAAAGCCCTCGCCTGCCGCCTTGTACATATTATCCTTATGCACATTCATTGTGGCAACCATTGGGGCGAAAATGCTAAGGCATTTTTTAACGGTATCCACCGCGTCGAAAATTGCCTCTTTATCTTCCTGCATATCCTTGTTATATGCCAAAGGCAGTCCCTTAAGGGTTGTAAGCAGAGCCATAAGGTCGCCGTATACTCTACCTGTTTTTCCCCTAACCAATTCTGCCATATCGGAATTTTTCTTTTGGGGCATAATACTGGAACCGGTGGTGTAGCTGTCGTCCAGCTCAACAAACTTGAACTCCCAGCTCGACCAAAGAATAATCTCTTCCGACAGCCTTGATAAATGCATCATTAAAATTGAGAATGCCGACATAAGCTCTAAGCAAAAATCCCTGTCGGACACGCCGTCGATACTGTTAAGGGAAATTCCCGTAAAGCCAAGGCGTTCTGCCTCGAAGCTACGGTCAGTGTTGTAGGTGGTGCCGGCCAGAGCGCAGGAGCCTATGGGGCATTGCGAAAGCATTCTGCCCTCGGCATCGCCAATTCTGTCGAAATCCCTTTTAAGCATAAATGCATAGCTTAAAATGTGGTGGGCAAAGGTTATGGGCTGTGCCCTTTGAAGATGGGTGTAGCCGGGCATAATAGCGTCGGTATTATTTTCGGCCACTTCCTTTATAGCCTTAATAAGCTTTAAAATGAGCCCGCCTATTTCTTCACATTCGGCACCAAGGTACAGCCTTATATCTAAAGCAACCTGGTCGTTACGGCTTCTTGCTGTGTGAAGCCTTTTGCCGGCGTCGCCAATTCTTTTGGTAAGCTCTGATTCAATGAACATATGAATATCCTCGGCGTCCATATTAAAGGGCAGCTTGCCGCTTTCGATATCCTCTAAAATGCCGCCAAGACCGTTTATTATCTGAGCCTTTTCCTCTTCGGTTATAATGCCCTTATCCCCCAGCATTTTTGCGTGAACAATAGAGCCGATTATATCCTGCTTATACATTCTCGAATCGAAATGTATTGAAGAGTTGAAATCGTCTGCTTCTTTATTTAATGCCTTTTGGAATCTGCCGGCCCACATTTTATCCATAGTAAATTACCTGCTTTTTTAAAGTTATATAGTGTGGCAAAGATTCAGTATCTCTGCCACACTTTTAGTTTTACAATTATTTAGGAAGATTGTTCTTTTCCTTCATTTTGGCCATAACCTTTGTGGGAAGTCCGTAAAGGTTAATAAAGCCCTGAGAATCCTTCTGGTCGTAAACCTCGTCTTCGTCGAAGGTGGCAATTTCGGGGTCGTAAAGCGAGAAGGGTGAGGTTACACCTGCGTTAATCATATTACCCTTGTAAAGCTTTAAGGTAACATCGCCTGTAACGGTGCGCTGTGTGGTTTTAACGAAGCTCAAAATTGCCTCGGTAAGGGGTGAGAACCACTGTGCATTGTACACAAGCTCTGCCAGCTTCTGGGCAACAAGTGCCTTGTAGTGGGCGGTTTCTTTATCAAGACAGATGCTTTCAAGAATTTCGTGTGCCTTGTAGATAATAGCACCACCGGGAGTTTCGTAAACGCCGCGGCATTTCATACCAACAAGTCTGTTTTCAACGATATCAAGAAGACCTACACCGTTTGCGCCGCCAAGCTTATTGAGGGTGTCTACCAGCTCTACAGCGTCCATTTCCTTGCCGTCTACTGCGGTGGGAACGCCCTGCTCGAAGTGAATTTTAACATAGGTGGGCTTATCGGGAGCCATTTCAGGAGAAACGCCCATTTCAAGGAAGCCTTCTTTATTATACTGAGGCTCGTTTGCGGGATCCTCAAGGTCGAGTCCTTCGTGAGAAAGGTGCCAGATGTTCTTATCTTTAGAATAGTTGGTTTCGCGGTTGATTTTAAGGGGTACGTTGTGAGCCTCGGCGTAGTCGATTTCCTCTTCTCTGGATTTGATATCCCACTCTCTCCAAGGAGCTATAATGGGCATATCGGGGGCAAAAGCCTTAATGGCAAGCTCGAAACGAACCTGGTCGTTACCCTTACCTGTACAGCCGTGGCAAATAGCGTCGGCACCCTCGGCTAAAGCGATTTCGGCAATTCTTTTTGCAATGGGAGGACGGGCAAAGGCGGTACCTAAAAGGTAATCCTCGTATTTTGCGCCTGCGGCAACGCAGGGGAATACGTATTCCTCGAGGAACTCCTTGGTTAAATCTTCAATATAACATTTTGAGGCGCCGGTTTTAATAGCCTTTTCTTCCAATCCCTCAAGCTCGCTTGCCTGACCAACGTTGCCCGAAACTGCAATTATTTCGGGATTGTTGTAGTTCTCTTTAAGCCAGGGAATGATAATGGAAGTATCAAGACCGCCGGAATAAGCTAAAACGATTTTTTTGTAATTTTTATTCATTTTAATTTCCTCCATAAATTGAGTTTGTTTTTTCGATGTACCCATAATACCACAGAATGAATATTTATGCAATACAAATTAAGGGTTTTTGTGGATTTTCTTGCAATTTTATAAATAATAAGCCTTTAAAACCTCGGTTATTATGCACTTTGACAAAGAAAATTCAAATTTATGCATAATATACACAAATTTGTGTATATTTTTTGATTTTATTCACAGTTATTCACGCACTTGTGTATAAATTTTTGATTGCGTAAAAATAAAAATTGTGATATATTCTATATATATTAAAGGTTTCAGAGGTGAAATATGGAAAGCATACTTAACTGCGCTATGGACATTGGCGAAAAAATGCTGACCTGCGGCGGCGAAGTACACCGCGTGGAAGACAGCATTACAAGAATCGCCATTGCCTTAGGTGCATCTCGGGCAGACGTTTTTATAATTACCTCGCAAATGTCGGCCACGGTCTTCGATGGTGAAGGGTGCTCCCACACTCAAACCCGCAGAATTAAAGGGGGCGGCACAAATATTGAAAAGCTTCACCGACTTAACGCCCTTTCCCGAAAGATATGTGAGCAAAGCTTAAGCTTCGACGATATTCAGAAAGAACTGCAGGAAATAGAAAAGAAAGGCAGCTACCACCCTGCGGCCACAGTTCTGGCGCAGGCGGTAATTGCCGCGGCATTTGCCTTGTTTTTCGGCGGCGGTGTTTTGGAAGCTACTGTTGCTTTTTTTATAGGTGGAGTTCTGCGCTGTGTGGCCTTACTTTCTGACAAGGCAGAGATAAACACCATCTTTGCAAAATTCCTATGCACTGCTATTTGCACCGCCCTTGCCTTCTGCGCAGTAAAGCTAAGGCTTGTGCCTACAATAGATAATATTATGATAGGAAACATTATGGCGCTTATTCCCGGCATTGGCTTTACCAACGCTATGCGCGACCTGTTTATGGGCGACAGTATTTCGGGTATTTTACGCACTATTGAGGCCGTGCTGATAGCCCTTGCCATTGCAGCGGGATATTTTACGGTTGCCTTCGCCTTTGGAGGTGCAGTAATATGAGCAAACAAGAAATTTTGCAAATAATTACGGGATTTATCGGTTCAATCGGATTTGCGGTTATGTTCAACGTTCGCGGAAATAAACTGGTTTTCGCCTCTTTAGGTGGGCTTTTTTCCTGGACGACCTTTCTGCTTTTGGAGAAGCTGTTCAACAATCAACCAATTTGTTATTTTTTGGTGGCAGTAGTTGTTTCGGCGTATTCAGAATTAATGGCAAGAAAGCTGAAAACCCCCACCACCACCTTTTTAATGACCTCTTTAATCCCACTTATTCCCGGCGGCTCGCTGTATTACACAATGATTTACGCCTTTTCGGGAGATTATCAGAGTTTTATTACAAAAGCGGTGTATACCCTGCAGCTTGCAGCCGCGCTGGCGCTGGGCATAATAACCGTTGCCACCGTCACCCGAAGCATAAACAGTTTAAAAAACAACTAATTATATAACAAGAAACGGAGACCAAAATGGTCTCCGTTTTAACTTATTCAGAGGTTATTTTATAGCTCGTTCCAACAAAGGAAATTAAAATCAATGGCGCCGGGATAACTGCCAACTCGTTTAAAACAGAATCTCCTGTGAAAACTGAAACTGTTGCAAATACGCCTGTAATCGCACCGGCTATAATCGTTATAGGCTTGAACTTATCCTTAAACAAGCCAAGCGAACCGCAGGCAAATACCATAAGCGCAGCAATCCAAGTAAGCTCCGCCCCCTGGACCATATTGTTTTTTACAACAATATCGTATATTTTTGTAAAGAACAATGCTATTGCCGACGCACTTAGAAGTTCACTATAGTTATTGCCCTTAAAGAACAGCACACAGTATATCACAACTAAAGAGCTACTAACCAACGGTGCAATAAAATCAAGCAGTGTGGCTGCCATTTTCTGACCTAGTTTTAACGTTGTCCAAGAGCCAAAGAAAAGCTTAGATCTATTGGCAAACACCACAACTAATACAATTGCACTTGCAATTAACCCCAGGCAAGCCAACACTCTGCCCAAGCTAACAGAATATGGCTTAAAAACACCATCGGCATTGAGTTTTCTTTTTGTAGAAGTTCTTGCAGCAACCAAGGTGCCGAAACCATATATATAATATGATGTAATAAGGCCGGAGACCATTCCTCCAATAGCAGAAATAAACAGCCATAACACATTAATTGCGGGGCTTTTTGACGAAATAACAGTCAAGCTTCCAATCAAGAACAAAAGAACAGAGCCGAAAAATGAAATTAAAAATTCAATTTTAGCCCAAACCTTAATCTTATTGCCAATGTTATTAAACATTAATCTCTCTCCTCGGCGGCTTTATCATCAAGCTTTTTGTCAATCGATTCGGTGCTCTCAATAAGCTGTCCGTAACCAATAGTTGAAAAAGACGATACCCAAGCAGAAACCATTAGTATTGCTGTGGCCGGTATTGCAACAAGCACCAACCAGAAGACCTTAAGCTTTACTGCGAAAACAACAGCGGCAAGGAAAAAAAGAATTGCCGAAGCAAAACCAATAAAACAAATGATTTTGCCCAATAGCTTTATTTTACCTCCGATATTACCAAACAAAAAATTCAACATAATATTCTCTCCTATAAATTATTCTGACAATTTACGCCTTTCGACGTAAATCGACTGTAAATACATATTAGCACAATTAAATTCTTATGTCAAGTGTAATTACACTATAAATAGGTTAATTATTTACAAAATTTCGTTTATTATATAGTTACACTAAGAGTTGTAATATGAAAAAAGGAGGAGCGAATATGGAAATTGACTATTCAATAATTGGCAGAAGAATTAAGGAAATAAGAAAGTCGAAGCACTACACCCAAGAGCTGCTTGCCGAAAAGGCCGATTTAACCAACAATTATATATCCAATATTGAAAACTGCCGTTCAATACCCAGCCTTGAAACCCTTATGAAGCTGTGCCTGGCTTTAGAAATTACTCCGAACGATGTTTTGCTGGGCGCTAATGTTTCTTCTCAAGGCTTTGCCGAAAACGACCTGTCTGCCGCCTTTGCAAAATGCACTGCTCCCGAAAAACGTTTGATTTTGGATTTTATTGATATTCTTATTAAAAATCGACACAATAACTCTTAAAAAAACAACCTGTATAAAAGAAAACGGCCTGTCTTTCGACAAGCCGTTCTTTTTGTTATGTTCTGTTAAGGAATGTTCTGTTAATTAAGAATTATTCCTCTGCGATAGCGGAAACGGGACAACCATCTGCGCAAGCACCGCAAGAAATGCAGGTATCAGCGTCGATAACGTATTTGCCGTCGCCTTCAGCGATAGCGCCAACAGGGCAGGTACCCTCGCATGCGCCGCAGCTGATGCACTCATCAGAAATTTTGTATGCCATTCGTAACACCTCCAATTCGATTGCTACAATTATTGTATCACAATAGTTTTAAATATGCAAGTAGGTAATTTTTCGCGATTATTCCAGCTCTTTCAGCTTTTCTTCTTCGGGGTCGGGGGCGTTATTCTGACGCTTGCCGTGGCGAATGAACTTCACCTCATCGCGATGCATAGCGGTGGGAATTCCATCTTCCCCGACTCTTACACGAAGCATACCTGTTAAGGGGTTTGCATCAAGCACCACACCATCGCCACCCTTAGTGCGAACGTGAGAACCTACCCTTGGGGTAAGCTTATTAAGATACTCGTAAGCATCCTGCTCGTACTTTAAGCAGCACATCAATCTTCCACAGGTGCCGGAAATTTTGGTTGGGTTAAGGGAAAGTCCCTGCTCTTTAGCCATTTTAATAGATACCGATTGGAAATCACTTAAAAATCTTGAGCAACAGAAGGGCTGGCCGCAAATGCCAAGACCACCCAACATTTTAGCTTCGTCGCGAACACCGATTTGCCTTAGCTCAATTCTTGTGCGGAAATGAGCCGCCAGGTCTTTTACCAGCTCGCGGAAGTCTACCCTGCCGTCTGAAGTGAAGTAGAACAGCATTTTGGAATTGTCAAAGGAACATTCCACCTCTACCAGCTTCATATCAAGGCCGTGCTCTAAAATTTTCTGCTCGCAAACGGGGAAAGCCTCCCTTTCGCGGCGGCGATTATCCTCTGCGCGGCGCAAATCCTGGTCGGTTGCTATACGCACCACCCTTTTCAGGGGCTTTATTATAGCCTCGTCTTCTACCTCGTGATTGGCAGAAGCGACAGTGCCGCATTCAATTCCGCGAGCAGTTTCCACAATCACCCTATCGTTTTCGGAGTACTGCTTTTTCAGGGGGTCGAAGTAATAAATTCTGCCCTCGGGCTTGAATTTTACACCTACAACTTCAGTCATATAAATCTCCTCTCGCCACTGTTTTTTTGTGGTTCCTTAAGGCAGCAGTGGCCACGCTCTTAAGGCTTTTGTAGATTAATTTGGTGACGGTATTTCTTTATTACTTATAATATCTTCAATGCTGTTGTAAACCATATCTGCATATTCAGTTTCGCAAAGTCCCATAGGTCTACCGTCAACCTCTATATAATAGCGGCGATTCTCGCCTTTAACCTTATATACCGTAAGCTCTGAATCCGGGTCTTTTATATCCTTATTGTGGGTAACCTTTATTGAAAAATACTTTTCAATTCCAGAGGGGCGCTCCTGCAGCAGGGTGGCCTTAGAAACAATAGGATTAACACCCAGCGCATAGAAGTAGTAGTTAGAGAAATTATCGTAATCGATGGTTTTTCCATCGTACTTAACCGTAATTTCGTTTTCGCCGTCTACAACCTTTGAAGACAGCTTGAAATCGTATTTTTTGCCGCCTATATCGAAGCTCATTTTACTGATTCCGTTAATATTTTCAAGGAATACAGCACCATTAACGAAATAACTGTAGTCCTGCTCTAAAAACTCAAAGCTTCTTGCAGTGATTTTGTACACACAAGGTCCGTCGTTCACGGTCATTGTATAATACACGCTGTTTTCTTTGAAGGTAGCAAGTTTCAGCACTGTTTTTTGGTTACCAATTTTGTATGTTAGCACAAAATCGGGGTTGTTTAAAGAATACTTTTTAAGAATATTTTCGGGCACACCCTTGCGGTTGAAATACAGCACTTCCTGTGTTTCTAAATTCTCTGCAACAGGCTCTAAAACATTGGCTACCTTTTCACCATTGGCAGGGTAATTATAGGGCTTGGTTAAAAGATAATCTATGGTGGTGTTTTCCTTGCTGTCCATTTCGAAGCGGTAACCATCGCCAAGGGTTTTACCTTTAAGCTCTACATAATCAACAGCGGTTATGGAGCCTTCGAAATACTCTTCATTTTCGTCGGTTTTCTCTATTTTAGAAGGGGCGATGTTCTGAATATAATAAAGTGTATCCTTAGTAAAATAATCGGCACTGTCGCCGGTTAGCACGTATACGGTCTCAGGGGCTTCCGAATATCTGAGATATGCACCGCTCATAGCGCCGCTTTCAAATTTCTTACCCACCGTTAAAGTATAGCAGCTGCCGTCTTTAAGCTCTACCTTAATTTCGGCATCGGGATTTTGGAAGCCATAATCCTCGCTTTCGGAGAATTCTCGCTTCATTACAGCAAAGGGGTTGGCACAATCACCCACGGTAAGGTCTGTGCTTTCGGTATCGGTAAGCTCTTTATCAATACCCTCAATATACCAGATATATTCGTCTGCTTCGTTCTTTTCTGAATAAAAATCAAGCTCGGTTGATTTGTTTTTAAGGGTTACCTTTTTAACCTCAGAGAGGTCGTTTTCAACAATCTTTATTATGGCCTCTTCCTCAAGCTTAGACACCGAATCTTCGCTTGATATACCCGAGGCACTTTCGCCGTTGGAGGAAAGCTCGGTTTTGCCAAAGCGCTTGTTGATGAACAAAATTGCCACTATAAGCAGCGCAACAATTCCCAAAGCCAAAAAAGTTCGCCAAACTATGCCAAGGCCTTTTTTCGGAGCCTTGGATTTTTTATCTGCAATCTGAGGCTTTGAAAAAATCGACGAGGCATTTATTTCCTCTTCGCTAAGCTCTGTGAAGACGTAATCACCCTGGTTATTCTTGCGGTTTTCCGACATTTCTCTTCCTCCTTTTAAAAACTAAAAGCAAACCTCCCAGCAGTAATATAAAGCCTACGCCGGAGGCTATTGAAATCTTTAAAATATAACCCGAAACAAGGCCCGAAGTGGTATCGTAGCCCATATCCTTAAGGGTAACGGCATATTTGCCCAATCCAGATTCCTCGTTACGGTGGTGCCTGTTCAGCTTTTCCAACAATTCGGCGAACAATGCAAGGTTGCCATTTAGTTCGCCCCTATAATCGCTATCAGATCTGGGGTTTTGCAACGCCATATAAGAAGTAATAAAATCCACCGACGCCGCCACAACAACGTTGCTTTGGCTTCCGCTTCTGTTTTCTGTTTGCGAAAGGGTTAGCAAAGGATAACCGCGAAGCAGGTCGGCATCTGCATAGGCGTTACCCTCTGTGGTAAGGTTGTTTACAAGCAGCTCGCAAACCTTTTCCGACCTGCTTTCAAGAATTGTACTTACCTCTACCGGCTTGTTTGTTTCAACTATCGACAAGGGCATGCATTTATCCATTATGTAAAAGCCGCCCTCACTATCGGCAGTTTTGGTGTACTTAGTGCCGGTAGATGCCGCAAATAGCTGCGAATTTTTGGCAAAAAAGCCGTCTTCATCGTTGCAATAAAGCTGATTATCTTCCCTTATGGCAATGCCCCACTTCCTTAAAAAAGCGTTGAAGTTCGGCAAAGCCACATAGTTTTCAGAGCACATATATACTATGGTTTTTCCGCCGCGGCCGTTGTTATCTAAAAAGGTATCTAACAGCACAATTTCCTCAAGGGTTATGTCCCTTCTGGGGGCGGCAATAATTATCATATCATAGCCGTTGAGCTTTTCACTTTTAAGGGTGATGTTATCGAACTCGTAACGCATACCCTTCATATAGCTTTTCAGATGCTTAATATTTCCGGTATCGCACAAATCCTTTATATATGCAACGTTAACATTTCGGTAGGTACGTAGGCTTTGCAGTTTACTTACCAGAACCTTTTCTATATCAACACCCACAACCTTGGTGCCTTTTTTTGTTTTTTCGGTTTTAAAAAGTGCACCCAATTCTATAACATCGCTTCGTGTTGCACCTGCACCATCAAAATTCGAATAGCAGGAAATAAACAGGTCGCCATATTTAAGTTCGTAGGCAGAATAGTTAGAAATGAAGCTGTAAGAGGTGGTTGAAAATGGGTCTACAAACTCAAGTTTAATATACTCGTTAAGCTCTGAAATGGTTTTAAGGGTGTCTATAAAGGTATAATAATGCTCTGTGCTTTCCGAATAAAAGCCGTTGTAATATTCAATATAAGCACCCTCGGCAAAATCGGTTTCAGAAGAAATAACCGTAAGGGTTACATCGCCGTCTATAGTAGCAAGAAAATCCTTCGTTTCTTTCGAAATTTCCACAGGAGTGTATACCACCTGAGGGGCAGGCGGTTCCTCCGACGGGGCAGTTCCCGTGTTCTCGCTGCTGTCGTTAAAAGAGGCCTCTCCGGAAATTTCAGGGGTCATATTTTCAATGCCTTTAAGCTCTGCCAAGGCCGACAAAGGTATAGTTGCCGCTATAATAACAAAACACAGAAGGGCACAAATCAATTCTTTTATTTTTTGAAGACACATACTTATGCCCTCCTTTCTTTTGATTAATAGTTCTTTCTTCTATGGTAAATAAATATTGCGGCAGCAACAAAGCTAAGGGGAATAATGCCTATAAAAAGAATTCCCATAAACTTTTTCTGTGCCTCTGTGGTAGCAACGGTAAAGGCTCCGGAATTATCGCTTATAACCTTGGATTCCATAATATATCTGTCGGAATCGTCGCGAGAGGTGGTGTTAAGCACGTCTACAAGCAGCCTGAAGTTACCGTTCTGAGAAATGCTGATTGCCTGATAAGTGGTTAAGAAGTCGGAAGATGCGCAAACAACTACGTGGCTGGCGGCATCGTCTACCTCGTCTTTAGAAACCATAATTACCGGCTCGTTAGTACCTGCACCCACGGGTGACCAATCGTTTTCTCCAATCGGCTTTCTGTAGGTAGATACATCCTTGGTTTCAAGAATGGTTTGCACCTTACGGTTGCCATTGGGTTCGTTTTCGTAAATTGCAGAAAGTGCCAGCATACTGTCGGCAATATAGTTAAAGTTGTTGTTATCTACCGCCTCGGTATAGTCGCTGACGGTGGTTTGCAGATAGATGTTTGTGCGGTCGTTAAAAAACTCTGAATCGTCTTTTGAATAATAGATATGGCTGTTATCAACCGCAATACCCCACTCCTGCAAGAAGCCGTAAAGGTTAGGCAGATCGGGGCACATTGCAGAACCGAAGAACATAAGGGTTTTACCCTTTTTGCCATCGTTATGCAGCCAATCCTCTAAAACCTCAATTTCCTTTTGAGAATAGTCTTCAGCAGGGGCACAAATTATAATAACCTCGTGGTTAGAAAAATCGGTGCCTATAACCGAATCTATAGTTTGAATGGAAATTGCGTTCTGGTCGCAGGTATCCTTAAAGCCTTCAACATAATCAGAGTTGCTGTTAACCGTAATAAATGCTGCCTCGATATTGGTAAGCTTGGCAGTTTTGAATATACCGTTGGCCACAGCCTGCTCAATATTGTTACCAATTATGGTATAGGTGGCAGCATAGCCCAACATTTCGGCATAGCCTGTTTCGTCGTCAGACTGAAGCACATAGCAATCCTTAAAGGGAATAAGCCCGCGGCGAGGTTCCTTATCTTCGCCCTCGGTGTAGCACTCAACCAGAATATCGCCGGCAAGATAGCTGCTTATACCGTCGGCCATAAATTCCTCTACAGCGCCGCTAAGGGCTTCCTGGTCGTAAATATCCACGAATTCTAATTTAATGTTTTTATTGTATTTACTATACTGCTTTAAAAGGTCGGCGGTCTGCAGGAAGTATTTATTACTTCCGCTTTCGTCGTAAACCTGGTGCATATTGTAAGCAAACTCAGGATTTGTGTAATACTCTTCCCCGGCCAAAATTTTAAGATTAACCTTATAATCTATGCCACGGATAAATTCTTCGTTTTCTTTATTGATGGTGTGAATTTTATCGGCGGTGAAGTCTAAGGTTATGGGGTAACGGTCGTTAACCACGGTTAAAACCACATTCAAGAGAATTACCACAGCAATAAATATTGCAGTTATAGCGGTGGAATATACACCGTATTTTAAGCGGAAGTCGCTTCTTATCTTTTCACGGCGGGATTTTGGGGCTTTACCCTCTTCTTTAACCTCTGAGGTAACCTTTTCCTCGGCTTCAGGCTCTTCTGCTTCGACAGCAGGCTCTATCTCGGGGGTAGCAGAGGTTTCTTCGGTTTCTAATTCATTAAGCTTCTTTTCGTTATCCATTTTTAAACCTCCTTTAAGCCCAACGTTTTTTCTCAAGCATTCTGTTAGCTAAGAACAGGAATATTGCGGTTATACTTAAGAAGAAAAGCAAATTTGAAAAATCAAGTATTCCGGTTGAAAAGCTTTCATAACGGGTGCTGAAGGAAAGCTTAGCAATAATGCCGGCAATCAGCTTGTTATTTATTGCCTCGGCGAAGGTATCAAGAAGCATAACGCCAAGAACCACACCAAAAGAAACAACGGCAGATACAAGCTGGCTTTCGGTTAATGAAGAAATAAACAAGCCTATTGCAATAAGGGCGGCGCCCAAAAGCAGATTGCCCACAAGGTTACTGATGTAAATTATCCAGTTGGGGGTTGTGTACATTGCGAATATAAGCTGGTTAACAAGGGTAAGCGAGAAACAAAGTGCAAACACCGAAAAGGCGGCAAGAAATTTGCCCAGCACTATTCCCCACAGGCTAACAGGGGCGGTAAGCAAAGCCTGGTCTACCTTAAGTCTTTTATCCTCACTCATAAGGCGCATTGTAAGAATGGGGCAAACAAACATAATTATAATCAACATACTGGAAAAAATTATTTGCATATTTCCAAAGCCGTAAGAGAAGGATTGATGGAAGAAATATCCCTGAAATAATGCAAATAATGTAAACACCACATACCCCAGAGGCGAGGTAAAGTAGCTTTTAATTTCTCTTTTAAAAATTGCTGACATTTTTTAGCCTCCTATTATTTGTGATCTGTAAGGCGAAGGAATATCTGTTCAAGATTCAACTCGTCGGAGCTGAGCGAAAGCACCGTAAAGCCGCCTGTAACCAATCTGTTTAAAATTAATGCTCTTACGTCGACATCGTCTTGCAGTTCGATATCATAATCGAAACAATCGGCTTCAATCGAATCTTCACACACCACATCTTTAACACCCTTTATGGCGCCGAGAAGCTTCATAACAGATACCTTTGTATCAGAGCCGGAGTTTCTTACCCTAAGGCTTAACCTATTGCTGCCTGCAATCATATTGGAAAGCTGTTGAGGCTTGCCGTCGGCAATAACCGAGCCGTTGTTTATAACAATTATTCTGTCGCAGACAGACTGAATTTCCGAAAGAATATGTGATGAAACTATAACCGTGTGGTTGCGGCCTAAGTGATGTATAAGGTTTCGTATTTCAATAATCTGCTTGGGGTCGAGACCAACGGTGGGCTCGTCTAAAATAATTACGTCGGGGTTGCCAAGAAGCGCCTGGGCAATACCAACTCTTTGGCGATAACCCTTTGAAAGATTTTTAATAAGTCTTCCGTAAACCTGGTCGATTTTAACAAGGCGGCATATTTCCTCGATATGGGGTGCCCTTGGCAGACGCACCTTTTTAAGGTCGTACATAAAATAGAGGTACTCCTTCACCGTCATATCGGGGTAAAGAGGCGGCAATTCGGGAAGATAACCGATATGCCTTTTCGCCTCGGCCGGCTGGGTTAAGATATCGTACCCGTCGATTTCTACAGAACCTGTAGTCATAGATATGTAGCCGGTCATAATGTTCATAATTGTGGATTTACCGGCACCATTAAGGCCCAGAAGTCCCAAAATCTGCCCATCTTCAACCTTGAAGCTGACATTTTTTACGGCAACGTGACTGCCGTATTTCTTTGAAAGATTTTTTATCTCTATCATTACTTGCCCTCCGTTTGGGTGATATGTATTTGCTTGCGGCATAATATTAACAGAAAATTATAGCGAATGTGTGAATATTTAATTAACAGCATAATTTTCCATTGTACACAAATATACATTGTATATTATACTATAAAACTCTGCAATTGGCAAGATTTTTTATAAAATGAAATTCAGGTTGCTTACAGCATAGAAAAACACAAAAAATCAGCGATTGAATTTTAAGGATTTCGGTTGTTTTTTTTATTTTATGCTTATGTTTCGGCAAATCCATTGACACCGACCACACATTATTATAATATGAACTCAGTACAAACTGCAGCTTTTGCAGATATGAGGTGTTGCCTTGTGTCAAATGTAAAAATCGAAAATTTTAAATTGTGCTCTATGTCGATAGGGGAAACACAGCTTTTGGGGAAAAATCTTTTAGAAGGAATCAACCCCGAGGTCACTTCTCTTGGGAACAATCCCTTCTATTGTGAGATGTACCAAAAACACAATTTGGAATTTCTTTCCTACGTTACCGACGACGAAAACATCACTACCCACGTAGATTTGTTTGGTGCCCCCTTCGCCTTAACCTACGATTTAGGGGAGGTAACCACCGCCCAAGCCCTGCAAATCACAGGATTCGGGGGCTACGTTATGAGTGGCTTTAAGCTTTTTGCCGCCGACAGCCGTGAAGACTTATATAACGAAGAAAATATGTTTGGCGAATACCACCGGGAAAACGACCCTAACCTTGCAGATAAAGACTTTATTTACACCCTTTCGGGTTCTCTGCGTTATTTCGGCTTTATGGCAACCGAGGCCTGCTTAAAAGACGACATTTTAAGGCTTGCCAGAATTGCTCTGTACAACGATTTTAATTCTACAAAGCACAGAATAGTTGACCGCAACACCACCTGCAATCAGTTAGAAGGCATTGTTCCAATAGTTTCCGGCGAATATAAAGGCAACCCTGAGGCTGTTGCAGGAAAGATAGCCTTTAATGGAAACGATATGCTCACCGCCGAGAGCAACATAACAATTACATATAAATCCGATACCTTTTTCGACATAAATCAGCTTTACTTAATAGGCAGTAATATAAATATAATTGACGTTATTTGCAACGGCAAGCCCACAGAGTTTACCATAACCTCTAAGCCCACCTATTGCAGTGAAGAAATTAACCTGCTTTCGGGAAACTTTGGCGGCAGTGAATTGGAAATCAAGCTTGCCGAAGGCAGTGTGCTTGACCTAATATTTTCCGACACCCACATCCGCAAAGCAAAGGTGGATTTCGGCGAGGTTGTCTGCCCCGATTTTGTGGGCACAGGCACAAATCTTATACCCACCTTCTTTAGCAATATGGGTATAGAGGGCGGCTCTAACGAGGTTTTCTGGGAGATGGAAAAGCACCATATCAGTAAAGCCCGCCCACACGTAGCCCGAATGTGGTTCCAGGTAGATTGGATAACCGATAACGAGCAGGATTACTACAACCGCAAATATACCTTCGACTCTCAGAATATGAAGTCGGTAAAGAAATATCTTGAAGCCTGCCGTGAAAACGGAGTTGAGGTGCTTTTCAACTTTGGCTGGAAGGTAGGCTGCAGCGTTCAGGATTGGTTCTGCGTTGGTGGTGTAGGCGAAACCTACCCCTACGGACTTCGCCAGGCAGCCCCCCGCGACCTTCGTCAGTACGGCATTGCCCTTGCCGACACTCTGGAGCATCTGATTCTTGACTGCGGCTTCGACAATATTAAGTACGTAACCTTCTATAACGAGCCCCGCTTCCCCGCAAACGACATTAAGGGTGACTTTGCCGCCCAGGGCGACAAGGTGGGCTACTGGGCAATGATGCTCCGCTACGCCAAGCACTATGTTGACGGGTCAAAAGTGAAGGGTATGGTAGACTTCTGGGGTGCAGAGGAGGACCATTGGTGGCCCGAATGGATGTCGGGACTTAATATGCTGGCTCCCGACTGCTTCACCACCCACACCATCCACCGCTACAGGCTTTCTTACGACGACATCTGCAAGCTTTACCGCGAGGAGGTTATACCTTATCTCGACGGCAAGCCTGCAATACTTACCGAATACGGAAACTGCTACCGAAGCTCTATAAATTGGGAAGCAAATCACATCAACAATCTGTTGGCAGGCGCTAACCTTGGTGTTTCGGGTGCCTTCAACTGGATTCTTTCCGACGCTCCCTTGGTTGACCCCCTTAACTGGTGGCACAACGACCCCGGAAATATGGACCGCCGCTATTCCCTCTGGAGCTATTTACCCGCAGCGGAAAACCTTAACCACACCGCCGAGATTTACTACGAGCTTTCCCTTTGGGCACACTACATTCCCAATCACTGCAAATCGGTTAAAACCGAGCTTGTAAAGCCTTATGGTGACCTTCGTATATGCGCCTTTACAAATGACGGCAACTACACAGTCTGCGTTGAAAACAAGGGCGACAATCCCACCACCGAAATTGAAATAAAATTCAACAAAGCTCTTAACCAAAAGCTTTATAAATATGTATACCGCCGACGCACCGACCAGGGCGAAGCCAACCTTACCGTTCCCCACAGCGAGGCTGAAATCTTTGTGGGTGACACCCTCTGCGATACTCTGGGCGAGGGCTACGAATTTGCAGTATACTCCACCATTCCCCCCATTCGTCAGGTGCTTATGAGCCAGTGCGACGTAAGGGTTGAGGCCGGTGCTACAGTAGAGCTTTCTGCCGAGGTTTTAGGCTGTGACTTCACCCCCACTTGGTCAATCTCCAAATCTCTGATGGAAGGTGCAACCCTTGAAGGCACCACCATAAAGGTTCCCTCCACCGCAAAGCCCGGAGAAATGCTAAGCGTTAAGGCAGAGCTCCCCACAGGTGAATATGGAATTTCCATTATCAGAGTAGAATAAGTGAGGTAAAAAAATATGTCAGTAAAATGTTTAGATTTAAAATGGAGTCATCTTGACCCCACCGAAAGAGAAATTCTCGGCACAAACCTGCTCGGGGGATTAACTCCCGAGGTTTATGGCGAAAACGGAGCAGAGGTTGTATACAATATGGGCAGTGAGGAGGGTCCTCAGCTGTTCAAAATTCTTACAGATGACAGCCAGCTCACAAACCATATGGATTTCTATACCTTCCCCCTTTACATCGCCTATGACTTAGGGAAGGAAACCGAAATCAACCGTATGCATTTCTACTCCTTCTACTACCACAACAACGACTACACAATGAATAATTTTGAGCTTTACGGCTCTCACAACCGCGAGGATTTGTTTAATCCCGAAAATCTTATAGTAAAATACTACCGCCCCGAAAAATACAACGCCGCCCCTAACGATTGGGTATACGAAACCGAAGGCACACTTCGTTATTTTGGCTTTAAGGGTCTTGGCGGTTGCCACAACGACGAGCTTATGCGTCTTGGCAGAATTGCTCTCTTCAGCCACGAAAACTCCGCAATAAACCAGACTGTTGAAACCAACTCCGAAGTAAACACCTTAAAGGGTCTTGTTCCCGAAGTAGGTGGCGAATTCGACGGAAGTGCCGAAAACATCGCAAAAACCACCGCATATCTTGGCGAAACCCTTACCGCAAAAGCCGACGTTACACTTACCTACAAAAGTGATAATCTTATTGATGCGGAAGCAATCAAATTGCTTGGCGAAAACATTGAAATTCTTGGTATTGCCGCCGACGGAAAGGATGTACCCTTTGAGATTGGTACCGAAAAAGCCTTCAAGGGTGCATATATCTACACCGCCAAGGTAAACATCAGAAACGCTGGGGAATTAAAGCTTACCGTTAAAGCAGGCTCTGTTATTGATTTGGTGTTCACCGACACTACCTTCCGCCGCGGAAGTCTTGATTACAGCGACATTGTTTGCCCCGATTTCATAGGCTCTGCCGCAAACCTTATTCCTACCTTCTTTAGCCCCATGGGACTCCAAGCAGGTGCCAACGAGGTGCTTTGGGAATTAGAAAAGCACCACTATCAGAAATCCAAGCCCCATTGTGTAAGAATGTGGTTCCAGATTGACTGGATAACCGATAACGAGCAGGATTACTATGCCCGCAAATACACCTTCGATTCCCCCGATATGATTTCGGTTAAAAAGGCCCTTGAAGTCTGCCGCGACAACGGAGTTGAGGTGCTGTTCAACTTCGGTTGGAAGCACGCCGAAAGCATTCAGGATTGGTTCCCGATGGGTGGAATCAAAGAGGCCTACCCTCGCGGTGGCAATCAGGCAGCCCCCCGCGATCTTAAGCAGTTTGGCATTGCCCTAACCGACACTCTTGAACACTTAATTCTTGATTGCGGCTTCGACAATATTAAATACGTAACCTTCTACAACGAGCCTCGCTATACAATAAACGACATCAAGGGAGACTTTGCCGCCTGGGGCGACACTGCTGCTTACTGGGCAGCAATGCTCCGCTATGCCCACTACTTCGTGAAACACTCAAAGGTGGCGAATATGGTAGACTTCTGGGGTGCAGAGCAAACCGCCGCCAGATGTGACGAATGGATGGAAACCCTAAATGCTCTGGCATCCGACTGCTTCACCGCACATACCATCCACCGCTATCAAGCCACATACTATCAACTGACCCATTGGTACAATGATGTCATACTACCACACACTGATGGCAAGCCTGTGCTGCTTACCGAGTTTGGCAACAGTCACAGAAAGTGGATAGGCTGGCACAAAAACCACATAAACAATATAACCGCAGGCGCAGATATGGGTGTTTCGGGTGCCTTTATATGGATTCTCGGTGGTGCTCCCCTGCCCGATCCCTTAAAATGGATACATTCTGGTAAAACCAGAGATTCTTTAAGCACAAGCTACAGCTTCTGGGACTACTTCCCCATATCGGAATCCTACGAATGTGCAGGCGAATCCTTCTACGAAATGTGCCTTTTCTCCCACTATGTACCCAACCACAGCCAATCGGTTAAGAAAATCCACGCTTTTGATTATGCTGACTTCCGCCTGAGTGGTTTTAAATCGGGCAGTGATTTCACCATCTGCGTTGAAAACAAGGGCGACCGTAAGCAGACCGACATCGAAGTAAAGCTTAGTCTTAACGCAAATAAAAAGTTCTATAAATACGTTTACCGCCACCACGAGGGCTTCGGCGAAGCTAACCTTATTGTGCCCGACAGCGAGGCTGAAATCTTCGTGGGTGATACCCTCCGCGATACCCTTGGCGAGGGCTACGAATTTGCCGTATACTCCACCATTCCCCCCATCAGTCAGGTGCTTATGAGCCAGTGCGACGTAAGGGTAAGTCCCGGTGCTACGGTAGAGCTTTCGGCAGAAGTTTTAGGCTGTGATATGACCCCTTCTTGGACGATTTCAAAAAGCCTTATGGATGGTGCAACACTTTCGGGCACCACAGTAACGGTTCCCGAAACCGCAAAGCCCGGAGAAATGCTTTCAGTAAAGGCAGAGCTTCCCACCGGCGAATTTGGTATATCGATTATTCAGGTAGTTTAATACATAAAAGCCTTCCTTGAAAAAAGGAAGGCTTTTATTTTTTCTCAAACCTCGGGAGGAATAAATATACCAAGGCTTGGGGGATAAAAGCTGAATACTGCAAAAAGTACGCCCAAAATCACAATTCCAAAAAGTGCAATACCATGGGATACGGGGGAACAGGAGCGCTTGGATTTTAAGGCCTTATATTGTACCGTCCAGGCCACAGCCGAGCCAAAATAAAAATCTAAAATATTCAAAAAATCCAGATTGTATCCCAAAATCCCGCGGTAGCCGTAGAAAAACAGAACTATAAACAGCATACCCGAAAGTATCCCCTTGAATTTTGCAGAAAAAAAGCAGGCTGTATCTCGGCCATATCGAAAATACTCGTAAATTCCAAACAAAACCATAGGCACGTACAAAAGCTTCAGATGTTCCCAGGTGCTTTCGTTAACGGCCGAAACAAAAGCGACAACGGGACTTTTGCCCACCCAATCGTATAAAAAATGCAAAATCGTGCCTAAAGCCGCCGTGAAAATAAATCCAAAAACAAAAAATCCCCTTTTCACCATATCACCTCTGAAAAAGTATATGTAAAAAAGGGCAATTTAATTATTTTTTAAAGGGTATTCCCATATATCTGTGATTACACCCCGAATTTTTTAAAATAGGAGCTTCACAAACAAAAAAAGAAATTTGCAGCAAAGCTTCAAATCTCTTTTTCATTATAAAATTTATTGCGCTAAATTAGGGGCAAATTTACCCTCGATTTTTGTGCCGTCGCTAACCTCGGCTGCAAAGGTATAGCCCTCGTAATCGTAAGTATAGTAGGTTTCAAGGATTGTGCCGTCGAAATCTGTTTCTACCTTAGAAATAATCATACCCTTATCGTCGTAGGTATAGGCTGTGCTATATTTATCGCCACCTGTTGTATGGGTTTCGGTTAGAATTCTGCCGTTCTCGTCGTAGGTGTAGCTATAGCTTCCTGCAGTGGCGGCCTTATAGGTAGCCTTACTTATATAGCCCTGTTCGTTCAGTTTATAAGACCATTTGTACTTAATCAGGTTATCCTCTTCTACATTGAATTTAAGCTTGGTGGGGTTACCGTTTGCATCGAACCAGGCGGTTTCAATCACGTTTCCGTCGGCATCGGTGGTGGTACGCTTTGTGCCCTCGGCGTTCCATTCGTAATTAAGCTCTTCGGTGAACATATAAGTGGCGGTTTGAACCCTTTTAAGCACACCTTCGGTGTATAAATACGCCGCTTCTCTTATTCTTTCGCCCTCGGAATCGTAATGGATTTCCTTTGTTATAACAAAGCTTGGAGCAGTGGCCTTTTTTGCCCCCTTAACAGGCTTGGTTGTAGGTTCAACTTCAACCTGGTCGAGAGTGTCTTCCGGTATTGATTCGGTGTATTCCGAAACAACTGTTTCGGGTGTGGAATCGGTATCTTTGCCATTTTCGGGCAATCCGAAAATTACATAAGCCACGGCCAGCGCAATAGCACAAACCACCAAGGGAATTAATATAAACAAAAATATTTTCAGCCTGCTTTTTTTGCGTTTTGGGGGTTCGGCAAGCTCTTCGGTTTCCTCTACAATTTCAGGTTTAGACAAAAGCGCCTCTAAATCAATGCTTGGCAAGGCCAACGAAGCGGCACGAACATCTAAAAGCGCGGTGATATCAATTTTAGTGGTGGTAACCTGTTTATCGTTAAATTCACGGGTAAGGGCCGACAAAGAATCTGCTGCAGTGCGAAGCAGTTCTTTAACGTTTACAACCAGCAAATCCATAATTTTAGCTATTTGCGCCACAGTCATTCCGTTGTAGTAATAACAAATTGCCGCAAAAGCAACGGGTAACGGCATACGGTCTATACAATTTTCCACATACTTCGCTGTGGTGGCCATATTAAGGCTGTCGCCCTTTGAAACTTCAGTTTTAGAAATGGCGGTAAGTTCGGTATTATTAACAAAAATCTCGGGATTATTTTTGCGGAGAAGCCCCGAGCAAGCCACAGCGGCAACGTTACGCATCCATACGTCAAGATTTGTATTATCGGGCACCTTTTCGGGGCTGTTTATAACCTTTTTGTAAACGCTGATACACACCTTTTCGGCGGTGCTGTCGTCCCTTAAAAGCCGCTTACAAATATAGTAACAGCCGGGCAACGAATTATACAAAAATTCCAGCATATCCGATATCTGGGCGATTGCCATTTTTCCTCCCCCTTTTTGTTTTAAACTTAACGTATTCATTATATAAAATCATACCGTAATTAGCAATAGAAAAAAGCAAATGTAACAAAATCGTAATTTAAATTTTGTGAAATATGTCGATAAAACGTTCTTCAGGTCGGTTTAAAAACCGACCTGAATTTTAAACTATTCTATATTTTCACTTTCCGAATTGATACTGATACCCAAATCATCCGTTTCCTCAAGTTCGGTGGAAGATACGTATGCATCGGATTCAACATACCTTTTATCCTCTTCTTCCGCGGGCGCCGGACGAAGCCTGCGGATAAGCCTTTTAAAATTCTGTATTCTGTCGGGCTTAAAGGGATTACCTATAAACATAAACACAAATATAACAACAGCGAGTATAATTGCGAAAATCGAAAGCATCAGATATCCGTTCTGGCCGGGCTTTTTCATATAATGATCTTTCACCAAGCCGTTTTCCGACTGGGTGTAGTATAAGGTAAAGGTTTCGCCGTCTTTATAGCTATAGCCCTTTAGCTCCATACTGTAATCGTAATCACCTACAGAGAAATTGGCCATCTTTTTTTCTTTATCGTTAATCTTAACTATATCAACGGTTGCAGTGGTCCACTCAAGGTTATTTTCGGCGGTTTTTCTTTTTGCGGTAACCACAAGGCCGGTTACAAACACGCCTAAGCACACAGCGATGGCAACAACGCAGGCGATAAGCGCCTTGCCCTTTACCTTGAAGTTTATTTCGGGTACAAGCTTAGATGCATTTTTGGCGGTTTTTTTAATATTTTCTTTTGTAAAAAGGGCTTTTAATGCAACCCAATCCACAGAGATAATCTTTCCGTTATTGTTTGCTGCTTTTTCGACAGGCCGTGATTGCGAGGCAAGAATCGTATCTTCTTTTTCGGTCAAACGCTCTTTCTTTGCTTTTGGTGAAGCGGCCGTTTTTTTAGTATGCTCCAGCACCACAAGGGCCGCCGCAATTACCATAATAACCTGGCCGCCATTATCGCTTGTAAGGGTAGCGGCCGTGCCGTTAACCGTTATTTCTGCTATGCTTTCGCCGCTTCTTAAAAGGCGATATTCTCCGTTTACTTCTAAAATTTCCCAGCCTTCGCCCTGCATTTTAAAAAGGGTATTGCCAATGCCGGGCTCGAAAACCCCCAAAGGTGTGTCGAAAGCAGAAATATAAAATCCGTTTTCTTTTTCTTCAATACCTATAAGGCAGCTAAGGCCCAAGTTATCGTATACACCGCCCGAAAGACCCGGACCGTGAAATGCCTTAACTATGTATTGCGCCTCTTGATTTTGGTCGAATACGTAGCACTGGCCTTCTCGCTTGCAATTAAAAGTTAAAACCATTTGTAATCACCTACAATTTTCTTTTCATCTTGCTTTATTGCTGCCTGCAGCTCGTCTAAGCTTTTAAAGGTTTTTTCTTCCCTTACAAAGCCTAAAAGATGCAGGGTGATTTCTTTTCCGTAAAGATTTCCGCTATAATTCAAAATGTGGGTTTCTGAAATTGGATGGGGCAACGGAAAGGTTGGGTGCACACCAATGTTGGTAATACCCAGATATTTTTTACCGTGTATTTCCAAATTTGTGGCATACACACCGAATTTCGGCACTACAAAGCCCTCGGGCAGAGGTTGGTTGATTGTGGGGAATCCCATCAATCTTCCGCGGTGGGCGCCGTCTATAACCTTCGAGCTGAATTCCAACGCCTTGCCAAGCAGGCGGTTAGCCCCGGATAATTCACCCTTGGCTATAAGGTTTCTTATTAGGGTAGAGCTTACCACCCTGTCACCATCGGTTACCGGCTCGGAAACCTTAAGCTGTATGCTATGCTTTTGGCAGTATTCCTTTAAAAACGTTACGTCGCCTGCAGCGCCCTTTCCGAAGCGATAGTTAAATCCACAGGAAAGGGTTTTTGCGGAATACTTTGTGCGCAACATATCCAAAAAAGCTATAGGCGACATATCTCTACAGCTTTTAAAATCGAGAAATTCCACCTTTTTAAAGCCCATATCAAGCAGCTTTTTATATTTCACTTCGGGCTGCATTAAAAGACCACTGTGGTACTTATAGTAAGCGGTTGGAGTGCCGAAAGCAACGCAAACAGGCTCTTCTTCGCTGTTTTCAAGCACAGCATTCAGCACATTTTGGTGCCCTATATGAATACCATCGAAGGTACCTAACGCTATTCCGTTTTTTGTCGGCACAAGCTCACCTCATTCCTCAATTATACAAACTATATCTACTTGATTGTTTTCTGAATTTATTTTTCCAACGCCTAAAAATCTGCTTTGATGCTTTACTCGAAGCATTTCTTCGTTTTCAGGATTTTGGAGATTTTTAATGCGTGCAAGGTCTAATTGACCGCCATTAAGAAATCGGGTAGCCTGAGCCTCGCTTATATTGATTTCACGCAAATGCTTTACACATTCCTCGGCGTTTTTCAGCTTTTCGCTGCCCTCGAAAACATCGTCAAGGGTAATGCAATCTTCAATCGAAAAGCCCGAAACTTCGGTTCGGCGAAGGGCCGTAAGGGTTGCCCCTGTGCCCAGGTATTCGCCAATGTCTGACGCCAGGGAACGAATATATGTGCCTTTTGAACAAAGCACGTCGATTATAAAATCGGTTTCGCTTAATCTTTCAATTAAATTAAGCTCTATAATATTAATCTGTCTGGGTTCTCTTTTAACCTCTACACCCTGCCTTGCCAAATCGTAAAGCCGCACACCGTCTTTTTTTAAGGCCGAGTACATTGGCGGCAACTGACTCTGCTCACCGCGAAAATGCTTAAGGGCATTTTGCAGGTCGCTGTCGGATACATTTACAGGTCTTTTCTTTAAAATCTCTCCCGTAATATCCAGCGTGTCGGTGGTAAGCCCCAATCTTACTGTGGCGGTATATCTTTTGTCGCTTTCAAGCATTAGGGAGCTAAGCCTTGAGGCACGGCCTGTAAGCAGGGGCAGAACTCCTGTGGCCATTGGGTCAAGAGTTCCTGTATGCCCTACCCTTTTTATGCCCAGGCGACGCTTTACCTCGCTTACGGCACGGAAAGAGGTTATACCCTCGGGCTTGTCGAGAAGTATTAAATAAGGCATCCGTTTTCCTCCAAGGCTTCCTTCACAACAGCCGAGAGCTGCTCTTTAATTTCAGCGATAGTGCAATCGAACTCACAGCCTGCCGCTCTGGGGTGACCGCCGCCGCCGAAGCGAGCGCAAATGGCGGTTGCATCTATGGGGGCGTTTGTGCGAAGTGAAATTTTATATTTTCCGTCGATTTTCTCCCTTATGGTGATGCCCACCATAACCCCCTCAATCATTCGGGAAAGGGTATTTATTCCGTCTAAATCTCCCTCGTCACAGCCGGTTTCGTTTATCATATCACGGGTAACGGTGATAATTGCCACTCTACCGCCAAAGCGGTATTCCACACCGTCCATAGCCATACCCTCGATTTTAACCCTGGCGCGACTTTTTGTGTCGAACATAATTCGGTTAATCTCGGCATAGTCTACCCCCATACCCATAAGCTCTGCGGCAATAAGGTGGGTCTCGGCGGTGGTGTTGGAATATTTAAAGCAGCCGTTATCGGTTACAAGCCCTGTATAAAGTCCATCTATTGCGTGCTTATTAAAGCCTACGCCCAACTCTTTAATAATTTTAAAAATTATTTCGCAATTGGCCGAGGCATTAGCATCAAGCAACAGATTGTCGGCATATTTTAAATTTGAAATGTGATGGTCAATACAAAGCTGCACTCTGCTGCCATATTCTTCTTCGTATTTTCCCAGCAGCTTAGGTGTTGCCACATCTACCGCTACCACTGTTTGCTCGGGGAATTCCTCCACCTTTAAAGAGTTGCTTATATAGGTGAATTTTGCGGGAATCGGGTCTGAGCAAAGCACCCTTACTCGTTTTCCCATAAGCTTTAGGGTGTATGCCAAGGCATAACCAGAGCCTATGGTATCGCCATCGGGTTGAGCGTGCAGTAAAATTGTATAATTATTGTGGGCGCGAAGAAAATCACACACCTCGCTCACTGTGAGCATATTAATCTTCTTCTCCATCCTCTGATACCTCTTCACCGTAGGTAAAGGAATCGATAATGCCGGCAATATTTGCGCTGTAGGCAATAGAATCGTCGGCAACGAACCTTAACTCAGGTGTCTTTCTCAGTTTTAAACGGAAGCCCAACTCACGGCGGATATACCCCGCAGCACTGCGAAGACCCTTTACGGTTTCGGCTGCGGCGGCTTCCCCCTCGATAGTGCTGACATATACTTTAGCATAGGAGAGGTCGCCGCTTACGTCTACCTTAACAATATTGGTAAGCGACGATACCCTTGGGTCTTTCACGGTGCGGATTATATCTGCCAGCTCACGATGAACATCGGAAGTGATTCTTCCCATTTTAAATCCTGCCATATATTTCTCCTAAATTAAACTTTGAAACTTATAAATTAATCTCTGTACTCTTCCATAATAAAGGCTTCTAAGATGTCGCCGTCCTTAATATCCTGGAATTTTTCAAGGCCAACGCCACATTCGTAGCCCTGGGCAACCTCTTTAACGTCGTCTTTAAAACGGCGGAGAGAGTCTATCTTATCTTCGGCAACAACTATGCCGTCGCGAACAACGCGGATTTCACAAGCGCGGGTAACCTTACCGTCGGTTACATAAGAACCGGCAATGGTGCCTACACCCGAAATCTTATAGGTCTGGCGAACCTCGATGGTACCCATAATAACCTCGCGGTATTTAGGTGCCAGCATACCCTTCATAGCGGCCTCGATTTCCTCGATACAATCGTAAATAACCCTGTAAAGGCGAATTTCTGTGCCGTCCTTTTCGGCGGTATCCTTAGCAACCGGGTCAGGACGAACGTTAAAGCCAACGATAATTGCGTTTGAAGTGCCTGCCAGCATAACGTCGGACTCGTTAACAGCGCCAACGCCGCCGTGGATAACACGAACGCGAACCTCTTCGTTAGAGAGCTTCTGTAGGCTTTCGCGAACAGCCTCTACAGAGCCCTGAACGTCGGCCTTAACAATAATGTTAAGGTCTTTTACATCGCCTGAATCAAGCTGAGAGAAAAGGTTGTCAAGTGTAACCTTCTGTGCAGAATTCCACTCGTCCTCTTTAATTTTATGCTTTCTCTGCTCAACCAACTGGCGGGCAAGTCTTTCGTCGGAAACGGCGTCGAAGGAATCACCGGCCGAAGGAACCTCGGCAAGGCCTGTAATTTCAACAGGAACAGAGGGGCCTGCAGTTTTTAATTCCATACCCTTTTCGTTCTGCATTACACGAACTCTACCAACGGCTGTACCTGCAACAATGATGTCGCCGGAATTAAGGGTACCATTCTGCACAAGAATGGTGGCAACAGGGCCGCGACCCTTGTCAAGACGAGCTTCGATAACAACACCCTTTGCTCTACGGTCGGGGTTGGCCTTAAGCTCGAGCATATCGGCAACGAGTATAATATTTTCAAGCAGGTCGTCGATACCCATACCTGTTTTTGCCGAAACAGGAACGCAGATAATGTCGCCGCCCCATTCTTCGGGAACAAGTCCGTGCTCGGTTAACTGCTGCTTAATGCGGTCGGGATTAGCCTCGGGCTTATCCATCTTGTTCATTGCAACAATAATCTGAACCTCTGCGGCGCGGGCGTGGTTTATAGCTTCAATGGTCTGAGGCATAATACCGTCGTCGGCGGCCACAACAAGCACTGCAATATCGGTGCACTGCGCACCACGCAGACGCATAGAGGTAAATGCGGCGTGTCCGGGAGTGTCAAGAAAGGTGATGTCGCGGTCGGCCTTGCGAACGCGGTATGCACCTATGTGCTGGGTAATACCGCCGGCTTCGGTGTCGGTAACGGCGGTGTCACGGATAGCGTCGAGAATAGAGGTTTTACCGTGGTCAACGTGACCCATAACAACAACAACCGGATCGCGGGGCTTCAGATCCTCCAGCTTATCCTCGGTTTCGTCCATAATACGCTCTTCGATTGTAACGGTTACCTGCTTTTGAACCTTGCAACCCATTTCGGTTGCAATAAGCTCTGCGGTGTCGAAATCGATGGTATCGTTAATAGAAGACATAATTCCCAATTTAAGCAGGGTTTTAATAACCTCGGCGGCGGGCTTTTTCATAGCTACTGCCAGGTCACGGATAATAACCTCTTCACCGATGGTAACGGTAACGGGAGTCTTCTTGATTTTTTCAAGCTGTAAGCGGCGCAGCTTATCTGCCTCGCTTTCACGCTTTGCACCCTTCGGACGGCTGTAATCCTTGGATTTTTGCTTTATCTTCTGTTTGCGCTGCATACTGTCTTTATAAGAGTTTGCAGGGGCAATATTCTCGTAACGCTCGTTGTATTTATCAATATTAACGTTAACGGTACGGGTGTCGATTTTACGGATTTCTGCCGGGCCGCGGTTAGGTGCTTCGCCGGGTGTTTTCTTCTCTTTAGCCTTGAAGGGGTGGAGATTTTCTTTGGGCATAGGTACATCCTTTGCCTTAGGCTCTTCCTTTTTAGGCTCGGTCTTCTTTTCGGCCTTTTTAGGCTCTGTGGCGGCCTTGGCTTCGGCCTTTTTAGGCTCTGCCTTTGCAGCTTCCTTCTTAGGCTCGGCCTTTTTCTCGGTTTTCTTTTCCTTCTCGGCCTTCTGAGCTGCGGCGGCAGCCTCTAAAAGCTGCTGAGCAATAAGCTCTTGGGCGGCCTTGCGGTCGTCCTTCTTTTCTTCCTTTTTGGGCTCGGCAGGAGCTTTTGCAGCCTTCTTTGCGGCACCCTCTTCAAAATATGCCTTAAAGCTTTTAACTGCGGTATCCTGCGTTAATTTGTCGAAAATGATATCCAGGTCACCTTCTTCAAGTGCCGACATCTTTTTCTTTTCGCCCTCTGTATAGGTATTCAAAATCTCTAAAATCTCTTCACTGGATTTAAGAAAATCCTTTGCTACCTCGTGTACACGGTATTTTATTGTCATATTAATTTTCCCCCTGATATTTAATTGTTAGAGCATCGGCAAAGCCCCCGTCAAGTATGGTGATAACACCTGTTTTAATTCCTATTGCCTGCGACAAGGTTGCCATATCGTAGCGGGTGCGAACTATGGGAATTCCACCGTTGCCCACCGTGAATTTCAACTCTTTCTCGGTTTTAAGCGATAAATCCGAGGCTATATAAATAAGTATGGCCTTTTTGCGGCGAATTGCGTCGGTGGCGTCGGTAGCGCCTATACACATTCTGCCCGCTTTTCTGCAGATGCCAAGCATCGATAAAAATTTATCCATCACTCTTTTATCTGCTCCTCCATACGGGAATATATTTCTTCGGGAATGTTCACCTGCAAGGTTCGGGCAATTCTTCCCGATTTGTGAGCCTTTTTAAGGCATTCGGCCTTTTTGCAGAGATATGCGCCCCTGCCTGCGGCCCTGCCCACAAGGTCGAGAGAAACCTCGCCCTCGGGCGAGCGAACAACCCTTACAAGCTCACGCTTTTCGAACATTTCACCACATCCGCAGCACATACGCATGGGTATTTTCTTTTGCTTTTGCATGAGATTACTCCTTCCCGACGATTAATATATTTTATTCGTCTTCGCCTTCTCCGAAGAAGCCGCTTTCAGGGCGGATATCGATTTTCCAGCCTGTAAGCTTTGCTGCAAGGCGAACGTTCTGACCCTTGTTACCGATTGCTAAAGATAGCTGAGAATCGGGAACTGTTACGCGGCAGGTTTTAGCCTCTTCATCGGTAATTTCTACACTTACAACCTTAGAGGGTGAAAGTGCCTCTGTAATAAATTCTACAGGATTTTCGGAATATTTAACAATATCAATCTTTTCGCCACCCAGCTCTTCAACAATGCTGTTTACACGAACACCGCGCTGGCCAATACAAGAGCCGATTGCATCGATGCTTTCGTCTTTAGAGTATACAGCCATTTTTGTGCGGGAGCCGGCCTGACGGGATACCGCCTTAATTTCAATAACGCCATCGTAAATTTCGGGAACTTCAGACTCGAAAAGACGGGTTACAAGGCCGGGGTGTGTGCGGGAAATCATAACCTTGGGGCCCTTTTCGGTAGAGCGAACGTCTACAATATAAACCTTAACGTGATCGCCCTCGCGAATTACCTCGTCGGGCACCTGCTCTTTTTTAAGAAGAACGGCCTCGCTACCGTTAATGGTGATGGTTGCGTTGCCGGTTTTTGGGTCGATTCTGTGAACAACGGCGGTAACAATTTCTTTGGTTTTGCTTTGAAACTCACTGAGTATTTTGCCGTGTTCAGCCTCTCTTATGCCCTGGTGAATAACATTCTTTGCCGACTGAGCAATAATTCTGCCAAAGTTTTTGGTGTCAAGGTCGATTTCAACGGTGCCGCCGATTTCGGCCTTTTTATTATGCTTCTTTGCATCGTCTAAAAGAATATCGGTGTATTCGTTTTCAATTTCTTCAACCACGTTTTTGCGAACAAACACACGGAAGATATCCTTTTCCATATCTACTTCGCAACTGGTGATTTCGTTGCCGCCGTATACCTTTTTGCAAGAGGTGGCGATTGCGGCGCCGATTTTCTCGGCCAATACCTGAGCATCAATACCCTTTTCCTCGGCCATAAATTTAATGGCGGCGATAATTTCTGCGGTTACCTTTGAATTTCTTTTTGCACTCATTTTTCTTTTTTCCTCCAATATTTAATTGTTATTTAAAACTTATCATCGTCGAGCTTTACACTCGAAATATTTGTGCGGGCAATTGCAACCTCACCACTTTCGGTGGTGATTACAACGCTTTCGCTGTTGCGCTCTTTTAAAACGCCTGCGAAATCGCGAAGCCCGTTTTCGTGGGGGCGAACGGTATGCACCAAAACCTCTTTGCCCTGCATTGCCTCGAAATGGCGGTCGGTTTTAAGCTCGCGGCAAAGCCCGGGTGAGCAAACCTCTAAATAATATGCCTGACTTATGGGGTCGGCCTCGTCGATAATTGGGTCGATAGCGTGGGAAACGTCGGTACAGTTATTAATATCTATGCCGTTAACGCTATCGATATAAACCCTAAGGTACCAGGAAGCGCCCTCTTTAAGAAAGCGAACATCCCAAAGCTCCAGCCCCAGCGCTTCTATTGCGGGGCGTACCAGCTCTGCCACACGGTCGGCCGTGTTTTTTGCTGCCATTTGCCTCTCTCCTTTTACAAAACTAAGAGAGTGGGTCGCCCCACTCTCCTTAAAGTCAATATTCTTACATAACGCATTATAACATATATTAAAGCCAAATGCAAGTGTTAATTTTTAGCACCCGATTAAGGCGTTTGTAGCTAACGAATAGCTATTTCTCCAAGTAAGCATTGGTTATATGTGGAACGGTATCATAATTCATTCCTAAATATGGTATTATTTCAATCTCAAGAACCGAAACACCTTTAACATTTACCTCAATGTCGGTAGTTTCAAATCCCATTTTTATATCTTCTAGTTGATACAGCAATTTATCATCACCATATATTTTTATGCAACTGCTCACATCTGAGCCTCTATCTTCGTAAGGCAAAAGGACCGTTGCGTTGAATTTAGAATATTTGCCTTTTAAACTGAAACTTATCGAAGGATCATAATTGAACGCATATCCGTAAAAGCTCAAATGCTCAGAAAAAACTTTGCCGTCATTATCAGTTATAGACTCTTCAGTATACCTCAAGTGCTCGCTACATCTTAAATAATCTATATCCTCAATTAAATATGTTCTATCCAATTTGCCACAGCGAGTACATTTCGCGTTTTTGAAATTATGTCCTAATTTTGACCCATCAACAATGTCGCAACGCTCGCAAATTTTCGGCGAGGTGCAGGTTGCAGCTATGTAATCGTGTCCTAAAGCGTCACCATTAGTTTCTCCACATTCAGTACAGATTTCGGGGGAAGTACAAGTAGCTTCCGAATAATTATGACCCAATGCAAGTCCAATAGTTTCTCCGCACGAGCACTTTTTGGGCAAGGTGCACGTAGCCTCTGAATAATTATGTATATGGTCAGATTGACTTTCGTCGGTCTCTTCAAATTCCAAATATTCTTGCTGTTCTTCAATATCTGCCCTGTCTACTATTGAACCCGACTCCGTGCTTTCGTTATCCCCCCATTTGATTTTTCTTGAAGTTTCTTCTGTTGCGTTACAGGCACTTATGGTTAATGCCATACATACAATAAGCAACAATGGTGTTAGTTTTTTTCTCATTTTCATTCCTCCACAAATAAAAAGTACGACAACCGAAGTTGTCGCACCGAAAAACGCAAACCTCGATTGTCGCGAAACAAAACTCAAACGAATGGAGGAATACTCAAACACTCATCTTGATGAAATTTGCGTTTTTACCAAATTCAAAAGATGAGTATACAAAAGAGAATAATCTCCTTTAAAATAAAAAAAGAGAATACTCCAACAATCGTTTATTAAGTTTTGTTTCGCACAGTTAGTATACCATATTGCGACGGCTTTTTCAACTAGTTAGTTATAATAAATTGAATTATTTCATTTGGTGATTTTTCTTCATAAAAAATAGAGCGGATCGCCCCGCTCTATTAAAAACTGATGTTATAACATATATAATTCTATTTTGCAAGCCCTATTTATTTTTGCATATTGTTATACCCGATTAATGCAATTATAAAAACATCATACAGCATTATTCTCTTTTATTATTATGATACGCGGCGCTTTTTTGCCTAAAAATGAAATAATCAATGCGAAGCATTGTGATTATAATTTGTGGCGAAGCCACACCGAACATATTACCTCTTACCTATTACTTCTTACTTCCCAAAAATGGAACCGATCGAAAAACCTGATTTTCATTAAATTTATTCTGTAAAACTCAAAATATAAGTGAATTGATTTGTTGTATCAGATTCACCCATTATAATTTCAACTTGATTATCTAACCAAGTGATTTCTTTTATATTGTCTTCAAAAACACCTGCGCCGTCATTTGATAATGCAAATTCTTCTTCGTCAACTGTTTTACCATTTGAATTTTTTAAAACCAACTCGGCATTTACCGAGCCGAAAGACCATTGTGGACTTCCCACTTGATATAAATAAACTGTATAGTCATTATCAGGGCTGTATTGAGAGGTTATTAAAATTTTTTCTTCAAAAGAGCAAGCAGAAAAAGTACAAATCGTAAAAACAGAAAGAATAACTGCAATCACTTTTTTCATTTCATCACCGCCTGGGCGTATTATAGCATAAAAGCGGCAAAGCCGCAATACTTCTTCACTATTCACTATTACTTCTTACTTTCCAAAAATCCCGTTCACATTTTTTAGTGAAAAGTGAAGAGTGAAAAGGTAATAAGTAAAAATCCCGCCCACTTGCGTGAACGGGATTTTTGGCACCCCCTGACGGAATCGAACCATCAACTAACCCTTAGGAGGGGTTTATTATATCCATTTAACTAAGGGGGCGAATCATTACCAATACATATTACCCTAATAGGTAGCTTTTGTCAAGTGAAAAAGTACTACTGTGCCTCTGCTTTACAAGAAAATTTTGGTAGACATCAAGGCTTTAAGTTGGTATAATAAACAAAAGGATTTTATATTGTATGGAGGATTTTTATGAAGTTAAACGTCAGACGTACAGTGCTTATAGGCTTTGCGTTTCTTTCTATATGCGCATTCTGGGAATTGTACGACAACCTTGTGCCGCTTATACTTTCAAACACCTTTAAGGTAGACAAAACCTTTTCGGGCATAATTATGGCGGCCGATAATGTTCTGGCCCTGTTTTTACTGCCCTTGTTCGGCGGCTTTTCCGACCGTTGCCGAAGCCCACTTGGTCGCAGAAAGCCCTTTATTGCAGTTGGCACAATTGCGGCAGTTATGCTTATGAACCTGTTGCCAATACTGGACAACAGCTACTTTGCAAAGCCCACTCAGCTTAAGGCTACACTTTTTATAGTTATTTTAGGGCTTTTACTTATTACAATGGGCACCTATCGCAGCCCCGCCGTGGCCTTAATGCCCGACGTTACGCCCAAGCCTTTAAGAAGTAAGGGCAATGCAATTATAAACCTTATGGGTGCTGTGGGCGGTATAATTTACCTTATTATGGTTACATTTCTTTATTCCGAAGAAAAGACCAAGGGTCTTGTACACATCGACTATACCACCGCATTCTTAATTGTGGCCGACATAATGCTGTTGGCTTTGCTTATACTTCTTCTGTTTGTAGACGAGCCCAAGCTTGCCGCAAAGCAAAAGGCCTACGAAGATGCCCACCCCGAGCAACAGGTGGTTGCAGAAAAGGGCGATAAGGTTAAGCTGCCTAAAGAGGTAAGGCGCAGCCTTATTTTCCTGCTTTTGTCGGTTGCATTCTGGTATATTGGTTATAATGCCGTTAAAACCTGGTTCAGCACCTATGCCACAAGCGTGTGGGATATGTCGCCGGGTGCCGCCGCATTTTGCCTTACCGTAGCCACTGCAGGCGCCATTATAAGCTACATACCCGTTGGTATTCTTGCCTCGAAAATAGGCAGGCGCAAAACCATAATCGGCGGTGTTGTTTTGCTGGGAGGCAGTTTCCTTTTAGCCTATATTTACACCCTGTTTGCCAGTTCTTTCAGCCCGATTCTGTACGTTCTGTTCGTTGCCATAGGCATTGCCTGGGCGGCCATTAATGTAAACAGCTTTCCTATGGTTGTGGAAATGTGCAGCGGCAGCGACGTGGGCAAATTCACCGGCCTTTATTACACCTTCAGTATGATTGCTCAGATTATCACCCCTGTGCTTTCGGGTTATCTTTACGACCACGTAAGCGGCAAAATTCTTTTCTTATACGCTGCAGTATTTTCGGGTGCCGCTTTGCTTACAATGCTGATGGTTCACCACGGCGACAACAAAATTGAGGCAAAATCCGGCCTTGAAGCCTTTGATGTGGAAGATTAACGGCTTAGACCCCTATTTTAAAATTAACAAAAAAGGTAGCAACAGTAAAAATCTGTTGCTACCTTTTTTTAATCGATATATATAATTGATACTGCAAACACGCCTGGGTCGGATTTAAGGCTTGCCCTTACTGCCACCATATTTCCCTTTTTGGCATTTTCGGCAGGGGTGTAAATTCCATCGGCCGTTATTGTACCGGGAGCAGCGCCCTTATATTCCGAAACTGTATAAACAATTTCGTCGCCGGGGGCGCAATCCAGCATTATGCCCTTTACTGCAACCGATTCGGTAGGCTTGGTGTGTAAAATCACACTATCCATCTCAATTTGCTTAATCGGTTTAGCGGTGGTGTAAATATGGGTGGAATAATGGGAGCCTAAAGTGTCGGTCAGCTTGCCGCCCACGGTTGTAATGGTTTTATCGGGGCGATTTACCGTTGCGTTAGCGTTTATAACCTGGCTGTCGGCGATATAAGAAATTCTGCGGAAGGTACGGTCTATTCCATCGCTAAAGCTTATGGTAATTTCCTTTTCTTCCCCTTCGCCGTGGTTAAACACAGCGTCGGTATTAATGCCGTTATTCTCTACCACAACGGTTATGTTTCCGTCGGGCAGCAGGTAGGCTGAGGCTCTGATATCTTCCCCCATCCAATTGGTATAAAGCACCTTCGAGCCCCTTGGTATATAGTTAGCAAACATAGATTCCTCGTAGAAAATTCTGTTCACCTTGTCGGCAGTTTCTTCGCTTCGGGGCAACTGCCAGCCGCTGGTTTTATCGGAGCTAAGGTCCATATTCGATGGGTCGGTAAGATAGCCGCCCATAATGGTCCAGGTAAGCACGCCCTTTATTCCGGTGTTAGAAGCGGCAATAAAATAGCTTGCAAAGGAATCGTTCCAGCTACACCACTGCTTAATCTGATGGTCGGTTATGGCAGGGTACATCTCTGTTACCATTATATTATTGTTGGTTGCTTCTACATAATGGCAGAAGGTATCGAAGGCCTCGGAATAATTATTTTTAAAAAGGTCGCTGTGGTAGTATTTATGCCCTGTCCACATATCAACGTAAGAGGCGGAATTCTTTAACTGATAATCAAACCACTCTTTTGTTGTAGCATTTTCCATAGCTGCAACCTCGGGACCCCATATTTCAATTTTATTTCGCATACCGTTTTTCTTAAAGGCGGTATCCACCTCGCGAACAAGGCTGCTCCAATAGATTTTTTCGTCCATATCCCCTTCTGCGTCGTTCTCGAAGTCGCCGCCGGTATTGGGCTCGTTATAAAAGGTAATGGATTTTATAAAGTCGTACCCCTTAACCTGCACCAAATGCTTAACAAGTGCTGCGGCAGCTCTTGCGAAAGCGGGCAAATCCTTTGGCGCACCTGACTTGTAACCGCTGCAAGGGGTGTTGAACCAATACTGAATTCTGGTGCCTGTTTTCCAGCCGAAGTTTATTTCTATTTCACAGCCATAATCGTTAAGCATCTCAATATACTCGTAAAAGGCCTGCATTTCTTCGCTTTCAAAATCGTAAATTCCATTTTTGTAATTAACGTAGTCGGGGTCGTGGCTGGGGTTGTCTTTATATCCCAAATAGCCGTCGTCCCCCAAGGTGTTGGTGACCATCCAATCCACCTGGAACCACATACGGGATACAGAGGGCTTCATAGAAGCAATACGTTTTTTAGCAAGCTCGTGGTAAACCTTGTTATAGCCTAAAGCCGCCATACCCTCGGCGGTTAAGGTAGAGCTGAAGCTGTTGGTACCGAAGCCCAGAAAATTATCGGTCACAACTGTTTCGGTATCAACCGAAACCGAACGCTTTTCTGATTTAACCCCGTACTTCTGGGGTTTTATTATTACAGGCGCGGCATCTTCAACCGGGGTTACACCGCCTACCATTGTATCGATAATTCTTACAACATCGGTAACCTCTAAGCTGCCGTTACAATCGGTGTCGCCGGCTGCGGCTGCCATTCCTTTTTTGCCGTTTAACAGCGCATTCCGAATAACTACCAAATCGCTTACCGTAAGGGTACCGCTGGAGTTTGCGTCGCCATACATAGCTATTTCGCCGATTATACTCTTGCCGTAATCGGTATTAATTCTGATTATATCACCGGCACTTAACAGAGCGTTAGGGGCTTTGACTGCAGAATTTTTGTCGGTTACGTATACGGTGCCCTTGCCCGAAAATTCGCTTAAAACCGATTTAACCCTTGTTCCGTGCTTAACGGCACCAATTGCGTTGCCGTACGATGCATAGCTGTTAAAATTAAAGGTAGGGTCAAGATCCTCGGCCGTAAAAGCGGCAACCTCGCAAAGCCTTGTGTAGGCGGTGCTCACGAATCCATCGGCGGTTATCGAGCAATTTTCAAACACCTTTTCACCATAATCGAAGCAGGAATCGTAAATTCTTATACAATAATAGCGCGCCTTGATAGTTTTGTCCTCGGGCACTAAAAAGTAGTTGTCCTGAGCGCCGGTGTTGTTATAACAATCGGCTATCATATTAGAGTTAGTGGCAACACCATAGGAATTGGTGCTGTAGGGTTTATTAGAAGCGAATATTTTATAGCGTGCAGTTCGCAACGCCATTCTGCTGTGGTTTCGCAGATAAAAAAGCCTCAGCTCCTTTTCACTGCCAGCATCTAAAACTATATCTATATAGTGGTTATCGTTATCAACGGGCTTTTTCAGGCCGTTTTCCAGCTTGGCAAATTTTTGCACGTAGCCCTGCCAATCGGTTACAAGGTTGCCGTCGGTAAGGTTTGCGTTGGTTGGAACCGTGTTGGTCTGGTCGATAGCCTCGGAATCGTCTATGCCCCTTACGTAAACCTGCGACAGAACACCCTTCAAAAAGCTTTTGCTAAGGTCAATGGTTTCTTCACCAAGCAGCTCATCCTTTGCAACAGTTTTATTGGAAAGGTTGGTAAGGGTGGGAAAGCTTGCCTCCTCCCCTTCTGTTCCAAACACGCCGAACTCGCTGAAGCGGGGGTAATAGTAGTTGTTTTCGGCGTTTAATGTAATCTCCGATTCGGCCCCTATCTGACAAGGAAAAATAACATTAATGCCAACGTAAACCACGCCTTTTTTATCAAGGGTTATAAGCTGGCGGTCGCGGGAATCGGGGTTATTAACATAGGCAACCTTGCTTTCCTGCCAAAACAGCTTTCTGTATTCATTAGAGGCGTATATTTCGTACTTTTCTGCCATATAAGCCCTGGTGGGATGGTTTATCATACATATTGCGCTAAGGTCGGTAACCTTGTCCAGCTTGAAGGTGAATTTGCAGGTGGTTTCACCATTGCTGTAAATTATTGGATTACCGCCGTTATAGTCGGCAAAAACCTGCTTGGTAACGTGCCAGCTATCCGAAAAATCACCGTTGGTTATGTTGCAATTATCGGTGGAGTCTGCCACAAAGGTTCGCACAGGATTGCCTCTGTCAACATAATAATAATCCATAAATATTGGAAGCTTGTTTGCCAGCAGGTTTTTACCATAGTTTTCGGGAAAAGAACGCAAATTATCATACGAAACCACTACATCAGCGGTTTCGCCGGAAACAAAATAGGTAAAATTAGAAAAAACAATGCCGATACATAAAACCAAGCTAAGGAGTTTTTTGATGATTTTCAAATTGCGTTTCTCCATTCAGGTAAATCTTTATTATTAATCAATATAAATTATAGCAACAGCGAAAATTTCGGGGTTATTTTCAAGGCTGGCGCGCACCGCCACCATATCCCCGGATTTTGCGTTAGCGCCGGGTGTATATACACCATTTTGGCTTACCGTACCGCCGCCCGTACCCGTATATTCCGTAACGCTGTAAACCAGCTGGTCGGAAGTAGTGCAATCCACCATATTAGCAGCAATGCTTACGGTTTTTGCGGGTGTGGTGTGATGGAAAACATTTTCCAACTCTATCTGCTTCTTTATTGGGGCGGTGGTATAAATGTGGGTGGAATAGAATTTCCCATAATTGTCGGTAAAGCTGCCGCCTGCGGTATTTATGGTTTTATCGGGGCTGTTTACTGTGGCATTGGGGTTTATTTCCTGAGTTTCGGCAAGGTAGGAAATTCTGCGGAAGGTGCGGTCAATACCGTCGCTTACGGTGATTTTTACGTCCTTTTCGCTTCCGTCGCCCGATTCCATTGCAGCGCCCGAAAACAATCCGTTGTTTTCCACCAGAATGGTAATATTACCATCGGGTAGCAAATAGGCCGAGGCTCTTATATCGTCGCCTGTCCAATCGGTGTAAAGCACCTTAGAACCCTTTGGCACGTAGTTGCTAAGCAGAGATTGCTCGTAAAACACCCGATTAACGGTGGATGCTGTTTTCTCGTCGCCGGGAATCTGCCAGGCACAGCGTTCTCTTTCGTGAAGCTTCATCCAAAGCGGGTCGGGCAGATATCCACCCACGCTGCTCCAGGTAAGGGTGCCGCGAACGCCTGTGTTAGATGCAGCTATAAAATAGCTTGTGGTGGAGTCGCTCCAATCGTACCAGGTTCTTACACTACCGTTAGAGTGGTTGCCGTAGAACTCGGTTATCATAAAGTTGCGGTTGGTTGCCTCCGCATAGTGCAGAAGTGCGTTATAGGTTGTTGAATAATTGTTTATGGTATCGTCACCCTTATAGTAATGGTGACCTGTCCATTGGTCAAGATATGGGGCGGAATGCTCTAGCTGATAGTGATACCATTCTGTGGAGGCCTCTCTTTCAACACCTGCAACCTCAGGGCCCCAAAGCTCGATGGTATCGCGGATTCCCTGCTCCTTAAAGGCGGCATCTGCCTTTTTTATAAGCTGGTTCCAATAGACCTTTTCGTCGGCATCCAGTACCATAAAATCTCTGCCGTTAGGCTCGTTATAATAGGCGATAGCCTTAATATTGTTAAATCCACGGCGTCGAAGCTCCTTAACAAGGGCAACCGAAGCCTTGGTGAAGGCGTCTAAATCCTTAGGTGCGCCAACCGCGAAATCGTCGCAAGGGGTTACAAACCATTCCTTTAATCTGGTTGCGGTTTTCCAGCCGAAGTTTATTTCCACTTCACAGTCAATATCCTGCAACATTCCTACATACTCGTAGAAGGCCTGCATCCACTCGCTTTCGAAATCGTAAACTCCGTTTAAATAATTAAGCCTGTCGGCATTATTTTCTACATTTTCGGCCGAAACATCGGTTTCGGTGTTGGTAACCATCCAGTCAATCTGGAACCACATTCGGGAAATATTGGGGCGTAATGCCGCCAAGCGGTCTTTATTAAGCTCGTTATAAACCTTGTTTATGCCTGAAACCTCGCCGGCTTCCGGAGAAAGCAGGGAAGCAAAGCTGTTGGTGCCAAGACCGTAAAATTTATCGTTAATAATGTTAGAGGTATCTACCAACACCTCGCGGGTTCCATCGGTTTTTACACCATACTTTCTGCCGTGGTTAGGCAAAGCAGTTGTGTCAACAATGGGTTCAACGCCATTATAAATAGCGTCTATCATTCTTAAAATATCGGTGGCATTTACTTCGCCGTTTTGGTCGGAATCGCCTGCAGTTGCAACAATTCCTCCGGTATTATTAAACACCTCGTTGCGCATAAGCACAAGGTCGCCTACGGTATATGTTCCGCTGGAGTTAGGGTCGAGATAGAAGGCAAGTTCACCTTCTGCCGCACTTCCGAAGCCTGTGTCGGCAATTACCCTGTCGCCAAATTCCAATTCTTCTGTGGAGGATTTAAGATTCATATTCTTATCCACCACACGAATTTGGCCCGATCCGGTGAAACCATTCAAAATTGATTTCACCTCTGTTCCCTGCTTTACGGCGCCAATGTATCCATCTGAAACTGCGAAATTATCGAAAGCCAGCCTACCGCTTATTTCTTCCTTTGTAAAGGCGGCAATTTCGTAAAATCTTGCGTAGGCATATATGGCCGCCATTCCACCCGAAAGCTGCTTTGAGGAATAATCGTAACAGGGGTCGCATACGCGAATACGGTAATATCTTGCCTCGATATTCTCGGTGGGGGTAAAAAAGTTATCGACTGCGCCACGATAGTTGTAGCAATCGGCAATCAGAGCATCTTCTTTATCTAAATCCGCCTCGGTTTTGGCGGCATAAATTTTATAATGCAGCGTGCGTAAGCCCTCTGTCTGGTGATGGCTTACATAAAAAAGCCCAAGAGGCTTTGTTACGCCTGCATCTAAGGTTACATCTATGTAAAAATCCTCTTCATCACGGTGGTAAACCACCTTGTTGTCAACAATTTCGGCAAATTTCAGGGCACTTGTACGCCAATCGCTGTCGAAATTGCCGTCGGTAAGGTTATTAAGGGTTACATTAACGTTTTTGAACGTGCCTTTTTTGTTGTATCTTACGGTTTCCTTAATTCCATATAGAAAGCTTTTTTTAAAATCCAAAAGGTCGGAGTTATAAGACTCGTCGGCGGCTTCGGTTTTAGTGCAATTATTGGTGATTTCCGGAAAATATGCCGAATCCTGCTCGGTGCCGTAAACCGCAACCTCGCTGAAGCGGGGATAATGGTAGTTGGTGGTTTCGGTTACCTTAAGGGTGGCGCTGGTTTCGTTATACTGAACGGGAGAAATAACCCGTATTCCGAAAAAGTTAGCCCCCTTTACCGCCTTAGACAGTCGGCCAATTTGTCGACAATTACCCTCGCTGTTGTCAATTTCGGCAATTTTACTTTTTTCGGTATACAGATAGCTTAAATCCTTTGCGGCGTGAATTTCATACTTCTTGGTTATAAGAATTGAGTTTGTGTGATTGACCACACAGAAGCCGCTGATATCGGTACTTTTATCAAGTCTAAAGGTTATATTACAAAAGGCTTCGCCATTTTCGTAAATAATCGGGTTGCCGCCGTTATAATCGGCGAATTTTGCGGCGGAGTGGTGCCAACTGTCGGTTACGTTACCGTTAGTCATCGCTTCATTGGTGGGGAATTCATCGCGAACGGACAAAGCCTCTAAACCACAGCCGTAATCGACGTACATAGGCCGTTTGCCGCCTATACGGTTTTCCCCCATATCGGTGGGCATAACCCTTTGGTTATCGGTGGTTATTGTTGTTTCCTCTGCCCAAACCTGAGGTTTAAAAACCGAAACAGACACAAAAAAGCACAGGAGAACACAAGCTACCTTCAAAAATAATTTCATAGCATAGTTCCTCCTGTGCTTTATTAATTTTTAGTTCTTATTAGTCGATGTAAATAATTACAACTGCGAATTTCTTGGGGTCGGATTTAAGGCTTGCTCTAACGGCAATCATATCGCCGGATTTAGCGTCGGCTGCTGCGGTGTAAAGGCCGCTTGAGCTAACAGTACCCTTTGCAGAGCCTGTGCACTGGCTGATACTGTAAACAACCTCTTCACCGGCCGGGCAATCTATAAGCTCGCCTGTAATCTGGGTGGTACCGCCTGCAGATAAGTGGCGGGTAATTTCTGCGCCCTGAATCTGTATCTGGGGAACAGCGGGAGCTGTGGTGTAAACGTGAACGGAATAGTATTCGCCCAGTGTATCGGTAATTACACCGTTTGTAGCGGTGATGGTTTTATCGGGGCTGTTCATAGTGGCATTTGCATCGATAGTCTGGGTTTCGGCAATATAAGAAATTCGTTTAAACTCTCTTGTTTTACCGTCGCCAATATCAATTTCAATGTTTTTCTGAACACCCGAGCCGGGTTCTATAGAAGCACCCGAAAAGTAACCGTTGTTTTCAATCAATACGGTGATATTTCCGTCGGGCAGCAGATAAGATGAAGCTCTTATATCATCGCCTATCCAGTCGGTATAAAGTACTTTAGAGCCCTTGGGAACGTAGTTGGTAAGCAGGGTTTCTTCGTAGAATACTCTATGCACGGTATTAACGTAATCCTCGCTGATGGGAATCAACCAAGCGCTGGTATCCTCGCCATAAAGGTTCATAAATAATGGGTCGGGGAGATAGCCGCCAACCGTCATCCAAGTGAAGATACCTCTGATACCTGTGTTAGAAGCGGCAATAAAGTAGCCTGTGGTGGAATCGCTCCAGGTAAACCAATCCTTATACACCTTGTTTGAAACATGACCCTGCATTTCGGTAATAACCATATTGCGGTTTGTGGTGTTAGAAAGGTCAACAAAAAGCTCGTAAGCATTGGAATAGTTGTTGGCAAGCTCGCTTGTGGTATAGTAATGGTGACCGGTCCAAACGTCTACGTAGGGGGCGCTATGCTCCACCTGATATTTAATCCAACCTCTGTGGTCGTCATCTTCAACCAGCATACCGCTGGCCTCAGGGCCCCAAATCTGAATTTTTTCTCTAAGGCCGCGCTTTTCAAATTCTGCAGCAACTTTGGCTACAAGCTGGCTCCAATAAACGCGGTCGTCGTGACCGTCGCCGGTAATACCCGACTCAAAGTCGCCCGTAAGGTTGGGCTCGTTATAGAAGGTGATTGCCTTAACGTTATCGTAGCCCCTGTCAAGGAACTCTTCCATAAGGCTTGCGGCAGCGGCGGCAAAGGCATCTAAATCCTTCGGTGCGCCCAGCATTGGGTCGTCACAGGGGGTATTGAACCAGCTTTGTATACGGGTGGCGGTTTTCCAACCGAAGTTTATTTCAATATCGGTGCCGCTATCCTTAAGCATTCCTACATAGTCAAAAGCCGCCTGCACCCACTGATTGTCGAAATCGTACACGCCGTTAAGGTAGTTTATGTAGTCGGGGTTGGCTTCGGGGTTGTCGATATAATCCTTGTAATCACAGGTTTCGGTGGCAACCCAGTCTACCTGGAACCACATTCTGGAGGTATCAAGCGAAATTGTTGAATAGCGCTCGGCATTAATCTCGTTATAAACCATATTATAGCCGGTTGCTTTCTGGCCGTCGGGTGCTAACGCAGAGGTGAAGCTGTTTGTACCGAAGCCTATAAGGTTTTCGGTTAAAATCGTGGCCGGGTCAATCGTTACCTTTCGAGTGCCTTCGGTGTATCGGCCTTTTTTACGGTTGAGCTTTATGGGTTCCGTTTCCTCGGCAGAGCAGTCTACGCCGTTTACCACGGCATCGGTGGTAAGAACAACGTCGGTAACGGTGATACTGCCGCTAAGGTCGCAGTCGCCGGCGGCAACAACCAAATTATCGGTTACGCCGTTTAATATAGCGTTTCTTGCAATAACAATATCGGTAACTGTGTGGTAGCCGGAATTGTTAAGGTCGCCCTGAAGAACAAGAGTTATTGATTTTTCAGAACCATACTCTGTAGCAGCAACAACCCTATCTCCGGGCTTGATTTTTTCGCTGGGCGTTTTTTTGTTGCCGTTTTTATCTACAACGAAAGCATCACCCAAGCCTGTGAAGCCGTTAATAACAGATTTTACGGTAGAGCCAAGCTTTGCACCGCCTAAATAATCGTTGCCGTAGAATTTAAATTTATCTTGCTCGAAATTAAGACTACCGGATAGACTTTCGGTTGTAAAGGCGGCAACCTCGAACAATCTTAAATAAGAGTTATTGTAAAGATTTTCGCCGCTTAATACAGGGGCAACATAGTTATAGCAAGGGTCGTAAACCCTTATAAGGTAATACCGCGCCTGAATGCTGGTTCCTGCGGCGGGGGTTATGTAATGATCTTGCGTGCCGTTGAAGTTATAGCAATCGGCAATAAGGTCGGCCTCGGTGAAGGCAGCCTGTGTGGTGGCGGTGTTAGAGGCATAAACCTTATAGTGCATTGTTCTAAGGGCTTCGGTGCTGTGGTGCTTTATGTAAAACAAGCCCAAGTCCTGCTGGCTGCCGGCATCGAACATTAAATCTACGTAGTAATCATAATCGCTGTCGGTATCGTATTGGCCACCATCGTTTTTATTGCGGTAGTCGTTATAGCTCCATCCATAGGCAGGTTCAGCGGTAATGAACTTAAAGGAAGATGTGTACCACTCGGTAGAGGCGTCGCCGTCGGTAAGGTAGGATTCCGCACCTGATTTTTGAAGGGAGTTTTCGGTTACCTGCTTACCACCCTTATCGTAAACATAGCTAAAAATTGACTTTTCCCAATATTCAAAATAAGTATCGGTTACAGTAAAGCCGCCATCAACGGTGTTTTTGCCCTTAAGGAAGTTCTTTGTAGGGTCTGTAAAATCAAGAAACTTTTTGTCTTCAAAGCTTGATGCAACCTTGGTTTTACTAACACTGTTTCCAACAGAAGGAAAAAATTCCTTGGTTTCACCCTCGGTACCGTAAACACAAAGCTCGCTGAAACGGGGGTAGCAGTTAATGGTCTGTACGCTTGAAACATCTTGACAGGGTACTGTTATCTTTATTGCCAAAAAGTTTACATTTGTAACGCCCGAGCAGCTTATAATTTGTCTGTAATCGAAATTTGCGGTATTGTCTATGCTGGTAATTAAGTTTTCGGGATAAAACAGCTCGTTACGGTAGCGAGAGGCATACACCTCGTACTTGCCGGTTACAAGCGTTTTGGTGGGATGGTTAACAACACATATTTTATCGATGTCTGTTGTTTTTCTGAGACTAAATACAATGTTACAAAATGCCGAGCCATCGGAATAAAAGGTTCGGGTTCCATCGCCATTATCCGTAGCAAACATAGCATTTGTTAAATGCCAACTATCCTTCACCTTACCGTTGGTAAGGTTTCCGTTGCCGGGATAAACTACTTTGTGGGTGTAGGTTTCGTTGCCCAGCTTATACTCGGCATAAATAGGCATTTGATCTGCCAAAAGGTTTTCGCCATATTCGGTGGGAATTACCTGTTCGTTGTCGGAAGTCACCGTGGCACCGCTGTAAGCGTGAACCACAGGTACTACACTTGCAATAGATGCTATAATGCTGAAACACATTATAATTGCAACGACTTTACTTAATTTTCTCATTTTGTGCACCTCGTACTTCTATAAATTTTGAAGTTCGCCAGGGGAATGGAATGTGAAAAATCTCACATACAGACATTTATACACATTAATTATATATTAGATTTATACAAAAGTCAATATATTTGTACAAATTGCTCTTTTAAACGTCACTTATTCTTATTGTACCGTAGGTGAAATTATTGTAATTGATTTTTTTAAGCATTGGGTGTATAATAGTGTGGTTATAGCAGATATGATTTTGTTGCTAAGGCAATGCAATGTTATTTTGTGAACAATATTGCGCACAAAGTGTTTTAACAAATGCTATCAATACTATGTTTTGAAAGGCGAGAAAAATGTATAAAATCGTAACCAAAAAGGTGCTGACCCCCACCGTAACCTTAATGGATATTGAAGCCCCCTTTGTGGCAAAAAAGGCAGAAGCAGGGCAGTTTATAATTTTGCGTGTAGACGAATTTGGCGAGCGCATTCCCCTAACCGTTGCAGGTTACGACAGGGCCGCCGGTACTGTAAGAATAATTTTTCAGATAGTTGGTTCCACCACCGCCAAGCTTAATGCCAAGAGCGAGGGCGAATATATTGAAGATTTTGTTGGCCCCCTTGGAAAACCCACAGCTTTAGACGGACTTTCAAAGGTTTGCATTGTGGGAGGCGGCGTTGGTTGTGCAATCGCACTGCCTATTGCACAAAAGCTGCAGGAAATGGGCTGCGAGGTTCACACCATAATAGGTTTCAGAAGCAAGGATTTAGTGATATTGGAAGAAGAATTTTCCGCCTGCTCAAATAAGCTTACCATTATGACCGACGACGGCAGCTACGGCGAGCAGGGTGTTGTAACCACTCCCCTTGCCAAGGCTATTGAATCGGGCGAAAAATACGATGAGGTTATTACCATCGGCCCACTGATTATGATGAAATTCGTTGTGGCCACCACCAAGCCCCATAACATAAAAACCACCGTTTCTATGAACCCGATTATGATCGATGGCACCGGAATGTGCGGTGGCTGCAGGCTTACGGTTGGGGGCGAAACCAAGTTCGCCTGTGTAGACGGCCCCGACTTCGACGGCTTTTTGGTGGATTTCGACGAGGCTATGAGCCGCGGCTCTACCTACGGCGAGTTTGAGCGCCACAAATACGAAGAAACCTGCAATCTTTTTAAGGGAGTAAAATAAATGCAAAAGCCTAATATGAGCCCCAATAAAAACCCTATGCCCACACAAGAGCCAAAGCTTCGCGGCAAAAACTTTTCAGAAGTGGCTTTGGGCTATAGTGAAGCCACCGCAATAGACGAGGCATTGCGCTGCCTTAACTGCAAAAATATGCCCTGTGTTGCCGGTTGCCCCGTGAAAATTCACATACCCGAATTTATTGAAAAAATCAAAGAAGGCCAATTTGAAGAGGCCTATCAAATTATTGCAAAATCCTCAAGCCTGCCTGCCGTTTGCGGCAGAGTTTGCCCCCAGGAAACCCAATGCGAGCAAAGGTGTGTAAGGGGCATTAAGGGCCAACCGGTAGGTATTGGCCGACTTGAGCGCTTTGTTGCCGATTGGCACAATCAACACTTTAAAGGTGTTCCCGAAAAGCCCCAACCGAACGGCAAAAGGGTTGCGGTGGTAGGTTCGGGCCCTTCCGGCCTTACCTGTGCCGGTGACCTTGCTAAAAAAGGTTACGACGTAACTGTGTTTGAAGCGTTACACACCGCAGGCGGAGTGTTGGTTTACGGAATCCCTGAATTTCGCCTGCCAAAGGCCATTGTTAAAAAGGAAATCGACACCCTGAAGGCCCTTAGTGTGAAAATTGAAACCAATATGGTTATAGGCAAAACCCTTACTGTAGACGAGCTGTTCGAAATGGGCTTTAACGCTGTATTTATCGGCAGTGGCGCCGGTCTGCCCCGATTTATGGGAATCGAGGGTGAATCTTTAAAGGGAGTATATTCCGCCAACGAATTTTTAACCCGCAGCAACCTTATGAAGGCCTACCTCCAAAGCAGCGACACCCCCATTATGAAAGCCAAAAACGTTGCAGTTGTGGGTGGCGGAAACGTGGCTATGGATGCCGCCAGAACTGCCCTAAGACTGGGTGCCGAAAACGTTTACATAGTTTACCGCCGCAGTATGGCCGAGCTTCCCGCCCGTGCCGAAGAGGTGGAACACGCCGAGGAAGAGGGCATTCAGTTTAAGCTGCTCTGCAACCCCACAAAAATTTTGGGCTATAACAACCCCGACAACCGCCGCGACCCCAAAAACGGCACAGTAGTGGGTATGGAATGCGTAAAAATGACCCTGGGCGAGCCTGACGAAAGCGGACGTCGCAGACCCGTGGCCGAAAAGGGTTCGGAATTTATTTTAGACGTTGACTGCGTGATTATGTCTATAGGCACAGGCCCCAACCCCCTTATAAAAGACACCACCAAGGGGCTTGAGGTAAACTCCCACGGTGGCATAATAGTTGAAGAGGAAACCGGCGAGACCTCTAAAGAATATGTTTATGCCGGCGGAGATGCCGTTACAGGTGCCGCCACGGTAATTCTTGCAATGGGTGCCGGAAAAACCGCCGCCGAAGCCATAGATAAAAAGTTGATGGGATAAGTGAAAATGGAGATAAAAAAAGAGGTTGTGCTCAGTAAAATTTGCTGCCACATATTCCGCCCTTACTGATAATATAATTGATCGAGAAGGCACAGGACCTTGCCCGATGGAAGAGACGGTTTTGAATATTACCGACCCTGTGGCGGCAATATCTGCTCTAAAAGAAAAACTTAAAAGCCTGCGATAAAAAATAGGTGGTCCTGCTATACCGCAAGACCACCTATTTGCTATTTATTATAAATTGCGTTTTCGTCCAAGGGTATCTCACCCTTGGTTTTTTCATATTCATCTACGCAAAGCTGAGCCAGATATTCCAATTGAGCATTGAGGGAACGTTTGTTTGCCTTTGCCACCTGGGTTATTTTGTACAGCAATTCCGGCTCAAATCTTATTCCTGTTTGTATCTTATTGGTTGGCATAACAACACCTCGCTAATATTTTGATAACATTATACTAACTTTACTATTGATTTTATACAAACATTGTGTTATCATATTTTTGAAATCACACCTGCCGAAATGTTTTTGCCAATATCTCGCCCACCGAAAATTCGGCATTTATCCGACGTTTCTTGACAAACTTCGCACCGCGTGGTAAACTGAACTCGTAAAAAATTTAATACTCAAGGAGTTAGGATTTATGAAAAAGTTTTTCACCGAGTTCAAACAATTTATTGCAAAGGGTAACGTTATTGATATGGCTGTAGCTGTTGTAATAGGCGGCGGCTTCGGCAAAATCGTAACCAGCCTTGTAAACGACATTATTATGCCTCTTATCAGTTTAATTACAGGCGGCAGCAACGTATCCGAGCTAAAGTATGTTTTCTCCCCTGCCGTTTTAGACGAAGCCGGCAACGTGGTTACCCCCGAAGCTGCCTTTATGTATGGCAACTTCATTCAGACAGTTATCGACTTTTTGATTATTGCCCTCAGCATATTTGTAATGCTTAAAATTGTGTTAGGCTTGCAGACTAAGCTTAAGAAAAAGGAAGAAGAGGTAGTAGAAGAAGAGGCCGCCCCCGAAGAAACCGAGCTTTCACTTCTTCGTGAAATCCGCGATTCTTTAAAAGAAAAGAAAGACTAATTAAAGCTTTAACCCCCGCTTTTTGCGGGGGTTGATTTTTCAAAAAAAGTACCGTAGCATTCCGCTACGGTACTTTTACTTATTACTTACAAAATCTCTTTAAATCGGTGGTTTTTTCGCTGATAGAATCGAAATGTGCAGTCATCTCGGGTTCTTCGTAAATAGACTTGCGAACAGTTTCGCTTACAATAAGAGATTTCTTTTTAATGGGGGCAATATAGCTTAATACCAACCAGTTAAGAGGTGTGGATTTAGGACGAACCAGAACCAGCTCGTCGAACTTGCAGTCGCCCACAAGTCGCTGCCACTCGTTACCCTTACGGAATATTTCAGAGGCCTGCTCTAAAGTGATGGCACGGTCGCGAAGGCCTTGGAAAGCCTTGTGCTTATCGTCCCAAACAGCGTTAACGTTTTTGTTGTTAATAAGTATGCGCACTCTTGGGTCAAGCCTCTCTAAGAACTCTTGTTGCTGAGGCCTTGAAGGCTTGCCTGTAAGCAGAGTTACGTCGTACTTATCGTAATTTATCTTCTTAAACAGCTTGGTCAATGCCACCTGGTGAATAAAGGGCTTGGTCCAATCGGCCATAATAAGAAGCTTGGTTTTATCGTTCTTGCAGTTAATAACCTCGTCGTCTTTGCCCAAGAACACGGCGTCGAGCACCCTGTCGGCAACCCTGCCGTCTTCCTTAGCACAGCACCATTCGTACATAGCCTCGTACTTGAGTCTGTATTCCTTCTTAATCTCTTCAATATTATTGATATAGCCTGCAATATCCTCTAAATTCTCGCTAACCGGTCCGGGCATTTCCTCCATAGGAATGTAAAGACCGCGGTTTTCGGAATATTCTGCGATGTCAGGCACATAGAAAAGAATGGGCTTGCCTGTGCCGAGAAAATCGAAGAAAATGCTGGAATAGTCGGAAATAAGAATATCTGCAACGCTTAAAAGCTCGTTGGTGTCAATGGTAAAGGGAATGCAAATCTTGCTCATTTCCTCGTCCATAAGAATGGCTCGGTAAATGAAGTAGTGCACCCTTAAGAACACCTCGTACTCGTCGGTATTGATGTTGCTTCTAAGGGTTTTAACAGCGTCCTTAAGCTCGGTTAAATCGTAGTCAAGAGCATTGTAAAGGGCGCCCTTCCAGGTGGGGGCATAAATAATAATTTTCTTGTCGGTTTTAATTCCCGCTTCAGCCAGACGCTCCACAATATATTCGCGGTCGGTGGTGCGCACGGTATCGGTACGAGGCAGCGGTTCGTCTAAAAGCTTGCCCTCGTAAATACCATCCATCATATATGCCTTTTTGAACATACGCTCGCCTGTGAAGTGGTTAGCGGCAATCATATGGGTGGTATTAAGGAAATTGTGCTCGATGTTCTGGGTTGCGTTTACCCTTTGGCCGGGACGCTCGTAGCCCATAACCTTACTGGGAACGCCGTGCCAGGTGTTAAGGTAAATTTGCTCGGGCCTTCGGGCAAAATACTGAGGCACCGAGGAGTTACAAATAAGATATTTCGAGGTGGCAAGTCCTTTAAGATAATCCTCGCTGTTACGCTTAACAAATTTAACGTTGGGAAGGTGGCGGAATTCATCTAAATTAAGCTTGGAAACCGATTCATCATTAACAGTCCAGATATGGGTAAAGTCGGAAAACTCTTCCCTTTTAAGCATTGCCTTAAACAAGGTGCGGGGGCTATCAAGAACGCCGAGACCCGAGAAGGCATCGTAAAATACCGCTTTTTCTTCTATAGGAAGGCTTTGGAAATTAAAAAGGCTTGCGCAACGGTTATCGTTCATTTTGCGAAGAACCGAGCTTTTTATACGCTTTTTGCAACGCTTAACATAATTACCTCTGATTCCAAAGTATTTTTTCAGCTTATTTATTGCCTTCTTAAAGCCGCTGCCTCCATCCTTCACCTTAATAAGCTTGGGTGCAGTGGTAACCAGCTCGTCGGCCTTGTACTTAATATTCTGGAAAACAACGTCGTTCTCCAGGTCGGCCATAACGTTTTCGTCTAACTTAAAGAAATGCTTGCTCTTTCTGCCGGCAACCGGAGGCATAAGCATATATTCGCCATAAACACGGTTGAGTATTTTTTCGGGGTTAGCAGGAATAGGCAGCATATGGCCCTCGAACTCTACATACTGCGGCTCGCCGAAATATTCCTTGCGGAAGGCCTCGCGGCGGGCGTAATAGAGGCTTGAAAATACGCACATATAGTCAAGGCTTGGGTCGTTAGTCTGGGTCATTATTTTCTCCACACTGCGATGGAGCGACTTGAAGCTGCGGAACATTCCGTAAAGCTTTAAGGGGTAATAATACATAAGTCGGCGCCTTAAACTTTTATACCAAGAACGCTTGTGCAGGCCCGATTTAATCCAAAGGGTACGGCGAAGAATTCTAATTTTATTACCACGTTTTCTCAGCTCTTCATCGCGGTTGTCGGGCACGTAGTCCATAGGGAAAATATCAAGGCTTGGGCCATTGTTAAGGGCAATGCCTTCAAGACGTTTTTTAACATAGGGCACCTTACGGGTCATTTGAACCTGGGTAAGGATTGTCCAGTGGGTGGGGTTGGTCTCTACGCTGTCAAGCTGGTAGCCCTCGGGCAGACCCTCTTTTGCAAGCTGCAAAAATTTCTCGTAATCCTGGCGGGGCATAAGAATGTCGGCGTCGTCGTCCCAAGGAATGAATCCCTTGTGGCGAAGCGCACCCAAAAGCGTACCCTCGCCAAGGTAATAGGTAAGCCCGTGCTCGCGGCAGAATTTATCTACCACCAGCAGAATTTCCATTACGTAGCCCTGCAAAAGCTCCATATAAATGTAGCTGTCTTTAGTCATATTAAGCTCGAGCCCGTTGGGAAGAACCACGTTGCCCTCTTTAACCCTATAGGTATCTTCTCCGCAGGTAACAAGCTGTTGGCCGTCTTCTGTGTATTCGAAGGTAACCTCTTCGTCGGGGAAAAGGGCGCGGACTTCAGCTTCGTCTACGTAGGTGGGTTGCGGCTCTTGCTCTAAAACATTGTTTTTATTATCTTGCATTATAACTACTCCTCAAAACTATGTCGGAATTTGTTATTTGGCAACGAGATTCCCCGCTACCGTTAATATAGCCACACGTTGGCACAATATACCACGATGACATATATATTTATTATATAATAGCACATATTAATAAAATATGCAATCGTTATTTTACAATGCAAAAAAGCCGCAGAAAGGAAGCTGCGCTTAGGGCTAACTCGCCTAAAACAGCGTCTTTTTGCGGCTTTTGTTTGGCTATTTCATTTTATAACTCTTCTTTGCGCTGGTTGTGCCGTAAATTTTGCCATACTTTGTTTTTTTATAAGTGCGCACCTTAAAGTGGTAGGTCTTACCCGACCGAAGTCCGGTTTTTGTATAGCTTAAATCGGTTCCTGCCCAAACCTTTTCGTAAGCTTTCGACTTAGATTTGTACATATAAACTATATAGCCGGTAACAGCTTCATTTTTGTTTATGTTTACAGTTACCGATTTATTTTTAGTGCTGCCCTTAAGTTTAAAATCGGTATCACTTATTTTGGTTTTGGTGGTTATTACATCCGACCATTCACCATAGTATTTTTCACCATCCGCCTTGCGGTAGGCTCGCACCTTGTAGTAATAGTACTTTCCTTCGGTTAGGCCCTTATCCACATAAGAAGTACCTTTGGTGGAATGTACTCTTTTAAATTTTCCGTTGGGAGATGTGGCGCGATAGAGCTGATACATCGTAGCATCGTTAGTGGTGTCCCAGCTAAGCTTTATGCTGCTTGTGGTTCTTTTAGATGCTTTAAGTGTTTTTATCTTTTCGGGCAGAATCAACCTTACGGTTTGCTTACTGCTAAGGGTACCATATATTTTGCCGTTATCGGTTTCCTTATAAGTGCGGATTTTGAAGTGGTAATTTTTATTATATTTAAGCCCGGTTTTGGTGAACTTTGCAGACTTACCCGCCCAAATCTTTTCGTAAGATTTAGACTTGGATTTGTACATATAAACTATGTAGCCCGTTACCTTTTTGTTTTTCTTAATATTAATGGTTGCAGAGCCGTCGTTAACATTTTCCGAAATGGTGAAGTCGGTATTGCTGATTTTGGTTGATGTGGTGGCAATATCCGACCAGGCGCTGTAATACTTTTTGCCGTCTACCTTAATGTAGGAACGAACCTTATAGTAATAGTAGGTTCCCTCTTTAAGGCCGCTGTCGCTAAAGCTGTATTCCCAACGGTTGGCTGTGGAATGTATGCGGGTATACTTTCCGTTTTTGGAGGTGGCACGATACAATTGATACCTGGTAGCATAATCGGAATGACCCCAGGTGATTTTTACCCCGGTTTTGGTTCGATTAGATACCTTTATGGTTTCAGGCGCCTTGGGAACTATATTAAAAGTACCGGTATAGGTGCCTCGGCAATTGTCGCCAATACCCTTGATTGTAACGGTGGCGGTGCCAAATTCCTTATTGTTTTTATAGCTTACCGTATAATCTCTGCCCTTTTTAAGGGTGGTGGTAGAGGTTTTTACCTTAAGCCCCGAAAGAGTACGCTTTTTGCCGGTATATGCCATATTTTTAATTCCGGTTATGGTGGCATATTTCATACTCTTTTTCTTAATTGTAAACTCAAAGCTACGGGTTCCTCTGAAATTGCCCTTGCCCACAACCGTGATTGTTCCCGTACCTGCCTTAACGTTATCGGAATAGCTTACGGTATAATCGGTATTTTTCTTAAGCTTGTAGCCGTTATAGGTAGCGTTTACAGAGGGCTTAATAGCTTCACCGTTATAGGTGCGTTCCGAAAACTCTTTAAAGGTTACGTCGGAAAGGGAACGCTGGGAAATTTCAAAACTGCGTTGCAGGGTGAACTTGCCTGCATAAGTGCCAATACCCTTATACACAACCGTGGCGGTGCCCACATTCACGTTGTTGGAATAGGTTGTGGTGTAGTGTACACCCTCTTTAAGCTTTGCACCGGTTTCAGAATACACGTTAAACTGAGGCGTTATGGGAGCACCTGTGTAATAATATGTTTCGGTGTTTCCGTAGTCTACATTAACATCAACATCGCCGTGAATACCACCGATATTACCATCGGATCGGAACTGCCACAGGTGATAATCGCTGTGGTCTTCGTCGGCCTGGTCAGAGGCGGGCCACTTGGCAAGCCAGGTAGAGCCTACAGCGGCAATTTTTTCGTGGTCAAGTCGGTTCTCGAACCAATCCTGATTGGCATACACACCGCTTTGGTAGCCCTCGGTTATCAAGGCAGACATAAAGGTAATACACATTTCGGTGCGAAGCTCGGTGGTAAGCGATGCCTGCGCTTTGTCTTCTATATCAAAGTAAATAGGATATTCAAAGGTTTTTCCGTTGATGGCTTTAAGGGCTTGTGCGGCGTCTTCTTTAGCCTCGGCAACACTTGTGGCATAGGAATAAATGTAAGAGCCTACCTTAATTCCTGCGGCTCGTGCTGCCTTATAATTTTCTTCAAAATATGGGTCTTCGCCGCCGGAATACCCCAAGCGAATAATGGCGAAATCTACACCGTATTCCTTAACCGCCTGCCAGTTAATTTCGCCCTGCCACTGGGAAACGTCAATTCCGTAGGACTTGATGTTTTCGTCATCCCCTGCTTTACGCATAGAAAATTCCTGCAGCTTCCAAAGCTGATTCTTGTTACCCTCTTTATAGGTGGTAACGGTTGCATTGGTATCGGTCTGGGTAAGCACAAGGGATGAATTTTCGGCACATCTTATAAGGTAAGCATTGGTTCCGTAAGCCTCAACATACCAATTCTGCGATGCCGAACCGTCGGCAGTATACAAGTACACTCTGGTGCCGTTAGTGGCGGGTGTAACCTTCGGCGCAATATAGCGTGTAGAGCTCATTGCAGGCTGAATGTTATAATATCCACTTTTGTTCCTTTCAAACTTGAAAACCTGCCTTGCCTCTCGGTCGTACAGGTCGTCCGAAACGTCGAAGGCAAAGTCAGATACCTTTATGCTTTTTCCCTCGGTGTCTTTATTCTCGTAAAGGGTAAGATACTGACCGCTGGCAGCATTAACAAGATGATATGTAGTTTTTGCAAGTGTAATGCCGGCCGCAGACGCAGTAAACGGCACCGAGAAAAAAATGCCAAACAGTAAGCAAAGGCTTAATGCCGCGGCAACTATTCTTTTTTTCATAATCTTACTCCTTTTAAAGTGTTGTCTGTCACAAAAGGTTGATAATACCTCAATACTTATATTTTATCATAGATAGCAAGCGGATTCAATAAAAAAAGACCTTTACGGAAATATTTTACATTTTGGATACATCACTGAAAGAGAAAAACATAGCCTTGCTTTCTCGACCGTCAGTTTTATTATAATCGACACATAGAATTTTTTCTTGACCTGAATAAAGAATTGCAATTCCCAGTTTTTTGCCTTTATTGCCATAAACCTTGTTGAGTTTAGCCTTAATCATTTTCAATCTTGGGTCGGGGGTTTGCAAAGCCTTGGGCAGGTATCCCGAGGGGTCGCTTAAAAGCTTATCCAGCACAAGCATATCCTTAAGTAGCACCCTGTCCGTTTCTTCGTACACAGAAAAGAAGCTGTAGACCAACTGAAAATAATCGTTAAGGGATATATTGGCATTTTCAGTATAGGCATTACCAAAATTCCAAAAAAGGGTGAACGGGTCGCAATGCAGCGTAGAAACAAGATAGTTGAGTGTGTTTTTAAATCTGCCGCTATTAGACAATCTCTCTAAAGCATCTTCGGTGAATTTAAGCTTTATAATCTCTTCTCTGCTAAGCCAGGGAGTAGAGGTAACCTCGTAAGGCGGCAGCTTACTGAATTCACAAGGATATTCAGAAGGGCTCTCACGCATAGGCGCACCGTGAAGCAATTTCAAAAAGCCCATTTGAAGGTTGTCGGCACCAAGGGAAAATCCAATATTAAAGCTGTTTTTAAAGCTTTCTAAATCCTCGTATGGCAGGCCTGCAATCAAATCTATATGCAAATGTATATTGGAAAGAGCAGATAATTCTTTCAGGTTGGCAATAAGCCGGCTTGTGTTTGTTTTGCGGTTAACTGCAGCCAACGTTTTTTCGTTAAAGGATTGCATACCAACCTCAAGCTGTATAATTCCTTTAGGAGCCTTCTTCAGTAATTCAAGAGAACTGCTGTCTAATAAATCTCCGGCAATTTCAAAATGGAAACAAACGTCGGCAGGAAAAAGCACTCCGCTGTTTTCTATAATGAACTCCCATATTTCCACAGCTCGCTTTTTGTGGGCATTAAAAGTGCGGTCAACAAACTTAACAGTTTTACTGCCACTGTTTCCCAGCCTTACTATATTATCTTTAATCCTTTGAAGTCCGAATAATCGTACACCACCGCATCTTCCGGATAAACAGAAGGCACAGCTATAAGGGCAACCTCTGCTACCTTCAATATAACAAATTCTGCCCCCGAGTGCCTCGAAAAACTCCGGCAGATAGGGGTCGGGCGGTTCTGCATCCGTAACGTAAGGCTCTGCTGCGATTATTTTTCCATTCCTTCTATAAAACAAGCCCGGTATTTCATTAAGGTCTTCACCTTTTTCAAGGCGACATTGCAGCATGGATATAGGTAGTTCACCCTCGCCCGATATAATGCAATCAACAAAAGGATATTTTTTTAATATCTCTTCCCCTCGGTAACTTACCTCGGGGCCACCCAACACTATTGTTGCACTGGGATTACTTTGCTTATATTCTTTTGCTATGCTTAATGTTTTCTCTATATTCCATATATAACAACTGCAGGCAAGCAGGTCAGGCGAATAAGTTTTTATATCGCAATACGTGTCTTCCACGGTACGATTAATCGTACTTTCTATCACCTTAACTTCGGCGTTTGGGTTACGCTGTTTTATTGCCGCCAAAAGATACCAAGGGGCTAACGATGCGTGAACATACTTTGAATTCAACACTAAAATTGCTGTTTTAAGCATAACCTCAACTCCTTTAAATTAATTATCCATCTTTTTGCTACCGCTTGCCCGATGCTTTTACATTGTTTTGCCTTGTGTTTAATGATTGCGTTTTACTTAAAAATGCCCTGCCCTTTTGCGGGCAAGGCATTGCATTAATTTATTGCTTTTGGTACTCAAGCTTTAAATACTCGTTAATTTCTGCATAAGGCAGTTCAACGGAAAGCACACCATAGCCAATGTCTGCGACCTCGTTGGGATTAAACACAATGGTTATGCCCTTTTCGGTAAGATACCAGTTTCCGTCTTGTTTAACTACAGTGTCTACTGCATCGGGATAGGTGGAAAGTAGGTAATATTTTCCGGCAGACTGATTTTCTTCCAGTTTGGTTTTAATGTACTGTGCGGCAAAATCGTAATATCCGTTGGCATCAGCCATTATATCGGCAATTTTTATTTGTTCACCGCTTCTGGTTGAGAAATTATAAGCCATTGCCTGGTGCTGGTTATTGGGGAAACCGTAAACCTGTTCTTTTCTGTTGAGGCGGAAGCTAAGTAGGTCTTCATTAATTATACCCTTGTCCAAAGTTACTGATATTTCGTTCAGCTTCCACTCGCCGTGGTCCTGATGGTTATAGCCGTATATGTAGCCCTCACTACCCGACTCAAGATTTGCAAACATTCCGATTTTATCGAATGCCGCGCCAACCTTTTTGCTTTCAAAGAATCCGTTAATTTCTTCTTCAGCAACCGTGTTCTCGCCCAGAGTAACCTCTGGGTATTGGAATGTTACGCGAGCCACTACAGTTCCGTCTTCGGCCTTGATTTCTTGCTTTTCGGTAACAACCTTCATCTTGTTTTCGGGCACTGCCACCACATCCTGAACCTCCGGCTCGGATACAGTTTCACTAACTGTGCTGGACAGTTGTGATTCCTGCGCTACCATATCGGGATTCTTTTTCTTGCCGGCACGGCTAACTCCGATTATAACACCGGCCACTATGGCAACTATTACAAGAAGCGCCACAGATTGTTGCATTACCGTAAGACTCTTTACCTTTTCCAAAAACTTAGGTGGTTCTTTTTTGTTTTGCGTTTTTATAGCAACAGGGTCGGTTTTAATGTCAGACAAAGAGATTTCTTCATCTGAAGAGATGTTCTCGGTGTCGTCTAACACCGGGGCTGATTCCTGCTTCACTTCAAAGCTTTCGAAGTTATAATCAGTTTCAGTTTTTTGTGGTTCTTCTTCGGGAGCAATTGAAAGAATTATACCCTCTACCTGAGCGTCTACTATTTCCGGCACCGAAGCGCAAGCCGCCATCAGGCGAAGGGAGGTGCGGAAATCCACCTCTTTAAGCTGTATTCCCTGCTCGGAAAGGGCCGATATAGTGTTTCTCATATGTTCGGCAGCTTTTCCCATACGCTGCTTAACAATATCGACAGTACAGCTCATAATCTTGGCAATTTGCACCAAGGAAAGTCCGTTATAGTAGTGGAACATCAAGGTCATACGCTGGGCATCGTTAAGACGGTCCATCATTTTATCCATAAAAATGCAGGTCTGGGTTTCTTCTACGCTGCCGCGGGGCATTTCCTCGATTTCCGCTTCAGAGAAAAGCAAATCCTCGGTATCGGCAACCACCTGCAGAAACAGCATCGGCTTCATTTTATGAATATAGTTAAAGCAACGGATTGCGGCAATATTTTTAATCCAAATGTCGAACTGTTCCGGATCCTCTAAAGTGTCTAATCTGGAAAATGCACACTCAAAGGTTTCGGCACACATCTCGGCGGCATCTGTAGAATTTGCCATTAATTTTGCACAAAAATAATAAACCTGCTTTTTGTAAAGGGAATAAATTTTCCTTAATGCTTCGCCCTCGCCAAGAGAGGCAAGTCTGATGATTTCTTTCATATTCACAAGTCCTTTATATATATAATGTTGCTCAGATTTGGTACTTAATGTATATATTATACCCCAAAAGGTTACAAATTGCAATAATTTAACAATATTTTTTAAAGTGTTTGGTTTTTATGCCGCAAACGTAGATTTTGCCAACTTTTGGCGCGTCGCCACTTGTATTATTTTCAAATTTATGGTATAATCAAGAAATAATTTGGCTTAATGCCAATAAATTTCAGAAAGGATGGTAAATTTATGACTTCAGCACAAATTCAAGAAATGATTGTTTTCATAATTTATCTCGTATTTATGCTTGCCATCGGCGTGTATTTCTTCTTCAAGAATAAAGATGGCGGTGAAAAAACCTACTTTTTAGGCGGTCGTAGCATGGGCCCCTGGGTGTCGGCACTTTCGGCCGGCGCTTCGGATATGAGTGCCTGGGTACTTATGGGTCTGCCCACCTCTATCTATGCCGTAGGCTTAGGTAAAATTTGGATCCCCGTTGGTCTGGCTATAGGCTATACAATAAGCTGGCTTGTTGAGGCACCGCGCCTTCGCCGCTTCTCGGTGGTTTCTAAAGACTCTATCACCATTCCGCAATATCTTACCAACCGTTTTCTCTCTAAATCTAAGGCATTGCAGATTATCTGTGCCGCCGTGTTCCTAATAGCATATACAATCTATACTGCCTCCAGCGTTAAGGCCTGTGGTACACTTTTCAACAAGGTTACCGGCATAGACGCTACAGTCGCAATGTATATTGCCGCCGTGGTAATTATAGCCTACACCTTTTTGGGCGGCTTTTCGGCCGTTTGTTGGACCGACTTTTTCCAGGGATTGCTTATTATAGGCGCAATGCTTTTAGCCCCTGTATTCGCAATGGGCGCCATTGATTTTGCTTCACTTGACACTAGTAGCTTTACTGCAGGTTACTGGAACCCCTTCTCCAACTGGAAGGAAGTTGTTTCGGGTCTTGCCTGGGGTCTTGGTTACTTTGGTATGCCCCACATAATTATCCGTTTTATGTCTTTAAAATCTCAAAAAGCATTAAAGAAATCTGCTAAAATCGGTATTGCCTGGACTGCATTTGTACTGATTTTTGCTGCAGCTATTGGTATTATCGGCCGTATGCATCTTTCTTACGACCCTGTAATAGTTGACAAAGAGCTTGTATTTATTAATATGGTTCGCGACATTTTCCCGGCATTACTTTCGGGACTTATGCTTTCGGCCGTTCTTGCCGCTTCAATGAGCACCGCCGACAGCCAGCTTCTTGCAGCTTCTTCGGCGTTCTCCAGCGACGTATACAAACCCATTATCCGCAAAAACAAAGCAACCGACAAGGAAATGCTGTGGGCAGGCAGAATAGTTGTACTTGCCATTTCTCTTATTGCCGTACTTATTGCAGCCAACCCCGGTGCCGGTTCTATTATGGACCTTGTTGAAAATGCCTGGGGCGTATTCGGTGCCGCATTCGGCCCTGCAATTCTGCTCAGCCTTTTCTGGAAACGCTTCAACTTCCTGGGTGCTGTTGCAGGTATAGTTGTGGGTTGTGTCACAGACATTGCCTGGCTCGTTTGGCTCTCGGGAACAGGCATCTACGAAATTCTTCCCGGCTTTGTAGCAGGTTTTATTGCCTGTATTGTGGTATCACTTCTTACTAAAGCTCCTTCTAAAGAGGTTGAAGAACTGTACGATCGTGCCGTTGCTTACCTTGACCCTGAAGATGCTTAATTAAAATTTCAAAAATATTTACCGCAGGTTTTCCCTATTTTCGGGAGTACCTGCGGTTTTTCTTTTTGCTTTTATTTCTGCACCCTAAAGCCGATAAAATATACCTTGTTTCAGCCTTTGCGGTTTGACAAATTCCACAGCCACATAGTTGTATACTTGTAACGATAAGAAGTACAAAAATACTTGGTGGTGTAAAAATGAAGGAAGAAATTAAAACTATTGCAAAACCAAATCTAAAAGCATTACCTGCAACCCTAAGGGTCGCTCTTTTGCACACCTTGGCGGCGTTATGCGGTTTGCTGTTTACACGTGTGCGGCTTATGTCGGCATTGACCCCGCTCGGGGTTATACTGGCGGCGGCCCTGCCCGAAGGCTACATATTATCTTCGGGGCTCGGCTCGTTTTTCGGGTATCTTTTTATATCCAATACCCCCGACCCATTTCGCTACACTGCGGCTCTTTTTGCGGTTGTTAGCATACGAATGTTGACATCGGGATTCAAAAATCTTTCGGCACAACCTGCATTTTGCGCCTTTTCAGCCCTTATATCTGTAACGGTTTGCAATCTTGTTGCCTGTATAAGAGATGGCAGTAACATACTTTTATTGCTGGCAGAGGGTGTGCTTTGCGGCGGATTTACATACTTTGTATGCCGTGCCTTTTCAGTAGATGTTTTTTCCGGCGTGGGCTTAGACGGCGAAGAGCTTACCTCTGTTGTGGTTGCAATTGACCTGGCCCTTACGGCACTTATGCCAATACAGCTATTAGAGGTTTCTTTGGGGCGTACCATAACGGTGGCATTAATACTTGCCGCTGCACGCTTCGGCAACGTGGCAGGAGGTGCTGTTTGCGGAACAGCCATAGGCTTTGCAGCCGCCATAAGCACGGGCAGTCCCGGATACCTATGTATGTACTCCGTAGGTGGTATGGTAGCAGGACTTTTTTCCACCGGGGGCAGATGGGCGGCTATTTTGGGCTTCTCGGTACCTTCCTTTGTTTGTATCGGGCTTTTCAACCACGAAATAGGTGCAATTTACAGCATAATAGAGCTTCTGTTAGGCACATCACTGTTTTTAGCAATGCCTAAATGGAGCTGTGTTGTGCTTTCGGGCATATTTGCGCCACCGGTTCGCCTTGAAAGCCTGGAAGGTATGCGTAAAAGCCTGGTGATGCGGCTAAAATATGCCAGCAGTGCTCTTTGCGACGTTTCAGGCACAATTGAAGAAGTGGCCAAACGGCTGAAAAAAATAAATCTTCCAGAGCCTTCAGACATATTTGGAAGGTGCGAACAAGAGGCCTGCCGAGGTTGCTCCTTCAGAATCAACTGTTGGGAAACCGAACGAGATAAAACCCTGGAGGCTATGGGGGTGCTGGCCGGAAAAATTCGCGAGGGAGATTATGATTTCAGCGCAGCCACACCAAAATTTTACAGTAAATGCCTGCGGCGAGATGCATTGTTTGAAACTTTGAAAAATAATTACTGCGACTATCTTTCAAGGCAGAAAGCAGAAGAACGCATCGAGCAGGTTCGCGGAGTGGTTGCCGATCAATTCGACGGTATTTCGGATATGCTGCTTGACCTTTCCCACGAATTCAACGCGTCTATGAGTTATGACCTTGACACCGCCGAAACCGTTGTATCTGCCCTGCGAGAAATAGGGCTGCTTACCACCGACTGCAGTTGCTCTATAGATAAATACGGACGTATGACTATAGAATTAAAAATACACAATTATAGCGAAAAAACCTTAAGCCGTAAAAAAATATTAGACCAGCTTGAAAACGCTTGTGAACGCAGGTTTGAGCCACCCCACACCCAAATTATTGAAGACGTTATTTTTGTAACAGTGAAAGAACGTTCCACCTTTATACCTGAAATAGGAGTGGCACAAATTCCCGCACACGGCGGCATTTGCGGCGATTCTTATGCCACCTTCGGCGACGGCTTTGGAAGATATTTTTTACTTCTTTCAGACGGAATGGGCACCGGAGGCAGGGCGGCAGTAGACGGGGCCATGACCACAGGCCTTATGGAAAGACTGCTGAAGGCAGGCTTTGGCTTCGACTGCTCTTTACGAATTATAAATTCTGCACTGCTGTACAAATCCACCGATGAATCTCTTGCAACCGTAGACATTGCCTGCATCGACCTATACACAGGCGAAACCGAGCTTTATAAAGCCGGAGCAGCACCTACCTTTGTGCGGCGAAACGGAAATGTCGGCAAAGCAGAAAGCCGTTCCCTGCCGGTTGGAATTCTGCGGGATGTGGGTTTCGATCGCTCGGTTATTACACTCAGGTGCAATGATGTTGTTGTGCTGCTTAGCGACGGCGCCTTGTGTTGCGGGATAGACTGGATTTGCAGTGAAGTAGAAAAGCACGGTGATGGCTCTGCACAGGATCTGGCCGATAAGATTGCCGCTGCCGCCGAAAGGCGGGGAGATAAAAATCACCCCGACGATATTACTGTTATGGTAGCAGTTCTGGTGAAAAAAGTTTAAACTTAAAAAGCCGCAGAGCTTACAACTCTGCGGCTTTTTAACAGATTACCCCACAGAGCAAAAGCTCTGTGGGGTAACTTTAGTAAAGGAAAACCGGAAATTAATCCTTCTTAGCTTTTCTTGCTGAACTGAACATTACGTAAGCTGCTGCAACCATAAACAGAATAGATACAGCCATAGTTGTGGTGCTTTCGCCTGTTCCTGGTGAAACGCCGCCAAAGTCACCGCCGTAATATCCGTCGCCGCCAACCGAACCTTCAACAGCAGTTCCCACAACAACAAAGTCGCTGAAGGAGGCCGTCTGGAACATTAATTGGTCGGGGCTTGTATATTCGCTGTAAAGCAATGAAACATTTCCGTCGTTGCCAATATGATATACCTGAAGGTCGGTAAATCTGTTTCTAACTTCCTGAGGAATTGTCCAATAAACATCAATACTCTGAGTATATGGATCTATGTTCGGATTGTATTCCGTTGCGCCGTCGTACAGCTTCATATCGTAGTAAATAGCAACCTTCTTGCCGCCTGCCATACTGAGTATGGTTTCGTAGCGGTCGTTGGGAGCTTCGGCAGAAATATCTTTTGCAACGAATTTAAGTCCGTTCTGGAACTGGAAGTTGATAGGAGTTACGGTGAACAAGCCGTCGTCGGTGTGAATGGACTCGTACCAGGAGGCATCGTGAACCTCGAAATCATTACCATTAAGGTCTTCTTCTGTACCTTCTTCGAAGTTTTCAAGTTCACCAATTTCAGCCCAATAAGGATCATCAGAGGTGGTCATACCAAGAACGGTAAATTTGTTATCACTTTCTGTATGCCATTCGAAGTTTGCGGTGGTGTAGCCATCAACACTGTAGGTGTCGAGTGCCTCTATTCTTACACGAACCGAAGCGTCGCCAATAACTGCAGTATTTTCCTGGAAGTCTTTAGGAGTGGGCACGCTTATGCGGAGCTCACGTCCGTCGAGATTGGTTACAACATTTCCAAAAAGGTCGAGAAGCTCAATTCTGTAAACCTTATCGTCTATAACCTTTAAGGAGTTGTTTTCCATAGATTTCTTCTGCCAATTGGTGGGCTTTTCTTCTACTATACGCATATCTACAACGTCGGTGAAGATATCGTTGATATCAAGGCGAACAATTTGTGCCTTAATGCCTGTTTTCTTATCGGTAAGTTCAATAAGGGTGTCATCCTCTTCGGAAGTCTGCATACCCTTAACCTTGGTACCTGTAATTTTGATATCGCCGATTATTGCAGTAATTCTGGGAGTACCATCGGGGTTGAAGAAGTGAGGTACTTCGGGGAATTCCACAAACTCGAAGCGCACATATCTGCCAAGCATAGGACGTAATTGCTTAGAGTAAACGTTGTTCTTTACGTCACTCTTCTTAATAACGTAGGTGGGCTTAGTGGCAGGGTCGTTAACCTCAAGCTCGGTTTCGGCAATGTAAACATTTATCTTAAGGGGCCAATACTCATCAAAATGCTTAATAAAGTTGTTGGTAATGTTAGAGATGGTTCTCAGGTCGCCAAAATACATTGTTAAGTCGTACTTATCTTCGCCAACCACGCCATCGTAGAATGTGAAGTTTGTGCCGGTGTCGGAGTCGATAAGCCCTTCGAGATAAGAATCGCTGATGCTTACATAAGAGGTTTCGCCGGTTTTGATTTTAGTACGGGAGAACAGCAAATCGTCGGCAGTAACAGAAGCAGTTATGGTGCGGGTCTTCATCTTCTGATTATCCATACCTATTACTTCAATCTCGCCAAACTGCAGATAATCCTTAGTATCTTCAAACACAAAGCGGATATAACGCATTTGTTTAGACTTGCTGAAGCTCTTGGCAGGTGTGATTGTACCCGTCTTAGAACCAACCTTGTATGTCCAAATAAGGGAATCTTCACTTCTTACTTCCGTAATGGAATCTCCGGCATAAACCTTCATTGTTTTGAAGCCGGTGGAAGAGTTGATAAGTGCGTTAAGCTTAATCTTATCAATCTTAATATCGCCGCAAAGGTTATAGATAAGCTCTAATGTTTCGCGGTCGGCACCCTTGGTGTTAATCTTAGCGCTGGTAGACTTATCTCCATCGGTAAGGTTTTTGGTCTCTTTAGCGGTAAGATTATCTTCGGTTACAGGGGTATATTCGCCATCGTTATTAAAGTAGATGTCGATAGGCATATTTTCGGCAATGTTGCCGGGGAATGCACGAACCTCGGCCTCGCCACCCCAAGCATAAAGCAGGGATATACGGGGGTAGGTGTACTGTGTTGCGGTATAAACCGGATTAACAAGCTCGAAGGCTATAAAGGTACCCTGAGGCTCGGTGCCTTCGGGGAATTCGTAGTAAATACCGCGGTTAACGCCATCTTCTTCCAAAATGTATTCACTCACAACGGTTGAGTCGGCCAGAACATCTTCACGCTCTTCTGCCACGTGAACCCTAATGTGGCTTGCGTAATAAGCCTCGTTATCCAAGGAGATACCCTGGAATGCAAAGCCTTCTATCTGGGTGATTTCGTACTTATCCAGCCTGAATACCCAAGTGGGGCTTTGGCCTGTCATTAAACCAAAGTCATAATGGGTAGTACCGCTGTTATCTTCCCAGAAACTGTTGTTAGAAGTTATAGTGGAAGCTTGCATGTCAAATCTTTTGCCGTTCATCATAAGGGTAAGGTTATCCTTTTCAAGAAGGTTTTCGCCCTTAGCCAAGATGTTGGCAATATTCATATCCTTTGTATCCTGGAACTTCTTCCTGCCGGGAACAAAGGTTGGGTCGGTGTAGTTACCGTAAACAGAGAACTCCATAATACGGGCATAGATGTTGTTAGTGGTTTCTGTTACCGTAACGGTATCGGTTACCTCTGTGGCACAAACAGGTGTGTGTATACGAACACCAACGTAACGGAATTTAGATGAAACGCCGGTCTGGGCTTCGTCGAAAGCAATTACGTTAACCTGGTTAGTGCCTCCCTTATTATACGTTTTAATGTTATCAACGCTTGCGTAAAGGTTTTCATCGTTATAAAGGCTGCTCTTAGAATTACCGATATATACGTCGTATTTACCGGTAACCAATTCCCTTGTGGAGTGGTTACCCCATACAATGTACTTAACGTCGGCTTCGCTGCCTAAATCGTAGTAAACATCAAGATATTTTTCGCCGTTTACCTGGTATACGGCCTTATCTCCCAGCCACTCTGCAAATCTGAAGCCGTAAATTTCAGCCTCGGTAGTTAGGTTACCGTCGCTTATTTTTGCAGTGCCGTAGCTACTAACCTTTGAAACCGCATTAGTTTTGGTGTCGGTACCATCCATAATGGGGTTAAGGGGAGTAGAAAGGTTGTTAAGACCGGTTAAATCGATGCCGGTGGGAATCTGAGCCGAGGTGTTGTTAATTACTCTGTCAAATACGAAGGGATCGGCCTCGTAGGTTCCGTAGGCAGCAATTTCGTTAACTCTGGGGTATACGTTACAGCTACTATTGTAGTTTTCGGCGTTAATTTCGCTTAACGCAAAGGCTTCGTCGATAACAGGGTTGATAATTCTGATACCAATGTTGCGCACACCAACTATAGGCGAATCGAAGGTTACAACCTGACCGCGAGCTTGGATGTCAGTGTTTGTAATGGTTTTTACAATATTATCTGCCGCGAACAGATTCTCATCGTCGTTGTCACTCATATAAATCTCCCATTTGCTCATACGGCGCTGAGGAGTTTCGTGGTGACCAAAATACATCTTATCAATGGTGGCTGTGCCGCCAAGGGCGTAAACCATATCGAGATAAACGTCGCCATTTACAGTAAGCACAGGCTTGTTGTTTTCGGTATCCCAAGTGGCAAAATAGTTGCCGTGGATTGTGCCGGTATGCCAGCCGGTGGTTGCATCTCCGTCGGTAAGGTAGTGAAGAAGGTTTGAGCCGCCAACCGTACCGGTTTGGTTAAGCACTTTATTGTGTACGCTTATGGAAGCAGCTATCATACCCTTAAGGATGTTATTTCCTGTAGGCATTGTGGTGTCACCGATATTGGTTACGCCTTCGGTAACTTCTCCGCCACCGGAAGAGGCATCGCCTGTGCCGAATACGTTGAACTCGTAGAGTCTGGGATAAATCTGTGTTGCAATTCGGTCGGAGCTGAAGGGCTGAGTGCAGGGCTCGGTAATAATCATACCAACGTATTTTGCACTCATTTTCTTTGTAATAAGCTGACCTCTTGATTTATTGGTGTTAGTGAAATCGTAAATAAGATTTTCATCCTGCCACAAGGTATCCTTAGAATCGGAAGCATAAATCTTATACTTATATGTTCTAAGGTCTGTGGTTCCGTGGTTATATACGAAAATGTCGGAAATTTCTGCATTGTTATACAGCTCGTGAACAATTTTCATATATCTGTCGGTGTAAAGCTGTATGGGGGTTGAATCGGGCACAGCAAAGGGTGTGATGATGTCTGAACCCATAAACTCGGTGCCGATATTCTCGTCGGTAAGGTTTGCCAGCGTGCCGGGAAGCACACCTGACTCTGAAGTACCGTCGAAGTAATAAACCCTTGTATCGGAAATAATGCTGTTGCCGGAAGGAAGGCTAAGGTCGCCTTCGGCAAAGTTTGTTTCATCAAGGGGTGCGCCGGGGGTACCGTATACGTTGAATTCATATATACGGGGATGAATAATGCTGGCGCCGAAGTTAGCAGTTACAGTTCCGTAATCGGAAAGGTTGGTGCTGCCTGTTGCGGAGGTTATACGCATAGCAACGTATGCAGCCTTTGTGTTGGTAAGGGTAAAGTGCTGTGTTCTTGTTTGAGCAATATTCTTATAGGAATATATAGGTGCGGAATCGAACAAGGTGGAAAGGCTGTTTCCTGCGTAAATATCGTAGGAAATAGCCCAAAGGTTGGGCTGCTTATGACCCATAACAACGATATCGGAAATATCGGCCACACCGTCTAAGGTGTAAATGATATCTACATAAGCTGTGCCATCGGTGTGGATTTTGGTAACCGAGCCGGGCTGGCCGCCGCTGGGCTGAGTGCCTTCGGCATAGGGTACGTCAACCTCCAACTCTTTGTCTACTGTGCCGTCGGTAAGAAGACCGAGAGCTCCGCTGGGATCTGCTCCGCCAATGTAAGGAGTTACGGCAGTAGCAGTGGAGGCATTATAATGCTTGCCCTTAAACTCTGCGTTCTTAACCAGGCCGGTTTTTCCGCTTACGGGGTTGGTGGTGTTGTTATCTTCGGTTTTTAAAACAACGTTTTCGTTAGCAGCCTCTGTTCCCTTGGTACCGTGAACGGTAAAGTCGGAAATTCTGAAATAAACGGTGCCTACTGCTGCCGAAGACCAGGTGTGGTCATAACAAACATCATAGGTTCTAAGGCGAACGTACTGAGCAGTTACATTTTCGGTAAAGTGAATTATCTGCTGAGTGTTACCACCGGTGTTAATGGTACCAACGTAGCTTTCAGCCTTGTTAAGACCTGCGTAGGTATCGGAAAGGTAAAGCTCGTAAGAGCCCATACGGATTGCAGGTGTGCTGTGGTTATTGATAACAAGGTCGGAAATGGAATCGAGAGTGCCTAAATTGTAGGTAACCTCGGTATAAACACCATCGGTCTTGGTATACCACTTGTTGGTAGAGCCATCAGCGTAAATGTGAGCAGCAGTATCGCTTGTGTGAAAGTCGGTTGAGGGGTTGCCGTCGCTGATATTTTCATAGACTGTGTCGAAATTTTTATAGGTTGTGCCGGTAACTGCATTATGGTAAATTACCTCGGGCTTCATACCTGCGGTAAGGTTGGTTTCAGTGGGCATCTGCAAATCGGCTACGGTGCTGTTATCGTGAGTTATGCTGAACTTGAAGTTTGCATTCTCGTCTTCTTCGCCGTAAACGCCCATTTCCATAAAGCGGCAAACTGCATAGCTAGCAGCAAGGCCTCTGGCGTTGAACTTTTCCCAGTTAAAGGGAGTGTGAACCTTAATTCTTAAGTAGTTTGCCTTTAAGCCTTCAGGATCCTTAACGGTGAACAACTGGGTAGCTTCGCCGTTGCTGTTGTTGTATTTAACAAGAGGAACGGCGGTATCGAGGCCTTCCTTGGTATCGGAAACAATAATATCGTATTTCTCGGTAGCAAGGGCGGCTTCAGCGTGGTTCACAACAAGAATCTTTTTGATAATGCTGTTCTCTTTGATGGTAAAATCAAAGTTCATATACTCTCCGCCATTTTCGGTGAAGGTAGCATTATTTTCGTTGGACATAAAGTCCTTCTCGGTAGAGGCGTCGCCATCGGTCATTTTTGCAAGGCTGGCGAGATGATGGTTGGACTTGTTGGCATTTGTTGAATCGTAGAATCTTGCCACAAGGTCGCTATACACCTTTTCGCCAATATCTGAAGGAACGGCCTGAGTGTCGCTTGAATCAACGGTAAGCACTTCCTCAATGGGTGCAGTGATGGTACCGTAAGCGTTGAACTCGAACAAACGGGGATAGTAGATATTAGCACCGTTTCCGGCGATAATAAAGCTTTCGTCCCACTTGCCGGCTTCGGTATAGCAGGGGTTGTAAACCCTAAGACCAACGTGGGTTATACCTGTAAGCTTGCCATCGGCAATTTTATAGTTTTGTATCTGCTGTTTACTTGTGTTGGTGTACTTATAAACAGAGTTTTCGGTGTTATAAAGTGTTTCCTCGCTATCGGAAGCAAACACCTCGTAAAAATAGGTTGTAAGATTGGGGGTTTTATGGTTTACAACCAAAATATTGCTTAAATCGGTATAGCCCTTAAGGGGAAGGGTTATCTGGAGAAAACGCTCGCTGCCATCGAGGTACTGGGTGCCGATAGCGGCGTATTCCTTGGTTGCGGGGGTGTAGGGGTTACCCTGAGAATCGTTACCCGCCTTAATATCGAAGAAGGGGGCCTCTGAATAGTAGAACTCAGCCTGAGAGCCAAAGTTACCGTCGGTAAGGTTTGCAAGGGTGTTACAATGTATGCCTGCAACACCGGAGGAGGTGGTTCTCTGGAAGCCTATCTTAGTGCCGGCCGGATTAATAACCGAGTTAGAAGCGCTAAGGCCGTCGGTAGAATTAAGGATAGTAACGTCGCCTGCGCTGATTGCGGCAGAGGCGAAACCTGTGAACAGGCAGGAAATTGCGGAGATAACTATCATAAGTGAAAGAAATACCGCAACACTGCGCTTGGAATATCTTCTGAATTTATACATATTCTGTTATCTCCTTTCTTAGCGAATTATAATCATACATACGGCGTAACGGTCGTTAGCTCTGTTCTTATCGCCGTCTTTAATTGTACATCTTACTGCAATTACATCGTCAGTATCGGCATCGGCGGTAGCTTCATAAGTCATAGTGCCGTCGCCATTATCTGTAAGTTTGCCCTTAGAGGTGTAGGTACCGGTTTCGATGCAATCCTCACGCTTAAGCTCTTCGCCTTTTGCGGTGTATTTAGGAGCTGCGCTATAGCGGGTGATTTCCCACTCAACCTGGTCGTTAATGTTATCGTAGCCACAATCCACAAGCTCGGATTTAATGGTGATTTCTTTTCCTTTTTCACAGCGAACTGCTGCGGCAACCTCGCCCTGTTCGTCGAAAAGGGCAACCTGCTTAACAGGTTTAATGGTGGTGAATACATAAACACCGTAGTTACCGTTAATATCGTAAGAAATGCTTCTGTTAACATTCTTTATAACATCTTGACACTGGGGAATAAGTGCATTACCGTCGCAGGTCCAGTTGTGGTTGAACCAATAAAGGTAAACATCTTTACCGCCAAGAGATTTTTCAAGGTTAATATCAAGAGTTTTATCAACACTCTTTTCGTTTGCTTCAACAACCAGTGAGAAATCCTTACCGTTCTTAGAGGTGAAGGCGGCACATCTTATATCGTCGCCGGTCCAGGTGATGTTGTGAACATTTGAACCTCTGGTAACGTACTGGTTAAGAAGTGCATCCTGATAGAAGGAAAGGTGAACCTCGTTTATAGATTCAATACCGCGGGGATGCATCCAACGAGCGGTATCGGCGTCGGCAACCATAAAGCTGGTGGGGTCGATAAGTCGGCCACCGGTGAAGCCCCAGCTAAAGCCGCCCTTAATGCCTGTGTTAGCTATTGCAATAAAGAATGAGGTTTCGGAAGCGCTCCAGCCCACCTCGTCCTGCCAAGCATAATCAAGGTCGTCTATATCAACGTCGGCGGTGTAGTATTCGGTAATAAATACGGGCTTAGGGCCGTACCAGTTATAAGCAAAAACGGTTTCGTCGAAGAAATCCTCGTAATAAAGCTCTTCGTGGTCGTCGTTAGAGTAGCCGTAGAAGTGAAGGGTGTAAGCATCAACGCTGTCGTCGGCATACTTTCTTAAGTAAGCGTTTACAAGAGTGTCGCTGATATCAGAGAGTCTGCGTGAAGAGTCGGGACCCATAATAAGAACGTCCTTAAGGTCGCTGTGCTTATCGAACTCTTTATGGCATTCTCTTGCCATTTCTGCCCAGTAAATACATTTGTCGCCGATGGTAACATAGTCCCAAGAGCCTCGGTATGTATAGCTATCGGAAGTGTCGGGCTCGTTATAGAAAGATAGAATGTTGAAGTTGGTAAGGCCAACCTCGTTTCTCATATATTTAAATAATGCGGCCGCTGCATCGGCATACTGCTCAAGGTCACGAGGAGCAGCAATGTTGGTGCGAAGGGGCTCGTTACCGAACCAATCCTGAACGCGGGTACCAACCTTCCAACCAAAGGCAAGGTAAATTTCAACGTTTGCCTCTTCCAGCATTTTATAGTAATCAATTGCTGAATTAAGCTCGTCGGTCAATGTTTGACCCTTCGAGAAGCAGAATATATCGTTATAGTAATTTCTGTAGTCGGGATTGGAATCCCAATCGTCTACATATTTTTTATAATCGTCGCCTGCTTCGTTTGTGATAATCCAGTCAACCTGGAACCAGGAACGAGCATATCTCGGTGCGGTATCGTTAAAGCGCTTGCCGTTCATATCAAGGTATGCTTCGGCGGTGCCTTCGGTAGCCTGCGAGAACAAAGTGCTTTGGGTTGGGAATACGTTGGTGGAAATACCGTCGAAATCGGTAAACACAATACCTGCAGTAGAGTTCTGCACGTTGATTTTACGTGTTTTGCCAGAAACAGCTTTACCAACCTTCTGTATTAAAGCGGTATAGTTATTTTCATTTTCGTCTATATCGTCGCCGATTTCAAAATTATCATCCGAGCTGCCGTCGCCCTCTAAATTAGGGTCATCTTCTGTAGAACCCTCTTCAAAGGCCTTTTTTATGCCCGAGCTGATAAGTCCCGAGGTCTGAGGTCTTTCTACAGTTACGCTGTCGGAATAATCTCCGCCGTAGCCGTAATTAAAATCGCCATCATTACCAAACAATGGGTCGTCGATATCCCCTGTATCGGTAATCTGGTCTACAGATTCGGTAGATTCGGTTACGTTGGAGGTACTGTCTTCTTTTTTGTCTGTTTTTTTCTTTTTATCGTCTGATGATTTGCAGGAAGCAAAGCTTGCCGCAAAAACAGCGATACACATTAAAAAACTAAGTAATCTTAATGTTTTTTTGTTCATCAAAATCTTCTCCTTTGCTGTGGGTTTAGGTTAAAAAAACAAATGTTAAATAAGATGCACAATCTGACCTATTGCGCGTAAGTTAAGAAAGTCTACCATTTTGTAAAATTTTTAGATAACAAAACGGAAAGTGCTATCATATCAGAATAATTATACATTAAAGTATTCACTTTGTGAAGTGGCAATATTTATAATTTTTAACTGTTTTTTTGTGCAATTTGCCGAAAAGTACAAAAAATTTAAATATTTCTATCATATTTATACAATTTTTCCGCAACAATTATCCATTTGTAGCATTTTTATTATATCATAACTAAAATCAATATGCTATAACTAATTTTAACGTTTTTGACTAAAATTTATTTTATTTTAATTATTCTCACAAAATAACGGCCTGCCGAAATGCTTTCTTCGACAGGCCGTTTTGTAAATTTTTAATGTTAATTATTATTTCGCCCTTTTTGCTGTGCAGTTCAGCACATAGCCGGCGGCAATAATAAACATAAGGGATACTGCATAAACACTTGTGCTTTCGCCGGTTTCGGGGGATGATCCACCAAAGTAATCTCCACCGGAGCCAAAATTGGTTCCTCCTTCGGCTACATTACCCATAACAACGAAACCGCTGAAGGAAGAGGTCTGGAACACAAAGGTTTTTCCGTCGGGTTCTAACCCACTCCAAAGACCCGAAATTTCACCGTTATCATCAACGTGCCAGATTTCTAAGTCGGTATATCCGTTAAGCACCGAGGCGGGAAGCTGCCAGTAAACCTCTACACTTTGTGAAGGATCCAAATTAAGCTTGTAATCTGCACCGCCATATAAAAGCGACATATCGTAATATGCGGCTATTTTTTTGCCGTTAGAAACTGTGGTTAATACCTTTTCATATTCGGCATCGGTCACAGTTTGAGCAATATCGGCAGCAACAAACTCGGCGCCGTCGGGGAATTGGAAGTTTATGGGTGTTACTGTAAACAGACCATCTTCGGTGTGGATTGATTCGTACCAGGAAGCATCGTGTACCTCGAAATCGTTACCCTGAAGATCCTCTTCACTACCCTCTTCAAAGTTTTCCAGCTCACCTATAGAATCCCAATAGGGGTCGTCACTGGAAACCATTCTGAGAAGGGCAAACTTGTTGACAGCATCGGTTTTCCACTCGTCTGTTAATGCAGCGGAGCGATCGCCGTTTTCGTAGGTATCCATAGCCTCAATCTTAGTGCGTTCAGAGGCGTTACCCAAAACCGTTGTGCCCGGCTCTGCACCCTTGGGTGTGGGGAAGGAAATTTCTATTTCACGTCCGCCAATATCGGTAACAACGTTTCCGTAAAGGTCTATAAGCTCTACCGTATAAACCTTGCCGCCTACAACCTCCAGCGAACCTGCCTCTAAAGAGCGTTTTTGCCAGTTGGTGGCCTTTTCGGGGGTTACACGAAGGCTGGTGGCATCGGTAAAGATATCGTTTATATCAAGGCGATTAAGGGCAAGCTTTATGCCGGTTTCCTTATCGGTAAACTCCATAAGGGTGTTGTTGTGCTCGTCGGTTTGCAAGCCAACAACCTTAGTGCCTGTAATCTTGATATCTGCCAAAATTGCAGATATAACGCCTTTTCCGTCTTTATCAACATAATACTCGTTGAAATAGAATTCTGCCAGCTCAAATCGAACAAATCTGCCAAGCATGGGGCGCAACTCTTTAATATGCTGGTTACCCGAAACCTTATCGACATCTATTGTATAGGTGGGGGTGGCATCGGGGTCGGTAGCATCGGCTTCGGTTTCGCCTACATATACATTTATGGTTTTCGGGCGGTATTCACGGAAACCGGAAACAAAGCTTACCGTTATTTCCGAAATGGTGCGAAGATCGTCAAGATAAAATAATATATTGTACTTATCTTCGCCCACAGTGCCCCTTATAAGCTGTATAAAGCTGGTGCCGTCGCCATCGATAAGCTGCTCAATAAAGCTGTCGCTTGCCGACACGTAGTTGCTGTTTCCGCTGCCGTCTGCCATACTTATGTTGATATGCTCGGCGGTTAAAGAGCTTGTGATGTTACGGGTCTTCATCTTTTGATTATCAAGGCCGATTACCTCAATTTCACCCAGTTGGATATAATCCTTAGTACCCTGGAAAACAAAGCGTATATACCTCATTTTCTGAGGCTTTGAAAAGCTTTTGGAAGGGGTGATATCGCCTTTTTTAGAACCTACATTATAGCTCCAGATAAGGGCGTCATCGGTATTAACCTCTGCTAAGGTATCGGCGGCATAAACCTTAAGGGTTTTAAAGCCTGTGGTGGAATTTATAAGGGCGCTTAGGGTGATTTTATCAATATTTATATCACCGCACAGGTTGTAAACAAGCTCTACCCTATCCCTGGCGGAACCTTTGGTGTTGATTTTTGCAAAGGTGGATTTGTTGCCATCGGTAAGGGCCTTAACCTCTTTTGTGGTAAGGTTACTGTCGCTTATTTCCGTAAACTTGCCATCGTTATTGAAATAGGCATCAATAGGCATATTTTCGGCAATATTAGCGGGGTTAACCTCTATAATCGCCTCGTCGCCCCAGGCGTGAAGCAGGGATATACGCTGGTAATCCCAAGTGGTTGCGCTGGTTACCGGGTTTACAAACTCAAAGGCCATGTACGTACCCTGAGGTATTCTGCCTGCGGGGAATTCGTAAATAATACCCTTGTTCACGCCGTGGTCTTCGGCGATATATTCAAACACGCAGGAACTGCTGAGGAACAAATCCTCGCGCTCTTTTGCCACATAAACCCTCATGTGGCTGACGTAATAGGGTTCACCCGCGATAACACCCTGGTAAGCAAAGCCCTTAATGTTTGTAAGCTCGTAATCGTCCAGCTTGAATATCCAGATAGGCGAGCCCATCTCGGATGCGGTAAGGGTGCTGAAATCGTAATGAACGGCACCGGTGTTATCTGCCCAGAATTCATTTTCTGATTTTTTGTCAGTACCGATTTCGTGCTTTTTACCGTTCTTCATATAGCTGACGTTTGCCTGCTTTAAAAGGTTTTTGCCGTAAATCTCGTCTAACCTGTGAAGATTCTCGTTACCGTTAGTATCGGTATAGGAAATAATTTCGGGAACGAACGAGGGGTCGATATAGTTTCCGTAAACCGCAAACTCACGGATTCTTGTGTAAATCTGGTTGTTTGTTTCGGTTACCTCGGCAGAGCCAGCACCCTGGTTTGCAACGGGGTTGTATATACGAATTCCCACATATCTGCATTTTGAGGACTCGCCGCTTAAGGCCTCGTCGAAACAAATAACGTTGGTGATAATTCCCTCGCCGTTCTTTAAGGCCTCGACATTATCTACCTCTACGTACAAATTATCGCTGTCGAATATGTCGTCTTTACTGTCGGAAACGAATATGCCGTATCTTCCAATTGCCAAGTCCACATTGGCGTTGCTGGCAACAACTATGTACTTAAGGTCGGCCTCACTTTTTAAATCGTAATACAAATCGAAATAATGTGTGCCGTTGGTGTAATAAACCGGTGCACCGTTAACCCATTCGGCAAACCTTGTGTAGCATTCGCTTTCGGTTTTTAGGTCGCCGTCGGCAAGGTGACTGATATTTGTAATCGAGGACTTCTGGGTTTCTCCGTTTGCGGTAAAGTTCATACGGGGAGTAAAGGGCAAGCCTAAATTGGTAAGCCCATCTAAAGCCACGCCCTTAGGAAGTGCCGCAACGCCGTTTCTTAACACCTTTTGGAACACGTATGGGTCTTGCTCAAAGCTGCCGAAAGCGGCAATTTCGTTAAGTCGGGTATATACACTACAGCTACCGGACGTAACGTTTTCCTGAGTGATCCAATCGCGATTGGATACCTTATCGTAGAAGGGGTCGAGGATTCTTACGCCCACACGCCTTACACCGTGAACAGGGGCAGAGAACGCAATCTCCTGACCGCGCACACCGTTATCGTTTTCGTAAACGCCAATACGGTTGCTCTCTGCGAATAGGTCACCACTGTCGCTTGTTGAAGCATACAGAGCATAGGTTAAAATTCTGCGGTTTTTTGAAATGTGGTTGCCTATGTACATTTTTTCCAAAGTGGCGGTTCCGCCAAGCTTATATTCAAAATCTACATAAACACTGCCGTCGGTTCTGAGTATAGGGGTATCTCTTTCCTCGTCCCAATCGGCGAAGTAATCGCGACCCATAAAGCCGGTATAGAAACCGCCGTCATCTGCGGTGCCGTTGTTAAGCATAGGTACAGTATCACCGCTTACCGATTTTTTTACATTCTTTTCGGTGTTGTAAGCGGTTATTGAAGGTACCATTCCATTAAGGAAATTGTTACCCGTTGGGAAGGTGGTATCCTCGTAATCGGTAACTCCAACGGTGGGCAACACACCGGGTGTGCCGAACACATTGAATTCGCAAAGCCTTGGGTAAATGCTTGAAACCGGATGCTCGGTGGTGGTAGAGGGCTGGGTTATTACCATTGCCACGTATTTTGCCTTTCGGTTTAGGCTAAACACCTGAACCTGCTTTAAGTTTGTGTTCTCATATTCGTACACAAGGCTTTCTTTGTCGTACAGGGTGGATTCGTCTTCCGACGCATAGATTTTATACTTATACGTCATCATAATCGGGTTCTGGTGGTTGTAAACCCATACATCGGTAACATCGCTTAAGCCGTAAAGCTGATGCTTGATTCTAAGCTCAACATTATCAAAATATGATATGTTGCCTTCGGTACCCGAAGCCCAGGTACCGCCGCCGTAATACTCATCGTTGGCACTGCCGTTGGTAAGGGGCAGAGTGCTTGATTCTCTGACAGTTTCGTTGCCGCCTTTAACAAAGCTTACCACGGTGGATTTTACAATTCCGCTTTCTGTAGGCAGTACCTTGCTGTCGTATTCAGTAAGCACGCCGTCGGGATTTTCAAATTTTTCCTCGGGAGTGCCGTAAACGTTAAACTCGTAAAGCCTTGGATAAATGCTGGACATAACGGTTTCGGTTATGCTTGAGGGCTTGGTTATTACCATTGCCACATACTTAGCCTTTCTGGAAAGCTTATATAACTGAAACTGCTTGGAATTTTTGTTGCTATACTCATAAACCAGGCTTTCGCTGTCGTAAAGCTTGGTCTCGGTGGTGGCGGCGTAAAGCTTATACTCCTGAGTCATCAAATACGGTGTTGCGTGGTTTGCTACATATATGCTTGAAACGTCGCAAAGGCCATCTAACTCGTACTCAATTTTTACATATCTGCCTGCCGGGTATTCAATATTATTATCGCTGCCGCCGGCAAAAGAATTAGGTCCGTAATATTCGGTGGAAAGGTCGCCGTCTAAAAGATTGGTGGTATCACCCCAATAGTCGGTGCGGGTAATTTCAGAGGTACCATCGTAAGCCTTTACGGCGGTGGCTTTTACCACACTTGTTCCCTCGGGCAGGGCTATGCTGCTTCCCTCTTGTAAATCAACTGCGTTAGGGTCGGTCTCGCCCTCTTTAAGGCCGTAAACATCGAACTCCATAAGGCGTGGATAAATTGAAATTGGTGCATAATCCTTAGAGAAGGAGGGCTGGGTTATGGAAAGTGCCACATACTTCGCCTTTACATTCGGGGTGTACATCTGGCCCCTGATAAATTCGGAGTTTGTATAATCGTAAACAAGATTTTCGCTATTGAAAAGGTCGTCGCGATTAAGTGACGCATAAACCTTGTATTTATATGTCATAAGACCCTGTGTAGCATGGTGGTACACAAATATTTTTGAAATGTCGCAAAGTCCGTCTAAGGTGTGGATTATGTTGTAGCTGCGATCGGTAAAGTAGGTAAGATTTCCCGCATCACCCTCTGCCCAGGTACCGCTGCCCATAAACTCGGTTGCAAGGTTGCCGTCGATAAGGACCGAGGCATCCTTGTCGCTTATCTCCTTTTCGGTTGTGCCATCGTTAAAGGTAACCTCGGTGGCTACAACCACGCTGTTTTCGGTTGGCACGGTAAGGCCTGAGGATTCGGTTAAAATATCTCCCGATTGGTCGGCCGAGGGGGTGCCGTATACGTTAAATTCGTAAAATCTTGGGTAAAGTATTCCCACACCGCGGGCAATAGCTTCGTCGCTCCAGCGACCGTCAACGGTCTGAGTCGGATTGTAAAGGCGCATACCTACGTACTTTTTGCCCGTAAGCTTGCCTTCAGCAATTTTAAAGTTCTGGGTCTGGCTGTTGCTAACGTTGGTGAACAGATACACGGAATTAGCGGGGTTGTAAAGGTCAACCGCCTTATCAGAGGCGAATATCTCGTAATAATAATTTCTTAAGGTTTCGCTGACATGGTTAACAACCAGAATATTGCTTATGTCGGTTAAGCCCTTAAGCGGAAGTGTTATCTGAGCAAAACGCTCGCTGCCGTCGATATACAGCTTGCGTATGGCAGCAAGCTCTGTGCTGCTGCCGTTATAGCCGCTGTTCAAATCGTAATAAGGGGCAGAACCGCCGTAAATTTCCGATTCTGTGGTAAAGCCGCTGTCGGAAAGATTTCCCGGGTAGGCCATTGATATAATCTGTGGGCCTTCCGCAGGGTCTTTTTGGAAATAAACCATAGGCTCGCCTGCAACCATAGAATTTGCTTGGCTTAAGCCCTCGGTTGTGTTAAGCAGGGTTACATCACCTGCCGATAAGGCAGAAGCCGTAAGGCCCGATAAAAGGCAGCTCATTGCGGAGACAACAATAATTAAGGAAAGAACTGCCGAAACTGCTCTTTTAGTATATCTTCTAACTTTATACATTCTTGCTATCTCCTTTCTTATTTAACCATTATTGTGGTAACGGCGTAACGGTCGTTTTTCACGTTGCTGTCGCCATCAACTATGGTGCATCTGATTGCAACAATATCACCAGATTGGGCGCCGCTGTCTACCCTGTATGTCATTTCATTACCCTTTTGTGTAAGGGTGCCGCGGGTGAGATATTCGTTATTCTTCATATAATCTTCACGAAGGATGTTGTTGTTTTTAATTCCACCGCTGTAACGCTTAACCTCCCACTTAACGGTTTCGTTTTCGTCGCAATCAATAAATCGGGGGGCTACCGTAACACTTTCGCCTACATTTAAATTAAAGGCTGTTCCTAAAGTATCGCTGCCCTTTTCAAAAAGGGTAACCTGCTTTAGGGGTTTAATGGTAGAGAATACGTAAATTCCGTACTCACCATCTATATCGTAGGAAAGGTTTTTATTAACGTTGGGTATTATATCGCGGCAGGTCGGAATAATGGCGTTACCTTCCATTACCTGGTCGAAGCGATAGGAATAAACATAAATTTTCTTGCCGCCTAAGGTTTTTTCCAATTCAAGTCTTATTGTGCGGTCGGTGGACTTTTCGTTAGCCTCTACAACCAGTGAGAAGTCCTTGCCGTTTTTAGAGGTAAAGGCAGAGGCTCTTATATCGTCGCCCGTCCAGGTAATATGGTGAACGTTGGCAAATTTAGGCACATAGTTATTAAGCATTGCCTCTTGATAATAGCCGTGATACATAGAATTGATGCTGCTAACGTCTAAAGGTCTGCTCCAGGATTTGTTCTGACCGGTATCGGCGTTACCCCAGGTGCTGGGGTCGGGAAGCGCACTTACAACAGCAGTCCACTTAAAGGCGCCCTTAATGCCGTTATTGGCGCTTGCTATATAAAGCGAACCCAACGACCTGTTCCAATCCGACCAGACGTAGTTGCCATCTTCACCCGACGCCGCGTGAACATCGGGCTGCGCGGTATAATATTCGGTTATGTAAAGGGGCTTTTCGTAATAATTATAAGCAAACACGCATTTGTCGAAATAGTCTGAATAGGTTTCGCCGTTGTTTGTGGAATATCCGTAATAATGGAAGGAATAAGCATCTACCACATCGGGGGCATTGTTGCGCAGATAGGCGTTCACATAGTTCTGACCGATTTCGTCCATACTTTCGGAATCGTCGGCACCTATAATGCGCACATCTTTAAGGTCTTCATGGCGGTTAAATTCCTTCTGGCATTCCCTTGCCATAGAGGCCCAGTATACACACTTATCCCCTGCCGCAACAAAGTCCCAGGAGCCCTGGTAAGTAAGGTCGTCGGCACGGTTGGGCTCGTTATAAAAAGACAGGGTGTTGAAGTTGGTAAGGCCAACCTCGTTTCTTAAATATTTAAACAATGCCGAAGCCGCCTTAGCATAGGCCTTAAGGTCGCGAGGGGCGGAAATCTCGGGGCGATTGGGTTGTGCGCCAAACCAATCGTGAACACGGGTGCCAACCTTCCAGCCAAAGGCAAGATAAATTTCGGTGCCTGCCTCTTCCAGCATTTGGAAATATTTAACTGCGGCATCGAAATTATCGGTGGTTTTCTGCCCCTCTGAGAAGCAGTAAATACCCTTCATATAGTTTTGATAATCAGGGTTTTCTTCGGGATTTTTTCTGTAATCCACCCAGTTATCTCCCGCCTCGTCGGTAATAATCCAGTCAATCTGGAACCAGGCACGGCCGAAGCTGAAGGCTACGTCATTAAAACGCTCGCCGCTGGATTCCATAAAGGCCTCGGCGTCGTCCGCAACATTTTGCGAGGTAAGGCTTGCGGTGGTGGGAAAAACATTGGCGGAAAGGCCGGAAAAATCGGTGAATAAAATGCCACCATCGGTGTTGTTTACCTTAATATTTCTGGTTTTTCCCGATGTTTTTTTGCCGCTTTTTTGGATTAGAGGTGAAAACTCAAAATCATTCTCATCGATATCCTCACCAAGCTCGAAATTATCGTCTACGCCGCTGTCGCCGTCAAGATTCGGGTCGGAATCCTCTGCTGTGTAAGCCAGCTTAACACCACGGCTTATAAGCCCTTCGGACTGGGGACGTTCAATAACAGTACTGCCGGTTTCAGGGTAGTATCCGCCACCTAAATCACCTATATAATCGCCGCCGAAGTAATCGTCGCCCAAATCTTCGGTAAGGCTTTCTACACCGCTTTCGGTGTTATCTCCATTTTCGGTGGAAGCGGTAACCTTATCGGGTTTTTTATTGGTTTTGCCCCCTGCTTTTTTTGAATTTTTGCAGGATGCCATTGTAACCAAAAGTGCCATACTAAGCAGTATGGAAAAAATGCGTAAAAGCCTTTTGTACATAGTTCCTTCTCCTTTATGTTAAAAGTTGTATTATTTACATAATATATTATTTATTTCAGTGTATCATACAGCGAAATATACTTCAACAGTAATTTTTAAAAACGACTATTTTGCGGCAAAAGCCGGAATGGAAAAATTTACAAAAAATTTAACAATACTTCCAATTTTCCTGCTTTCTCTTTATGGCTTATGGCCCCGTAATTTGCGTTTTGAGCGTTTTTACCTAATATATTTTAACTTATTTGTTGCATTTTGTATTTACCAAATATTATGTAGTATTTAACATTTTTTCCTGTATTTTAATTCCTTCCCCTTCTTCCTTAATTTGGGGTTAAAAAATGTTCAACAATATTAAAATTATATCTTTAAATTTGCTATAATATATGTTATACTATTACATAAGTATTATAAGTTTACAATACGCAATAAAGCAAACTAACGTTTTTAGGATGTGCCTTGTTTTGAATAACGAAATCAATAAACAAAACGAAATTGAAAATTCCCCTCACCCCGATTTAATAATCGGCAGAAATTCTGTTATGGAGGCGGTGCGCTCGGGCAGAAGCATAGACAAGCTATTGGTTACACCCGGTGCCGGCGGCTCGGTGGCAGCGATTATTGCCAAGGCCTCGAAAAAGGGGATTTTTATTAAAGAAGTGCCGCAAAAAAAACTCGATTTTCTTTCAGGCGGCGGCAATCACCAGGGCATAGCGGCCTTTGTTTCGGCTCAGGAATACAGCACGGTTGAAGATATCTTTGCTTTGGCCGAAGAAAGGAACGAAAAACCCTTTATAATTATTTGCGACGAGCTTGAAGACCCGCACAACTTAGGCGCCATAGTCAGAACCGCCGAGGCTTGTGCCGTACACGGCATAATTATTCCCAAGCGCAGATCGGTTTCACTTTCGGGAACTGTGGCAAAATCTGCCAGCGGTGCCCTGGAATATATGAAGATCGCAAGAGTAACCAATCTTATCTCCACTATAGAGGAACTAAAGGAACGCGGCGTTTGGATTTACGGAGCCGATATGAAGGGTAACAACTGGTGCACGGAAGATTTTTCCGGTGCCACAGCGTTGGTTATAGGCAGCGAGGGCAAGGGTATAGGCCGCCTGGTAGCCGAGCATTGCGATATTATGGTTTCATTACCTATGAAGGGCAAAATCAACTCTCTTAACGCTTCTGTAGCGGCGGGAGTTCTTATGTACGAGGTTGCCCGGCAAAGAGCAGCCATTACGGCTAAAAATAAGTAAACTTTATTTACCATTCAGAGCAAATGCCAACCACCTGCAAAACAAAATTGAATTTTTAGAATAAACTTTTTTACATACATCAGGGAGGAATATGGGAAATGGGATTGTTTAAAAGAAAAAACAAGGATAAAGACGACGATTTTATCCTTGATTTCGGCGGCGAAGACTCTGCGCCTTCGCAAAGCGCTGGCAACGATGAAGACGAAGAACTCAATATTACCTTATGGGATGACCGCAAGCCCTATCACCGCCCCTCGCACGCAATGACGGTAAGCGAGATTTTGGGCAACTTCAGCGACGAGGTTCAGAATACGGAAACACCGGAAGAAGAGAATTTGCTGAGCAAGGCCGAAGAGCTGTTCAGCGATAGCAAGCCCATAGAAAAAGGTGCCGTTATTGAACCCCCGAGAGACACTCCCCCCGCAGTGTCCGGAGACCAAGAGCATGCCGAAACCGAAACCGTGGTTAAAAGCCCCCAGGTTGCACCTTCGGAAATTAAGGTTGAAGCAGATACCCAAAACTCTGCCGCGAAAAAAGCAGAGGCTCTTATTGACCGCCTTATGCACCAAACGGAAACTGCCGAAAAGCCTGAACCGGAGACCGCGGTTAATCAATCTAAGGCAGAGGTTGCAGCCGAAGAACCTGCCGCAAAAACTACAGCCGACCAGCCTAAGGCAGAGGCTCCAACCCATGAGCCACAGCCCAAAGAACCCGAAGCTGCAGCAGTTGTAACTCAACCTGCTGCCGATTCGGCACCTGCTGAAGCGTCTGAACCCAATACGCCTACAGCAGAAACCCCCGAAAAACAGGAAACCAAGCTTTCCCCCACCGCCCAAGCCCTGTACGATAAAATGATGGCCGAGCGCGCCAAAATGCACTCTTCCAAGAACAAAGAATCTAAGCAGATGGCGGAATCTTCCGAAAAAGCAGTCTGTGAAGAGCCAACCGAGGTTATTGCAGACACAGCCGAAGAGACCCCTGCCGAGCCGCTTATCGATTTCAAAAACGAAGATGTAACCCTTACCAGTGATATAATTCCCGGCACTGAAAAAACTCCCGAAAAGAAATCCGAAAGCATTGCCGACGCAATATTTGATTCCCTTAACGAAAGCTTTAAAAAGGAAAACCCCTTAAGCCGAAAAATGGAACAATCGGCAGATTCCCTGCTTTCAAAATGCAAAAGCTATGTAAACCCCGCCTACGACATTGAAATATCCGGACGTAGCATTGATGATATTATTCAGTCGGCAGAAAAAGGTGCACGTGAAAGGCTTTCCAACCTTTACGAAGTACATAACAGCGAGGCTGTGGCAGACATTCGCCACACCCACGAGTTTTCTCCCTTCTTACAACGAGGCACCGAAGGTTTAGACGGAAAAACCATTAGCATTCCCGTGAAAATTCAAGATGAAACCAGCGAAGGCGCGGTAATTTCCAGCTCTTCGGGAGATATAAAAAACTTCCAATATAGCTTTGCCGACGGTGAATCCGAAAGCCCCGACACCGACGCTACGCAGGTTATCGACCTTCCAAGCTCCTCTGCTGGCCACGTAACCGACCCTGTTAAAATTCAGGTTATGCAGCTTCATCTGCAATCTTTAGCCGAAAAAGAAGAAGAGGAGGTTTCGGAGCCGCTTAAATTCAGAGGCTCGGTTGAAGACGAGCTCCCCGAAGCCGACGTAAGCGAGTTTGCCGATGATAAGCCCGTTGTAGACGATTATAAAACCGTTGCTGACATAGGCAGCATTCGTACCGATTTCGGTTCTCAAAGATTAAGCATTATTGCAAGGCTTATTCCCTCGGCCGTAATTTGTGTTCTTCTTTTTGTTATAAACATTTTCTTTAAAGAATCACTGCTCGAAGCCTCGGGGCTTATATATTCCACCCTTAACATAATTCTGCTTTTGATTGTTATGGGCATTAATTTCAAAACCCTTAAGGGCTTCGCAGGAATTGTCGGCGGCACCGCAGATATTGACTCTCCCGCTGCTTTAGGTGTAATAAGTGTACTGTTCTACACACTGGCTACCACAGTTATGGGAGAAACCGCCGCACCCTGCCTTACACCAACCGCCGCGCTTATTCTTTGTGGCAACCTTTATGGCAAACTGGCCATTCTTAAACGTGTTCGACGCGGTTTTGACTCTATTGCAAATAACGATGTAAAAAATGCCGTTACCTTTGTAGAAGATAAATACTCCGCCTCGGTTATGGCTAATGGCGAGGTTATTGGAGAGGCACTTATATGCCAGGGCAAAAAAACCAGAAACGTTGGCGATTACCTTAAAAACGCCTTTATGGAAGATGCTTACGAGAAAAAGCTTCCTGCCATTATTATATTCACAATAATTTCCGCCGCAGTTTTAGCTCTTGCTGCCTTCTTTGTAAACGGAAGCGTACTTGCGGCCATTGCCGCATTTGCTACGGTTTGCTGTGTGGGCTGTCCTATTTCGGCAATATACAGTTGCAACCTACCCCTTTCAATTCTTTCAAAGAAATTATCATCTTATGGAGCAATGCTTTCCGGCTATGCCGCAAGCGAAGCCATTGCTAACGCAAATGCAGTGGCCTTTGATGCCGCCGACCTTTTCCCTAAAGGTTCTATCAAGCTTTACAATATGCAGGTACTTAACACCGGCGCGGTAGATAAATATATCGCCGCCGCAGCTGCAGTGCTAACCGCTGCCGGCTCTCCTCTTGCTCCCATTTTTGAAGAGATTTTAGAAACAAATCACGAAAAAATGCCCGAGGCCGATAGCATTAAATACGAAAACAATATGGGCCTTTCGGGTTGGATTGGCGAGCACCGTGTGTTTGTGGGCAACCGCACCCTTATGGAGGGGCACAGCATTAAAACCCCCGGCCTGGAATTAGACAAAAAGATTCTTCGCCAGGGCTACTTCCCCGTATATCTGGCCTTCGACCAGCAGATTTGCGCCCTGTTTATTGTGGGATACGAGGCCGACGAGGACATCACCTACGAGCTACGCAACCTTTGCAACACAGGCGTTACAATGCTTGTTAATTCCAACGACCCCAACATTTCCGACGAAATGCTTTGCGATTATTTTGGCCTTTACCCCGATTCAATTAAGGTTTTAACTGCTTCGGGAACTGCCGCCTATAAAACCGTTGGCGAATTTCGCGAAACCGTTTCTGCCCCTGCCAGCTATTCCGACAACATTGCAGGCTTTTTGGCCACTGTTAGCGGTTCTATAAAGATGAAAAGCATTGTTACTATGCTTATTGTTATACAGTTCATTCTTATAGCCGCAGGAATTGCCGTTGCAAGCTATAGCGTTTTTACAACGGGAATTTTAAGCCTTTCGGCATTGGTACTTCCTGCCTTCCACGTTATAGGCACGGCAATTACCTCTTTGGTGGCACACCTTAAGCAACCGTAATACGGCAAAGTTTCAGTTAAACGAGTGAATTAAAATGTCTATTTTATCTTCCACAGCCTTATCTATGTCTTTTGGAGAACGCACCCTCTTTGAGGGTGCGGATTTCGCATTTGAGAAGGGCGACCGCGTTGGCCTTGTTGGCCCTAACGGCTGCGGCAAAACCACCATTTTAAAGCTTATTACAGGGGAGCTTTCTCCCACCGCCGGCGGCTTTTCCAAAACCCATGGGTTAAAGCTTGGATATCTGGAACAGCACACCTGCCGTGATTCAAATCGCACCGCCTTCGACGAGGCCCTTACTGTGTTTTCGAAGCTGCAGGAACTGGAGGAAACCCTAAAAAAAATAAACCTTTCCCTTAACACCGCCCACACCGACGAGCTGCTTGATAAACAAGCGGCATATAACGAACGCTATGTAGCCTTAGGCGGACTTACATATAAAAGCCGTACACGTTCTGCGCTTTTGGGGTTGGGCCTTACCGAAGAAGAAATAGAACTTCCAACCAGGGCTTTAAGCGGTGGGCAGAAATCAAAAATCGGTCTTGCAAAGCTTCTGCTTTCAGAAGCCCAGCTTATTCTTCTTGACGAGCCTACAAATCACCTTGACCTGCAGGCGGTGGAGTGGCTTGAGGAATTTTTGCAAGCCTTTAGCGGCACCGCCCTTATTATCTCTCACGACCGCTACTTTTTAGATAAGGTTACCAACAAAACTCTGGAAATCAGCCACGGCAGGATTCTTTCATCTAATGGTAATTATACAAGGCATTTAGAGCTTGTGGCCGAACGCAAGAAAACCATAGAGCGTGAATACGAAAATAAAATGCGGGAAATTAAACGTATTGAGGGAATAATCGCCCAACAGCGCACCTTCAGTATGGAAAGAAATTACCGCACCATCGACCACAAACAAAAATCTATCGACCGCATTAAGGCGGATTTAATCACCCCCGAGGCCGAGGAAAAAACCGTAAGCTTTGAATTTCACCCTGCCTCCGACACAGGCAACGACGTGCTTAAATGCGAGGGTCTTACCCGCATTTACGATAATAAAGTTCTTTACCAAAACGTAGATTTAGACATAAAACGCAAAGAACACGTGTTTTTGCTTGGTGCCAACGGCAGCGGCAAAACCACCCTGCTTAAGGAATTATTAAGCTCCAATAAGGTTAAATTCGGTGCCCGTGTTACGGTGGGCTATTTCGACCAGTTGGGGGCAAACCTTAACCCTGCCAACACCGTTATAGACGAGGTGTGGAACAACTTTACCCACCTTAGCGAAACCACAATACGAAGCTCACTTGCCGCCTTTTTGTTTTTCGGTGACGACGTTTATAAAAAAATCGAAACCTTAAGCGGCGGCGAGCAGGCAAGGGTTGCCCTTGTTAAGCTTATGCTTGGGGGCAACAACCTTTTGCTTTTAGACGAACCCACAAACCACCTTGACCTGCCCTCACGAGAGGCGCTGGAAAAGGCTTTGCTTAGCTACGGCGGCACAATAATCGCCGTTTCTCACGACCGATACTTTATAAACCGCCTTGCCACCAAAATTCTTTGGCTGCAATCGGGAGATATTACATCATTTTCGGGCAATTACGACGAATTTGTCGAAGGGGGCAGAAAGCCCCGGGCCGAAGTGGTGGAAAAGAAGAAAAAGCAGATGGGCTCGGGCGGTGCGGAATACCACGAGCGAAAACAGCGACAATCGGAAATCCGCCGCCTGAAGGGCGCTATCAGTCGCTTGGAAAAAGAGATTGAAGAAACAGAAGCAGAAACCTTAGAGCTTAACGAACGTCTTTCCAATCCGGAAATTTCCGCCGATTACGAAAAAACCTTAGAGCTTACCGAAAGACTTAACGAAACTAACGATAAATTAGAAAACCTTTACGAAGAATGGAGCAAAATCAGCGAGCTGCTCAGCGAAACGGAGGATGTGGAATAGTGAAAACCTTATATATGGCCGACCTCGACGGCACTCTGCTAAATTCCGCAGGCCAGCTTTCTGAATACACCAAAACCACCCTTAATGCCCTGATTGAGCGTGGTCTTCCCTTTACCATTAACACCTCACGCTCCCCCAAAAGTGCAAAATCGGTTATCGGTGGGCTAAAACTAAAGCTCCCCATAATTCTTATGAACGGCAGCCTTTTTCTTGACACCGCAAGCGGCCTTCCCGACCATACCGAGTGCATAGGGCAGGCAGACGCCCGCACCGCCCTTGCCACCTGCTTAAAAATGGGGGCAGAGCCTTTTTTGTTCAGCCTTTGCGGTGAGGATGTAGAGGTGCAATACCGAAAATGCACCACCCCCGAAAGCCAAGCCTTTTTAGAGTCGAGGCAGGGTTATTACAAAAGCTGTGAACAGGTTGCCGACTACAAGGTATCTAAAAACACACCCTATATCCTTTGCGTTGGCGACCACGCAAAGCTTACCATTATCAAAAATATTTTAAACCAGCTAAAGGGTATACACGCAATTGTTTATTCCGAGGTTCACAATCGCTACAGCTATTTGGAGATTTATTCTAAAAATGCAGGTAAGGGCGAAAGCCTTACCGTTTATAAAAAAAAATACGGCTTTCAAAGGGTCGTAGCCTTTGGCGATAACCTTAACGATATACCTATGCTGGAAGCTGCAGATTTCGGCGTAGCAGTGGCCAACGGCTACCGTGAGCTGAAGGCCATGGCAGACCTTGAAATTGATAGCTGCGATAAAGACGCCGTGGCTAATTATTTGCTTATGGAGTGGGCAAGAGACCCAAAACTATATTGATATGATTAAGGTACTTTATAAAGACAAACACATAATTGTGGTGGAAAAGCCGGTGAACATCCTTTCCGAGCACCAAACCAACACCCTTAGAACTATGCCGGATATAATTAAGAAAATGACAGGGGCCTACAAGGTAGATGTGGTTCACCGCCTTGATAAAATGGTGGGCGGCACTATGGTATATTCCCTTAACGGCAAGGCCACAAAGGTGCTTTCTGATATGGTGCGAAACCATAAAATCGTGAAGGAATATTTAGCGGTGGTTCACGGCAAACCCGAAACCGACGAGGGAGAAATGCGGGATTTTCTTTTTAAAGATTCTGCAAAGAATAAGTCCTTTGTGGTTAAAACCCTCCGGCGCGGTGCGAAAGAGGCAAGCTTAGAATATAAGCTTATTAAAACCTTAGAAACCGAGAGTGGTTTTGTTTCACTTGTAAAAATTCGCCTGCACACAGGCCGAACCCACCAGATAAGGGTGCAGTTTTCCAGCCGAAAAATGCCCTTGCTTGGCGACGGAAAATACGGCAGTCACGATAACGGCTGTTTTATCGCCCTTTGGTCACATCACCTGGGCTTTCGTCACCCCACCTTTAAAAAAGATATAGACGAATACAGCCTGCCCCCTAAAAACAACTACCCCTGGAAGCTGTTTAGAAAAGAATTGGATGCTCTCTCCGAAAATATGGAAAAATGCGAGTAAAAAGAAGATTATAATTATTTCTGTTTCGGCCTTCTTTTGTGCGTTATCACGGCAGCGGCGGTGCTTTTTCAGGTTTATAAAAAGCATTACGTCGGAAAATTAATAACAAAATAAGCAATGGTGATATAAATGTTTAAATATTTTGAAAAAAAGCTTACCTGCGGAGAATTTACCGCAAATATGGAGTGCTATGTTAACAACTACGGTGGATTACGTCCTGCAATGCTGATTTTTCCCGGCGGTGGCTACAACCACCTTGCCACAGAAAAAGAGGGCAACCTGGTTGCAGAAGCCTTTCTTGCCCGCGGCTACAACTGCTTTGTGCTGAACTACATTGTTGGCGGAGGCGCGGTATTCCCCCAGCAGTTAAACGAGGCCTCTAAAGCCGCCGAATATATAAGGGATAATGCCGAAGACCTGCACATTAACCCCACAAAGCTCTACTGTCTTGGCTTTTCGGCAGGGGGACATTTAGCCGGCTGCCTTGGCACAATGTGGCACAAGGTGGATTGCGTTAAGCCCGGTTTCAACCGCCCCGATGCTATGGTTCTTTGCTACCCTGCCCTTACGGCTATGTGCGATGGGTATCACGGCGGCTGTGTCAAAAAGCTTTTTGGTAAAGAAAATATAACCGAAGAAGATGTAATGGCTTATTCTATTGAAAACCACATTGATTCCCGCACCTGCCCTGCCTTTTTAATACACTCGGCAGACGATACGGCGGTGCCTGTGGAAAGCTCCCTTATTGCGGCACGTGCCTTTAGCCGCGAAAAAATCCCCTTCGAAGTGCATATCTACCCCCACGCAAAGCACGGTTTCTCCCTTTGTAACAGTCTTTCTGCCAGGAAAACTCCCGACTCAGAGCCCGACTGTGATATGATAGACGAGGCCATTGCCAAGTGGGTAGACCAGGCAGATTATTTCCTTAAAAAGCTTAATTAATTTTTTTAGTCAAGGTGATATAAATGTTTAAATATTTTGAAAAAAAGCTTACCTGCGGAGAATTTACCGCAAATCTGGAATGCTATGTTAACAACTACGGCGGTTTTCGCCCCGCTATGCTGGTTATCCCCGGCGGCGGCTACGCCGGCGTTTGCACCGAGCGAGAGGGAAATCTTATTGCCGAGGCCTTTTTGGCTCGCGGCTTTAACTGCTTTGTGCTGACCTATACCGTTGGCGGCGGCGCGGTTTTCCCCCAACAGTTAAACGAGGCCTCACTGGCTTTGGAATACATAAGAGATAACGCGGCAGAGCTACATATAAACCCCGAAAGAGTTTACTGTGTTGGCTTTTCTGCCGGCGGACATCTGGCAGGAAGCCTTGGAACTATGTGGCACAAGGTGAATTGCGTAAAGCCCCGATCTAACCGACCCAACGGAATGGTGCTTTGTTACCCTGTTCTTACCGCGAAAGAGGGGGTATGCCACGAGCCCTCCTTCTTAAATCTTCTTGGCAAGGAAACCTTAACAAAAGAAGATAGAGATACCTACTCTATCGAAAATAATATTGATTCACGCACCTGCCCTGCCTTTTTAATGCACACCGCAGACGATGCGGTGGTACCCGTTGAAAGCACAATTTACGCCGCCTCGGCCTTAAGCCGCGAAAAACTGCCATTTGAAGTGCACATTTTCCCCCACGCCCCCCACGGCGTAGCGCTTGGCACCGAAATTACTGCGCAGGAAACCGTAAACAGTTCCCCAAACCCCGAATGGATTGACAAGGCAATTTCCGAGTGGGTTGACCAAGCCACCTATTTTCTTAACAAGCTTCCCGATAACTCTTAAATTACTACATATTGAAACCGCAACAAGGTGTTCGCCCTGTTGCGGTTTTTGTTAGCTATGTTTTATTTTTTTAAAGTTGCCATAGGTTTCGTTAACCACCTCGTAAAACGAGAAGGTATCGTCGTATTTATCGATTATCTTTTTAAAATCGGTTAGCTGGTGCCTGTTCACAACGCAGAGCAGAACCGTCTTATCCTTGCCTGTATATGCGCCCTGCCCCTCAAGTCTTGTGGCACCGTGGCGAAGAATCTTAGTGATTTCGTTGGTTATTTCCTCGGGGTAGGTGGTAATAATTGTAAACTTATATGCGGTTTTGGTGCCCTTAATAATGTAATTGCCCACAAAGTTACAAACAAAGCAGTAGGTTATGCAAAGGGCAACCGGCTTATAATCCAGCTTTTCGCCACTTGAATAAACAAACAACGAAGCCGCAGCCACAAAGAAATTCATCCAGAAGGTAACCTTAAAGAAATTGAAATCGGGGCGCACCTTATTAATATATTTAGCAATGGTTTCGGTGCCACCGCTGGAGGCAGAGTTTTTAAAGCATATACCTGCCACAATTCCGCTAAGCACACCGCTTATAATAACGGGGAAAATTGTATCGTGCCCACCTGCATTATATTGCCAATAATCGAAATTCGAATTCTGCAAATAAAGGTATGCGAAGGAATACACAAGAGTGAACACAAGGGAACGAAGCCCGTAGCTTTTGGTTACCAAGAAATATGCCAGCACACAAAGAGGAATGTTTATAATTAAGGACATATAGCTTATACTGAAGCCGGTTTTATACTGAACCATTGTGGCAATACCGTTAATACCCGCCGGAGCGAAACTGTTTTCAATAATAAATATATAATAATTACCCGCAAGCAGCAGTGCCATTATAACAATAATTGCATAATCGATTACCGTATTCAGTTTTATTTTCATTTTTTACACCCACACACAAATTTTATTTTTTGAATGTTACTATAATTTTAGTTCCCTCAGAAAGCCTGCTTTCCAAAGAAATTTCTGCACCCATAGAAAGGGCCGCGTGCTTTACAATTGAAAGGCCAAGTCCGGTGCCGCCCTCTTCTTTAGAACGGCTTTTGTTAACCCTGTAGAATCTTTCGAAAATATGCTCTTTATCTTCTTCGGGGATTCCGATTCCCGTATCGGTAACCGTAAGAACAACCGCATTTTCGGTTTCGGTAATAGAAACCTCTACACTGCCACCCTCGCGGTTATATTTTATTGCATTATCTACAAGGTTGTGAACAAGCTCGTCTGCCACATGGGAAGAACCCTTAACCTGTGCACTGCCCGACGTGATAAGGGTAACCTTGCGCCTTTCTGCCGCCTCCGACATACGCTCGCAAACGGTGTCGGCGATTTCGCCCAAATCCACCAAGGCTTCGGTGGTTTCAGCGCCCTCTTCCAGCTCGGAAAGATGTATAATATCCTGCACCAGGGTTTGAAGCCGCTGGGATTCTTTGTGAATTTTGCCTGCGAATCTCGGCACATCTTCGGTCTTGGCAATTCCGTCGCGGATTATTTCGGCATATCCCGAAATAGAGGTAAGGGGTGTTTTTAATTCGTGGGAAACGTTGGCGGTAAATTCCCTGCGCATTTTATCCTGCCGCTTATGCTCGGCTTTAAGCTGTTGCATCTGGCTATATATCTGCTTGTTTTGCGAGGAAATTCGACGCACCAAGGGTTTAAGCTCTTCGTACACATCGCGGTCGTCAAGATGTTCAATATCCATTTCGCTTATAGGCTTTATAAGGCTTTTGGACATTCTGTGGGCAATAATTAGCGACAAGGTTACGGCCGCCGCCAAAAGAAGAATCACGTATAAAAAATTGTTTATAAAGAAATCCGAAAAACCCAAAGACCTGCCGTATACCATCAAGCTTTGCCCACTATTCAGCAGAATTTCAGCATCGGGGCTTCGGGTTTCGGTTGCTTCGCCAAACACCTGCTTGCCGCCCTCTGTCACAACTATATTCTGAAGGTTTGGGCTTTCCAAATTTTCTAAATACTCTGCGCCCTGCAGGTTTACCATATCGGCAATATATTCAGCCTCCAAGGCAATATTATTTTGCAGCCTGTTGGAAAAGTAGCTGAACATAACCCCGCAAACGGTAATAAGAGTTGCAAGAAACACAGTTAAAGATAGGGCAAAAACGTTGCTGAAAATTTTAATTTTCACAAATTCATTCCTCCCCGAACTTATAGCCTATTCCGCGAACTGTAGAAACGTATTCTCCCGCCTCACCAAGCTTTTGACGAAGGGTTCTTATATGAACATCTACAGTTCGGTTTTCACCATCGAAGGAATAACCCCAAATTTTATCCAGCAGTTGGTCGCGAGAGAAAACTCTGTTTTGGTTTTCCATAAGATATTGCAAAAGCTCAAACTCCTTAAGGGTCAGCTTTACGGGAAGAGAATTTACCGAAACGGTGTGGCCGGAAACCGAAACAGCAAGTTTTTTATACTTAAGCTCACCGCCGGTTTCGGTGCTCTGGCGCCTTAGCACCGCCTTGATTCTTGCCACAAGCTCCATCATACCAAAGGGTTTGGTTATGTAATCGTCGGCGCCGCTGTCAAGCCCCACCACCTTATCGTATTCGCTGTCGCGGGCGGTAAGTATTATAACCGGAATGTCTTTATATCCGGTAGTGTTTCTGATTTTTTTTAAAATTGTGATTCCATCTTCCCCGGGCAGCATTAAATCAAGCAGTAAAAGCTCGGGCTTGCTGTTTTCCATTTCTTTCCAAAAAACCTTCGGTTCAGAAAAACCTGCCGCTTCAAAGCCCATACTGCTTAAGGTATATACCACAAGCTCGCGTATACTGCTGTCGTCTTCAACAAAGTAAATCATTGTGGTCCCCCTTTTCAAACTCTAATATAACATAGTTTTGTTAAATGTAAAAGCAATTTTTGTTAAAACTTGAATCATATTTTTGTAAATATTTTAAAAAGCAGACCGCCGCAGGATTTTCCCACCGCTGTCTGCTTTTATTTATACTTCTGTTTCTGCTTGGTCTTCCGCCTTTTCTGCGGCTACATCAGGTTCTTCTTCTGCTGCTTCAGCCACAGAAGCCAGCATACTTTTGCGAAAATTGTAAACATACATAACATAGGCCCACTCGGCATTGTTGAAATACTCCCGCTGCTCTGAAACCACAGCCTCAAGCTCTTGGTCGCTGAGGGACTTTATATCGTTCATAAAATTCTCGGCAGTATCGTTATCGCTAACAAGCCCTTCTAAAAAAGCTTCGATTTCTTCGTTGCTCATACTTTTTAGCTTTTCAAGAATGTTTTCGGTTTCCTCGTCGTCAACCTCGAACTTACGGTCGATTACAGCGTCGCCAACCTTTAATTCCTTAAGGTCTGCCACCTCTGTTGCTATAGCTCCACCGCCCAAAACCACACCGTCGGGCTCTAAATACTCGTTGATGTAGGCAAGGCCTTCCCCTGTGAAGCGGTCGTAATCCTCGGCCTCAACGGGGATCTTCATTTCTACCTTTTTAAGAATTGTTTCGGCCTTTTTTAAGCACTGGTCGCAAATTTTATTTGCTGGGTCGCCTGTAAAAATATCCTCGCCCCAATTGCTGAAAAGGCCCAATTTTTTAGAGCATAAAATACAAAAGCTTGCCATAGATTTCACCTGCTTTTTATGTTTTACCGGAAGTATTATACCAAATTATTGAAAAATTTGCAAGTTTTACCGCCGAAGCTCTTTCCAGATAATCGGCTTGCCCGATTGCAGGGTGGCAGCAAGATCTAAAATCCGCTGGTTTTCCGAGCCGCGAAACTGCAGGGATATATTTTTAAGCGCTTCTTCGTAGCGGCCGTCTACCAATATATCTATATTGGCAAGCAACGGCTTTAAGAACGGCGTGTTGGCGCGGCAGTTTTCACTCTGTAGCTCTTCAAGGGTGAAGCCTGTAAAACACCAGATGTCTTTTTTGGGGTATTCTTTTTTCACCCTTTCGGTAAGCCTTAGCAGCTCCTCTTGGTTTTCCGGCTCCATAGGCTCGCCGCCCAAAAGGGTCAATCCATTGATATAGTCGGGAGCTAAGGCCTTTATAATCTCATCGGCTGTGGCTTCGGTAAACAAAGAGCCAAATTTAAAATCCCAGGTCTGCTTATTAAAGCAGTTGGGGCAGGCATTTCGGCAACCCGAAACAAAAAGGGAAACTCTGACACCAGAGCCGTTTGCAATATCTCGCTTTTTTATCTCTCCGTAGTGCATAGTTCCCCTCCTTTATAGTGTATTTTGTTTTTTGACAGAGCCGCCCGACACGCCATTTTATTATATTTTCTTTTGTTCTGTGCCTGACAGAGCCGTCACCCAAAACCAAGGGTGGCTATGTTAGGTGCAGAAAGGCTTTTCTTCGGCACGTTAGGCGTATGTTTATACGTCGAGTGTCGAAAAAAGCCTTAAAAAGAAATTTATATTTTCGAAATTCGAAGAATTTCACATATTAAAACGCTTTATGCAAAAAACTCGCCTTCCTGCAGTGCCATTTTATTATATTTTCTTTTGTTCTGTGCCTGACAGAGCCGCCCGACAACCCCGGGGTGGCTATGTTGGGTGCAGAAAGGCTTTTCTTCGGCACGTTAGGCGTATGTTTATACGTCGAGTGTCGAAAAAAGCCTTAAAAAAGAAATTTATATTTTCGAAATTCGGAGAATTTCACATTTAAAAAACCTTTGTGCAGAAATTCATCCTTTTGTAAAACCTATTTTAATCTGTTTTCTTTTGTTCTGTGCCTGACAGAGCCGCCCTATAGATGCAATACGCGTTCTTTAATTTCCATAGTACGTCCTTGGTTCCAGTACTGAGTACCGATATATCCACAGGTTCTACGGGCAACGTTCATTTTGGTTTGGTCGGTATTGCCGCAGTTTGGGCAGCGCCACTCTAACTTTCCGTGGCCATCTTCCACGATTTCAATTTCACCGTCGTAACCGCAGCACTGGCAGTAGTCACTTTTGGTGTTAAGCTCGGCATACATAATGTTATCGTAAATAAACTTCATAACATTAAGCACCGCTTCTAAGTTATTCTGCATATTGGGAACCTCTACGTAAGAGATTGCACCACCGGGGGAAAGTGCCTGAAACTTAGATTCCAGCTCTAACTTATCAAATGCGTCGATTTCCTCGGTTACGTGAACGTGGTAGCTGTTGGTGATGTAGTTTTTATCTGTAACACCTGCCACCTTGCCAAAACGCTTTTGCAGGCATTTTGCGAATTTATAGGTGGTGCTCTCAAGAGGTGTGCCGTAAAGGCTGTAATCTATATTCTCGTCAGCCTTCCAGCGGGCGGTGTATTCGTTAAGCTTACGCATAATTTCGAGACCAAACTCCTCACCCGCCTTTTCGGTGAGCTTTTTGCCAATCATACTGTAAACGCATTCCCAAAGGCCGGCGTAGCCTAAAGAAAGGGTGGAATATCCGCCGTGGAGATACTTATCGATAGTTTCGCCACTCTTTAAACGAAGCAATGCGCCGTGCTGCCAAAGTATGGGTGCGGCATCCGACAGGGTGCCTGTAAGCCTTTCGTGGCGATATTGCAGCGCTCTGTGGCAAAGCTCCATTCTTTCGTCGAATATTTTCCAGAATTCATCAATATCTTTGTTGGCACTAAGGCCGATATCCACAAGGTTCACCGTTACAACGCCCTGGTTAAAGCGACCGTAATACTTCGGCTTGCCCTCTTCGTCTATATAAGGGGTTAAAAAGCTACGGCAACCCATACAGGTGTAGCAATGGCCTTCGCCGTTTTTGTCGATTTTATTTTGAAGCATTACCTTTTCGGAAATGTAGTCGGGCACCATACGCTTTGCAGTACACTGAGCCGCCAGGCGAGTAAGCTCGTAATACTTGCTGCCCTCTTTAATGTTATCCTCTTCCAAAACGTAAATAAGCTTGGGGAAGGCGGGGGTAATAAACACACCTTTTTCGTTTTTAACGCCCTGGATTCTCTGCTTTAGAGTTTCCTCAATAATAATTGCAAGGTCGGCCTTTTCCCTTTCATTCTTGGCCTCGTTAAGGTACATAAACACAGTAACAAAGGGAGCCTGACCGTTGGTGGTCATAAGGGTAACAACCTGGTATTGTATAGTCTGAACGCCGCGGTTTATCTCTTCGCGAAGCCGCTTTTCGGCAATGGCACTGATTTTTTCCTCTGAAAGCTCGATGCCCGCCTCTTGCATCTCCTGCCGCACCTCGTTAGTAATTTTTTTGCGGCTTACCTCTACAAAGGGGGCAAGGTGGGTAAGGCTTATTGACTGGCCGCCGTATTGGCTTGAGGCAACCTGCGCAATAATTTGTGTTGCAATATTGCAGGCCGTGGAAAAGCTGTGGGGCTTTTCTATTAAGGTGCCGGAAATAACGGTACCGTTCTGCAACATATCCTCAAGGTTCACAAGGTCACAGTTGTGCATGTGCTGGGCGAAATAGTCGGCATCGTGGAAATGGATAAGTCCGTTATCGTGAGCCTCTACAATATCGCCGGGCAACAGAATACGCCTTGTAATATCCTTGCTTACTTCACCCGCCATATAGTCACGCTGAACGCTGTTAACGGTGGGGTTTTTGTTGGAATTTTCCTGCTTTACTTCCTCGTTATTACATTCGATTAAAGATAAAATCTGATCGTCGGTGGTGTTGGATTTACGCACTAATTCACGGGTATAACGGTAGGTTATATAGCGGCGGGCAACCGAAAATGCGCGCTGATTCATAATTTGGTCTTCCACCATATCCTGAATTTCTTCAACGCTTAAAGCCCTGCTTATATTATTTGCCGCCATTTCTACATCTTCGGCGATTCTTTTTATCTGAATGGGGGTCATACGTTCGCTGGAAACAACGCTTTCGTTGGCCTTGCTAATTGCAATCTCGATTTTTTCTCTGTCGAAGGGAACTTCCTGACCGCTTCTTTTAATTATTTTCATAAACTTCATCTGCCTTTCGTTTTAGATTTTAGACGTTAGATATTAGATATTTGACGTATGTGTTAATAGTTTGTGGGATTTATACCCTCACTTTTATATTTCCCCGACGCAAAACAATCTTGGGGCTTATTATTGTATCATAAGTTGATATATATTTCAAGAGCCAAATCGCAATATTTTGAAATAATTTTTTATTTGAACACTATATATTGTGGTATAACGCTGTTTTACAGTATTATGCAAATATTGACAAGCACTCAATTACGTTATATAATTATTTCATATTTATTTAGGAGGATGATTTTATGCACCCAATGGCAGAATACTACATCGAGAATGCTAAACAACAATCAATCGAAAAAATGGAGAAGAACCTTATTGAACTCGGCTTATTCGAAAAGCATTATGCCCCTGATAACCTTCCCTTGGACATAATTGCTTATCCGTATTTCGACTCGAAAACACAAAAGTATTATAAAAAAGTTGCAGTAAGCCTTACTAACGAAGAGTACGAAGAGGTTATGCGCCACGCAATTATAAAATCTGAATCGAAACTCTGCGGCACCTCTTCCTGGCTTATATTTGTTGCCATTGTTATATTTATTGTGTTTTTTATTCTTGGAATAGATATGGGCAAGGATTCAGTTTTTACTTTTGGTAGTGAATCTAATTTTTCCTTTGGCACCGCCTGCATTTTCTGGTTCATTGGAATTATAAACGGATCTATGTTTATTGCCCTTGCGAAAATAATAGACCTTCTAAACAAGAAAGACTAAACAATAAAACTCCGCAATTGCCTTTGGCATTACTGCGGAGTTTTTGTTTTTATAACCTTTTTAAGCCGCTTGGTAACAAGATAGGCCACCAAAAGCTTTAGTGTGTCGGGAATAATATATGGCAAAACACAAATTGTAAAGGCCGCCACAAACCCCACGGTACCCTTCATATACACAAGGCCATACCAAAGCATTCCCAAAGCATTGCAAAGGGTGGTGCCCACCGCGGCGCCAATAATAAGGCTGTGCTTTTTGGCAGGTGTTTTTTCTACCGCCCACACGCTAAGGGGAATTAACAAAAAACCCATTACAAAGCCGCCTGTGGCGCCAAAAATTGCCCCTATTCCCCCTTGAAATCCCGAAAATACAGGAAGCCCCAGGGCTCCTAAAGCCACATAGGTTGCGGTGCTGAAGAAGGCTAACTTTCCCCCGAGCATGCCGCAGCATATATAAATACCCAGAGCCTGCAGGGTAAAGGGAATTGGTGCAGGCACGGAAATCCAGCTACATAGTATAATTACGCCTGTAAATACAGCCGATAAGGTTAAGCCTTGACCCTTGCTCAATTCCCATACCTCCTTTAGCTATTACAACCGATTATATAATATTTTGCCGCCTTCGTCAATCTTTCGCGGAGAATTCGCATACATTTATAAAAAATGTGTGATTTTTTTATTTTTTGTAAAAATTTTAGTTGAACAACATTTGTATTGGTGTTATTATAATATTGTAAATTTTCCCTTTTGGAGGAGATACTATGAGCAAAGTAAAAAATCAAAAATGGACTTGGCTTGCAGGAAACGAAGCCGCAACCTTAGGTGCAAATATTCTTGCAGGGCTTCGCCCTGAAATTACCCCTTTGGGCGACGAGCAGATAATTTTTGAAATTGAAAAAGACTATAACGACTATATTCTCGATTTTCTAACCGACGACGAAAGAATTGAGCAGCACGTAGATTTTTGGGGCGCTCCCTTTGCCCTTACATACGACATAGGTCGTGTAGAAACAATGGAAAGCCTTTGTATTTCGGGCTATGGTATGGACCACGGCAACTTCTTCTTGAACGATTTCGAGGTTTATGTTTCTTCCGATAAGGATAGCCTTTACAACGCCGAAAGCTTGGTGCTGAAATATTACAGAAGCCCCGAAACCGAGTACAAGGTATACCCCAAGTGCCCCAGAGATATTTTGGCAGATTTAGAGGACGTCAGCGGCCGTTATGTGGGTGTTAAGTTAATTTCTTCCTGCCCTCAAGACGAAATAACCCGTATATCCAGAATTGGCGTGTTCAGCCGTGAAAACACCGCACGCCACAAGTTCAGCAGCCTTTACTCCTCGGCCAATCTGCTTAAAGGCGCCACCCCCGAAATCGCTGGCGACTACTGTGGCAACCCCCAAGACCTTACCACCGACAGATGCTTTTTCGACGGCGAAACCGTTACAGCAAATTCAGATATTGAAATTAAACTTCAACCGAAAACCGCAAACAAGTTGTTTATAGTTGGCAAAAACATTGAAATACTTTCCTTTACCTGTGACAAGGCAGCTATCAGCTACACAGAAAAGAGTGAAGATACCTACAGCGGCAGAAAACTTCACATCCTTAGCTTTGCTGAAATCGGCGGAAGCGAATTTCTGCTCAAGCTTAAAAAGGGTGCCATTCTCGACTCTGTTTTCACCGATAGTAACGTAAGGCTTTGCGACGTTAACGCAGCCCACGTGATTGATTCCAACTTTATCGGTGGCGGTGCCAATGTATTCCCAAATGCCTTTTCGGAATATGCCCAGCGCGAAGGATATAACGAGGTTTATTGGGAACTTGAAAAGCACCATATTGCTAAGTCCCGCCCCCACTGTATCAGAATGTGGTTCCAGATCGACTGGGTTGTAGATACAGAAGAGCAGTATAAAAACGGCGACTGGCAATTCCACAACCAACAGATGGACTCGGTTGTAAAATATTGCGAGGCCTTCCGCGACCAGGGAATTGAGGTTGAGCTTGACTTCGGCTGGAAGGTAGGTACCAAGGTTATGGATTGGTTCTCTATCGGCGGTGTAGACCAGGAGCACAAGCACTGCGCCGCACCTAAAGACCTTTATAACTACGGTAAAGCTGCCGCCGCAACCTTAGAATACCTTATTCTTGAAAAGGGCTGCGACAACGTTAAGTACATCAGCTTCTATAACGAGGTTTCGGGCGAATGCGACAGGGGCGACTACTACGACTTTGCTATGTACGGTGAAGCTGTGGCATATTGGGCCTCTATGGCAAGATATACAAAATATTTTATCGACCATTCGAGGGTAAAGGGAATGGTAGACGTCTGGGGTGCAGAACAATGCGTGTTCCACGAAGACGTTATGGAAAAAATGAACATTCTCTGCCCCGACATTTTCACCATTCACTCTGTTCATAAATATAGTCTTACATATAAAGAGGTTTGCGAATGGGGCGACAATATTTTTGCTCCCCACGCCGACGGAAAGCAGGTTGTTTTAACCGAATTTGGTAACTCCAGCCGAGTTTCTGCCAATTGGTATGCAAACACAGTGAACACCATTCTTGCCGGTGCTAACCACGGAATTTCCGGCGGCTTTATCTGGGTTATGGCTGGCTCGCCTTTGGTTGACCCCCTTAACTGGATGCACGCACCCGGTGCCTGTGATGCCTCTTACGAAATGTGGGACTTCTTCCCCATCAGCAAAACCTTAGACGAGGTGGGCGAAGCTTTCTACGAGCTGTCTCTAATCAACCACTACGTGCCCTTCCATTCTAAGGTTTATAAGGTTTCAGTGCCCCAATATAACGACGTTCGTTTTAACGCCTTCTATAAAGACGGCCAATACACCATTGTGGTTGAAAGCAAGGGCGACAAGGTGAACGATATTGAAATCAACCTTGGCCGCGCAGTTAATCGCAAGCTTTACCGCCACACCTATCGCCTGCACGATAAGGGCGAGGGCAATATGATAGTTCCCCCCGTTGACAAAACTATAGAGGTTGACTCTACCCTTCGCGATACTTTGGACGAGGGCTACGCCCTGTACGTTTACACCACCTTGCCCCCTATTCGTCAGGTTGTAATGGATAAGGTTGACATTCACGCAAAGGCAGGCGACAGGGTAGCCGTTGGTGCCACCGTATTAGACGATACCACGGGTTCTGCCCCCACCTTTACAATTTCTAAATCTCTTATAGAGGGTGCTTATTTACAGGGCAACGAGGTTGTAATTCCCACCACCGCAAAAACGGGCGATATGCTAAGCGTTAAAGCAGAGTTGCCCACAGGGGAATATGGCATTTCCATAATTCGCATAGACTAATCCAAACCCAAATAACAAGGGTCTGCCTTACTAAGTAAAAGCAAGGCAGACCCTTTTGGTTTATTATTTTGGCTTATGCCGTTTTTTCTTTACTAAGCTTTATATAAATTCCATCACGCTTAGCAGTAATTGTGATTTTTGCATTTGGCTCAAGGCCGTAAGTTTTCCTCATATCCTTTGGAATTACCACTCTGCCAACGCAGTCTACCCTACGTTCTACCTCGTAATCCTTTGCCATTTTTCATTCCTCCAAAATAAAAAAGTGCGCAACCGAAGCTACGCACCGAAAAACGCAGCTTGTTGCGCCAACAACTTTCAACAGCTTGATACAAGTGTGTGAAAATAAGCATGCGTTTTTACCAAAATGGAAAAAACACGCACTTACATCAAGCTAAAAATAAGTTGTTGGCAGAATTATAGTAACATAATTCCAAAAAGATTGCAATAGATTTGCCAAAACTTGTCAATTAATTCTGAATTTCGACATAATTCACCAAAAAGGGCAGAGCAACCATATAAATGATTGCTCTGTTTTTCTTTTATTCTATAAAATCGGTGGTTTTAACTTCGCCGCTGGGGGATATAATCAGAGTTTTTACTTCGGAATGGGAAAGCTTTAAGGGGATTTCCTTGCCGAAAAGGGTTAGTGTGCATTCGGTGTCAAGGTTGTCGGTTTCGTAAAGGCGAACCACCGCACTGCCGCTATCTTCGTGGCGCTTAATTGCGGTTACGGCCACGTTGTGGGCGCTGATTTCGGCACCGCTGTAGGTGGGCTGTAAACTACCCTTGTGGAAGGTTTCGCAGATAAGCTCGGGCGGGTTGTTAAGCTCTGCCGCCACCCTTTTTGCACCACCGGGGGTGCTGTAGGGGAACAAGGTATAGCGGAACTCGTGGCGACCCATATCCATATACTCGCTGAATTCGGTGCGTTCACCACCGTGGTCGGCAAAAATTGCGCCGCGAAGCACCACAAACTCCAGCTCGTTACCATTGGCAGAAAAGCTATATTTAGAATCTGTAGCAATTCCCAGGCCGCAATCCTCCCCCTTAAGGGCAATCCACTCGCCGCAGGAATGCTCGCTGCCGTCGGTAGAGCGCTCGATAAAGCCAAAGGGAATTTCGCCGAAGGCTTGAGGGTTTTCGTCGGCCAGAGTAAAGCCAAATTTCAGCATACAGTGGCGGCTGTAGAAATCAATCTTGGTTTCTACCTCTACCCTTTCGCTGTCGGCATACATTATGTAGTCGCGAATAATTCTGCTGTCGCCCAATATTTGCTCTGTTCTTACCTTAGCCCTTACCGAGCCCACCTCGTAAACCTTAACGCTGCCGTTGTTACAAGTCTTCAACAGCTTGTCGAATTTTGCAATATCGTGGGCCCAGGTGTCGCAATGGGTTTCGTCGTAAAGCCTGGTGGCAGAGCCTTTCAGCAGCTCTTTTCCGCGAACCTTGTAGGAAATAAGCTCGCCTGTTTTTTTAGAAAACTTAATTTCGGCAATTCCGTTGGAAACCGAACAATCTGTGCAACTGAAGGGAATGTGGGCAGGGCTTTCTGCGCCGTCGCGCCACAGCCAGAGGGTGGTGTAGCCAAAGGCAGGCACAGATGTTTTTACCAAATGGGCATACTTAATCCAGGTAAGATGCTGGGCGGCAACCTTTTGCATTGGAAGTAAATTACCCTTTGTATCGGTAGCTGCCACAAAATTCTCCCTTATATCCACCAAGGCGGCGGTGCTGACTTCATAGGGCAGCGGATTGAACACCACCACAGGATAGCCTAAGGTGTTGCTTCCGTCACGATTTTTGCCCTGGTCGGTGTCGATATTCCAGGCAATTTTCTGCAAAGCCTTGTTGGTGCTGCGCATGGCAATTGCCAAGGCTTCGTTGTTAAACACCAACGCGTCTTCCATACCGGATTTTATACAACAGCCGCCACAAATATCGTGAAACTGATTGAAAAGCAGATTTTCCCAGCCGCGGTTTATATCCTCTTGGGGGTAAGGCAGGCCGCAAAGATGCCCTGCCATAAGGCTAAAGCCTTCGGTGGCAGTAAGGCGGTTTTCGCCCCTTCTGTTGGTGGACTTTATGCCGCTGTGCACACTATAACAGCCCTTGGCGTGGAACTGCAGGTCGTCGACCAGCACAGGGCGGGAGCTTCGGTCTATAGAGCTAAAATATTCGTTGGGGGTGGAGTAAACAAAATTATCGCCCAAATTTTCCTTCATCCAGCAAAGCAGCTCTTTAGTGGGGCCGCCGCCGTGATTTCCCACACCGTAAAAGGCCATTAAATCCGGTTCATTTTTTAAATTTTCAATAAATTTAAAGGTGTCGCGGCGGGGAGGTTTATTAGGCTCGGTTTCCATATCGATACAGTAATACTCTGCAATTCTGTGGGCTAAAACCCTGCTGCCATCGGAGCTTTCCCAGTTAAAAACGTAAGAGGGCAGCTCTTTTTCGTGGGGCATAGGGCGCATAAACACGTAGCTGTCCATTTTAGAATTTTTTAAAATTTTAGGCAGGTTAGCGTTGTGGCCAAAGGAATCTACGTTGTAGCCAACGGTGGAATAAACCCCAAATTTTTCTTTAAAATAACGCTGTCCGTAAAGGGATTGGCGGGCAAAGCTTTCCCCCGAAGGAGAGTTGCAATCGGGCTGAATTATCCAGCCGCCCACAATACACCAGCGCCCCTCTTTAACCCGAGCTTTTATCTCTTCAAACATTTGGGGGTCGGTTTCTTCAATCCATTTATAGTAAATTGAGCAGGCAGAGGTGAATTTAAAATGGGGATATTCCTTCATACGGTCTAAGGCACTTCTGAAGGTTGCCTTCACTTCGGAATAACCCTCTTGCCAACGCCACAGCCACACGGGGTCAAGATGTGCGTTACCGATAAGATGTACCTTCTTTTTGTTGGACATAACTTCTACCTCCACTAATTTATTATTTTCATTGTATCACATCAGAACTTTTGAGTAAAGCCAAAAGATGGCGGCTATTTTACAAAATTATTGACTTTTACCGCCGATTACAGTAAAATTAAAGCAGGGCTAAGAAGAATTTCCCAGCTATCTTTGGAGGTTAACTTTATGGAACAAATTTTAAGTAAAAAAGGCTTTATTTGCGATATGGACGGTGTTATCTACCACGGTAACATTATTTTAGACGGCGTTCGCGAGTTTGTTAACTGGATGATAGACAATAACAAAAAATTTGTTTTTCTTACCAACAGCCCCGAAAGAACCCCCCACGAATTAAGTATGAAGTTAGAAAGAATGGGGCTTACCGTTTCTCCCGACCATTTCTACACCAGCGCTATGGCAACCGCCTCGTTTTTGAAAAGCCAAAAGCCCGATTGCACCGCCTACGTTATTGGCGAGGCCGCCCTTACAAAAGCCCTTTACGACCAGAAAATTTATATGAACGACATCAACCCTGATTACGTGGTTGTAGGCGAAACCCGAAGCTACAATTTTGAGAAAATAGAAAAGGCTATCGAGCTTGTGAACAAAGGCGCAAAACTTATTGGCGCCAACCCCGACATAACAGGCCCCACCGAAAAGGGCGTTATGCCGGCAACCGGCTCGCTTATTGCCCCCATTGAAATTGCCACGGGCAAGAAGGCCTACTTTGTGGGCAAGCCCAACCCCCTTATGCTTCGCCACGGCCTTAAAAAAATCAAGTGTCACAGCGAAGAGATTGCCTTTATCGGCGACAGAATGGATACCGACATTATCGCGGGCATTGAATCCAACGTAGATACGGTTTTGGTGCTTAGCGGTGTTACCTCTATAGAGGATATCGACAAATTCCCCTACCGCCCGAAATATATTCTTAACGGCGTGGGCGATATTGTAAAATAGCAACCAAAAAACGGCGGATATACCCGCCGTTTTTTCTTTGTCGCTTTTTGCCGAATTGTGTATTACGAAAATTATTGCAAAACGATGAAAAATGTGCTATTATAAGGGTGTCACATAATTTTCATACAAATTAATATTTTTAGATAATCGGAGCGTTTTTGCCTTTGGTAAAAGCGTGGCTTCTCTTTGCTTCGTTCTGATTATCTGAATTAAGTATGAGAATTGTGTGACAACAATGCAAGTCGCGTTTTTCGGTGCGCGACTTCTGTTGCGCACTTTTTTAATTTGGAGGAAAAAAGATGGACGATTTTGTTTTTACAAAGGTAATTGATGTTAACGGAAGAATTGTTTTGCCAGCCCCTTTGCGCAAAAAATACGGTCTCCGCGAGGGCGATACAGTAAGCTTTTTGCCGCTGACTAAGGGAATTTTTATTCAGCCCTATTTTAAAGAGGACGAGGAAGATAACGAGTAAAAAAAGCTGTGTAGATTTTCTACACAGCTTTTTGTTAGAAGCAAACCTTGTGGGGGTTTAAGATGCAGTTGGGGTCGAAAACGGTTTTTATGCCCTGCATTAAGGCAATTGGTGTTTCGCCGTACTGCTGGCGAAGGAAGCCCTTTTTGGCATAGCCGATTCCGTGCTCGCCCGAAACCAGGCCGCCAAGCTCCTCTGCCTTTTTATACATTTTATCGAACACCGCCGAAAGGGTGGTTTCCCAATCCTTATCGCTAAGCTGGTCGCGGCAGATGTAAACGTGCAGATTGCCGTCGCCTGCGTGGCCAAAGCTGGGAATACGAACCGCAAACTCTTCAGCCAGAAGATGGGTATATTTTATAAATTCGTCTACCTTTGCGGTGGGAACAACCACGTCGCACTCGTCCATTTCGGTGGTAGAGGCCTTAATTGCCTCAAGAAAAGCACCGCGGGCGTTCCAAACCGATTTCTTGCGCTCTTCGGTGTCTACAATATAGGCGTCGATTGCGCCAAGCTCTAAGCACAAATTCGCCACAACAGCCATATCTGCCTCTACCTGCGCTGTGGTGTTGCCGTCGAAGGTCAGCAGAATGTAGGCGTCGTTCTTTGTGTCGGGGAAACGCTTACCAAGATAGCTTTCGGAGAAAAGAATGGTATCTCTGCTCATATATTCAATAGCGGTGGGAATAACCTTCGAGCGAATTATGTGGGGCACCGACTCAATGGCCGATTTCATATCGGGGAAGGGCACAAGCAGGCTTACCGAAACCGAGGGCAGAGGCACTAATTTCAGCACCGCCTCGGTGATAATGCAAAGGGTTCCTTCAGAACCGATAACCAGATCTTTAAGGCTGTAGCCCGAGCTGTTTTTGGCAACCTTTGCGCCAAGCTGCAGAACCTCGCCGTTTGGCAGAACCACCGTTAAAGCCCTGACGTAATCCCTTGTAACGCCGTATTTAACCGCCCTCATTCCGCCGGCATTAGTGGAAATATTACCGCCTATTGTGGCAGATTTTTCGCCCGGGTCGGGGGGATACAAAAAGTCGTTTTCTTCGCAAAAGGCCGCAAGCTCCATTAAAAGAACACCCGGCTGCACCGTTACTGTAAGGTTATCGCGGTCCAGCTCTAAAATCTTGTTCATTTTGGTGGTTTCAATTAAAATTCCGCCCTCTACGGGAACGGCGGCACCCACAAGGCCGGTACCGCTGCCGCGAACCGTTACGGGGATATTGCGGCTGTAGGCCAGCTTCATAATTTCCGACACCTGTGAAGTTTCGGTAACACGCACCAAAACCTCGGGCATTTTTTCAATTCCGCCCAGCTCGTCGTGGGCGTAGTCGGGGCCTATTTCGGTGCCGTAAAGCACCTCGACTCCGTCTATCTGCTGAAGCTTTAATATATCTTCTTTAGTTACCTTGTTATACATCACGCTTCCCCCTTTATCTTTGCAATAAGCTTGGGCAAAATTTCGTTTACATCGCCCTGAACGCAGTAGTGTGCCACGTCAAATATAGGGGCAGATTTATCGGTATTGATTGCCACAATACAGTCGGAGGATTTCATACCAGCCGCAAACTGTACGGCACCCGAAATGCCAAGGCAGAAAATAAGCTTTGGCTTAACCGTTCTGCCCGAAAGGCCAATCTGCCGCTTGGCATCGAAAATATTTGCCTCTACCAACGGTCTGGTTGAAGCCACAACTCCCCCTAAAAGCGAGGCTAATTCATCGGCTAAGGCGCGGGTGGATTCTGCCATAGCACCACGGCCTACCGCCACAATAACCTCGGCCTCGGCAATGTCGATATCCTTAGGCTTTTCTTCGGTGGAAAGCACCTTAATTTTAGACCCGAGCATATTGGGGGTTACTTTCATTTTAACAACCTCGCCTGCAGGGTTATCGTTGGGGGCAGGCTCGGAAAACACTTTATAACGGGCGGTGCAGAACTGGGGCCTTGTGTTGGGGGTAATAATCTGCGCCATAATGTTGCCGCCAAAGGCGGGACGAATTTGCACAAGGTCGGTGTTTTCCTTCATTTCAAGAACCGTGCAGTCGGCAGTAAGCCCTGTGCGGCAGCGCGCCGCAACGCGGGGTGCCAACTGTCGACCCAGATTTGTTGCACCAACAAGTATGGAAGAAGGCTTGTGCTTTTCTATAAAATCACAAAAGGCCGCTGTGTATGGCTCTATTCTGAAATTGGCAAATTCCGCGTGGTCGTAAAGGAACACCTTATCTACACCGTAACGCAGCAGTTCCTTTGCCGCGGCTTCAAGGCCGCTACCTATCATAAGGGCGAAAACCGGGTGACCTGTAACCGCCGCCAATTCCTTGGCCTTTCCGCAAAGCTCGTATGTAACGGGGTGAATTTTACCTCCGCTGACGTCAGCATACACAAGCACACCGCGCCAAAGGGATTTGTCGATTCCCTCTACCACCTCTTCCAAAAAGGTTATAAGCCCATCGCTTTTTTTAACGCAAAGCTTGCACATTTTGCAGGCAGAGGAAATCTCAAGGCTTTCTCCGTTATAGCTTATGGCTCCAAAGGGACAAAGCTTAACCGCGGCCTCGCCGCTATTTGGATTTAATTTGCTTTTATCTACAACTAATTTTCCCATATTCTCTGCCCCCCCTTAAATCATTTTCTTATCGCGAAGCAAGCCGTAAAGTGCTTCCGACATGCTATCAGCAGAGCCGCTAAGCTCTTGCTTTTCGGAATTTTTTTCGGGCGGGAATATACGCTCAACCTGAGTGGCAGAGCCTGAAAGGCCATAGTGAGAGGGGTCTTGATCGTCGAAATCGGCAAAGCTTAAAAATTTAACCGCATCGCCCTGCAGTTGCTTTTTAATTTTGTAAGAGGGCAGGCGTGGGGTGTTAACGTCGCCGTCCATAGAAATTACACAGGGCATTTCTACCTGCTGTTTTACAATTTTTTCGTCGAGGCTTGCGGTAAGGTACACCTTGCCGTTTTTAATATCCTCAATCGACAGCACGTTGGAAAGGTTGGGAAGCCCCAAATATTCCGCCATTTCGGCACCTACCTGGGCGGTGTCGCCGTCGGTGGTTTGCTTGCCGCAGAAAATTATATCGTATTCTCCCATTTTTTCTATACCCTGCGACAGAGTGTAGGCAGTGGCAAGCACATCGGCGCCTGCAAACTTGCGATCGCTAAGCACTGTACCGCCCGTAGCGCCCATACACACGGTTTCTTCAATAACCGCTTTTGCCTGGGGCGGACCCATTGTAATGCTTTCAACACTGCCGCCGAATTTTTCGGCCAAAGAGAGTGCGGTTTCTATCGCATACAAATCGTAGGGGTTGATTTTGCTGTCAATCCCATTTCTTTTTAAAACGCCGGTTACCGGGTCTACCTCTACGTTGTTGGACCCCGGCACCTGCTTTACACAAACCAATATCTTCATTTATGGCACCTCTCAAAGCAGACGTCAGATGTCAGAAGTCGGACGTCATACATTATTAATAATTTTATAATACCATATATTAGCAGTGAAAATCAACGAAACATCGAAAATTATAAACGTTAATCTTTTAACGAAACTGCTCGTTTTGGGCACAAAAAACCACCCGCAAATATCCTTGCGGGTGGAACTGAATAATTTAAATTTAGTTTGGCAAAAGCTGTTCTATAGTTTTGCCGCCATCGGATTTCCAGGTGTCGGTGTTAAAGGAGTTTGCACTACCGTAGCCGCTGTAGTTGTTGGCATTGGCCGCACCCTTGGTAAGGGGAACCAGGTCGGTCCATTCGGTGGCGCCCGGCAGCTTTGTAAAGGCGGCGGCGTAAACCACAACCGACCTTCCGCTGGATACGTTGTCGAGATTTTCCGAGGTGATGTAAAGGGTCATTTCGGCACCCCTTACTGTGGTTTCTCTGCCCCAGTTGGTATAGGTGTAGGCGTCGCCCGTTTCGGTGCTTCCGTCGAGGTCTTCACGCTTAATCATCATAGTAATAGGCTCGGCATTTCCGTCGCCGTCGAGGTCCATAGACATAAACTCTTCGCCGAAAAGGGCTTCTATAAGCAGCGAATCGGAGCTGTTAGAGCCTGAAACGTTACCGATATAGGTAACCGCCGAGGCCTTGTTAAAGCCCGACCTATCGTTCATACCGTTTTCCAACGATTGGTAAGAGCCTTCGTAAACCTTGTTGTTAAGAATATCCCTGAAGCGGTCTACCGCCGTTTGGGCAACAATACCACCAATAGAGCTTTTATCTACCACAAACTTAAAGTGAAGCTGAGATAAAAGCGAGGCATTGGAAAAATTATTGCCCTTGTAGCTGAAGGTTACGTAGATGGTTTTAGAGCTTTTGCCCGGCACCTCGTCCTTCTGTTCTATTCCCGTTACCTCGTAATCTATTCTTGTGTTGTTGGTAGCCACAGTTTCGGTGCTGTCGTAATAATAACTAACGTCGGTATTGTTATAAAAAGACACCGCATAGGTTACGGAAGATGCGGCATTGGAATTAAGGGTAAGGTCGAAGTTTGCGTCAACGTCGCCCAGCTTATCCGAAGTGGCAAAGCTGTAGGAACCGTCGTTCACCCTTATTTTAGTGATGTAAAAGTTTCCGTAAATAAAATCGTTAATTGTAATTGAAAAATCGCTGGCCTGAGTGCCGGCGCCTGTGGCGGCATATTTCCAGGTGGCAAAGGTGCCACCGATGGTAATAACCAAAACCAAACACATAAACGCGCAAATAAGCCTGAGGGTAGTTTTAAACATTTATTACTCCCCCTCTGTATTATCGCCACTTATAAGCAGATATCTGTCGCGGCGCTCTTTCGAAAGTTTTCCGTTAAGCCAAGGCGTTGCAATAATGGCAAATACAACCAGAATTATGCACATCCAGCCTGCGGGGGATTGCAGGAACAGAATAAAACTGCCCACAAATGGGGTTCTGTCGCCGCGGTATATTGCCCGCATTTGCTCGTACCTTACGGGGAAACGGTCGGGGGCTTCGGAAGCGTCGCCCTGAAGTCTGAAATGGCGCTCGTTGGGGTGGGCTTCGTTAGGCTCTTCAATTTCAATAATTCTGTGAACAACCAGAATATCGTCCATCTCGTAAACCACAATGTCGTAAAGCTTAAGCTCATCCTCGGGGGGCAGCTTATAGGTGGCAATAAGGTCGAAGGTTTGAATCTGATTGTTTATATTATTTTGGTAAAGGTATTTGTTATCGGGGTGTTTTTCGGCCATAGAGCCGGTGTTAACAACTCTGTAGGTAGGCAGGCTGCCTGTGGGCTTAGCCGACGAGCGAGATATAACCACAGAAAAAATGAACGCAACAAACAAAACCGTACACAAAACTGCCGTTACGGCAATGTCTACGATTTTTACAAGTTTTCTGTTCTTTTTAGCTGCGGTCTTTTTATGTTCCTCGATTATTCTTTCGTCCTCTGCTCCGGCACGTATCAAGCGAATGGTTAGCTTGGAAATTATGTATACGCACACAGAGGAAAGGGTGGTTAACAGAATAAAAACAATAAGGCACAAAAGAAAGACGTAGGTTTCATAACTGGTCATACTTTTTATCCTTACCCATTATACAGAAGTGCTAACGGCAAGGTAGAGCCTTAACTTCACCTTGCCGTAATGCTAATATATTGTTACTGAGTAATAGTACCGTCGGTTACACGGGCAATTACGTTGCCGATTAATGCTGCACGGAAGGCATCGTGCTCGGCCTTTGTGTCAAGAACGAAGGTCTTGTTAAGCTGAATCTGATCTTTAAGAGCAGCTTCGTCTAAGGTGTAGGTGAAGGTACCGTCGCCCTCGTCAAACCAAATAACATTCTCGCTGAAATTGTTGTCGGAAACATTGGCAAACTTCAAAATGTCGGTAGGAGTACCGGTTGCGCTGTAGTTACCTTCAGCATCCATTTTGTACTGCATTTCGGTGGTGGTGCCGAAGTACAGCTCGGAAGGAACGGCTTCTTCTTTAATTTTCTGGGGAGCAAAGCTGGAGGGCTCGAAGGTAACCTTAAGCTGAATGGGCTTAGAGCTGTCGGCAGGCTCAAATACAAGCTTAGCCTCGTGCTCGTCGTTAGCCTGGTCAATAGAAAGAACAAGGTTGCTTTCGATGGTGTATGTACCATTGGCTCCGGCTAAAACTGCATCGGTGATTGTAACCTTTGCTTCGGCGTAAGCGTCGGCAATGTCGTTGGTGCCGGCATAAGACCAGGTTGCGTAAACGCCGCCAACCGTTACAAACAGCATAAGTGCAATAAGTAAACTTAACTTTTTCATAAAAATTCTCTCCTTAAAAAAGATATTTTGCAACATAATTATAGCACTTTTTTTGTATGTGTCAATAGGGTGAAGGGCCTGTAAAGAAATTTTTTCAAATTAGCCGAAGCAAACCGGCAATAAACAAAAAATGACCAAGCGGTAAAACTCTTCTTGAACATTTTTTGTTCTGCCTTAATTCAGTTTGAATTCGGCACCCTTTATCATATTCTGCATACGCAAAAGGGTAAGGCGCTTTCGCATATACGGCGAATACTTTACACAATTCCCAAACAGCTTCTTTGGTTTATCTATGTCGGCAATTGTGATTTTACAGCCTGCCGCCTCCATTGCCTCTCGGCATTGCCGGTACGATGGAACACTGCCGATAATTTTAATTATTTCGGGCCAAGCTTTTTTAAGAGCTTCGGCATCTACATTGTCAATAACATTTTGGGGGTGATTCAGCTTGCGCACATCCCCTGCCATTTCGCCGTAAAAGCTATATACATCTTCCCAATCAACCCATTCTTTCACGGTGTCGATTTCAGGCATCTGCGCTAAGGCGTTGTAATATTTCAACATTTCCAAGGTACAAACCCCCACATCCTCGCCGTGAAGATTGGGGATTTTCCCCTCTCGCAGTTCAACACATTCTATTAAGTGGGCAATAATATGCTCGCTGCCGCTGGCCGGTCGCGAGTTTTGGGCAAAGCTCATTCCGACACCGGTTTTTAAAAGGGCTTCGAAAATTTTGCCTGCTGTGTATTCGTCGTTAGCCGTAACCTTGTGCGCCAGACTCATAAGCTCGTCTATAGCCGAGCGGGTAAGTGAAGCAATTTTTTCACAGTAATATTCCCCTGTAAGCAGTGCGGAAATCTGCCAATCAACAAGCCCTATGTATTTCGCAACCATATCGCCAAAGCCTGCTGATTTCAGCTCTTTCGGTGCCGCGGCTAAAATTTTAGTGTCGCCTATAATCACCTCGGGGCTTTTGGCAGAGTAGCTGAATTTAAAGCCACCTGCTACTATCGGCGCTCCGTAAGAGGCGAAACCGTCCATAGAGGGGGCTGTGGCAAAAATGCAAAGAGGTTTATTTTGCCTTGCCGCCGCCAGTCTGCAGGGGTCGTTTACAGAGCCTGTACCCACAGATAATATGGCAATATCCTTGCCTTTTATCAGCGCTTCAAGCTCTTCCACGTGGTGCATTTCGGCAACTCGAATATCGTTATAGATTTTATATTCCAAATTAAAACCCTTAAGGCTGTTTATAATACCATCGGCGGCTTTTAAGGTATTGTTATCTGCAACCAACAGCAGATTTTCAGGGAATTTGTTATCTTTTAGAATTGACCCAACTTGATTTACCAAACCCGAAGCAATTCTTATATCACGAATTGCGGTTTCGTGCTTTTTGCCGCAAGGGCAGGCTGTTTTAAAAGAATCAATAATGTTTAAAATTTCCGACACCGAAGATTATCCTTTCTATTTGTTTTTTCGTTTGAAAATATCTTTACACAGAAACAGAAGAATCTTTTTGCATTTGTTCTGTTTTAAGCTTAAATTTATCGAAAGTAGGCTCGAACATACAAGCTGAATATATATTATAGATTTCTTCACTACACAAAATATCTTTAATGTTTTTTATCATTTTGTATTTTCCTTTGCGGTATTTATTGATGCGATAAGAATTCGTTTCACTTCGATACATTTATTAAGCAATTCTTTATCATTATAGTAGCCACTTTCAATTAGCAATTCAATCCAGTATTCACTTTCGGAACACTCTTTAAGAGCAATTTGTAGCTTGGCGACGAAATCTGCCTTTCCGTGCGCGTAAAAAGCCTCTCTAATATTTGCACCAATACTTGTTCCCGAACGCAAAAACTGATTTATTAAAGCACTTTCACACTTTGCATTTCTTAATTCTTTACATACTTTTATAACAGTAAGTGCAAACTCTTTGGATTTTATCATTAAAGGACTCTCGGTCATAATAAACCCACCTTTCATATTTATTATACTTTCTATAAATTAAAAAAGCAAGGCAAAGCCTTGCAAAATACTTCTTCACTATTCACTATTACTTATTACTTGCCAAAATCGACAAAAAGAGAATAGTGAAAAGTGAAGAGTTAATAGTGAAAAAGTAAAATCGACAAGCTTCTGTCGAAACTTGTCGATTTTGGCGCGCTGGGAGGTTCACTCTGCGCCTCTTGCTTTTTCGACCGCCCCGGGCGGTTGCGAAAAAGCTGCGCTGCTCGAGACTCGGACATACCGCAAAACCTATCGCGGTTTTGCGGTATGTTTCGACGTCCCCCCTTCGGGGGTTCGAGTCATTTAGTTTTACGAAACAAAAAAGACACCCAAAAGGGTGTCTTCTTTGTTTGGCGCGCTGGGAGGGACTCGAACCCCCGACCTTTTGGTTCGTAGCCAAACACTCTATCCGGCTGAGCTACCAGCGCAAATTGCAATCAGTTTTCCGACCGCCATAATATAGTATCACACTTAATCGGTAAAGTCAAGCATAATTTTTAACTTTTTAAAAGTCAATTTTCATTCGCTGTAAATTTTCGGGAAAGTTATTCGGCGGGAAGAACATTCCCCCCACCGAATTAAAATTCTCTTTACAGCAGTATTTCGATTACTGCTTCTTTATCGCCCAAGGTATCTTGTATTTTGCGGGCAACATCATTATCAAAAGGAATTACAGGTGGTTCGCCCTGCTCCTTTCCGCCGTACTGACCCAGCATTCCGCCAAGGTTTTGTATGTATATGTTACCCTGCATTTTGGGGCAGTATTCAGCCCTTTCTGCCACCAGGTGCAACATTCTGTAGGCCGAACGGTAGAATAAATTATCATTAATTTCAAAATCTTTTGCGGCATTCACGTAGCTCCAACCCTTTATCAGGGCGGGGGTATGCTTATTGTGGCGCTGTTGACCCCAACCGTAGCCGCCGTTAAGGAAGATGTTGTTTTTAATTCTTACGTTTTTCATATAGCTTTCGGTATCGCCCTCGGTCATATCCAAAAAGTACTCGATACCGTAAACGCATTTATCGAAAACGTTATTTTCGTAAACGATATTTTCCATAACATACTTTTGGCCGTTGGTGGTAACCTGATGGGTTGCGCCTGCGTCGTAAATCTCGTAAAAATAGCAGTTTGAAACAACGTAGCCATCGCAACCGCCGTAAATTTCAACACCGTTGCCATAGCGGGTTACGGTGCCACGGCCGCCCTGGGGATAATTGGGGTCAAGGCCGAAATAATTCTGAATACAGCCGCCAATCCAACCAAAATCACAATATTCTACCCTAAGATTTTTAACGCTTTTGCCGCCGGCCGCAACGCCATGGATACCTATGTACTTAAAGGTAAGGTTTGAAATGGTGATGTCGGGCAGGCCGCAGGTATGCACACCGCAAAGCTTGGGTATTGCCTCTATTGAATCAAAAAGCTTGCCGGGGTTACCCTGGTCGCACCGAAGAAAAAGCTCACCTAAGGGATTATACTCATAGGTTAAGGCGGGAATGGGAAAATCCTCGCCTTTTACGGGAGAATAGGTGGTAAGCTCGTCGGTATGCCAGTAAATATCCAGATTGCTTAGTTCATTCTGCATTGAAAATTCTCGGGATTCATCCTCTCGGCAAACATATTTGCCGCCAATAAACGAGGGGATATGCTTTAAGGAATGCTTTTCGCCATCGTTAAAAACCAGACTGCCGCAATCGTAAATTTTATCGGTATATTTCCATATATTATGGGTGGAATCCACGCACTCCCAAAGCTCGGGGCAGGCCAAATCTTCCTTCCAGCCGTAAATGCAGGGCTTTTTACCGTTGCCGTAGGCCGAATAGGTTACACCCTCGGCGGCTTTTATCTGACCACGGAAAATATCTCCTCTGCGAAAAAGCACAAAGTCGCCCCTTTGTAGCTCCGCTACAGATACCTTTTCGGTGGTTTTCCAAGGGGTTTCGGGGGTTAAACCGTCGTTCAGGTCGCAGCCCTCGTTGCTGACGTAGTAGGTTTTGCCCTTAGCTGCACCTATTTCACAGCCTGCTGCAATTTCAGAAATACGGCGGTCCGCCAATTCGTTTACACACTCATAGTTGGGATTTTTTAAGTTCATAATAAGGCTCCTAAAAAGATGTTGGTAGCGGCAAAGTAAATTATAAGAGAAATTGCGTCTACCACCGTTGTTATAAATGGGCTTGCCATAACGGCAGGGTCAAGGTGAAGTGCCTCGGCCACTATGGGCAAGGCACAGCCCACCAGCTTTGCCACAACCACCGTGGCGGCAAGGGTGATGCATATAACCGCCGCAATCATAGCGGTTTGCTGCAAGGAATAGCCATCGAAAGCGCCTATAAGAGCATAGTCTATTGCCAATATTTTTACAAAATTAACAACACCCAACACTATGCCGCAAAGAATACCAACTCGCAGCTCCTTCCATATTACACGGAAGATATCCCTAAGCTGAATCTCGCCCAAGGAAAGGCCGCGGATAACCGTAACAGAGGCCTGACTACCCGAGTTACCGCCGGTGCCCATAAGCATAGGAATAAATGCGGTTAGCACCACAATCGATTTAAGCTTGCTTTCAAAGCCGGAAATAATAGCACCTGTAAAGGTGGCGGAAAGCATGAGGATTAAAAGCCAGGGAATACGGTTCTTCACCGTTTCAAAAATGCCGATTTTTAAATAGGTTTTGTCGGTATCTGTGGCAATAATAGCCGCCATTTTTTCAATATCCTCGGTGGCCTCATCTTCCAAAACGTCGATAGCGTCGTCGACTGTAACAATGCCCACAAGGCGGTTTTCCTTATCCACCACGGGCAGGGCCAGAAAGTCGTATTTATCAAGCAGTCTTGCCACGTCTTCCTTATCGTCTAAGGTGCCTGCGGATATAACGTTATCCTCCATTATATCCTCAATTTTATCGCTATACTCAGCCAACAGCAGGTCTTTAATTGTAACAACGCCCAAAAGCTTTCTGTGGGCGCCCGTAACATAGCAGGTGTACACCGTTTCCTTATCGATAGCGGTGGCGCGAATATGCCCGAAGGCCTCTTCCACCGTCATAGTCTTTTTAAGGTCGATAAACTCCGGGGTCATAATGCTGCCTGCGGTGTCGGGCGGATAGTTCAGCAATTCGTTTATTTCTTTACGGGTTTCAGGGTCGGATTGCCTTAAAATTCGCTTTACCACGCCTGCAGGCATTTCTTCAATAATATCAACCGCGTCGTCTAAAAACAGCTCGTCTAACAAAGCCTTAAGCTCGCGGTCGCTAAAGCTTTTAATAAGGCTTTCCTGCATATCGGTATCAAGATATGCAAAGGTTTCGGCCGCAAGGCCCTTGGGTAACAGGCGGAAAAGCACAACCTCTTTATCCTTTTCAACCTCTTCGAAACCAATCGCAATATCAACAGGGTTCATCTCTATAAGAATTGCGCGGATTTCGGAAAATTTTCTTTCTTCAACCAGCTCGGGAATTCTCTCGAACATAGCATTCACTCCTTCAGTTAATTTGTTAAATTAAAAGAAGTACAAAACAAGTAATTCCCTGCCGCGCAAATAATCAAGCCATATAAAAAAGATATATGGAAACGGCGGGAATGCCACTCACTCGGGGTTTCGTACTGCCACTGCTACCGGAATCCATACATCTCAACTCACTTTCTAAAAAAATTACAAATTTATTATACAATTAATTTGTTGATTTTACAAGATTTTTTTGCTGTTTTCGTTAATTTACCACTACAGCGTTCTTAGCCCCTTGGGGTAATAGTTTTTAAGGCGGCCGCCGGAGCATTTGCCGAAGCCTAAGGGTATGCCCTCGACACACACTCGGGCAAAGCCTTTTTTCGCCTCGGCTTCAATCTCTTCCCCGTGCAGGAATTTTTGAAGCCTTGGGTCGGAAAGCTGCAGGTCTATTGTGTTTGGAACAGCTATATAAGGCGTGGCAAACATTGCGTGGGCGGGAATGAATCTGCCCCGATCGGTTTCGCCAAGCAGCACGCCGCTGCGGATTATACCAAGCCTTGGGTTCACCGCCGCTATTGGGGAAAGATAAAATTTATCGTTTTTATTTATAATGTTACCGTCGGGCAGAATTATGCCGTTTTCTTTAAGAAAATCCAATAAAATTTGGTTGTCAATCGGTGCGGCCTTGCCGCCTTTTTTCTGCTTTTTATCGGCAAAGTGCGAAAATTCGGGAATTTCCCTTCTTGTAGCGTTTCCGCCTTTTTTAAGCTTTGCCACAAAGTGACCCTCGCCGCCATCCTGCCATAAAATTCTGCGAGCTTCGGGCAGACCTATACCCTCTCGGCCAAAGCTTACGTCGGAATTTTCAAGGGTAAATTCGGGGTGGGCTTGCAAAAATTTAAGAATATTTTTTTCGTTTTCTTCCTCGGAATAGGTGCAGGTGGAATACACAAGCTCACCGCCGGGGCGCAGAGCCTTTGCGGCAGAATCAAGGATTTTCAACTGACGCTCGGCGCAGGCGGTAACGTTTTCCTCGGTCCATTCGGTGGCAATTTGCGGGTCGTGGCGAAGCATACCCTCCCCCGAACAGGGAGCGTCTACCAGCACCTTATCGAAGCATTCGTAAAGCTCTTCACACAATGTATCGGGGTGACAATTGGATACAACACCCCTTGCCACACCCATTCTTTCAAAATTGGAAAGAAGTATGTATGCCCTTTTAGACACGATTTCGTTAGACCAGATTAGCCCCGTGTTTTGCAAAGCCGCTGCAATTTGGGTGGATTTCCCCCCCGGTGCGGCACAAAGGTCTAAAATGTAATCTCCCTTCTCGGGTTTAAGCACCGTTACTGCCGAGGTGGCGGAAGGCTCCTGCACGTAAAATGCCCCTGCGTGGTGAAGAGGGTGACGGCCAAGCTTATCTTCGGCACCAACATAAAAACCTTCGGCACAAAAGGGGGATTTTTCGCCTGCAATATTATATTTTAAAAATTTTTCGACGTTGGTTTTAAGGGTATTGACCCTTATTCCCTTAAAATTGGGAAGTTCGAAAAGCTCTTCAGGATTCATTCCGTCGGAATATGCACCAAAAACTTCCCGCAATCTTAATTTAAGCTGTTCGGGCAGCGCCATAATTTCACCTCTTGAATAAAATTCGCCCCACTGCAAACAATAATTGCAGAAAGTGGGGTGACACTTGTGGATAAATTCAACAATCAGCAGAAGAACCAGCAGAATAACCAGAACAATCAGCAGAATAATAACAATCAGAACCAGCAGAATAACCAGAACAATCAGCAAAACAATAACCAGCAGAAGAAGTCTAAATAAGAATATCCCAAAGGGCTGTTAGCGTTATGCTAACGGCCTTTTTTATACTTTAAAGCCCCGGCCCACAATCTCGCCTGCATCGGCAAGCATCAAAAAGGCATTTTGGTCGGTGGCCTTAACAACCCTTAAAAATTCCCCCACCTGTTGGCGGCGAAGGGCACACATAAGCATAGCCTTACTTTCACCCGAAAAGCCGCCGAAAATCGGCACTCTTGTTACTCCGCGATCAATGCTTTTAAAAATGGCCGTGGTTAAGGCTTCTGGGTGCTTAGTTACAACAAAGGCGACCTTGCCGCCCTCGGCGCCATATAGTATTTTATCTAAAACCCAGGTTTGAATTATAATTGCCAGCACAGAATAAAGCGACGCTTCAATGCTGCGAAACACCACCGCCGAGGCGGTAATTATTACGGCATCCATAATTAATATCAGCCGACCAAGGGTAAAGTAGGGATATTTTCTTCTAATAAGCTTTGCGGCAATATCGGTGCCGCCGCTGGTGCCACCCCGGGAAAACACCAAGGCCATACCAACACCTATAAGCACGCCACCTGCTATTGCTGACAAAATTTTATCATTCACCAACCGCGGCAGATAAATTTCCATAAAGTCTATTGCCACCGAGGAAGCAAGGGTGGATAAAAGGGTTTTTGCCACCATTCCGCCGCCCAGATTTATAAAACCCAATATTATAAGGGGCAGATTGAGGGCTAACAGCAGGCTACCTGTGGGAAGCCCTATTAAACGGTTAAGTATTATGGCAATACCCGAAAAACCGCCGGGTGAAATTTCCGACGGTTCGATAAAGCCGGCAATCCCCAAAGAAAATATGCAGCTACCCAATATTATTAAGCCTAAATCGTAGCCTTTCAGCAAAAGCTTTTTCATAATTCGACACCCTAAAAATAAAATTCTTTACCTTTAGTATGCCGAAATATTTGCAATTTAACAGGGCTTAAGCACCTGCCAGATAATGCCGAAAAGCTCTTCGGCGCGGTCGGTGTTACCCGAAAGCTTTAAATAGCCGAAAAGGCACTCCAGCCCTGTGGCGGCGTGATACTGTGCCACGGTGGAGTTTTTAGGGGTGTTTTTTGTGTGCAGATTTCTGCCGCGTTTAAAAACGCTAAGCTCTTCTTCGCTTAAAAGAGGCTCAATTTCTGCCACCCCCAAGGCCTGGGCATTGGCGTTAACAAGCTTTACCGAAAGGGAGTGAAGCTCGCCTATGGGGCGCTCGGTTTCGGCAAGCTTCAGGCGAACAAGCAGCCCGAAGTATGCGTCACCCACAAAGGCAAGCGTGGCAGGACCGGACATTATTTTTGACATATATTCACCTCTTGTATGAAAAATACAAACCTTATTGAAAACCGCAGTTGCAATCTTGTTGACGGGTCAGCAAGACTTCAGCCCTTCGTGCCCGCCAAATACTTGGCGGGGCGTAGAGTTCCTCTCTGCCGAATTTTTCGGAGTGGTGCAGTGTGAGATTTGCGGCAAGGCTTTGTGCCTTGCAAAAATAAACACAAGCCAAACAGGAAAATGCGGCGAGCGGAACCACGATTGGTTGTGGTCTTGTTGACCCTTATCTTACGTAGTCGAACTCGATATCGTAAACGCAGACGGTGTCGCCCTCTTGAACGCCAGCCTTTTCAAGGGCATCGATAATTCCGCTTTGGTGCAGAATTCTTTGGAAATACTGCAAGGATTCGTAATCGTCGGGGTCGACGGTATCAAGAATCCGCAGAAGCCACTGTGCCTCGATAACAAAGGCGTCGTTCTCGCGGCGCAGAGTAAAGGCATAGCGGTTGCGGTCGGTAAAGTCCTCGGGTGGGGCGGCTTCAGGCTCGTAACGCTTAATGGGGGGAAGCTTTTGCAGCTCTTCTGCCACGCAGTTGATAAGGGGACGTGTGCCCTCGGCAATGGCCGCCATCATATCGAACACCTTGTAACCTAAGCCTTCAAAATATTTGTGAAGCTCTTGGAGCTCCTCTTCATCGCACATATCACACTTATTAAGGGCAATAATCTGACCTCTTTCGGCCAGCTCCTCGTTAAAAATTTTCAGCTCGTCGTTAATCTTCCTGAAATCTTCCTTAGGGTCTCTGCCCTCGCTGCCCGAGGCATCTATAACGTGTACAAGCAATCGGCAACGCTCAACGTGGCGCAAAAATTCGTGGCCAAGACCTGCGCCGCTGCCCGCACCCTCGATAAGGCCGGGAATATCTGCCATAACGAAGGAGTCCCCCTCGCCCATACGAACCACACCCAGCACCGGAGTAAGGGTGGTGAAATGGTAGTTGGCAATCTTGGGCTTGGCTTCGGAAACCACCGACACAAGGGTGGATTTTCCAACATTGGGGAAGCCTATAAGCCCCACATCGGCAAGCAACTTTAATTCCAGAGTAACGTCGAATTCTTCGCCGGGGATACCCGGTTTTGCAAAGCGTGGCACCTGCCGTGTAGAGGTGGCAAAATGGCTGTTACCCCAGCCGCCTTTGCCGCCTTTGGCAATAACCACAGGCTCGCTGCCGGTAATATCGGCCATAATTCTGCCTGTTTCGGCATCCTTAACAAGGGTACCCTCGGGCACCTTAATTACAAGGTCGGGGGCACTTTTTCCGTAGCAACGGTTTGCCTTGCCGTTTTCTCCACTTTCAGCAACATACTTACGCTTGTAGCGGAAGTCGGCCAGGGTGGAAAGATTGGTGTCGGCCACCATAACAACGTTGCCGCCACGACCGCCGCCGCCACCGTCGGGGCCGCCGGCTGCCACATATTTTTCGCGATGGAAGGAAACGGCACCATCGCCGCCCTTGCCTGCCTTTATGTGAACCTTTGCTATATCTATAAACATAAAATCAACCTCCCGATGCGGCAATGCCGCAGTGAATAGTGAATAGTGAAAAGTGAATAGTGAATAATTTCGGTGTTGGCTACGCCAACGAATATAAATCCGTTCCGCCCTGCGGAACACCATAATTGTTCATTTTTCATTATTCATTATTCATTAAACAAAAATGCGGCTGGCCGAAACGGTCAACCGCATTCCTTGAATGTTTACTGTTCGATAGCGTAAACGCTAACCTTCTTGCGGTCCTTACCAACACGCTCGAACTTAACCTTACCGTCGATTAAAGCAAAGAGAGTGTCGTCGGAGCCGATGCCAACATTGTTGCCGGGGTGGAAGTGAGTACCTCTCTGGCGAACAAGAATGTTACCTGCAAGAACGAACTGACCGTCTGCACGTTTAAGACCAAGACGCTTGGATTCGCTGTCACGGCCGTTCTTTGTTGAACCCATACCTTTTTTATGGGCGAAACGCTGAATGTCTATTCTAAGCATTCAAAACACCTCCGAGTTAATTTCAATATTTTGTGGATATTCCCGACTTAGTTCGGTTACGTGGAGCTTAAAGCCACGCAGCACCGTTTGAGACTCGGGAATTTTTGACGAAAGTTTAAAGCTGAAAAGCTGGCCATCGTCAAATACGTCGGCCTCGGCACCTACAATTTCCAATAGGGTGTTGGCCGCCATATAAACCGCCGAGGAAACTGCCGAGCAGACTATTCTGCCGAAATCGTCGCCTTCGTCGGCCGTGCCGTGACCCGTAAGGGTGAAGCCCACTAAAGACTTCTTGGCACTAAGGAATTTAATGCTAATCATTTTAGCCCACCAAAAGATTAACCGATTTCGTTAATCTGAACCTTGGTGTACGGCTGTCTGTGACCGAGCTTGCGAGCGCTGCCCTTCTTCGGCTTGTAGGTGAAAACAGTGATTTTCTTACCCTTACCGTTCTTAAGAACAACACCGGTTACCTTTACACCCTCAACATAAGGTGTACCGGCCTTGAAGTTACCCTCGGCATCGCTGTAAGCTACAACCTTATCGAAGGTTACTGTTTCGTTCTCGGCGACGTTAAGCTTTTCAACGAAGATTTCGCTGCCGTTTTCTACACGGTACTGCTTACCGCCTGTTTCGATAATTGCGTACATTTTCTTGGCACCTGCCTTAATTTTAGTCTCGCTACTTGTGGGTGGAGATTGCTCTCACTTATGTGAACCCATAATATGCGGCTTATCTATTATACAGTCAAGCTTTGGGTTTGTCAAGAGTTTTTTAAATTTTGTTTAAAAACGCGTTTTCATATAATAAATTTACAAAAACAGTTCTTTAAAATATCCATTGTAAATAGAATGTGGCGATGTTATTATATATAATGTAGATAAGCAAACAGGAAAGGAAGAAATCTATGAAAACTTTACCACTTATCACCAAACGAATTATTGCAGTGGTTTTAAGCCTTGCGGTTGGCATAAGCTGTTTTATGTCTGCCTTTGCCGCAACCCTTAACACCCACACCGCAATAGCAGACACAGGCTTCACCGATGAATTCATCGCAAGCCAGAGCAATCTGCTCTATGGCGCCGCCTTCGAGCAATTCAAGAATGCCGAGGATTTATCCCCCGGTAGCTTCACTCTGAAATCAGGCTCGATCGATGCTGAGGGTAACGAAACCTCCTCCATTCCCACTATCTATGGCTTCCCCGAAAAAACCCCCCGCTTAACCGACGGTGGTTATAGCGAGCATATAGACACCCGTGTGGGAAGTAACACACTTTGGTCGGGAGACGCCACTAACGGCTTCACCCGTCGCACCGATGCTTATTACGAGGTTATTTTTAAACTTGGCACTACTTATAAAGACGTTAAGTTTCTGTTTATCGATGCATCAAACGTAAAGCACCGCATTACCGAATACAGTGTTTACGGTGCCGCCACAGCAGAAGACCTGTTCACAAGCCCCGCGGTAACCCGCGCCACCGATACAGACAGATTCAGAGTGGTGGATTTCGGAGATGCGGAAATCCAGTTTATTGCAATAAGAATCTACGGCCTTTGTACCCAAGCGGGTATAGAATCCTTAGGTAAAACTTCCACCGCCTATTTAAGATTAGCCGAGGCGGCAGTAAGCGGCACTTCCCTTGGCACTTCTGCTTCAGCCCGTCTTGATGCTCCCGAAAAAACTGAGGCTACCACCGCCACTGCCACTGCAGGAAGAATCCAGGTTGGCGAAACCGCAACCTTCACCACCGTAAACAGCAATCCCGACCTGCTCTTTGTGGGTTGGAAAGACAAAGACGGTGAAATTGTCTCCACCGACACCACCTACAGCGTTACCGTTACCGAGGGTATGTCAAGCCTGGAATTCACCGCTACCTACGAATTCCGCGACGGTCTTATTATAAAAGAAAGCTTTGAGGGCGATACCACCGTAAGGCACAGCAACTCTACCTCTACCTCCACCTTCACTAAAGGCACCGCCGCCGATTTCTCCATCACCCCAAGAGAAGACGCGACAAACAGCAATATTTTAAAATTCGACAAAAACGAAAGCACCGCTTGGGGCTATGCTGTATTTAACGATGGCACCAAGGATATGCTTAAAGATTTCCCGCTGGAGAAAAACGCGGCGTATAAGCTTAGCTACTGGTATTACGTAGAATCGGTTGCCGATGCCACCATGCCGCTTTGCTATGTTGGCCCCAGCAGTACATACCAGACCGACCCCATTGCAAGTCCCAAAGGAACCTCCTTTACCAACCTTGAATGTACTCAAATTTCCGGCACCGAAACAGGTAAATGGATAAAGGACGTTCAGTATTTCTATACCTACGACACCGAAACCTTGCTGGAGTTCTTCTTCTATACCGCAGGAAGCAAATGTACCACCGGTGTTGCATATTTCGATGAAATTGTCCTCGAAAAGGCAGCCGCCGTTGATATAGAAAGAAACGAGCTTGACACCAAGCTCGAAATGGAGCTTCACGAGAACATCGTCGGCGCTTACTATAAGGAAAACTTTGGCGCAAAACAGATTGCCGACCTTGGAACCTACACCCTCTACCCCGACACAGGTAAAATTATTACCTCCGCCGCATTGGGCGACGAGGTGCTTTCTCCCGCCGCCGACGGAAGCTACACCTTCACACTTACCACCGACACCACCCTTAAGGTGGAATCTACCGCCGCTGAGGGCTGGGCAAATGTAACCATCGACCAAAAGAGCGGCAGCGGTAAGTTCCTGCAGGTTACCGATAACGGCGCAAACTATGCCGCAAAGCTGGGCGAGCCATACTCCTTCAAATTTATAACCGGCGAAGGTGCTAACCCCGTTGTAACCGTAGAAGGCGAAGCCTTAACCCCTGTAGACGGTGTATACACTATAGAAAACGTTACCGAAGGCCCGATTAGCGTTAAGGTTGTTTGCCGCGGCGACGAATTACGCGGTACCGACGGCAAAACCGATGCCAAGGGCAACGACCTTTCTAAATATGTTAAAGAAATTTACGACATTCCTATGTGGCAGGGCGACGTACTTTACCACGAAACGGTAACCATTTTCGAAGGCAGAGAAACCGCACGTCTGCTTTACCCCATCGACGATATTATTTCTGTTCGCTCCTTCGACCTCGAAAAGGAATACGTTTGGGGCGTTGACTACGACATCAACGAAAAGGGCGAGTTCGTTATTCTCCCCGGCAACAGCTTCCCCTGCTACAGCGGAGATATCGACCTTACCACCATTCAGTCGGTAGAACCGATTGGCTACCTTTACAACTTTGGCATAGACGTTACCTTTACCCATTCAAAAACCTGGGCCGACGGCTATCAAGCAACCCCGGTTAAATCTAAATTAGCCCAGCTTCCAAGGCTTTACAACAAACTGCAGAATAAAGAAGATGTAGAAATTGTATTCTACGGCGCAAGCTCTACGGTAGGTGCCAGCTCTACAGGTGCTAACGAAATTGTTGACTGGACCGATGCCGAGGGCGTAAACAGCAACTGGACCTACAGCGTTATGGTTGCCCCCTTCGTTCCCACCTGGGCACGCCAGACCGTGGCTAAGCTTCGCTCCGACTGGGGATACGAGGCAGGCGATGATTCCGGCATTAAATTTGTAAACCGTTCCTGCCACGGCAGAAAGGCTATGGATGCCGCAAACGAGGTTACAATCCGTGCTCAGCTTGGCGTTACCAACCCCGACGTGGTTGTGCTGGGCTTCTCGGGTAACGACGGCAGAGATCCCGACTTTATAGGCTATATCGAACAGATTATCACCTGGACCCGTGAAAACCTTAACCCCAACTGCGAATTTATACTTGCCTCTTCTTCAATGAACGGCTCCACTTCGGGCAAGGAAATCGCTTTAATGCGCGCAGCAGAATTTGAGGAGCTTGCCGAAAAATACAAGGGCAAGGGCGTTATTTACGCACCTACACTTGCTACCTCTTACGATATGTTTAACACCCTTATGGGCTGCGACTATCTTGAAAACAATCTGCACCACAATAACGACTTTGGCGCCCGCGCCTTTACAAGCGTTATGGCAGGCCTGCTTTCTGCTCCCGACGAAACCGCCTGCACCCACCAAAACACAACACTTTTAAATAAGGTAGAGCCCACCTGTAACCAAGGCGGCTATTCCGGCGACACCTACTGCGAGGATTGTGAAATCTTTGTTAGTTTAGGCGAGGCAATTCCCGCAACAGGCAACCACGATACCGAGCTTGTAGGCGTTAAAGAGGTTGATGGCTACACAAACGGCTACACAGGCGACGAGGTTTGTAAAATCTGCGAAAAGATTATAAAGCAGGGTGAGGTTATTCCTGCCCCCGCATTCTCAGAATTCTATAACTCCATCTCGGCAGAAGGAACACTTAACTGTAACAACAACCAGCTTAAGGTTTATTTGGAAATTCCCGAAGGAAAATCCAACGTTAAGGGTGTTCAGATAAAGTTTATCGATATGCCCGAGGGCTTCGCGATAGAGGACGTTACCACTCCCCTTGCCATGTATGGTTGGGTTGTTTACGCGTCTTCCAACAGGGTGCTGCTTGAAGCAGGCGCGGCGATTAAAGCTCTTGAAACCGTTGCTACACCTACCAATGGCAAATACCACATTCTTACCTTAACAATCAGCACTTCCGAAGCCGCTGAATCCGGCGAAAAAGTTGCTGAAATTCTGGTTGAAGACGTTGCAGCAAACGATACCTACAACGAAAACACCAGACCTGCTACCGTTAGCTTTAGCTACGAAAAGGGCCATAACGAAACCGCCCTTGCAGGCAAACCTGCTACCTGTAGCAAAACCGGACTTACCGCCGGAAAGAAATGCACGACTTGTGGAAAGATTACAGTTGCACAGAATGTAATTCCCACCCTTAGCCACAGCTATTCTGCTGCCACCTGTACCGCACCTAAAACCTGTAAGGTTTGTAAGGCTACCACAGGCAAGGCTTTAGGTCACTCCTACAAAACCACCGTTACCAAGGCTACCACCAAGGCAAATGGTAAGATTGTTACCAAGTGTACCCGTTGCGGCAAAACCTCCAGC
>JAZQCL010000019.1:0-19231 GCA_045546235.1 Acutalibacteraceae bacterium
GCACAATAAAAATCTGCTATATAATTTCCTATAGCTTTTTGTCGTTGAAACCTTATAGGATAATATCTTAAAAACTCATACCAAAGTTTTCGTTCCCAAGGTGTCATATTTTTTCTTAAAGCTTTTGCAAGAGGGATATTCTAATTATTATACTGTTTCATATTCTCTCCCTCCGTCAAAAATAAAGTTTTGCCCCCTCCCTCGTCAGAGGGAGGCTACGACTGCAACTTGTGGAAATCATTTCCACAAGTTGAAAATTCTGCATAACAACAAGCTTTTTCTTTAATTTAATATAACATTTTTTATTGTAATTTTCAAGTTATATATGCAAATAGAGTTATCCCGAAATCACGAGATAACTCTATTTTTGATGGTATGACAAAAATCATACTGACACACCCAAAATCATATTAAAGGAAATACCGTTAAAAACTTTGTTTTTAAGCAATAAAATCGCCAAAAGTATGACGGTTATTCCTGCCTTGCCCTGTACGTTACTATATTTTTTGAAATTAAAATATATAGTCCGTTATACAGTCATACCAATGAACATAAGTCTCTCCGTTAATAATAAGTTGTTCGTTGTTGGGGAGTTGTTCGCTCCATTTCTTTTTATAACGCTTTATTGCCCAATCATCACGGTTGAATCTACGCCAAAGAATTGTTCGTCCGTTTTCATCAACATATTGTTCTATTGCAATCGCATTGTTAAAATGTCCCAACTCCATTACACATACTGTATCAAAACTCTTTTTACCTATTTCAACTTTGAAACACCCTACAATGTCTATTACTTCAGTATCGCCTGTTTTGGTAATGTTATTTCCAATGCGGTTTATGATACCTTTGGATTTTAATTCAGTTTCGTTTCCGCAATTATCTTCACCAAAACCCCAGTTATTCATAAAAACCTCACCATCAAGAAATGTAATGGTTTTTTTCACATCGTTTTCTTGATGAGTTTCTGATAAATATCTACAATGTGTATCTGTTAATTGAGCAACAAATGCTCTTTCATTTACACGATTGTTTTTTATATCGTGCTGAATGCTCGTTATTTCAACCCCTTCAATACCGTGAACTTCCGCTTTGCCTATTACGCTAACATCAGAATACTCATCACATTTTTTAGTTTCAAAATCATACAATCCCCAAGTTGTTTTTTCTCCGAGTTTTGGTATAATACTCAAACCTTGAAGTTCCTCGCATTTTACAGTAAAGGGTGTTTTAGATAACAGTGTAATTTTATAATCAGGTAATCTATCTGGTAGTTTATTCATAACATCATCAACCTTTCTAATATAAGTGTTTGTTGGATATATCCTTTTGAAATTTTGTTTAGCAGCATATAAGCGACTTTTGACAGTTCCAATAGGAATGCCCAACCTTGCGGCAATTTCAGTTTGAGGCAACTCTTTCCAATATGATAGATAAAGAATTTGTTTATCTTTATCACCAAGTGCCTCCAGTACATCGCTGACTGTATTATTCTCAAGATATCCAAATCGTGTTTGCGAAAGCCCGAATTCGTTTAATTCTTCTATAGGTATTTCTAAATCTTTGGATTTTTCCCTAAAATAATCATTACATTTATGTCGTGCAATACCTATTATCCACGCTTTGAAAGATGTTTCTGTTTTAAGTTGTCCAAAGTTCTTAAATGCAGTTAAAAACACCTCTTGCAGAATATCTTCAGCATCTGAAACATTTGGAATCCTAAATTTCACAAATCGTTCAACAGACAATTGATTACAGAGAAGCAAATCTTCAAAATTAGACATCGCCTCACCTCCTATAAGTTATTTAAAACCGGTTTCACTTATATAGTCGTAAAAGCACACCAAAAGGTTCATTTATAATAATTTTTTTGTCCCTATTGCAACTCAACCATAGCATACAAAAATTTCGATTGCAATATAAACATAGAAAACTATAAAAACCAATATAAAAAACAAAGGACTGCTTTTGCAGTCCTTTAAAATGTCAAAAATTATTTTATTAAAGATTCACCGTTCATTTCGGTGGGTTTGTCTAAGCCTAAAATCTTAAGCATAGAGGGGGCGATGTCGGCAAGTCTGCCGCCTTCGCGAAGCTCGCAGGGGTATCCTACCACACAGAAAGGAACAGGGTTGGTGGTGTGGGGGGTGAAGGGGTTGCCCTCGTCGTCGAACATAAAGTCGGCGTTGCCGTGGTCGGCGGTGATAAGCACTGCGCCACCCATTTTAGTGGCGGCGTCTACAACCTTGCCTACACATTCGTCAACAGCCTCAACAGCCTTTACTGCAGCGTCAAAAATACCTGTGTGACCAACCATATCGCAGTTAGCAAAGTTAAGAATAACTGCATCGTATTTGCCGGAAAGGATTTGTTCGCAAACTGCATCACAAACAGGGTATGCACTCATTTCAGGCTGCAGGTCAAAGGTGGGAACATCGGGGGATTGAATAAGAATTCTGTCTTCACCTTCGAAGGTTTTTTCCTCGCCACCATTAAAGAAGAAGGTAACGTGGGCGTACTTTTGGGTTTCGGCAATTCTAAGCTGGGTTAAGCCTTTCGAAGAAAGGTATTCGCCCAGGGTCATTTTAAGCTCTTCGGGAGGAAAGGCAACGGTTACGTTGGGCATTGTTTCGTCGTATTGAGTCATACAAACGTAATTTACGGGGAAGTAGCCATTTTTTCTCTCAAAACCGTCGAAAGCCTCGTCAACAAAGGTGCGGGTAAATTGACGTGCGCGGTCGGGGCGGAAGTTAAAGGAAACAACGCTGTCGCCACCCTTAATCATACCCTCTTTATTAACAACTGTAGGAACAATAAATTCGTCTGTAACGTCTTTGGCATAAGATTCTTCCATAGCCTTAACAGGGTCGGAAGCCATCACACCTTCGCCGTAAACCATAGCGGCATAAGCCTTTTCAACACGGTCCCAGGCAAAGTCGCGGTCCATAGCGTAGTAGCGACCCATAACGCTGGCAATTTCACCAACACCGATTTCGGACATTTTAGCCTGCAAATCCTTAATAAAGCCAACACCCGAGGTGGTGGAAACGTCGCGGCCGTCCATAAGGCAGTGAACAAAAACCTTTTTAAGGTCGTTTTTCTTGGCAAGCTCTAAAAGTCCGTAAAGATGCTCAATATGGCTGTGAACACCGCCGTCGGATAAAAGACCTATAAAGTGAAGTGCGGAATTGTTTTTCTTGCAGTTTTCCACTGCACCCTTTAAAGCCTCGATATCGAAGAAATCACCGTCGGTAATTGATTTGGAAATTTTAACCAGCATCTGGTAAACAACGCGACCGGCACCGATGTTGGTGTGACCAACCTCGCTGTTACCCATCTGTCCGTCGGGCAGACCAACGTCAAGGCCCGAAGCGCCGATTGTGGTAAAGGGATTTTCGCTGAAAAGCTTTGTAAGGTTGGGGGTGTTGGCAGCCTTAATTGCGTTGCCTTTAGCAACGTCGCGGATACCAAAGCCGTCCATAATACATAAAACAACAGGTTTTTTCATTAGTTTTAAATCCTCTCTCAAAAAAGGTGGGCTGTGTTTTGTAACCACAGCCCTTTGAATTTTTTTACTTGCTGGCAGCCTTTACAATAACCGAGAAATCTTCAGCTTTAAGTGAAGCACCGCCGATAAGTCCACCGTCTACGTGGTATTTTGCAACCAACTCGTCGGCATTCTTAGCATTCATAGAACCACCGTACTGAATGGTAACGGTTTCGGCTACGTCTTTGCCATAAACCTCTGCAATAGCCTCGCGAACAAAGCCGTTGCCCTCGTCTGCCTGGTCGGCAGTAGCAGTAACGCCTGTGCCGATAGCCCATACAGGCTCGTAAGCAATGATTATGTTCTTAAGCTGGTCGGCAGAAACGTTTGTAAGAGCCATCTTGGTTTGGTATTTAAGCAGGGTCTCGGTGTAGCCAAGCTCTCTCTGCTCTAAGGTTTCACCAACGCAAACAATAGCGGTAAGGCCTGCGTTTACAGCAGCTAAGGTGCGAAGGTTAACGGTCTGGTCGGTTTCGCCGAAGTACTGTCTTCTTTCGCTGTGGCCGATAACAACATATTCAACACCTGCAGCGGTAAGCATTTCGGCCGAGATTTCGCCGGTGTAGGCACCGCTGGCCTTGAAGTGTACGTTTTCAGCACCAATTTTAATGTTAGAACCCTTAGCGGCTTCAATAGCGGCAGCAATGTCGATAAAGGGAACGCAGAGAACTACGTCACAGTCGGCATTTGCTACCAGGGGTTTCATTTCGTTAATAAGTGCAGTGGTTTCTGCGGGGGTCTTGTTCATTTTCCAGTTACCTGCAATAACTGCTTTGCGAAGCTGTTTGTTCATTTATTATTCCTCCAAAAATACAGATTATTATACACACCAAGACACGGCAGGGTTGCTACCGTGTCTTGAAAATATTAATTATTTCTCGTTAAGGCAAGCAATACCGGGAAGAACTTTACCTTCGAGGTATTCAAGGGAAGCACCGCCGCCGGTAGAGATGTGAGACATCTTGTCGGCAAAGCCAAGCTTCTGAACGGCTGCAGCACTGTCGCCACCACCGATAATAGAGATAGAGCCGGATTCTGCAACTGCATTAGCAACACCAACAGTGCCGTTTGCAAAGTTGGGCCACTCGGAAACGCCCATAGGACCGTTCCAGATTACAGTACCTGCACCCTTAATGGCATTTGCAAAAAGCTCGGTGGTTTTGGGGCCAATGTCAAGACCCATCCAACCTTCGGGGATAGCGTCGGAATCAACGGTCTTATGCTCGGTGTCTTTGTCGTATTCGCGACCGATTTCGTTATCAAGGGGGAGAAGGAACTTAACGCCCTTAGCCTCAGCCTTTGCCATCATTTCCTTAGCGTCTTCAAGTCTGTCTTCCTCGCAGATAGAGGTACCGATGTTAAGGCCCTGTGCCTTGAAGAAGGTGTAAGCCATACCTCCACCGATAATAATGGTATCGCACTTGTCGATAAGGTTATTGATAACGCCGATTTTGTCGGAAACCTTTGCGCCGCCAAGAATTGCAACCAAGGGGCGTTTGGGATCTTCAAGGGCGCCGCCAATGAAGTTGATTTCCTTCTGGATAAGGTAACCGCATACTGCGGGAAGATGGTCTGCTACGCCTGCGGTAGAGGAGTGAGCTCTGTGGGCAGAACCGAAAGCATCGTTAACGAAGATTTCTGCAAGGTCTGCAAATTTGCGGCTAAGCTCGGGGTCGTTCTTGGTTTCGCCGGGCTCAAAACGAACGTTCTCAAGAAGAAGAACCTCGCCCTCTTTAAGGTCGGCAGCTAAAGCAACTGCACTTTCACCAACAACGTCTTCAGCCATTTTTACTTCCTTACCGAGAAGCTCAGCCAAACGGGCTGCAACAGGCTTCATAGAAAATTCAGGATTAACCTGACCCTTAGGTCTGCCTAAGTGAGAGCAAAGAATAACCTTTGCGCCGTTTTCGATTAAATACTTGATGGTGGGGAGGGAAGCAACGATACGTTTATCGCTGGTGATAACGCCGTCTTCCATTTTTACGTTGAAGTCGCAACGAACAAGAACCTTCTTGCCTTTAACTTCAATGTCTTCAATAGACTTTTTGTTAAGAGCTGCCATAGTTAAAACATCCTTTCGGTTTTGATTGATAAATTTCTAACAAACTTATTTTATACTAAAAGTTACCAATTTGCAAGTTATTTTGAGTAACTTTTAAAATAAAAGCAAACTGAACAAAAATCCCTTTAACACTACAGTGTTAATTGTGCTTTTATACATCCTCCCAACGGTAGTTGTGGAGTTGACCAAAGTTCTGAAGTTCGGGGAAATTCCATTGCCGCAAAACTTCATAAGTGGCAATTGCTACCGTGTTGGAAAGATTAAGGCTGCGGGCTTCACCCATCATAGGAAGCCGCACACAGCGGTCGGGGTACTTCATCAGTAATTCCTCGGGAAGTCCGCGGGTTTCCTTTCCAAAGAAAAGGTAGCAGTTGTCGGGATATTTGGCATCGCTGTACACCTTTCTGCCTTTGGTGGTGAAAAAGTAGAATTCGCCTTGGTTTTTTTTGAAGAAATCCTCAATATTATCGTAATAGGTAATATCTAAAAGATTCCAGTAGTCAAGCCCAGCTCGTTTAAGCTTTTTGTCGTCGATTTTAAAGCCCATAGGCCCCACAAGATGCAGCCGTGCCCCTGTTGCGGCACAGGTTCTGGCTACGTTTCCCGTGTTCTGCGGAATTTCAGGCTCAACCATAACTATATTTATTATTGCCATTTTTACACCCTGCTAACAATAAATTCTGCGTTACCTTCAATTTTTATCTTGCCCATATTTGCGGCAAGGAAAATGCTTTCGCCGGCTTTAATGTCAACAACGCCAACTGTGGCGTTTCCGCTAAGGCACAGCACCGACTTAAAGCTTTCGCTGTCAACAAAAATTTCGGTTTCTCCCGAAACTGTAAGGCGGTGGCAGGTGAAGTATTTACATTCGGCTAATTTGTCGCTTTCGGGCTGTCCGTAGGGGCGGGTAGGAGGAGCAAGCTCCGACACCTTGATTGCCTTTTCAATGTGCAGCTCTCTGGGATTGCCGTTGGCATCAACCCTGCCGTAGTCGTAAACGCGGTATGTAAGGTTGGAGTTTTGCTGAATTTCGGCAATCAGCAAACCCTCGGCAATGGCGTGAATTGTGCCCGATTCAATAAAGAAGCAGTCGCCCTTTTTAACCGGAACCTTGTTAAGAACCTCCAGCACCGTGTTGTTCTCAATTCTCTCGCGGAACTCCTCGCGGCTGATTTCACGGTTAAGTCCGTAATAAAGGTATGCACCCTCGTCGCAATCTACCACGTACCACATCTCGGTTTTGCCGTATTGACCCTCGTTACGAAGAGCATATTCGTCGCTGGGATGCACCTGAATTGAAAGGTTACCCTTGGCGTCGATAAGCTTAACAAGTATGGGGAAAAATTCAAATTCCTTGGCCTTTGTTCCAAGAGCCTCGTCGCCTAATTTTTCTATAAGCTGTGGTAATGTCAGCCCTGCATATTCGCCGTTTTCAACCACTGAAGGGCCGTCGGGATGGCAGGAAAGCACCCAGGCCTCTGCCACAATATCCATATCGGTTTTAATTCCGTAATCACGCTTTAAGCGGTCGCCGCCCCAAAGGTAGTCCTTTAAAGCAGGCTTTAATTTAATCGGGTACATAAATTCGCCTCCAAAATATTCTCATATTATTATACCGCTTTAAGCGTAATTTTTCAATATATAAATGGAAAATTCCCCAAGAATTGTCCGCACAATAATTGCATTGCAAAAAAGTTTATGGTAGAATAATGAGTAAGACCAAACTACGGAGAAAAACAATGACATTTGAAGAAAGAAAAGCCCTTGTGAAATCATATCTCGGCAAGACGGTTGATATAAAAATCGACCGTCCTATAGGATATGTACATAAGAAAGAAAACTATAGTTTAACCTATCCCATTAATTACGGATATATACCAGGTGTTTTGGGTGGTGACGGTGAAGAGCTTGATGTTTACTTGCTCGGTGTAGATATACCTGTAACTGAATATAGAGTTAAAATCATTGGTATTGCTCATAGAGAAAACGACGTTGAGGACAAGCTCGTTGCAGCACCGGTTGGTTTTAATTTTACTAAGGAAGAAATCGAACAAGCCATTAATTTTCAAGAGCAATATTACAAGACCACAGTAGAGGTACTTGAATGAAAATACATATAATCGGTTGCAGCGGTTCGGGCAAAACATACTTAGCCAAAACACTAAGTGAAAAGTATAATATTCCGCACTTTGATTTGGATGACATTCAATGGGATAACAATGCAGATGGTTACGGCGTTAAAACGCCCACCTCAAAACGCACCGAACTGCTAAACAATATTCTTAAAAATGACAGTTGGATAATCGAGGGCGTATATTATGCTTGGGTTGGAAAGTGCTTTGAGGATGCAGACAAAATCTATGTACTTGATATACCTAAACGAGTTTATACCTATAGAATCATAAAGCGTGCCATTAAAAGGAAACTAGGCCTTGCAAAAGGCAAAAAAGAAACTTTAAAATCGGTTTATAACCTACTCAAATGGACGGATACTTTCAAAAATAAAAATATGGTTGAAATCAGAAAGATACTTAGCCATTATACACAGAAAACTATGTGGATTAAAAACCGAAAAGAAGTCAAAAGAGTAATTGATATGGAGAACTAATTATGAGTATTATTAAAACTGAACGGCTGCTACTTAGACCGCTTAACGATACGGATGCAGCAGAAATGTTTAAAAATTGGACTTGGGACGAGCGTGTTGCTCGCTATTGCCGTTGGTATCCCCATAAAAGTATAGAAGAAACGAAAGAACTGCTTAAAATGTATAAAAGTCAAGCGGAAAATGGTTTCGAATATCGTTGGGGTATTACTCTTAGAGATGGTAACGACCTAATTGGTGCAATTGATGTAATTGATTTATCAGAAGATAAAAAGACTGCTGAAGTTGGTTATGTTTTAGCATTCGATTATTGGAATAACGGTTATCTCACGGAATCCTTGAAAGCAGTAATAACCGAACTTTTTAAAGATGGTGTTGAAACGGTTATCGCAGATCATCATGTGGAAAATATAGCTTCCGGCAGGGTTATGGAGAAATGTGGGATGAAATTCACACATTTTTCAAAATCAAAGGCAAAATTCGGTTCGGATGAACTATGCGATGTGAAGTGTTATGAAATCAAAAAGTAAGGATGAACAGCATAATGAGTATTATTAAAGGCAAATGCGGAACAGACTGCATCACTTGTGGGTTCAAAGAAAAATTAAACTGTGGTGGTTGCAACAAACAAGACGGTAAGATATTTTGGGGAGAATGCGATATTTATAAATGTGCAACTTCAAAAGGTTTTAAACATTGCGGAGAATGTAAGGAACTCCCTTGTAAAGATTTAACAAAATTTATAGAAAACGGCCATAATCCTAATCGGTTATCTAATCTAAGAAAATGGAGAAATGAGATAATTGATACTCGTTGCGGACTTCAATGTATTAGTTGTGACTACAAAGAAACCTGCGGATGCGGTGGCTGTATAGAAACAGGCGGACATCCATTTCACGGCGAATGTCCCGTGGCAGTTTGTTGTCAAAATAAAGGTTTTGTTCATTGTGGCGAATGTCCCGAGATTCCTTGCGAGTTGCTAACTCAGTATTCTTGTGACCCCGAACACGGCGATACCCCTCAAGGAGCAAGAATTGAACAATGCAAAAAATGGAAGAAATCGAACAAGTAATTTATTTTCATGAGCAATATTACAAGACCACAGTAGAGGTATTAAAATGAAAGACATACTTTTTAAAACAGACGATTATATTTTCAGCTACCGTGTTGCGGGAATTTGCATACATAACGGAAAAGTGCTTTTACACAAAGCTAAGGGGGATGAAGGTTACGCTTTTCCAGGTGGTCATGTTTCTTTTGGAGAGATAAATTCAGAAACTCTGAAAAGAGAATTTATGGAAGAAATCGGAGCAGATATTACGGTAAGTGAACTTAAATGGGTCGGAGAAATATTCTTCCCGTTAAAAGATAAACCCTGTCACCAGATATGCCTTTATTATTTGGTTGAAATTAAAAATATCGATGATTTTTCAGATGATGTATTTACGGGGACAGAGAAAATAAGCGGAGATAACTTTCAAATTGAGTTTCATTGGATACCTTTGTCACGGCTTAAAGATATAAAAATATACCCCGAAAAAGCTACGGAGCTTATGATGAGGCTTGACAGCGGTGTACAGCATTTTATTTATAAAGAAATATGATTTAAAGGATAGCTGACGATGTTTCACTATATGAATCTTGTTCCATCTGCTTTTAGTAAGATTGCGGATGGTAGCAAAACAATTGAATTAAGGCTCAATGATGAGAAACGGCAACGAATCAATGTTGAAGATACCGTTGTTTTTAACCGTTCCTCAACTAAAGATATTATCACAGCACAGGTTTCTGGACTACATAAATTTTCTGGATTTAAAGAACTGTACAATGCTTTGCCACTTGAAAGGTGCGGCTATACAGTTGCCGAACTTGATACTGCCCATTACACCGATATGGAACAGTATTACACCAAAGAGCAAATCAAAAAATATGGTGCTTTAGGTATAGAACTTTGCAATGTATCTTCAATCTGTGACGTTAAAGAAATAATAACTGAACCTGATATATTGAAATTACTTGCACCGAGCGTATTTAATCCCACCGAAGAACGATCACTGAACAGAGCAAAGAAATATCAAGAAGATGAAAGCACTAATATATATGTCTACAAAGAAGATGGCGAATATAAAGCGATTGTTGTTTTTAAGATTGTAAATAACTCAGCAGTAATACTTGATATCGCTGTAAAACCTGAATATCAAAGTCAAGGTATTGGTGGTAAACTTATTGATTTTATCTTTGATCAGTTTGAGGTTGATAATATTACTGCTGAAACCGATGACGATGCTATTGGATTTTATAAAAAATATGGTTTTACTGTTGTTGACACAAAAGTTGAATTTAATACCAAAAGGTATGTTTGCGTTTGTGAAAGTGTTACCCACCACTACGATTTATTAATAGACGAAAACAATGACCCGGTACACGACCCAAAACCTTTACGTGATTATATGGATAAATGGGACGGTCAAGCCTTTATTGATAAAATGGAGCTTGACAAGGATAAAACTGTCCTTGAAATCGGCGTTGGTACAGGTCGCCTTGCGGTTCGCGTGGCACCAAGCTGCCGAAGGCTTGTGGGCATCGATATATCAAAGAAAACCACAAAAAAAGCCCTGGAAAATCTATCGGCATTTCACAACGTAGAAATTATACACGGTGACTTTTTGTGCCACGATTTTTCGGAGAAATTTAATGTAATCTACTCCTCCTTAACCTTTATGCATATCGTTAAAAAGGAAGATGCCATAATAAAGGCTGCCGCTTTGCTGAATGGAGGCGGCAAATTGTTGATTTCAATCGACAAAAGCCAAGAAAGATTTATAGATATGGGCACAAGGCGGGTTGCAATTTTCCCCGATACCCCCGAAAAAATCGAATCCCATATCGCAGCCGCAGGGCTGGCACTTGCCGAGCATTACGAAACCGAGCTTGCCCACATTTTTGTGGCAATAAAAAACTAAAATTAAGCTTCGAGCTTTCAAAATCCCAATAATCGGACACCGCTTTTGTTAAAGTATAAGTAATAAAGGAAACACATATTCATTACATATAAAGTTTGGAGTGGTGAATATGTATTTTAAGAGAATTGTACCCGCCTTATTTATGGTGGCATTGGTGTTGACAAGCACCCTTGCGGTAACTTACGAGGGTCAGGAAGCACTAAGCACGGCGGCAACCCCCATCAGCCGCCCTATGGTTATAATCGACGCAGGCCACGGCGGGTTACCTAATACTATAGATTAGGTCCAAAACTGCCGTGAAAATTCAATATAAAACATCCCGAAAACCTGCTGTTTAAGCGGGTTTTCGCCATTTTACATCAACTTAGGCATTAAGAATCAAATTAACCTACAAATTTCTAAAATTTAGTGCAGAGTAGGGTAAGATATTGTATAGTATTATACAAGTGTACGAAGATGCATTTTTATAATCTTTTTGCAAAAACTAAAGCTCCGATATATTCGGAGCTTTAGTTTTATAGATTATTTTCAGATTTAATTGTTTTAACTTCGTCAAGAGAAAGCCCGCTATATTCAGCAACTTTTTCTAAAGCAATATTGTCTTTAAGCATTTTAAGTGCAGTTTCTATTGCTTTTTCTTTTGCGGCATCTTTTCTCATGTCTTCCATCATCTTGCACATAGCATTGCTACCTCCTTTTGTTTCTTTAAAATATCGAACCTTATTGGCTAATGTCGGATAGTTCATATCATCCGCATTTGTACACCTAAAGTCGTGCATTAGTTTGCCAATTTCGGTATCGTGATTAGTATATTGCCCGTTTACAAATATTATATGCGAACCGTCGTCAAACAATTCATTTGTTTCAAGAACCTTTCTTTCTATATGATAAAGGGGAAGATTCTTTTTTAATACGTCATTTTCAGTGATAAAGATTACATATGTTTCTATTAAAGATGAGTAATCTTTTCCTTTTTCAAGAAGATAGGTATCAAGAACGGAATTGTTATAGCGTGCTCTTTGTGGGGAAGCACCTTTGTCTGAACGCTGAATTTCTATATCGTAAGGTTTGCCGTTTTTGTCTTTGGCAAAGATATCAAACTTAACTGAATGACCGATGGTGGTTTTATATTCTCTTTGAGCATCGACTGAAACAACTTTAATATCTTTTCGCTCTAATATAATATTTAAAAGCAATTGAGTAGCCTCAATATTTTTGTCGAAAACCTTTGACATAAAGTCATCGTCCATAAGTCGAAACCTGCGTAATCGTTCAAGATCTTCATTGTTACAACAAAAATCTTTATTATTGTTCAACATCTTCCACCTCCCCGTGTGTTCGCAACATAGCTTACATACATATTATACTTATTTTTGAATGTAATGTCAATATAAAGTACTAATCTATAGGTTCGATACAGTTATCATCTTTTTTAGGTTCTTTCCAAAAGGTAAAATATATGTTTACAACAGCTTCATATAGTATGAACAGTATATGTAATACGAAGAAAATATTAATACAACACATATATTTCAAATAAATAATTTCGATTACGTTACAAACAAAAGATTCAACTAACAGCAAAATCAAATAGATGATTTGTATCAATGCGCCATAAGTTACGTTTGACAATAATACCTGAAATAGACTTAATTTTTCTATTGTTTTATTTTTCCTTTTTATAGGCCTAAAATTTTTATCCTTAGCTTTTTTTCTTTTAAGCAGTTGAATGTTTGAATTATCGGTGGTCACTAAGATAGTTATGATTGCTATTGAAAAAGAAATAAGTATAGCGATGATGCTTATTTGTGAATCGATAAATTGAGAAAAATATGAACTTAAATCTATTGATTTTTTCATATTGAACAATAAAGCACAAAATAAGGCAATGAGTGCAATTATGATCGGATATAATATTTTCTTCCATGATTTCTTATTGGTATAAATATAATCCCAAATAGGTAAAAAGGATTTTTTCACAATTTTCACCTCATAGAGTCAATTGCAATTTGAGCTTGCGCAAAAAAATGCTCTGAAGAAACTTCATTTAATGCCGTTGTCTCAACATTCAAGCACTGTTTTTTCTTAATTAACTCAGTGTCGAGTCTAAAAGGTCCAGACTCATTTTTTCCATCAACAACGATGCGTTTTACAACACTGTTGTCTTGCATACTGTTGTAGTAATCAGCAACTAAATTATGTGGGATATTAATATTTCGTTTGATTTTGCGTATGGAAATATCTACAGTTTCGCGTATATCTTCGCGACCTGAAAGAGCAACAAATTCATCGCCAACACTATTTTTGTCTACGGTTAAGGTTAATAAAGAAATCTTATTTAACCTGCTTAATTCTGTTAAAAAGTTATCTGCCGGCATAATTTCCGAACTTAATACCCAAACTACTTCTTTGTTATATTCATCACGATACGCATGAAGCATAGTATTCAAATATTGAATGATTTTTCCAATACCAACGCCGTAATAATTATTTTCGTGAATACATATGAATTTGTTTTGACCGTTTACATATCGTATACAAATATGTGTTTTTTCTTCATCTCCATCATTTAGACCTTTTATCACTCCACGGGAGGTCATACTAGCAGTATCGATTACATCTCGACGATGATTGTATTTAGCTGTCTTAAAAATAATATCATAGCTGCCGTTGCCTAAATCATTAAAACTATCTATCCATATAATTTTCTCATCCCTATGAAAATCATATTTTATATCTACCAAATTTTTGGCAATTAAATCATTAAGGAATGTGTTGAACTCTGATAAAAAATCATTAAAAGTGTATTCGTTCAAATTTGATGGTGAACGACTGTATGTGACATTAAGATAATAGAAATATACAGGAACATTTTTCATGTTAATACCTCACAATTTTACAATATTTTCCTATATTATATCGCATTATAATTGTCATTTCAACAATTATAATGAAATTTATGCATAGTAAAGGTATTTAAATGGTATGAACATCAATTATTAAGATAAATTGGTGTATTATTCAATCTTGATATATTTAAATAATTTATTCTTCTTGCTTTATGTATACTTATACTTTATGTTCAATATATTGTCTAAAAAATAAAAAATTTTGAAAATATTGAAGTTAATGTTAGGCCACGGCAGGTTAACTAATACTATAATGGCTATATTTTTTGAAACAGTGCAACCGCACTGTTTCGGTGCCAAATCATAGATTTGACAACAAATTTTCAAAGAAAATTTGAATATAGCCATTGCAATGATTGTTATGCAAAATTAAAAATCGAATTTCAATTTTGTTAAAGCCGATAACTCGGCTTGTTGAAACGCATTTTGGCGTTTCAACAAATTACAATCATTATAGATTAGGTCCAAAACTGCCGTGAAATTTCAATATAAAAACCTTAGAAAACCCGCTATTTAAGCGGGTTTTCGCCATTTTGAAATAATAAAATGCTTTGCAGTTGAATTTTAAAATAAAATCGTGTATAATATATTAAAAATAAAGAAAGGAGAAAAGTTTATGAAGGATTTTGAGATTTTGAGCCGTGATACAGTTGTTGCTGTTTGGAAAGATAACGAGCTTAAAGTTTTGAACAATGATTTGTTGCCTTTACATTTAAAGCGTGTAAATGATGCAAAGTCTTGGCTTGAGACAAGAGCTATCGACTCGCACAGAGCGAATTCGCGCCTACTTAAAAAGGCATTAAGACTTGCCGAAAAAGACGATGTTTCAACCGTACTTCACGTTAACGCCGCAACCATTACCGATACTTATTGGGTTAGGGCTATCGGCAGTGATTTAAAATACCAAGATGTTCGCTTTAATAAAGACTATTTCTCCAATCTGGCTTTACGTGGACTTTATTCAAGCTTTAATTCTGCCGCAAAGCGTAAGGATACCAAAACACCCGAGCTTACCAATATCGGTAGCTTTGAAAAGTGTTGGAAGTTAAAAGACAACAAATGGTGGATTTACAAGTCTGCTAACCAAAAGGAACAGTTTTCGGAGCTTTTTGTATATGAGTTGGGTAAGGCACTCCAGATGAATATGGCTCATTACGAAAAGGGAGATAAATGCGTTAAATCGCTTGATTTTACCGATTCGGCAAAGGTTATATTTGAACCCGCATCTTCGTTTATGGGTGACGAGGAAGATTACATTAAGGTTGTTGAAAAGCTGAAGGAACTCTGTCCCAAAGCAATCCCTGACTATATTAAAATGATTTTCCTTGACACTATAACCGCTAACCCTGACAGACACACCGGAAACTTCGGCTTAATGCGTGATGTGAAAACCGGTGAGCTTTTGGAACTCGCACCCAACTTTGATAACAATATGGCACTTATTGCACGTGGATATCCCACAAGCAAATCAACAAACGTCTTACTAATCACGCTCTTTAATGAACTAATGGAAAACTATCCTGAGTTTAAAGAATATATACCAAAAGTCACCGAGCAAATGATTAAAAAAATCATTAGCAAACTTAATATGAAAGTGAAATCTCAGGTAATTGTTGATTTTGTAATCAATCGTTATCAAGCAATTAAATAATTACAAATCAGATATTGAGAGATTAATATTGACTGATAATATAACACAACCCCGCCTCTGCAAATCGCAAAGGTGGGGGTTCTTAATTTAAGAGTATGACCTAACGGATAGAATATACATCTGTTATAATAAATCTCCTCTCAAAATTTTCGTGAATAAATTATTTGCTGTTCATTGTAAAATCACGATATTATATTATCATACCTAAAGAAAAACATAGATACGAGGAAATTTTTAAAAAATACTTGACATTTTTTATTAAAACGCCTATAATTATGTCACAAATAAATATGGAGGTGCCAAATGCACGCAATAAATAATATTCCAAATAATGTAATAGAAAAAATTGTTCGCTGTGTTGAAGATGCAGTCGGTGATGATATAAAGGCCGATATTAGACAAAACGAACTCGAAACAACTAATAGTGTGCCTTCGAGAATATGGGATTTTCTAAACACAAGTTTAATAAAAACCTTAAACGCTGAAGATTGCACAGTTGTAAAAGGACACAGAGGACCGTGGCAAATGGTTGTTGTTTTTGAAAAGACAACAGAATGTATTTTTACTCTCATGAGAGAAAAGCGTTTTTCTGAACTTTGTAGACGTCAAAGGAATCGAAAACAAATGCATTATGTTGATATGTTAGCTAAGCAATTTAATAAAGATCTTGTTGCTGCTAGCCAACAATATAGCTTTTTACCACATAGTTTTAGTGATGAAGAAAAACTTGTAGAACTAGTTGGTAATTTATTAAATGATTTGGGTAGCGATAGAGACTTAGTAAGAAATCATATTTTAATTTTATTTGACACGGTTGGTTATCAATTGACTAGCATTCGGTCCATTATGGTTACACCAACGCTTGAGATTGCTGAGCATAGCGAACAAAATTGGAGTTCCTTTATTGAAGGTTCCACAAGTACTATAGTTGAAAAAGTAGATGATTTAGAGTCACCTGTAAATCAGCCCAATCGCGGATTAACATTTAAGACTTCTGCGTTTGAAAGAAAGGGCAGTAATGCTAATATATCATATGATAACAAAGATTTACAAAAACAAGACGAAATTTCTTAGTGCTCTGTTGAGGTGTATATCTTACATTATCTAATTTCAACACTAATTTATAAAAGGTTGTTACAATTATGAATAAAATTTTTAATGGTGAGCGCTTAAAAAAAGCACGTATTTATAGAGGTTTGACAGTAGCGGAATTAGCAGAACGTGTTCAAATGCAACGTCAAACATTATCTATGTATGAAATTTCAAAAAGTAGGCCCACTGATGAGATTATAGTCAAAAAAATCGCAAATGCTTTAAATTTCCCAATTAATTACTTTTTTGAGGAGACATCAGATAATTTATCAGGAACTGTATACTTTCGTTCATTGCTTACAACAAACAAAAAATATAGAAGCGAACAAATGGTTAAGATGGAGTTTCTTTCGCAGGTTTATATTTTTCTGCAGGATTATATAAATTTCCCCGAATACAGCTCTTTTATATGTGACAATGATGTCACTCCAGAAGAGGCAGCAAAAGCATTGAGATTACAATGGGGATTAGGAAATGGTCCTATAGATAATTTGGTTTCGATTGTAGAACAACACGGTATATTGGTGACATCTTTCAATACAAGCTCTGATGATGTAGACGCTTTTAGTACATGTGTTAATTCACCTGATGCACCGACATATTTAATTGCATATTCAAATAATAAAACCTCCGCATCTCGTATTCATTTTGACATAGCTCATGAACTAGGCCATATTTGTTTGCATGAGTGGAGCGAGGATATAGACGATCTTTCAAAAGAGGTGTTTAAAATTCGAGAACGGCAAGCTAACGATTTTGCTGCTGCCTTTTTACTGCCTGAAGAAACATTTAAGTATGATGCTATGCAAGGTCCTCCATCGTTATTGTTTTATAAACAATTAAAGAAGAAGTGGAAAGTTTCAATCGCTGCAATGATAAGAAGAGCAGAAAAATTAGGTGTATTAACTACTGAAGAATATCAAAATTTGATGAGAACGATGCAACGAAGAGGTCAGCGTAAAGAAGAACCGTTAGATGATATTTTAATAACCGCTTCGCCGGCACTTCTAAAAACGGCAATCATAATGTTACTTCAAGAAAATGTTTTTACTCCGACACAATTTATGGATGAACTTTCTGCAAGTTATGGATTATCAATAAATCCGATAGAAGTGGAATTTTTGCTTGATCTACCATCGGGCACATTGGCGCATTCAAATATAATTAGTTTAGCATCACTTAAAAATAAAAACAAATATAGTAATGATTGAGTTTGATAAATTTATTTTAAAGCATTAATGTCAATTTTATAAAGGAGTTTTATATGAGCAATTTCTTTGAATTTACTGCATCTGAAAAGAAATATTTAGAGAGTATTAATTCAGTTAATGATGATAAATTATCTAAATATGCCTCGAAAAATTGCGATGCGGTTAGATTGAAAAAGCCACGCTATGATATCATAAGACCACAATATTCATATGATACTGATTGTATAATACACAGTCCGTTATATAATCGTTACTTTGATAAAACTCAAGTTTTCTCCTTTTATAAGAATGATGATATTACGCGCAGAGCACTACATGTACAATTTGTTTCAAAAATTGCTAGAACAATTGGACGAGCGTTAAACCTTAACCTTGATTTGATTGAAGCAATAGCTTTGGGTCATGATATGGGACATACTCCTTTTGGTCATAAAGGTGAAGAATTTTTAAGCAAATGTTATCAAGAAGGCTGCAAAAAGACTGGCAAGCCAATACGTTACTTTAATCATAATGTGCACAGTGCAAGGCTTTATCGATATGTTTTAGGAACTAATATCTCATTGCAAACATTAAGCGGTATACTTTCTCATAACGGTGAGAAAGGTTATAAAGAATATCGCCCATCTGAATTGGAGTCTTTCGAAGAGTTTGATGAAATTTTAGAGTGCTGCTATTTAGATAACAACTATCACAAAAAACTACGCCCAAATACATTAGAAGGTTGTGTGGTTAGAATTAGCGATAGAATAGCCTATGCTGGCAAGGATAGACAGGATATGTTACGTGCCGGAATGATAACCAAAGAGAAGTTTAAAGAAAAAAGACTTATAGGCGTTCGTAATAGCGATATAATTTCTAACTTAATAATAAACTTAATTAAGAATAGTATCAATTCCCCCACACTTAATATGGATAAAGAGGTTTTTGATGATTTTGAAGACTTGATTAAGGAAAACTATACAATTTATTGTGATGATAGTTTAAATGAGCCTTATTACAATATAATTCAACCTTTGATGGAAGAATTATATAACAAACTGCTCGATGATGTTGAAAATAAGAACTATAAATCACCCGTATTCAAGCATCACTTAAATGATGCTATTTTAGGTAATTGCTATAGGGAAAACAATTCAAGAAGAATTATCTCAGATTCAAATGAAATTGTTGTAGATTTTATCGCAAGTATGACAG
>JAZQCL010000020.1:0-12825 GCA_045546235.1 Acutalibacteraceae bacterium
AGGTGAAGTTGATCCCTTCGGTATCAAAATCGCTGAAAGAAGCCTGCTCACCGGTCTCCTCGCCGGTAGACTCGGGAGCAACGATGTCCTCACCCCGCAGGGCGGACAGCATAGCCTCCAAAGCAACCACCCAACCCTTACCGCCGGCATCCACAACACCGGCCTTTTTCAGCACCGGGTTCTGATTGACGGTATTGGCCAAGGCCTTTTTCGCCTCTTCAATAGCTGCCTCGTGGACAAATTCGAAATAGTTGTTTTCTTTCGAAGCTTCCAGCGCTCTGCCGGCTGCCAGTCTTGCCACGGTGAGGATGGTACCTTCCGCAGGCTTCATAACCGCCTTATATGCAGCATCTGTGCCCATTTCAAAAGCCTTAGCTATTTCGTTTGCGCCTGCTTCTTCACAATCCTTAAAGCCCTTGGCAAAGCCGCGGAAAATAAGTGAAAGTATAACGCCTGAGTTACCACGAGCACCACGAAGCAACGCGGAAGCTACGGTACCTGCCACTTCTCCAACCGTTGCATTCTGCATACGGCTTACCTCTTTAGAGGCATTGGAAATGGTCATTGACATATTAGTACCGGTATCGCCATCAGGCACCGGGAAAACGTTAAGCTCATCTACTGCGCGACGATTGTTAGCAATATTATTTGCAGCCGAAATTATCGCATCACGCAGGGTATTACCTGTAATCAAAATATGACACTCCTTTGTAGCAATTATTCGGTTACAATATCGTCTACTCTAACGGTAACCTTAGTAACTTTTATACCTGTTGCACTTTTAACTACATATTTTACAGCTTCTGTTATGCTGTTGGCAATTGTATTAATATTAATGCCGTAAATTACAGCGATATGCAAATCGATAACAGCTTTATTACTGTTACCCTTAACAGTAATTCCCTTATCTATATAATTATCACGATTCAAGAAATTAAATACCTTTTGCTTTCTGTTAGGCACCATTTTTACAACGCCGTAGCAATTCTGTACGGCATTACCAATTAACTTGGCAAGGTATTCGTTCGAGAAGCTAACTGTTCCTGTTATGGTCTCGTATGAAATCATTCTAATTTCCTCCTTAAATAATAAATTAAAGGCTATTTTTTGCCAATTGATGTGTTTTCAATTCCGCCGAAAACATCTCCGTAAGAGGGTGTGATATTGTTTATTTCGGCAGCATAGCTAACAACGCCTGTGCGATAACAAACAGGTATTAAAGGCAACTCGTTCGCAAAGGCTGTTACCACCTGTTGCAGTGTTGCGTTTCCCTTATAAAACTCTTTAACTGTTTCGGCCGTTTCGCCAGCGTAGTCTTCCTTAATTTCCTCCGACTCTTCAATTTTAGATGCTGTGGAGGAGGTTGTGGATTCTGCTAAAGGCAAGGAAGAAGAAGACTCTTTGCTTTCGTCTTTGCTGTCTTTATCTTTCTTACTGTCTTTATTTTGCTCATAATACACGCCGTATGCTGCGCTTCCCTTCTTGGTAACTAATTCGGAAATATCCATATTGTTACCAACTGCAACCTCGGCTATATATAAATCAAAATAACGATTTTTTAAAGCGTTGTTATATTCATCCCAAGACAGATTTTCTATTTTAACCAATATGCCGGCAGATTTCAAATCGCTTTTGATAATCTTGGCGGCTGCGGTTCGCCACTCGTTACCTTTATAGCAAACCAGCTTTAAGGTTAGCCTTTCGCCCTTGGAATTAACATAATAACCGCTATTATCCTTTACATTATAACCTATTTTTTCTAAATGTGCAAGATAAACATTTTCATTAACCGTAGTTTCTGTGGTTTGCATAATGGAATCTTTCTCGCACCATTCGGGATTAAATACACCTGTAGCCGGTACTGCATTTCCGTAATAAGCCTTTTCGGCTACTGTACCACGGTCGATTGCGGCAGATACAGCCTGACGCATTGCTGTGTTAGACATAACACCCGATTCCATATTCACCCCTAAAAACACCAGGTTGTTTAAGTTTATGCTCTGATACTTTCCGCGTATTCCGGGCAAGCTGCAATCGGATAAATCGGAATAGTAATACGAAATGTTACCCACCTCAAGATTGTGGTGCAGTGCATCTTCGTCGGGGGTGTTTATAAGGTTGATTTTTGCAAGTTTTGGCTTGCCTGCGTGGAAGTTTGCGTTAGCTTTAAGCTCGGTTTTTTCGTCGTTTATAATATATCTTCCACTGCCCATCGGCGGAATTTCAATATTATCGCTGCTTTGCTTTTTATCGGTGCCCTTTTTATAAATCGGAAAGGTAAGACAATTGATAAAATAAGGGTCTTCTTTAGAAAGATTAAAAATTATTTTTTGGGAACCGCTGACCGAAACCGTTTCTACATCTTCCAGAGCGTAGCCGTATCGGGTTTTAGATTTCATCGCCTTTTGGGCGCAGTAAACCACATCGTCGGAAGTAAGCGAACTGCCATCCCAAAAGGTGGTGGGCTTAATGGTTACGGTAACGGTTTTTTTGTTAATTTCTATTTCATTTGCCAAAGATTTTTGCGGAGAAAAGCTATTATCTAAAATAATTAAGCTATCGTATAAAAGGGTTCCAAGTTCTCTGTTAAGGGAGGTTTCGGCGGTATAAGGGCAGAAGGAGTCGGTAGCACTACAGGCCACAGAAACACCTGAACGCTCGCTTATATACTGCGTATCTGCGGCGTCCTTAACCTCACTTATCACCTCTGAAGGGGCAGAACTTTGATTGTTGTTCTTCTTTTGAAGCCCGGCACAGCCCGAAAGCAAAAAGGTGACTAAAAGCGCCAGAGCAATAAATCGTAATTTCAATTCTAAATTCCTCTTTTACATAATGTTTATAAGGGCGGTTTCTGTTACCTTGCCGCCTTTATCCACCGAAAGCAACCACCCCGAAAGCGAAGCCTCGCCATCGGCATTCTGGAATCTACCTGGGATTTTATCCTTCATTCGGGTAATAACTATTTCAGATTTAACACCCAGAACGGAATTAACCGGACCCGTCATACCAATATCGGTAACGTAGGCAGTACCCCCAGGCAAAAACATAGAATCGTTGGTTTGCACGTGGGTGTGGGTGCCGAAAAACGCCGACACCTTACCGTCGCTGTAAATTCCCAATGCCCGCTTTTCAGAAGTGGCTTCGGCGTGGAAATCCACAATAATGGTTTTCGCTCCCTCTTCTCTTGCCTTTTCCACCATTTTGTCGATGCAGTGAAAGGGACAGTCGGCACTATCCATATACACGGTGCCCAAAAGATTAATTACCGCAATTTTAGTGTAGCCTAAATCGGCAATACAAATTCCTTTTCCCGGCACATTGTCGGGAAGATTGGCAGGGCGAAGAAGAAATTCGTTCTCTTCTAACATATCGTAAACCTCGCGGCGGCGAAGCGTATGGTTACCGCCTGTGATAACATCGGCTCCACTGGCAAAAATATGCTCGGCACTATAGGGTGTGATGCCGTTTCCTTCGGCAGAGTTTTCGCCGTTTACAATGCAAAAATCTACGTTATGCTTTCTTTTTAGTTCGGGAAGACGGCGGCGCAAAAGCTCGCAGCCGCTGTTTCCTACAATATCACCTATACATAGGATATTCATTTTAAATCACTCTATAACTTTTTTAAAATTTTAGGGCAGAATTCTTGGCACACACATTCGTTACATTTAGGAGCACGTGCTATGCAAGTATCTCTTCCGTGAAGCACTATGCGATGGCAAAAATCGTTAGATTCCTCGGGTGGAAGAATTTTACGCAGAGCCATTTCCACCGCCTTTGGGTCTTTGGTTGCAGTAAGCCCAAGCCTGGCCGAAATACGGATACAATGGGTATCTGCCACCACAGCGGGTAATCCGTAAACATCGCCGCAAATAAGATTGGCGGTTTTTCTGCCAATGCCCGGAAGCCGGATTAATTCCTCTAAGGTTTTTGGCAGTTCACCCTTAAATTTAAGCATAAGGGTTTCACCCAATGCCTTTAAATCCCTTGCCTTGGTTTTATAAAGGCCACAGCTTTTAATGTAGTTTTCTATAACCTCAACGGGGGCCTCGGCAAAGGCTTTGGGAGTAGGCAAAGCCGCAAAAAGGGCGGGTGTTACTATATTCACGCGTGCATCGGTACACTGTGCCGAAAGCCTTGTTGCCACAAGTAGCTGAAAAGGTGTGTCGGCGTTGAGAGAGCATTTGGCTTCGGGATATTTTTGCTTTAAAGCCTCTACTGCTTTTAATGCAGTAATCTGCTTTTTGGTCTGTCGCGGCACACACACTCCCCCTTTTACATAATACTACAAGTATATAATACCATCTTTCGCCCTCAACTGCAACTTATATTTTATAAATTCACGGAAACTTAACATAAAAACAGCTCCCCGAAAATTCGGAGAGCTGAAAGGTTAAACTTTAAGATTTTGATTATCTTCTGTTTTTGAAGCCGCGGCGGGGACGCTCGGAGCGGGTGTCCTCGTTTGCATCTTCATCAACGGTTAAGCCCTTAATTTCAACTAGAGCTGCACGGCGGGAGAGGTTAAGTCTGCCCTGATCGTCGATTTCCTCAACCTTAACCATTACCTGGTCGCCAACGGTTACACAATCCTCAACCTTTTCAACGCGCTTAACATCGAGACGGCTAATGTGAACAAGGCCTTCAACACCGGGAACGATTTCAACGAAAGCACCGAAGGTCATAAGACGGGTAACCTTACCGTTGTAGATAGCACCGATTTCGGGACCCTTGGCAATGGTTTCAACAATAGAAACAGCCTGCTGAGCCTTTTCAACGTCGAGACCGGAGATAAATACGTGACCGTCGTCTTCAATGTTGATGGTACACTCGCACTGCTCCTGAATAGACTGGATAATCTTGCCCTGCTTACCGATAACGTCGCCAATCTTCTGGGGATCGATAACGGTGGTGAGCATTTTGGGAGCATAGGGAGAAAGCTCGGCTCTGGGCTCGGCAATACACTTAAGCATTACTTCGTCGAGGATATAGTCACGGGCTTTGTGGGTTTTAGCTAAAGCTTCTTTAATGATTTCGGGGGTAAGACCGTGAACCTTTAAGTCCATCTGGATAGCGGTGATACCGGACTTAGTACCTGCTACCTTAAAGTCCATATCGCCATAGAAATCTTCAAGACCCTGGATATCAACCATAGTCATAAAGTCGCCATATACACCCTCGTCGCCGGTGATAAGGCCGCAGGAAATACCTGCAACGGGAGCCTTAATGGGAACACCTGCCGCCATAAGAGCCAGGGTAGAACCACAGATAGAACCCTGAGAGGTGGAACCGTTAGAGGAAAGAACCTCGGATACAACGCGGATGGTATAGGGGAACTCTTCAACAGAGGGAATTACGGGAACGAGTGCGCGCTCTGCCAATGCACCGTGACCGATTTCACGACGGCCGGGGCCGCGGCTGGGCTTGCTTTCGCCAACAGAGTAAGAGGGGAAGTTATAGTGGTGAATGTAACGCTTCTCGGTTTCTTCGTCGAGACCATCGAGCTTCTGAGCATCGCTTACAGAAGCGAGGGTTGCAATAGAGAGAACCTGGGTCTGACCTCTGGTGAAAAGGCCCGAGCCGTGTACACGGGGAAGCAAATCAACCTGAGCGTTAAGAGGACGGATTTCGTCGATACCACGACCATCAACACGTTTCTTATCGTTCTTAAGCCAGTTACGAACAACGTGCTTCTGAACAAGGTACATAATCTCGTCGAGCTTGGCTTCCTGACCCTCGAACTGAGCGTCGTACTTTTCGTGAACTTCGTTATAGATAGGAAGTAAAGCGGCGTCGCGAACCAGCTTATCGTCGGTATCGAGAGCCTTCTGTACAGCTTCGTAGTAAGTATCTTCGATTTCCTTAAAGATTACGGGATCGGGATCGTTAGACTGGAACTCGAACTTAGGTTTACCGATTTCAGCAACGATGGAGTTAATGAACTTAACAACCTCACGGTTAACCTCGTGACCCTTCATAATAGCGTCGAACATAACGTCGTCGGGGATTTCGTTAGCGCCGGCCTCAATCATAGCAACCAAATCTTCGGTGGAAGAAACGGTGAGGTTAAGCTCGGTTTTTGCACGCTGTTCCAAAGTGGGGTTGATAACGAACTCGCCATCAACAAGGCCAACGTTCACGCTGGAGATAGGGCCTGCCCAGGGAATATCGGAAATAGCAATGGCACAGGAAACACCAATTGCTGCTGCAATTTCGGGAGAGCAGTCGGGATCTACAGACATAACGGTTGCAACAACAGAGCAGTCGTTACGCATATCCTTGGGGAACAAGGGGCGAATGGGGCGGTCGATACAACGGCCGGCCAGAACTGCCTTGTCGGCAGCCTTACCCTCGCGGCGCTGGAAAGAGCCGGGGATTCTGCCTACAGAATACATTTTCTCTTCATAGTCTACAGAAAGGGGGAAGAAGTCTACACCCTCTCTGGGCTTTGCGGATGCGGTTACTGTACAGAGTACAGAAGTGTCGCCGTAGCTTGCAAGCACTGCGGCATTTGCAAGCTGAGCCATTTTGCCTGTTTCAAGCTTTAAGGGGCGGCCTGCAAGTGTGGTTTCATAAACCTTGTAGTTTTCAAACATTTTATTTTCCTCCGTTTTTACTTTTGCTTTGAGGAGTTCCGTTAGCAATAAACCCAATCTTTAAGCAGTTTTAAAAACTCGGTTTACCGCTAAACTGCGAATTCCCCAAACTATAATTTTCGCTTTGCAATGGGTGCAAAACATAACTTGAGGCAGACCGAATATAAAATCGGCCTGCCCAGCTAACAAGATTACTTACGGATACCAAGTCTCTTAATGATTGAACGGTATCTTTCAATGTCTACCTTCTGGAGATAAGCCAAAAGGTTACGTCTGTGACCTACCATCTTGAGAAGGCCGCGACGAGAGTGGTGGTCGTTCTTATGAACCTTAAGGTGCTCGGTAAGCTCGTTAATACGGTTGGTAAGAAGAGCTATTTGTACCTCAGGAGAACCAGTGTCACCCTCGTGAGTAGCGTACTCAGCGATGATTGCGTTCTTTACGTCTTTAGTCTGCATTTCGTTTCACCTCAATTAAAATATATTCCGAAAACCAAGCAGTAGGAAAAAGGTGGTCCGCATTGCGGCATACTCCCACAGCATAGAAAACGGTAAGAGTATTATAACACAAGGATTTGAAAATGTAAACCCCCATTTTTTAAAAGATTCATTGTGTAAAAAATACAACAATTAGTGACGATTTTACATTGACACGAAGAAGAGAATTGAGTTATACTTAATATTAGTTAACGAACAGGAGAAACAGTATGAGCTTAAATATTTTTCAGTTAATAGAAGCCGAGTTTGACACCCTCAGCCGTGTTGAGAAAACCATTGCAATATCGATTCTTGACGAGCCTAAAGACTACATAAAAAGAACTATGGCAGAAATTTCCAAAGATATTAATGTGTCCGAAGGTAGTCTTAACAACTTTGCAAGGAAGTTCACAGGTGGTGGTTTCACCGAGTTGAAGCTCCGTATTGCCACCGACCTTTCGGAATACAAATCCAAGCCTTATACAAACATCAACGCCACGGAAGGTGTTAAAGCTGCAATGCAAAACACCATCAACAGAACCTTAGCCACCTACAATAATACCTTCGACCGCAACACGGAAGAGGCTTTAAGCAGCGCCGCACAGCATATAATGAAATCCCGCAAAATTCAGTTGTTGGGGGTTTATTATTCGGGGGTAGTAGCCAAAGATTTTAATTATTCATTAACTCAAATGGGGTTCGATTCCGTTTATATTGCCGATACCTATGCTTCGAAAATGGCTTGCTCTTCTTTAAGCAGTGAAGACACGGTAATAGCAATTACCTCAAGCGGCAACACAAAGGAGATATTGGAAGCGGTGGAGATTGCAAAAAGCAAGGGTGCACATATAATCACCATCACCTCTTTCCCCCACTCCCCTATAACAATGCTGGCAGACGATGTGCTTCGCAGCATATCAAGCAAGCTTACAACCGGCGGCAGAGTTACCGACCGCAGAATTTCGCAGCTATTAGTTGTTGATACGCTTAGGTTTTATATCGAAAGCTTTAAAATTGCAAGGGGCAAATAAAAATCTTAGCAACTTGTTAACAGAGGTGCTTTAAATGAAAATCAGTAAAGATGCCAGAAGGGCAATACTTTTGGGCGGAATGTGTTCCATATCGTATCTTGCGGTATACTTAGCCCGAAATGTTTTAAGCACAGTGTCGCCGGCTATGATTAAAAACGGGGTTATGGACACAAGGCAAATCGGAACTCTTTCTTCGGTTTACTTTATAACCTATGCCGTGGGGCAACTTGTTAATGGATTTATTGGAGATAAGATTAAAGCAAAGTACATGATAAGCTTCGGGCTTATGCTGGCAAGCATCTGCTTTCTTGTGTTTCCGCACGTTACTGCGACCCCTGCCTTTTTCTACACAGCCTATGGTGCTACAGGTTTTTTTCTTTCTATGATATACGGACCTATGACTAAAGTTGTGGCCGAAAACACCGACCCGATTTATGCCACCCGCTGCAGCTTGGGATACACCTTTTCTTCGTTTTTCGGCTCTCCCCTTGCAGGGTTGCTGGCGGCTTTCTTAACCTGGTACTCTATGTTTTTAACAGGCAGCTCGGTGCTTTTGGTTATGGGACTGGTTTGCTATTTTGTATTTACGGCTTTTGAAAGACGAGGCATTGTAAAATACAATAAATTTAGAATTCCCAAGGCGGAAGGCGGCAGTATTAAGCTACTTATTGAAAGAGACATTGTGCGTTTCTCTTTTATTGCCATAATAACAGGTGTTGTAAGAACCTCGGTTGTATTTTGGCTGCCAACATATATTTCACAGTATTTGGGTTATTCTACGGAAAAATCCGCCCTTATTTTCACGGTTGCTACCGCGGTTATTTCTACCACCACCTTTATTACGGTGTTTGTGTATGAATGCTTAGGCAGAAATATGGAACTGACAATACGGCTTGCGTTTATACTTTCGGCCACATTTTTCCTATTAGCATTCCTTTTTAATCACCCTGTGCTCAACATAATTTTTATGGTAGGGGCTATAATGTGCTCCAACGCCGCCGACTCTATGATGTGGAGCCGCTACTGCCCCAGTCTTCTCGATACAGGAATGGTATCTACCGCCACAGGATTTTTAGATTTTCTAAGCTATATGGCGGCCGCCGCGGCATCTTCCCTGTTTGCAAATGCCGTTTACTCAATCGGTTGGGGTCCGCTGATACTAATATGGCTTGCCCTTATGATTGTGGGAATTTTAGTTATGCTACCTTTAAAGCAAATAGCTGCAAAATGTAAAAAAGCTTAATTACAAACATTGGAATTACCCGAAAGCCTTAGGCGCTTTCGGGTAATTTTTTATAAATCTTTTTTGCCGGAAAACTTCTTAAAAAAACACAAAAGATTTATATTGAATTCAATTGACTTTAATGGAAATTTGGTGTATACTCATCTTGTAAAAATATATTGAGTTTTACTCATTTTTCGTAAATCTCAGTTAAAGAAAGGAAAAATTTTATGAAACGAGTCAAAAAAGTATTGTCATTCATTTTAAGTATTGCATTATTAGCAAGCAATACGGCGATGTTTTCAACAGCTGAAGCACCGCAAGAAATCCCCGAGGGTTCTGCACTATTATATGTAGACTTCGATGAAAAGAACGCAGACAACACAATAGACGGAGGCCTTAACAACGGCGAAATTATAGGCGACGTCACATACGTTGAAGGTATAGATGGCGGCAAAGCCGTTAATATCCAAAACATCTACGGCAAAACCGCTACACAGTATATCAAGTTCTCCGGTGCAGATATGTCGGAAAGCTATGCCTTCTCTTTTTGGTACAGAGAGAATACCGTAAGACCACCCGCTGTTGCCAAAACCGCCACTTGGGATGGTTTTGATGACTATGCAGGAACCTACGGCGGTGTAATTGTTTCCAACACCGACACATCAGTTGCCGGAAACAAGGGTCTTTCCGTACTGAATCTACACCGCAACCTCTATGCCACATACAGTATTTCCGACGGCACAACAACCTACACCGTGTCCAACAAATACCAAATTAAAAACTTGCAAAATGTAACCGACACCCGTTGGCATAATGTGGTGGTTTCGGTTGACAGAACAGCAGGCAAAGCATACTTCTATGTAGACAACACCTTAACCGCGACCCAAAGCATTTCTGCCCTTCAGGGAAGCCTTTCGAACGGCAACGTATTTACGATAGGTGCGGATATTTTAGGACAGTACGGCGTACAGAACTCCGACTTTGATGAGCTGATGTTCTTTGATTCCTCTTTAACTGCCCAGCAGGTTGGCGCTATTTACAACAAAGCTAATTATGCAAAACTTATAAACGATATAAAGAACACTCTTTTTGAAGCCAAAATTGGCAGTCGCTTCGATGCCTGCGATATTAATGATATGGCCGGTATTATTGCCACAGCTAAAGCCGAGCTGGATACAGGAAGCATCAGCGACTATGAGGCGGCTTACAACGAGCTTTTCAACACCTACAACACCTTCCTTATGGGCAACAAACCCAACCAGGTTGTGATTATGACTTCCGACACCCATGCGGGCACCGGACAAACTAACAACAACGAATACTTCGTTAATGTATTGGACGCCGCCAAACATCTCCCCTACCCCGCAACCACCCTTATCAATGCGGGTGACTACGACGAGAACCGCATCGACTACGGCGACGGAGCATATTTCGATATCGTTAAAACAGAATTTCTCGATAAGGTTGAGGGAGCCACAACCGCTGTTTGTGTGGGCAACCACCAATACACCCACCCCGGCAACGTTGGTGCCGCCGACACTACCGCCGTTGACCAAAGCGACTTTATGATAAATGCCTCGGCTTATATAGACCCAACCTTAGAACCAAACAAAAATATAGTTGACGAAAACGGAATTCTCACCAAAACCTACTATTACGTAACCGATGGCAACGCTCACTATATTGCAACCAATGAATTTGAGGATTCCTCCAGAAACCTCACGCTTAACATCACCTCAGAACAGTTGAGCTGGTTAGACAGCACTCTCACCTATGCAGAAAAAGACGGCAAGCCTATATTTGTGCTTATGCACTATGGTCCAAGCCGCATATCTGCCGCCTTTTCAGCCACGCTTGCCAAGCATAAGAATGTATTTATGGTAACCGGTGACACCCACTATAGCTTCGGCTCTAATGATATACAGGAAATGGGGGGCTTCACTTGGCTTGAAATTCCCTCTACCTTTGTAAATAGATCCAGCACCGGATATGTTGGCGGTGGCGCATACTACACCTTTATCTACGACGATTGTATTGTAATGCGTGCCTACTGCTCAAATGAAAAAGCCTTTATGCCTGAATACGACGAGGTAATTTATTTCAACAAAAACGAGTCAGAAGATACTTCCGGTAAGGTATTGGGCGAAGAGCACGAAATCAGCGGACTTAACCACGCTACCGCTTCCAGTTACGGCTACACCGCCACTGCCCAAAACACCGAGCTTACACAGGAAGCATTTACCAATATTATAAACAGCCACACCGACGTTTCGGGTAAATTGCTATGCGGAAACGTAGGCTATCTCAAAGACGAAGCCACAGGCGACTACAGTTATGATATTTACAGCACTCCTCTTACTACTGTAAATTCTACAGCTCGTGACGGAATTATTCATACCATGGCTTATAAATTAAAGGCAGACGGTGTGAATTACCAAGGCACGACCATCGGCAGCGAGGTTTACTGGCCTGGCTCAAAGGGTAACGAAACATTACTGGCCGCAATTAAAGATGGTAAAGTAACCCTCGGCGAAGTTCCCGTAGGTATGCTAGTTTACGAAATGAACGGCAAAACCGATATCAACTCCATACTTATTGCCAGCGGTGGTGCGAGCAACAAAAATTATTGTTCAAGAAGCTATGAGATTTACGTTTCCGATTCTAAGGATGACCTATTTGAGGAATACAATAAGGTATTCGCTTATGACCAGGAATTAGGACAATTCAATACCACTACAACGCAATGGTATTACGATTGGGAGAATTCAGTATATACAACCACCAAGATAGGTCAACAAAGAGTATTCTGGCCAAATGCACAGTATATTAACTTTACAGGCGACGAAGTGCCGAGCGGTAAATATTTAGCTTGGGTGGTTTACGATGCCGGTACCTCAAGCGGATATACCCGTGTTGATTTATCTGAGTTCAGAGTATTCACCGAAGGTTCTTACAAATGCACAGTTACCTTTAACGATAACGACGGCAAGTATTTAAAGAGTGTATCAGTTCCCCTTGGCTGCAGTTTAAAGGACACCCTTTCTCCTGAAGAACTTACAGAAATTGAAGGCCTTATCCCCACAGTAGACGGAGCTACCAAGGGTAGAACGATACTTGGTGAACAGCGTTATTGGAACAACACCTACGATATGCCTATATTTAAAGATGCTTCTTACAAAGCCATTTACACCGGCGAACACGTATGGGGCTGGGTAATCGACCAACCCGAAAACTGTGGAGTAGCCGGCACTAAGCACGAGGCTTGTACTAACGACAGCTGTACCGCTGTACAGAACGAGAATACAGTTATTCCTGCCACCGAGAATCACTCTTGGAACGCAGGCGTTGTTACCAAGAAGGCTACCTGTACCGCTGCAGGCGTTAAAACCTACACCTGTACCGTATGTAACACCGCTACAAAGACAGAAGCCATTGCTAAGGTAAGCCACAGCTACGCTGCAGCCACCTGTACCGCACCCAAAACCTGTAAGGTTTGTAAA
>JAZQCL010000021.1:0-80015 GCA_045546235.1 Acutalibacteraceae bacterium
CTTCTCCAAGGGTCTGAAGGGCAAGGACGTAGCGGACGGTGCCGATCTGGCGCAGGCGCTGACTCTGGGTATGGAGGCCGCGTATAAGGCGGTTATGAAGCCCACCGAGGGCACAATACTTACCGTAGTCCGTGTTGCTGCTGAGTATGCCCGCAAGGCTGTTAAAGCAGGTAATAACGATTTAGAATGCTTTGCCGCAGCAATAGAGGGTGCAAGGGATGCCTTGCAGAAAACTCCTGAAATTTTGCCTGTTCTAAAAAAAGCAGGCGTTGTAGACGCAGGTGGTAAGGGCTTATTGGTTATTTTAGAGGGTATGTATTCCGTGCTCAGCAATAACACAATTATTCCTGCCGCAGGTGCACAAGCTGAATCTGATGTAGAAAGCAGTGAGTCTGTTAACGCCGCAGCCGAATACGAGGGTGAAATTACATTCACTTATTGTACCGAGTTTATTGTTAAAAGAGAATCGCAGGAGTCTGACCCGTCAGAGCTCCGTGCTTATCTTGAAACAATCGGTGATTGCGTTGTTGTTGTAGACGATGAAGAGATTATTAAGGTTCATGTTCATACCGACCATCCGGGTAATGCTTTTGAAAAGGGTCTTACCTTTGGTCAGCTTACTAATATGAAGGTTGAAAATATGCGCGACCAGCACGAGCGCGCCAAGCACGACGCTAAGGAGCCTAAACCTACCGAAAATCTTGAAAAAACCGAGGTTTACACCCCAGCTCCTCAGGAAAATCCCTTCGGTTTTGTATCTGTAAGCGTTGGTAAAGGTCTTGACGAACTGTTCCGCGACGTAGGAGTAGATACCATCGTTAGCGGCGGTCAGACTATGAACCCCAGTACCGACGATATCTTAAAGGCAATCGAGCTTACTCCTGCCGAAACCGTTTTCGTTCTGCCTAATAATAAAAATATTATTATGGCAGCCGAGCAGGCAGTGCCCTTGGCAACCAGACGTGTAATTGTGTTGCAGACCCGCACCATTCCTCAGGGAATTTCGGCAATGCTTGCCTTCGACCCTGATAAAAGCTATAAGCAAAATGCAATTGCAATGCGTCAAGCCTACGAAAAGGTAAGCACAGGTCAAATCACCTATGCCGCACGTAACAGCGATTACGACGGTCACAAAATCCAGAAGGGTGAGCTTTTGGCAATCGCAAACGGCAAAATCTCATTTACCGATACAGATTTGGAAAAAACCGTTGTTAAGCTTACCAAATCCCTTACAAATAAGGAAACAATGTATGTTACCCTTATTCACGGTGACAAGGTGGATTCTATGAAGGCCGAAAGAATCCGTGCAGCCGTAGCTGCAAAGCTTGGCTCTAATATAGAGGTTACCCTTATCGATGGTGGTCAGCCTGTATATTACTTCTTAATTTCTGTTGAATAATTATAATTTAAAACTGCTGCACTTTTTCGTGTGGCAGTTTTTATTTTGCTACTTTTCATTGAAATCGTGTATTTATTGTTATATAATATAAATACATTCCAAGTTTTGGAGGCGGTCGTATGAAAATTTATGATATGCATATACATATTAGGCAAGGAAAACCTGACCCTTCAGGTATACTAAGAAAAATGAATGATGCGGGGGTATACGGCGGTTGCCTTTTTTCGATTCGTCCTCGCGAAATTAATTATGAAACAGGGCTTGATTTTCCGGAAAGACTTAGTAATCTTTTAGACTGGACACATGGATACGAAGATAGACTTTTTCCGATTCTTTGGATACACCCTGATGAAGAAAACATTATTGAAAACATACATACCGCAGTAAATAGCGGTGTTATGGGCTTTAAAATAATCTGTAATAATTTTTATATTTACGAAGACCGTTGCATTAAAATACTCAAAGAAATTGCAAGCCTTAACAAGCCTGTATTTTTCCATTCCGGCATTCTTTGGGACGGAGAGGTCTCTTCGAATTTTAATCGTCCGCTTAATTGGGAATCGCTAATAGATATCAAGGGCTTAAGGTTTTCAATGGGGCATTGCTCCTGGCCCTGGATTGACGAATGTATAGCAATGTATGGCAAATTTTTAAATGCTTTAAATCGTAAAAACACCGCCGAAATGTTCCTTGACATTACTCCCGGCACCCCCGAAATATACCGTAAAGAGCTGCTCTCAAAGCTCTTTACCATAGGCTACGACGTAGGGCATAATCTGTTTTTCGGTACAGATGCCAGTGCAAATTCATATAGGGTTGAATGGACCTCTAATTGGTTGAAAATCGATAAGGAAATAATGGACGAGCTGGGTGTAAGCAGAGAAAACCGCAGGCTTATGTATCACGATAACCTTATGCGGTTCCTTGGAGTTTCAGAGGAGTGCCATAAATCTGCCGCCCCTCAAACCGATAACTCCCACGCCTGGAGTCCCGTGAACCCTGAGGTAGAAGTTATTATTAAAAAATGGTACAAAAAACTGGGCTTTTCGGGGGAATTTGACAGGGATTTCCAAGAATATTTAGAGCATATAAAAATCTCTGATACGGTAACCTTAGAGGAGTATCCAGTAAACGGCAAATGTGGAGGAAGAAATCTTTTAACCTATCTTTATTTTTGCGAAAGTTTATCCGAATTTTATGCCGAGAAGGGTATTCCCGAGGAAATTCTTATAGACACCTTAAAGGATATTGTCAGATGGTGCGAAACCTATTCCGATATTAAGGGCAGGCTGTATCTTGGCGAGTTGCATTGGTTAAAACTGCATTTATCGGGTCAGCTTTTCAAGGTTGGCAGGTTGCAGTATCGTATGGCAGGCTCGGAATTTGATATCCCGAAATACGGCCTGAAAAAGGGTGACTCCATTATGGAGATTCACATTCCTGCCGATGGTAAATTATCTGTAGACGAATGCGATAAATCCATTAAAATGGCAAAGGATTTCTTCCAAAAATTCTTTCCCGAATACAGGTTTAAATACTTCACCTGTCACTCTTGGCTGTTGGACTCAAAGCTGAGAGAAGTGTTACCCGAAAGCAGTAATATTCTTAAATTTGCAGGGCTTTTTGATGTGGTGGCAGAAGATGACAGCAACGCTTTAATCAAGTATATCTGGTCTTGGGATATGACCGAGCGAAAGCTTAAAACCGCGGCTCCGATTAACCCTTTTGCTGCAGAGGTGCAAAGAAAGGTGCTTAAGGGCGAAATATTCCACGAATCCTTGGGTGTTATTGAAAAATAGCCGAATTCAAATTATATGAAAAGAGGTGACAAAAGTGCGCGATATTCAGTATATAAAGGGTGTTGGCGAAAAGCGTGCCGCCGATTTTAAAAAGCTTTCTGTTTATACAGTTGAGGATTTGTTAAGATATTACCCCAGAGATTATGTGGATTATTCCAATATTAAAGAGCTTTATTCTGCAATTTGCGGCAGTACCTGTGCCGTAAAATGTCGAATAGTAACCCCCATCAGCGAGCAATATATCAGAAAGAATATGACGGTGTATAAGTTTGCCGCCACCGACGAAACCGCACTTTTGCAGGTCACCATTTTTAATAACCGCTTTTTGGCCGATAAGCTGAAAAGGGGTGAAACCTACATTTTCTACGGAAAAATTTTAGGTATGGCAGGTTGTCGAGAAATGACTTCACCTGAAATTGTTGCTGTAGATAATGCCGCCATAACCCCTATTTATTCCACCACCGCCGGGCTTTATCAATCTAACATTCGCAAGGTGGTAAAAAACGCACTTGAGTTTATACCGGTCGACCCAATACCGGGAAATATCCTGAAAGAGCGTGGCTTGTGTGATTTGAAATACGCGCTGGAAAATATACATTTCCCCAAAAGTATGGAAGCTCTTGAAAAAGCTCGTGAAAGGCTGATTTTCGAAGAGTTATTCCTTTTCCGCATAGGTATTGCAAGGCTTAAAAGCGGCAACCAAAAGCGAAGCGGCATAAGGCTTCAAAATTTGTATCTCGAAGATTTCCAAAAGGCCTTACCCTTTACGCTTACCGATTCGCAAACCTCTGCCATTACCGAGTGCGCAAAGGATATGATGAGTGCCCGCCAAATGAACCGTCTTTTACAGGGCGACGTGGGTTCAGGCAAAACCGCCGTTGCGGCGGCACTTATGCACTCAGCCGCCTTAAACGGTATGCAATCGGCGTTAATGGCCCCCACCGAGATATTAGCCGAACAGCATTATAAAACACTTAAAAGTATGTTCCATAACACCGATATACGGGTAGAACTGCTTATTGGCAGTACCACTAAGAAAAATAAGGAAACAATAAAAGCTGCTATAAGTCGTGGCGAGGTTCAGGTTGTCGTGGGAACCCAAGCGCTTATCCAAGGCGATGTTGATTTCCAAAAATTAGGGCTTGTTGTAACCGACGAGCAGCACCGCTTCGGAGTTATGCAAAGGGCAGCTTTGGCCGATAAAGGCACAGCTCCCCACGTGCTTGTTATGTCGGCAACCCCAATTCCGAGAACACTTGCTTTGATTCTTTACGGTGAATTGGATATAAGTGTATTAGCGGCTCCGCCGCGCGGCAGAAAACCCATAAAAACTTATAGAGTAGAAACAGGTATGCGTCCGCGGATATACAATTTTATCAAAAAACATATTAACGATGGTCATAGTGCCTACATTGTCTGCCCCTTGGTTGAAGAGGGTGAAAGCGATATTGCCCCCGCCAAGGAATACTATGAAAAGCTGAAGAATGGCGAATTTAGTGACTACAGCATCGGGCTTCTTCACGGAAAGCTAAAGCCTAAGGAAAAAGAGCAGGCAATGCGCGCATTTTTAGAAGGGAAGACCCGCCTGCTTGTTGCCACCACGGTGGTAGAAGTGGGTGTGGACGTGCCGAACGCCACCGTAATGGTAATAGAAAATGCTGAACGTTTTGGCCTTTCTCAGCTCCATCAGTTAAGGGGAAGAGTGGGCAGAGGAAGTGAAGAATCTTATTGTGTTCTGATTTCCGATGCTAAGGGCGACGAGGCCACCCGTAGATTTAAAATTATGTGCGCCACTACCGATGGTTTTAAAATTGCCGATGAGGATTTGAAGCTTCGCGGCCCGGGTGATTTTTTAGGCAATCGACAGCATGGATTGCCCCTTTTCAAAATTGCCGATCTAACCACAGATATGGATGTTCTGCGCGAAGCGGGCAAAGCTGCCGAGGTCGTTTTGAAATCCGACTTTGTGCTGGAAAAGGAAGAGCACAAGGCACTGCGCCTGGAGCTTGGCAATATGTTTAGGAACAACACAGTAAATTAATGGCGATTTAGTAAAAATTAACACTTGCTTTTCTGGTTACTTTGTGGTATAATCTTAAGGCTGTGGAGTGTACTGATGGCTCCACGGCCTAAAAATACGCATGTCCCGTTCTGAGGGTGCCAAATTTTTAAGTTAAAAAGGCGGTCTTGCGGGGCAGAGGTAAAACCTGAAGGAGGAAATAAAATGTCAGTAGTATCAATGAAACAGCTTCTTGAAGCAGGTGTTCATTTCGGCCACCTTACCAGACGCTGGAACCCCAAAATGGCTCAGTACATCTTCACTGAGCGTAACGGAATTTACATTATCGACCTGCAGAAAACCGTTAAAAAGCTTAACGATGCTTATATGTTCGTTCGTGAGCTTTCTGCAGAAGGTAAGGAAATTCTTTTCGTAGGCACCAAAAAGCAGGCTCAGGATTCCGTCAAGGAAGACGCTATCGCTTGCGGTATGCCCTATGTTAATGCACGTTGGTTGGGCGGTATGCTTACCAACTTCCGCACCATTCGTCACAGAATCGACAGGCTCAACCAGCTTCGCACCATGCGTGACGATGGCACCTTCGACCTCTTACCTAAGAAAGAGGTTATCAAGTTAAATCTTGAAATCGAAAAGCTTGAAAAGTTCCTCGGTGGTATCCAGGATATGCACAAGATTCCCGGCGCACTTTTCATTGTTGACCCCAGAAAAGAAAAGATTGCCGTTCAGGAAGCTCACAAATTAGGTATTCCGATCATCGCTATTGTAGACACCAACTGTGATCCTGACGAGGTTGATTATGTAATTCCCGGCAACGACGACGCTATCCGTGCCGTTAAGCTCATCACCCAGACTATGGCTGCCGCAGTTATCGAAGGCCGTCAGGGCGAGCAGGGCAGCGCTGCTAACGATGAAGAACCTTCCATCGAAGAGGCAGTAGCAGCCGAGGAAGCAGCAGAAGACGCTGAATAATCTTAATTTTAAATACTATCTTTTATAGGAGGATATACAAATGGCATTTACAGCTAAAGACGTACAGGCTCTTCGTGAGAAGACCGGTTGCGGTATGATGGATTGTAAAAAGGCATTAGTTGAGTGCGATGGCGATATGGACAAAGCCGTTGACTATCTTAGAGAAAAGGGTCTCGCTTCTCAGGCAAAGAAAGCAACCAGAGTTGCTGCCGAGGGTGCAGTTGTAACCTTCTCCGACAACGGCATAGCAGCAGTTGTTGAGGCTAACACCGAAACCGACTTTGTTGCTTCTAACGACGAGTTTAAGGCTTTCACCTTAAAAGTAGCCGAAATCGTTGCAAAACAGAACCCTGCCGACGTTGCAGAGCTTCTTACCATGAAGAATGAGGCCGGCGCAACCGTTGAAGAAATGGTTCAGGAAATCTTCTTGAAATTCCGCGAGAACCTCAGCGTTCGTCGTTTCGCACGTTTCGAAGGTATCACTTCCGGTTACGTTCATGCAGGTGGTTCTATCGGTGTTCTTGTTAAGTTCGACACCACCGACGAAATCGCAGCAAACCCTGAATTCCAGGCAATGGGCAAGGCAATTGCTATGCAGATTGCTGCTCAGAACCCCGAATATTTAAGCAAAGATGATATTTCAGCCGAAGAGCTTGAAAAGATGAAGTCTTTCACCATCGACAGTGCTCTTAACAAGCCTGAAACTCTTCCGATTCCCATTCTTAACAGCCTTATCGAAGAAGTAATCTCCGGTAAAAAATGGAGCGACGAAGATATCACCGTTTATCAGGGTCTTGATTCTAAACAGAAGAAGAACTTTGTTAACTTTATTTCTAAGGAAGCTCTTGCTACACTCGCAGAGGTTGCAGTAGCACACAAGGCAGAAATCGCTGACAATAAGATTTTCGCAGGTCTTGTTCAGGGTCGTCTTGCAAAGCAGCTTAAGGAAGTTTGCCTTCTCGAGCAGGAATTCGTTATGGACGACAGCGTTACCGTTGGCAAGCACATTGCTAACACCGCAAAAGCTCTTGGTGGCGACATCAAGGTTGTAGAGTACGGTCGTTTCGAAAAGGGCGAAGGCATTCAGAAGCGTGAAGATAACTTCGCAGACGAAGTTGCTTCTATGATGAAATAATTAAGGCTATACGCCAAACTTAAAGGCTTGAGCAAATCGCTCAAGCCTTTAATATTTTTGTGTATAAAAAATCCACGAAGTAAAACTACTTCGTGGATTGATTGCTTATTATTTACCTTCAGCCTTCTTGGCTTTTCTTGCGGCTCTTGCAGCGGCAAGGGTAGCTTTTGCTTCGGCTTCAATAGCCTTGTTCTTTTCCTTTTCTCTTTTTCTAACAACAGCGCGCGCCTTGAAGTTGTCGATAACGCTTGTAAAGCCGAACAGTGGCTTAGTAAAAGCAATAACCAACACATCAACAATTACAAAAATTAAGAACATAACAAGGTTAGAAGAAAGCTTATTAAAATATTCAGTGTTTGTAGGTGTGCCAATCATAATTACTGCAAAGTAGAGAGTAGCTATAGATAATGCACCGATAATAACTGCGTCAATAATTTTTAAAATTGTTCTGTTTTTACCTGTGTCAAGGAATTTGTTAAAATCAAAAGCCATTTACAATCACCCGTAAGCCTTTCTAAAAATCACGGCCAAAGCCGATTATTGTTTATAACAACTAAATTATACTATATTTTTTTTGTGGTGTCAACCGATTATATGCAGTTTATATAATTATTCTTGCTTTGAAAATGGTGGATACACCCTGCAAAACTCTTGTATCTTTATAAAATCCCCCAGTATCTGGTGACGGAAACCTGAATTATAGTTAACAGAAGCGGGGTGATAGGTTCCCATGAACATAACCTTTCCTTTCGGAGTAAGTATTCCGTGGTCACGAGAAAGCTTGAAATCGGGAGAAATAAGCTTTTTAGCCACAATACTTCCAAGGCAGATAACAATTTCCGGTTTTACCAACTGAAATTGCTTTCTCAAGCATTTAATACAGGTGTCTATAGCCTGGGGTTTTGGTGCTTTACTGCTGGGGCAGTTAACAAGCGAGGTTATATACACCTGCTCTGGGTCTATATCTACAAGCTTTAAAATACCATCTAAAAGCTCTCCGTTAGTTCCTGCAAATAGTCGGTTAGCCTTAACGTCTTCGCTGGTGGGAGCGTCGCCTACAATCATAATTCGAGCATCTCTGTTACCGCGGTCAAGAAGCTTGGTTTCTGAGGTAAGATAACAGCCTTTGCAGGCTTTTACCTCGTCTTTCAATATCATCCATTGATTAAAGGTATCCATAGTTATTTACCTACACAGAATTTTCGAAAAACTTCGTCTACAACGGCTTCGGTGGCACGCTCGCCGGTAAGGGACAGCAACTCGTTCATAGCATCGTCTATACACACGCCGACCGTATCAAGGGTAAATCCTTGCAACATAAGTTCAAGTGCTTCGTCAATGTACTTGAGCGAGCGATTACAGCAGTCACGCTGACGCTCAGAGCCCAACAAATTGTCGTTTCCGTCTAACCTATTTAGCCCGCATATTTCCACTATCGCATTTGTTAAATCCTTAATACTTTCGTCGCTTTCTGCCGAAATAATAACGCTTGGAATGCCCTGCAATAACGAAAGGTCAAAGCATTGCGGAAGGTCGTTTTTATTAATAACCGCAAGGGTGGGACGTGTTTTACATATTTCAATAAGCTCAATATCTTCCCGAGATGCAGGCTCGCTACCATCAAAAACAGCAATAATAAGTCCGGCAGTTTCAATTCTGTTGCGTGAAATTTCCACACCGATTTTTTCTACCTCGTCCTTGGTTTCGCGAAGTCCTGCCGTGTCGCTTAGCCTTAAAAGAACGTCACCCAGCATAACAGATTCCTCAACTACGTCGCGGGTAGTACCTGCTATAGAGGTAACTATAGAGCGCCTGCAACCTGCAAGTAAATTCATAAGGGTGGATTTGCCGACGTTCGGGCGCCCCGCTATAACAGCGTCTATGCCGTCGCGAAGAATTTTACCAGCGTCGTAGGTGCTAAGCAGCGAAATCAATGCCTCCTTAGCATCTGATAATGCACCTTGTAGGGTTTCTGGGCTGAATTCGGGTAATTCATCATCAGGGTAGTCGGAAAATACTGCAAGCCCTGCTGCAGCGGTTAAAAGCCCTTCGCGCACTCTGTTTATTTTATTCGAAGTTGCTCCACCTAATAAGGATAGGGCAGAGCGTTGTGCCCGTGCACCGTTGGCTGAAATTATGCCCATTACCGCCTCGGCTTCTATTAAATCCAGCTTGCCGTTCATATATGCTCGGCGGGTGAATTCTCCACCATCGGCAGGGCGGGCACCGGCTTCTAAAATTGCTCTCAAAGCTTCCTTTAATACGTATCCGCCGCCGTGTAAAGAAAGCTCCACCACATCTTCTCCTGTGTAGCTTTTTGGACTTTTAAAAACCAACGCAACCGCTTCGTCGATTTTTTCTTCGCCGATGTAAACCGCACCGTAAAGCGCAGAGTATCCGGGAATATCTGCAAGCTTTTTATGGCTTACACTTTTAAAAACAGCATCGGCAATAGATATTGCATTTTTGCCGGAAATTCTTATCACTCCAATTCCGCCTTCGCCTGATGGAGTGGATATAGCGGCAATAGTATCGTTGTTCATATAATGCTCCAATTTGTATAAAATTTACGGCTATGCGGCACCGCGTAGGGGGAAGGGTGCGGCACAGCCGTGGAAATTACAATTTTTCAGCAAGCTCTTTAATATAAGACTTTAATTGGTCTTTAATCTCCGGGTGGTTAAGTCCAACCTCTATATTGGCCTGCATAATTCCAAACTTGTTACCCATATCGTAGCGTGTTCCGGTGAAGTCAACACCCACCATGCCATTTGATATTGCTAATTCTTTCATAGCATCGGTAAGCTGAAGCTCGCCGCCGGCACCATTGGGTATTATTTCTAAAATATTAAAAATTTCAGGGGGCAGAACACATCTGCCAAGTATGGAATAAAGCGACATTATTTTTTCGGGAGAGTCAGGTTTTTCAATCATATCCGTAACACTGAAGGTTCGGTCTTCTAAAGGTGATACTTTCAGTGAGCTGTAGCGCATAATAGCCTCTTGGTCTACCTCTTTTATGCCAACAACACCCTTGCCGTACTTTTCATAAGCGCGGCACATCTGAGCAATTGCAGGGTCTTCACCAATAATAACATCGTCGCCGTAAAGCACGGCAAAGGGCTCGTCCCCTATAAATTCTTTTGCGCAAAGAACGGCGTGTCCAAGGCCCTTGGTTTCTTTTTGGCGAATGTAAAAGATGTTGGCAAGGTTTGCAGTTTCAGCAACCTGGTCGGCAATGTCGTTTTTACCTCTTTTACGAAGGGTATCTTCCAGTTCGTAAGCGTGGTCGAAATGGTCTTCAATTACACCCTTTCCGCGGTTGGTGATTATAAGTATATCTGTGATGCCTGCCTTTACCGCTTCTTCAACAATATACTGTATTGCAGGCTTATCAACTATTGGAAGCATTTCTTTAGGGCAGGCTTTTGATGCAGGCAGAACCCTTGTTCCAAGGCCTGCTGCCGGTATAACAGCTTTTCTGACCTTCATCACATTGCAACTCCTTCAATTAAATTGATAATGAACATAACCTTTTCCATAGAAATCTCGGATGTTATAAGACTAAAATATGGAATCATAGTAATAAGTCCTTCGAAAAACAGGAAGACAAGGGGGAACAGTATTGCTGCAGCTATTGAAGGTCTACCCTTGAAGCTGTAATAATAACTGTCTTTAACAACTCCATTTAGCATTTTGTCAATCTTTTTTATCCGCGATGTACAGTTTTTGTAATAATAATAATTTCCGTATGCAGCAAAGAAAATAACGCCACCGAGTGTTAAAAGCGTAACCAAAGATGTAATTAAGGAATAGCCGGTAGAGAATGAGTGCCGAGCAACAATAGAATAATCACCGTCTATATCGGGCTCCACCTCTGCTAATTCCACGGCATAGCTTTCTGCAATTGCCTTTTTTTCTGAATAGGTAGCGGCGGTGGAAAAACAAGAAAGCAATAATCCGCAAAGGCACACTACAATACCTATGCGATACATCTTACGGTAGAAAAACCAACCTGCGGCACAGGTAAGCCCTAATACCGCACCTAACAGGGCCACTGGCCAACTGATAAAAATTTTGCGCCCAAGCTTCTTAATGGCAATGAATATTTGCATATAGTGATTCTGCTTGGAATTGCCCACATAGGCCTGAACCTTTCTGGTATCGACTCCTTCAAGCTCCGGCTCAATTACAGAGTAATCAGTAAAAGGGTAATTGTAAAAGCCATAAGGGGCATTGGGTGGAGTCTGGTGAAAATTGCCGTAATTTGGTGGAGGAGTGTACTGTGTTTCGGCATCGGGCGGAACGTAACTTCCGTCAAGAGGGGTGCCGCAATTTTTGCAAAAACTATAGTCTTGTGAATTTTCTAATCCGCACACAGGGCAAATTAAATTATTATTTTCCTTCAAGGGAATCACCTCGAAATCTTTCGTAAAATTATCCAAAGAACAGCCCGGCTAAAAGTGCAGGGATATAATAACCATTGTAAAAAATAAGCAACAATACAGCAAGTGATATAAATGGTCTGACTCCACCTTTTTTGTGGAACTCATATTCCTCATCAGAAACAGAAGCTTCTCGGATTTTTTTGATTGTGGAAATCGTATGAGATTTATACATGCTGTCATTATACAGACCCGCAAAAATACGATATCCAAAAAACAGCAAAACACCTGAAATCGCAAGAATTATCGATTCAATAGAGGCGTATTTCAATGGATTAGAAATAAACTGCGACCATATTTGGTTTGCTGTGCTGGAGATAGGTAAATCCATATATGCTAAGGAGTGATACAGAGGCGTAATAAGCACACAGGATATCAGCTCCAACAAAACGTACATAATGGTGTGGAAGTTCATTTTTCGAAACAAGGTGTGGGTGTAAGGGCAAATAAAGGCCATCCAATTCCAAAAGGTTTTCTTGCCATTGTGAATTTGCTTAAATTTTGGCAAAAGCTTGTTGGGAGCAAAGGCAATAAATTTTGCAATATCCTTTACCTTGACACCATCAATTTCGGAGTTCTTGTCGATTCCGCCATAGGGGTCAATCTGCTGTATGGGAGCACCACCGAAAGAAAACGACCTAAAGTGAACCTCAGGATTTCTGTTGTCTGCCGCGTTGTGAGAAGGTTGATTTTTGCCGCAGTAGGGGCAAAAAATGCTATCTTCTTCAAGCTCTTTACCGCAAAAACGGCAACGCTTGGAATTACTTTCGGAAGAGTGCTGATTATGGTCTTCTTCGGGTTTTTTGTATTGATTTCCTGTTCCGTGGGCAGTTTCTAAGCCGCAGTGGCCAACTGCTTCCCAACAATCCCTGTGGTGCGGAGCACCACATACAGGGCAATGAACAATATCATCGTCGTCAAACAGGTAGCCATTGCAAATTGGGCAACTGCTACTTAATTTTTCGCTCAAAAGCTTTATCCTCCGTAGTGAATTTTTTAAGTGAGTTTGTTACAAGCTCAAAATACTCCCTGCCGTAGTTATGGTAACGACCTTGTTTAACAAGATATTTAAGCTGATTGCCGCCGATCCAGCGCACTTCGCTTACCTCTTCTTTTTGAAGCTTAAGGGAGTTAATATCTACGTCGACCTTAACAAACCAAACGTCAAGAAAAGAGTTTTTTCTTTTAAGTCGGCGAGCAAAAAGCAATTCATCGGGCTTTGCGGCTATTCCGATTTCCTCGTTAAGTTCACGCATAGCGGCCTGCAGTGAATCCTCGCCCGAAACGGCTGAGCCACCGGTGGCAGCCCATTCACCCGGCATTAATTTTCTTTCACCTGATCTGCGTTGTATAAGCAGTCTGCCGTCTTTGTCGAACGGCCAAATGTGAACAACAAGATGGTATTCGCCCGGCATAAGTCTTCTTTTACCACGAGCAATTACTCGCCCTGTTCGGCTGCCGGATTGGTCTAATATATCCCACAATTCCATTTGTCGTCCCCCCCTTTTTTACTGAAGTCTCAGTTACGGTCAGCGTTTGGTTACAACTTCGCCTTGCTTTTTGTAAATACTGTTTTCGGGGATAACTCCACGAACTAAAGACAGGGGATAGATGTTGGTGTTGCGGCAAATTACCGAGCCCGGGCACAGAACTGCTCCGCAGCCAACTTCAACAAAATCACCAACCATTGCACCAAACTTTTTAAGCCCGGTTTTAAGCGATTGGGTGCCGTCTTTAATTTCAACAAGCGTTTTGTCTGACTTCACATTAGAGGTGATTGAACCGGCCCCAAGATGCGATTTATAACCCAGAACCGAATCACCCACATAGTTGTAGTGAGGAACCTGAACGTTATCGAAAATCAAAACATTTTTTAGCTCGGTTGAGTTGCCAACCACAGAGTTTTTGCCCACAATAGCATTTCCTCGAATAAAGGCACAATGGCGAATATCAGCACCACTGTCTATAATGCAAGGCCCATTAATATAGGCAGATTCCATAACCGAAGCATCTTTTGCAATCCAAACATTTTCCCGAGGGTTGTCGAATTTATCCGAAGGCAAGGTGTTACCTAAAGCTACTATAAATTCGCCGATTTTCGGCAACACTTCCCAAGGATAATTGCAACCCGAGAATATTTTTGCGGCAATGGTTTTATCTAAATTGAACAGCTCGCTGATTTTCGGTATAGACATAAAAATGCTTCCACTCCTGACACGTAACTATTTATAAATATTATTATAACAAAAAAGTTCCCTTATTACAACCCAAATTAGCAATAAAAGCTTGTATAATTTGTAAATTTTTTAAAAGCAAAAAACAACCATCGATTTTTATAAAAATCGATGGTTCATAAACCGAAATAATCAACGCTTTGCTTTTTCTGGACGCTTAATCTCGTTCCATTTTTTATAAGCCGTGGCACTTTCCGAAATGGTGTCGATAAGCTTTTCCGACTCGTCGAAAAGTTCAAGAATAAGATATTTTCCATTATCGTAATCAAAGCGGTAATTTTTACCGGTGATACTACATTCACCGAGTGTAAATTTAATATTAGCCATTATAAGCTCCATTCCGTAGCAAAAGATGTGCTACATATTTTCGGTACCAATGCGGTTTAATATATACTGTTTAACTTCGCTAAAATCTATATTTAGTGCGGTTGCAAACTCGCTGCCCATAATTTTAATTGCTTGCTCTAAGTATCTTTCTTCGGTGGCGGAAAGCTTTTTCTTCTGAATTTGCTTTAACCTTTCGGTACGAAGAATGTGTTTAATTAAAGAAACAGTTAGCTCGCTGTTGTGAGAAAGCAGAACATCACGGTATACCTTTTGAAGTTCTCGTGGCGCAACCTTGTCGAAACAAGATGTATCTATGGCGGGGATTTTATCAATAAGTCGGTCTGCTTCAATGCTGGACATAACGGGGCGCATATATACATTACTATCTACCGGAATATAAGCTGTTCCGTTGGAAGTAAGGTTTTTTAGCACGTAGTATAATCTGCCCTTATCGGCAGTGTCAGAATTAAGGGTGGTAATCTCTTCAATTCTGCAAACTCCGTTATTACCGTATACAATTAATTCTCCGCATTTAAACACTTAAATTTACCTCGTTTATTTTGGCTTATACCGAGTGTGTATAAGCCGAGCCCGGACATTAACAAATCAGGGCTGGTTGCCAATGTTTTACATATAAATTATACCATTTTTTTGTAAAAATGTCAAATAAAAATTATGCCTTAAACGATATATTTGAATTACTTATTCAAATCTTCGGTGGGCAAATTCCCCATAAGTTCTTTGTATGTTTTTGAAAAGTAGGAAAGATTTCGGAATCCGCACGCATAGGCACTTTCCGATACATTGTAAAGTCCGCTTTTTATTAAAGATTTAGCTTTTTTGCATCTGATATAATTAAGATGGTTAAGTATCGACACCCCCATAGCCTCTTTAAAAATGTGGCAAAGATAGTATTTACTCAAACCTATATAATTGCTTATGTCGTCTATTGATATGTTCTCTGAAAAATGGCGATACATATATTCTACCGCCGCCTTTACAAAGGTAAGCTTATCTGAGGTTTTGGCCTGCTTTTCGTCAAGTTTTTGAGTTCGGGCAACACAGGAGGCTAAAGCGGCAATGTACCCCTTGGCAGCAATTTTGTAGTATTTGTCTTTAATGTTACATTCAGCCATCAATCTTTTGAAAATATCTATAACGGCTTCGTCGGTACATTTGAAAGGATAATCAGCAATATTTCCACAATACTCGATATCGGGAATAAGCACAGCATATCTGCAAGAGGGGGTAGTAGCATTGATTGTATGAAGCCTGTTGCTGGATATTATTGCAATTTCTCCACTTTTAACAAAGGTTTCAACCTCGTCGGACCGCACCACAGCATCTCCTTCAAAAAAATACAAAAACTCAGGATTTATATGCCAGTGCGTTCTATCGTCCGGTTTCTCTTTTGCTCTGCCGTCGATTTCAAATATTATTCTGAAATCGGGGTCGGGATATGTGTGATATTCGTATGGCATAAAACATCACCTCGCAATACTATTTTTATTATATAATTTTGTATTCGATAAATCAAGAGAAAAAACAATATAGTGTTAATCAACAACAAAATTCCCCCTTTACTAATCAGGGTTGTATGGTATAATTGCCTTAGAAAACAAATAAGGAGGAATACTGATGTATAATTTTCCGATAGGTGTAATTACCGACTCATTTCGTTTGCCATTTCCCGAGGCTGTGAAAAAGGCTGCCGAGTTCGGAGCAAGCGGCATACAGGTTTACACAACCAAGGGGGTAATGTCCCCAGAGGCTCTTACTCCCGAAAAGCGCAAAGAGGTGCTGAAAATAGTTAAAGATTCCGGCATTGTAATATCTGCGCTTTGCGGCGACTTTGGTCACGGCTTTGGCGACCCCGAAAAGAATCCGCAGCTTATTGAAGATTCTAAGCGGGTTTTGGATTTAGCCCTGGATTTAGAAACAAACATTGTAACCACTCATATAGGCGTTGTGCCCGCCGATAAAGGTCATGAAAGATACAAAATTATGCAAGAGGCTTGTAAAGAGCTTGCCGACTATGCAAACTCTCTTAATGCTCACTTCGCAGTAGAAACAGGCCCCGAAACCGCCGACGTATTAAAGGGATTCCTTGATTCCCTGGGCTCTCGCGGTGTTGCGGTTAATCTTGACCCTGCAAACTTTGTTATGGTTACAGGCGATGACCCTGTAAAGGCCGTTTACACCTTAAAGGATTACATAGTTCATACCCACGCTAAAGACGGCATCAAGCTTTTAGATAAATCACCTGAAGTGATATATGGCTTAATTGAAGAAGAAATCCAGTCGGGCGAAGCCTTCCGCGAGGTGCCGTTGGGAGAGGGAAGTGTAAACTTTAAAAACTACCTTGCAGCTCTCGAAGATATCGGATATAAAGGCTTCCTTACCATAGAACGCGAGGTTGGTCCCGACCCCGCTAAGGATATTGCTATGGCAGTAAATTTCCTTAAGAGTATCATTGGGGGATAAGGGTATGAGTAAGTTGAAAATAGCTGTAATCGGTGTTGGCTCAATTGCAGAAAACCATATTGCAGGTTATAAAGCCAACGAAAACGTAGAGCTTTATGCATTTTGTGACATTAACGAAAAAACCTTAAAAGCTAAGGGTGAAAAGCACGGAGTAACCCGCCTTTATACCGATAAAGATGAAATGCTGAAAGACCTTCCCGAGATAGATGCAGTAAGCGTTTGCACCTGGAACTGTGCCCATGCAGAGTGCACAATTGCGGCACTTAATGCAGGCAAAGACGTGCTTTGCGAAAAGCCTATGGCAATGAACAGTAAAGAAGCCGAAGCAATGCTTGCCGCCGCAAAGTCCAGCGGTAAAACCCTTATGATGGGATTTGTTCGTCGCTTCGGAAACGATGCTGATATTCTTAAAGATTTTATAGATGCAGGCGATTTGGGTGAGCTGTATTACGGAAAGGCTTGCTATCTCAGAAGAGCGGGCGCTCCTACAGGTTGGTTCGGAGATTCTGCTCGTTCCGGCGGCGGCCCACTTATCGACCTGGGTGTTCACGTTATGGACCTGTCAAGATATATGGCAGGCAAGCCCAATCCCGTATCGGTTTACGGCGCAACCTTTAAAAAGCTTGGCGACCGTAGCCACATCAAGCTTCGCGGCAACTACACTTCAGATAATGCCAGTCCCGACGACGTGTTCGATGTAGAGGATTTAGCAACCGCGCTTATTCGTTTCGATAACGGCTTCGTGCTGTCTTTAGAAGCAAGCTTTAGTCTTAACGCCGAGGAGAAGGGCACAGTTGAGCTTTTTGGCACCAAAGGCGGAGCCAAAATCGACCCCGAATTACATATTTTCACCGAGCAGAACAATTATCTTACAAACGTAGAGTTTGCAGCTCCCACAGCACTCAATTTTCAAGGTCTTTTTGATAACGAGATTAACCACTTTGTAAACTGCGTGCTTACCGGCGAAACTCCTCGTGCAACAGGCGAAGATGGTGTGGCTATGGCCAAAATCGTTGACGCTATTTATGAATCCGCCAAAACCGGTCACGAGGTTATTATCGAAAGGGATTGATAATATGAAGGTGGGAATTACTTCTTATAGCTTTCAGTATGCTTTGGAAAAGGAAAATGAAACCCAGATTTCCATAATAAAAAAAGCCAAGGATATAGGCTGCGAATTTATTGAATTCACAGACCTTACCCCTCACGACGGAAGTACCGAGGAAGAGTATGCCGCAAAAATCCGAGCCGAGGCAGAGCGCGTAGGCATAGAGATATCTACCTATGCCGTGGGGGCCGACCTTTATAATCTTGATATCGACCAAGAGGTAGAACGGCTTAAGACAAAGGTAGATGTTGCCCAAATTCTTGGAGCTAAAAAGCTGCGTCACGATGTAATGTTTGGCTACAACACCCCCAGGGAGTACCGAGGCTTCGCAAACAGCCTACAACGGTATGCCGACGCCTGCCGTAGGGTAACCGAATACGCAGCCCAAAAGGGAATACGAACAATGAGTGAAAACCACGGCCTGATTTGTCAGGATTCCGAAAGAATGGAGCAGTTGGTTAACACTGTGGCTCACCCCAATTTCGGTTTGCTTGTCGATATTGGTAATTTTATGTGCGCAGACGAAAATCCGGCAACTGCTGTGGGTCGCGTAGCTGCTTATGCTTTCCATGTTCACGTTAAGGATTTCTTGTATAAATCCGGCAACGGAATTGTTCCCGAGGGATTTTTCCAAACCCGCGGTGGTGCATTTCTACGTGGTACTGTGGCAGGTCAGGGTGTGGTTCCTGTGCTTCAGTGCTTAAGGGCATTGAAGGCAGCAGGCTATAACGATGAAGTTTCTCTTGAATTCGAGGGAAAAGAACGTCTTGATTTCGCCCTTCCTGCCGGAATTAAATTCCTTAAAGATTGTATTGAAGCACTATAATATTAAAGCACACCTCTTTGACGGTGTGCTTTTTTATTAAGATTGTGTTAAGTCTATTGAAATCCTAAAAGACCTATGATATATTAAAGAAAAACAACATAAAAATATTTTTTAAAAAATTTTTTAAATTTCTTGCAATAAAAACCACGTGTCAAAAGTTATATAGATGAAAGGGTTAGAAAAATGCTAAGTGTAGTAACTTTATTAATCAACGAAACAGCACCTGAAACCCCAATAACAGACAGCTTAATTTTAGAAATAGCAAAAGGGGATATGGAATCTTTTCATAGTTTATATGAAGCGGCTTCAGGCAGCGTTTATGGCTTTGCTCTTTCAATACTTAAAAATAAACACGATGCAGAAGATATTTTGCAGGAAACCTTTTTGACCATTCACCGCAAGGCTGCAGATTACCTTCCTCAAGGAAAACCTATGGCGTGGATATTTACAATCGCCAGAAACCTATGCCTTACAAGGCTGAAGGGTAACGGTAAGCTTACAGAGCTCGACGAGGGTAGAGCTACCGAACAGGCCGAATTTTCAGAAATCGGAAATCTCGAGCACAGGCTTACTCTTGAAGCTACCTTCAAGGTGTTAACCGACGAGGAAAGACAAATTTTAATGTTACATGCGGTGGGCGGAGTAAAATTCCGTGAAATTGCCCACGCTTTAGATTTGCACCTGAACACGGTGCTTTCTAAATACCACAGATCGATTAAAAAAATGAAGGAAAAGCTTGAAAGGGAGGGTTTTTAATGAATAACAAAAGAATTCACCACAACCTCTCTGCAGCCGTTAATGAATTAATTCCATCGGGCGAATACGAAATAATAACTGCAAAAATAGACTCTGCAAAAAATCAAGAAAAGGCAGGGATTAATATGACAGCAAAAAAATCAAACGGCAAAATTATCAGTTACAAAAAAATAATAGGTACAGCAGTTGCAGCCTGCGTTGCATTGGTAATTGGCTTATTCGGATATAATTATTACAGCACTAATTATGCCGTAGCTTCTATAGTAGATATAGACGTTAACCCCAGCGTAGAGCTTACGGCTAACAGCAAAGATAAAGTTCTCGACGTTACCGCAGTTAACGAAGACGGTAAGGCGATTTTAGGCGATATGGATTTAAAAGGCACCGACATTGAAGTAGCAGTTAATGCCGTTGTTGGTGCAATGGTTAAGGGCGGCTATTTCGACGGTCAGGAAAATGAAATTCTTATTTCTGTTCAGAACGATGATAAAAAGCACGCTGAAACTCTTAAAAATAAAATAAGCGATAATGTGGGTACCTCTCTTGAAGCACACAAGGTTTCTTCCGCCATTATCAACCAAACAATTGAAAAGGGCGACAAGCTTAGTGATGCCGAGAAATTCGCCGAAGAGCAGGGCGTTTCAATAGGCAAGGCAAACTTTATTTTAAATCTTGTTAAAAAGGACAGCTCACTTAAGGCCGAAGATTTGGCAAAGCTCAGCCTTAAAGAAATCGCCGAGATTGTTAACACCAAGAAGATTGACATTAGTGATATTGCAGAGGTTGACCCCGAAGACAGCATCTGGGAAAACATTGCAGATACCGTTGAAGATGTTAACGAGCAGGCCGAAGAAAAAACCGACAGCAGCGCACCCTCCAACAACGGTGTTATCACCAAAAATAAGGCTCGCGAAATAGCACTTCGCGATGCAGGCCTTAGCGAAAGCGAAGTAATTTTCGTAGAAGAAAAGCTTGAATCCGAAAAAGGCAAAAAGGTTTACGAGATAGAGTTCTATTCTGAAGGAACAGAGTACGATTACGAGATTAACGCCAACACCGGCAAAATAATCTCTTCCGACCTGGATATTGAGGATTTCAAAATTCCTTCCTCCAAACCTCAGAATAATTCGGATTCTTCTAAGAAAGAAAATAACTCTTCTAAGACCATAAGTAAAGATAAGGCCGAAAAAGCGGCACTCAAGCACGCTGGAGTAAAAGCCTCCGATGCCAGATTTGACCGCACAGAGTTAGACAACGACGACGGTAACCTGCATTACGAAATCGAATTCTATGCTAATGGCTACGATTACGATTACGAAGTAGATGCAAAGTCCGGCGCAATTATTTCCTTCGATAAAGAAAAAGACGACGATTACGTAGATTCCGGCAAGGCATCTAACTCCAATTCCTCTAAAATTACAAAATCCGAAGCCAAAAAGTTGGCTCTTTCACACGCCGGTGTTAAATCAGCCGATGCGAAGTTCAGCAAAACCGAGCTGGATTACGACGATGGCAGAAAATATTATGACGTTGAGTTCAAGGCAGTAGGATATGAATACGACTACGAGATTGATGCCGAAAGTGGCGCAATCCTTAAATCCGATAAGGAAAAGGACGACGATTACGTAGCACCTTCTTCCTCAAGCTCAAAAATTTCTAAAGCCAAAGCCAAAAAAGCTGCCTTCAACCACGCAGGTGTTAAGGAAAGCGAGGTTAGAGAGTTATCGGCTGAATACGATAACGACGATGGCAAAAAAATTTATGAAATCGAATTTAAAAGCGGTAAGTATGAATACAGCTACGAAATCGATGCCATCAGCGGCAAAGTGATTTCTCACGAAAAAGAAATCGACGATTAGCACAATTTACTTTTCAGGTTCATGTTTATTTGTCCTCAAGAAAAAGGCCTCCCGTAAGGGAGACCTTTTTCGTTTGGTATTCTACTTGTGCTCGTAGCTTTTGCAGAAGTGTGGAGTGGTAACGCAATCGTCACCGGTTTTCATATGGGTAACCTCAATCTTGTCAAGCTTACATTTGTTGTGGCAAGCGTTGTATACGCACTCGGTAACGTCGCACTTTACACCTGTATTTTCCATTTTTTGCACCTCCGAAAAAATTGCGGCGGTAATTTCGAAGCAGGTTATGTTTCAAATCTCCGCCACAATTAGTTTACGCAAAAAGCTCCCGAAAAAACCTTCGGGAGCTAAAAAATTTTTAAAATTAAATTTAAATTAAAGTATTCCTGTAAGGAAAATCTCAATTCCAATAAGAATCAGAATAACACCGCCTAAGATAGAGGCCTTGCCCGAAATTTTCGTGCCGAACACCTTGCCGATGTAAACGCCGGCGGTGCATATAGCAAAGGTAACCGAGGCAATAATCAGCGCGCAAATTAAGGCGGAGGCAGGTCCGTATTCGCCTATATCCAGCCCTACCGTTAATGCGTCGATACTGGTGGCAATACCTTGAACAATCAGCATTTTCAAGGTGAGTTTGCTTTTGCAGTCGCAATCGTCACAATCACCGCACTTAATACCCTCGTAAAGCATTTTTCCGCCAATATATCCAAGTAAAACTAATGCGATGTAGGGAATAGCCACCTTAAAGGTCTGGAAATATTGAAGCACTGTGTGCACACAAACCCAGCCAAGCAGCGGCATTAAGGCCTGAAAACCGGCAAAAACACCTGCTATTAAAAGCACTCTGCGTTTTTTCATTTTCGGTTCGTGGAGCCCGTTGGCCAGCGATACCGAAAAGGCATCCATCGCCAGCGCCACACCAAACATAACGCTGGTTATAAAGAAATTCCAACCTAATTCCATAACTTTTTGTTTTCCTTTTTTAAAAGTAACGCTATTCTACCACAGTAATTATACAATGTCAATTGCCTATATTATCTCAATTCCTTCGGGTTCTACCTTGCATTGTAAAAACAGTATATCTACACCGTTTTTTTGTGCGCAATCTAATGCATCTGCAAATTCCGGGTGGGTCAGGCGGTTGCCGCGGACTTCGTCTATGCCCTCCATCTGTATAACAAAGGCAATTATTGGATTATATCCGTCAGCTTTAGCTTTAATCAGTTCGTTTATATGCTTAAGCCCCCGTTCCGTGGGTGCATCGGGGAAGTAGCCTATACCGTCAATTTCCAAGGTGCAGCCCTTAACCTCCATTAAATACTTTTGGTAACCCTTTTCCATATAAAAATCAATTCGGGAATTTCCATAGGTGTATTCGGGCTTTATATAATCGTAGCCCTGCTTTTTAAGCCACTCAAGTGCCACTTTATTAGGTGCAGAGCTATCGATATTTATAAGCCCAAAGCCCTGCTTTTCCACCGCAATCAGGTCGTATTTTGTTTTGCGGGCGGGGTTGTCGCTTTCCTCTAAATACACGGTAGCTTCCGGCAACAATAATTCGCGGCACCGCCCCGTATTTTTAACGTGAACGGTGTGGACTTCACCATCAATTATAACCTTAGCTATAAATCTATTTGGTCGTTCGATAAATTCGCCTTTTACAATTTTTTTATATTTCATAATTCCTCTAAATAAGCACCGCAGTTTTTGTGGCCGCGGTGCAGGTGGTTAAATTTCTATTACGTCGTTATCTTTGGTAACTTTGATGGGGTATTTGAACTGCTCGCGATAGTCCTCAATCCATTTTTCGTTGCCGGGGTAAATGTGGTTGAATAAAAGAAGGTCGGTATTGGCTTTCGGCAGAATCTCTGCAGCCAGCGTTTTGCCGGCAAAGTGGGTAAGCTCGGTAATTACTGCATCAAAATGCTCGCGAAAGGCAATTTCGGGGAAATCGTGAATATCTGCAGTAAGATCTCCCGTAAAAAGAAGTCTTTTGCCTTCGGCTTCAATTATGTATCCGTAGGTGTCGAAGCCGTGAATATGGTCGGTTTTTACGCCGCTTACCTTAAGGTTTTCGTCTTGGAAGAAAAGCCCAACGGTAGATTTCATATAATTAACATCGTTTGAGCTTTGGGGAAGATGCAACGCCTTGCTCCAAGCAATAAAGGCATCTATAGCCGATTCTTCGGGCAGAAAAATGGGAAGGTTTTTACCTCGGTTATACACCGAAAAAAGCTTTACAAGATTGCTAAGGGAACCGCAATGGTCGGTATGCATATGGGTTATGAAAACTCCTTTTATGGCCGAAAAATTCAAATCTACATTTTTAAGGTATTCACCAACCGAGGTGCCGCAATCTATAACGTATAAGCTGTTTCCGATTTCCAGCAGGGTTGCGGTGCATTTTCTGCCTTTTTCGGCGGCTCCGTGGGAGGTGCCTATAAAATGAATTTTCATAAAAATCGCTCCAAAAAAGTTTCGTTTACATCATAATAACCCAAAAATTGCATTCAGTCAAGAGCAACGCTAAGTTGTCAATTTAATTAAAAAATGTAAATTAATTGACAACACAATAAAAAAATAATAAAATAATAAAAAATATAGTTTTGAGGTGTAGATATGACAGGGAAATGGATAACCTGCGATAGCCGGGTGGAAACACCGATTTTTACAAAACACTTTAGTTTAGATAGACTGCCGAAAGGGGCAGAGATTAATATTTCCGCCCTCGGGTATTTCACGCTGCTTGTAAACGGCCAAAGGGTAACCGACCGGCTTTTTACACCTGCCCAAACCGACTATGCCTACCGTAACGATTTGGAAAAGCAATACGGAATGGCTTTTAACACAACCTATCGCGTTCTGTATCTTACCTACGATATTAAAGAATTTTTACATACAGGCGAAAACAAAATTGAGGTTATAGTAGGCAATGGCTATTGGCGGCAAAAGGAAATTTACACCGAGGGAACCTATCCCTATTCCGATAAGCTTTTGCTTTGCTTTGACTTGAAGTTAGACAATAAAATAATCTCTACCGACGGCAGTGAAAAGGCATATATTTACCCAATTCTTCGCAGTAATATGTTTTTTGGCGAAGTAGTGGATATGCGTATGTTTCACCAGCCGTTAAAAGAAGCAGAGGTAAGCGTAACCGATTTTGTGCCCGATAATTTAACGAAAGAAAGTTGCCCACCTGAAAGGGTTGTAAAAAGAATTACGCCAAAAAGAATAGATAACAGCAACCTTTACGATTGCGGCGTAAATATAACCGGCTGGATAGCGCTTAAGGTAAAGGGCAACAGCGGCGACACCGTAACTGTAGAGCTGGCAGAAGAGATAAAAAACGGCGCTCTTGACCATTCTACCTACAGCCCACCCTGGAGAAAATCCATTCACGGCGAGCCTCAAAAGCAGTACGACGTATTCCTGCTTAGTGGTGAAACCGACGAGCTTCGACCTATGTTTGTGTATCACGGCTTTAGGTATTTCACGATAACCGCCCCCGACAGCGTAGAAATAATTGATATGTCTGCCGAGGTTGTGCATAACGACTTAGAGGTTACAACCGAATTTAATTGCGATAACCGGGTTTTAAACTGGCTTTATAATGCATTTATAAGAACTCAGCTTAACAATTCTCACGGCTCAATCCCTTCCGATTGCCCCACCCGTGAGCGTTTAGGATATACAGGCGACGGCCAGATTTGCACTCCTGCCGTTGCGCGAATTTTCGATGCCCGAGATTTCTATAAAAAATGGTTGCAGGACATTTACGATTGTCAGGACACCGTAAGCGGCAGAATCCAAAACACAGCCCCCTTTATGGGTGGTGGCGGTGGTCACGGCGGCTGGGGTTCGGCAATAGTTTTCGTGCCTTATTATTGCTACAAGGCATACGGCGACAAATCCTTCCTTACCGAGTCGTTTGATAAAATGAAGCACTGGCTAAAGTATATGCTTTCCAACTGCGAAAACGGTATTCTTTGCAATATCGAGGGTGGTCTTTGGAATTTGGGCGACTGGGCCGCAACTTCAGAAAAAAGTCTTGAAGAAATGCTTATTCCTGTGGGCTTTGTAAACAACTGCAGCCTTATAAAGCAGCTTACCTATATGGCTGAAATTTCCGAATTGTTAGGCGAAACAGATAAGGAATATTTTCTTGGGTTAGCCCAAGAATTTCGTGCTTCTACCTATAGGGAATATTTCCGCGACGGACACTATTGCGCCGAGGTTCAGGGTGCCGAAGCCTTTGCAATTTGGGCAAAGCTCCCCGAATACCAAAATCTTTACGGTTCGCTTGTAAAGCGTTATCGCGAGCTTAATCGCTTTGATACAGGGTTCATCGGAACCTATGTTTTAATTGAGGCATTGTCGGAAAGCGAATATAGAAGCGACGCTATCAATCTTCTTACAAGCGATTACCCTGATTATAGCTTTGGCGGTATGATGGCAAGAAATCAAACCACCCTTAGCGAATATTTTTGTAACGACCGTTCCCACGACCACCCAATGTTCGGAGCAGCGGTGGTATATCTGTTCCGCAACCTTTTGGGAATTGAAGACACCTCGTATATCGACGGCAAAATCACCTTTAGCCCCTGTTTTGACAGCGTGGTGAAGTCGGCTTCGGGCAGTGTTCCAACCCCCTTTGGCCGTGCCAAAATCAGCTTTAAGGTTGGCGAAACAATAAGCGTTAATATCACTGTTCCCAAGGGCTTAACCGCCACGCTTTTTTATAATAATTGCACATTTAACCTTAATTCAGGCGAGAATAAATTTGAATTTTAAATTTGTATAAAGCAAGGTTTTTTCGCCTTGCTTTATATTTTTTGCAAAATTTATTAGGAAATTTTTACTTTATGTCGTATAATAGATGTAAAGAAACCACGGAGGGGGTTTAGAATATGGATAACGGTGAAAGTAGCTACCGCCGTTTTCTTGATGGCGACCGTGAAGCCTTTGGCGAAATTGTAGAAATTTATCGCAGCGGACTTACATACTTTATTAACCGTTACATTTGCGACTACAGTGCCGCCGAAGATTTGGCAATAGATTCTTTTATGTATCTGTTGGTGCACCCGAAAAAATACAATTTCAAAGCGTCACTAAAAACCTATCTTTATACCATAGGTAGGTCACGTGCGCTTGATTACATAAAGCACAGAAACAAAATTCAGCTAACCGAACTGCAGGAAAACACAATGGACAGCGTGTATGTTGCCACGTTGGAAGAGCAGGTAATTAAAACCGAAACCAACAAAAAAATCAACGCCGCCATAGACACTCTGCCCGAGGAAATGCAAATGGTTATACATTTAATTTATTTCGACGACCTTTCTTATGAAGAGGCCGCCAAGGTTTTAAAAATCACCACCAAAAAGGTGGATAACCTATTATATCGAGCCAAAAAACTTCTTCACAACGAATTAAAGGAGGCGATATCGGTATGAGAAGCAATAAAGAATTTTTAGAAGAAATATACGCCCGCGGCCAGCAGTATAAAACCGACCGCAAAAGAAGAATAAAAGCTATAATACTATCGGCTATTCCACCGATAATTTGTGTGGTATTGGTTGCCGCAATTGGCCTTAACGCAAACGACGTTAATTTAAAAAGAAAAGCTAAATCAAACAAAAAAAGCAAGTCCGAAACCGTCAGCTATACCGCCGGAGCAGGTGAAGAGGAAGAGTTGATAGTTGAAGATACCGCCGATACAGAGCTTTTAAACGACGATATCGATGGCGACTATTTCCTCGAAGACAGCAAAGGCGAAGCCGCCCCAAATAAAGGCGCCGCAGCCGCCCCCCAAAGCAGCGCAACGTCAAAAGACAGCTACACTAATAGCGCTGATAAACTCAGTGCTAATGCAACCCAAAGCCAGGCGGTGGCTTCCAGAGTTACCGACACCTTTGATAATGCAGTAGAGCTTACAAGCAAAAAAACAGGTGCTACCGTTGAATCTACAGAGGTTGACGAGGCTTTTGCTCAGGCTAATACAGAGTTTTACTTAAAGCTTTTAAGAAAATTAAACAAAAAGGGTAACACAATTTTTTCTCCTCTTTCTATAACAAATGCATTAGGAATGACAGCAAACGGAACTAACGGCAAAACCCGTACCGAAATTGAATCGGTAATAGCAAATGGTATGGATATTGAAGAATTTAATAAATATATTGCAGACTATTCGGGTTTTAATCGTAGTAACAAGGGTATTACTGTTGCAAATTCTGTGTGGGTTAGAGATAGCTATGCAGCCAACATTAAAAGCGACTTTTTGAGTCGTTGCAAAGGTATTTATAAATCCCAGGTTTTCAAAACTGAGTTCGATTCTACAGGTGCAAACAAAATCAATTATTGGATAAACCAAAAAACCAACGGAAAGATAACCAAAGCTGTCGAAAGTTTAGAAGATATCCACGCAATGGTGCTTGTTAACGCAGTGCATTTTAAGGCGAATTGGCTATCAACCTTCTCTTATGAAGATGTTTCTATTAAAAAATTCACCAATGCTGACGGTAGTCGTGTTAACGTAAATATGATGCAAGGAACCGAGTATACAGATTCCTATATTAGCGGTAAAAACTGCACCGGGTTTGTTAAGGAATACGAAAACAACTACAGCTTTGTGGCTATATTGCCAAATAAAGGAATGGATACTAACGAGTTTTTGAACAGCATAACCGCCACCGAACTTCGTGAAATACTAAACAATCCAATTGATGCTACCGTTGATATTGCTATGCCGAAATTTCAAGTAGACTATAAAACATCTTTGAAATCTGCTTTAAATGATATGGGTATGGAAAAAGCCTTTACAAAAAATGCTGATTTTAGCAAAATGGGTAATGATAAAGCAGACCTATATATTGACGATGTTATTCATAACACAACAATAAATGTGTGCGAAACCGGAACAGAAGCATCGTCTTCAGGCTCAATTATGATAGCCGCAGGTTTAGATTCCAACCGAAAAAGCGTAACCCTCGACCGCCCCTTTGTTTATTTTATAATCGACGACACAACAAAGCTCCCCATATTCTGCGGCACAATTAATCAAATGGAAAATGCAGAGTAATAAAAACTTTATTTTGGAGTGGAAATTATGCGATTTATTGCTATTTTGATAATATGCTTAATGTCGATATCCTTTTCCTCTTGCCAGACATTGCGGCACAGTGATATAAAAGATAGACCCGATTCGTCTATTGTAAAGGATTATCAGCTTTTAGAAATTGTTTCAGAAGAATGCAACAACCATTCTGTAGCCGAAGTGCCGCAAACAGTTTCTGACCCAATAAGTGGTTATTGTGGTAATATGGTTACCAAGATAATTTATCAAGAAACGGAATATTCCTTTAGCGGTGAAGATTCTGTAGCACTTACGGATATTCTTATAAACCTAAATTACAATAAACCAATGTGTAAATGTGCCGCTGAATTTGAAGTTGCAGTAGAAACCGAAGAAGCGATGTATGCAGTTAATTTGAGCAGCGCTTTTGTAAGATTCTGCGGTAAGCACGCTGAATTAACCGATGAACAAATAGACACTATACAAAAAATATACGACCGTCATGTTTTAAATAAGGAGGCGGTAGAATGAAAAAGCTATTAGCAGTATTTTTGGTATTTTCTTTTGTTTTTGCAATCGCGGGCTGTCAAAGACCTGAAAAGGGATATCTTGGCAGTAGCAGCACAGAGTTGACTAAAGAAAATCTTAAAGAAGACATTAAAGAGGATATAACGCCTGCAAAAGAGATAAAGGCGGGTGACGATGCGGTTTTGGATATAGAACCTAAAAAGGTAGATAAAGCCTTTGCCGAAGCCAATACCACCTTTTACTTAAACCTGCTTACGGAATTAAATAGTGATAGCACCAACACCCTTATTTCACCCCTTTCAATACTCAGCGCCCTTGGTATGGCCACCAACGGGGCAGAGGGTAAAACCTTAAAGGAAATGGAAAATGTAATTCTGGGCGGTATGGAAATTGGGGAATTTAATAAGTATATCCAAGAATACGCCAAAACCGACGGAAAAGAAGAAATTAAGCTTGCAAATTCAGTATGGATAAGGCCCGGTATAGAGGTAAAAGACAGCTTTCTTCACTGCACCAAGGGCATATACAATTCTCAGGTTTTCGAAACCGAGTTTAATTCGGGCGGAGTTAACAGCATTAATAATTGGGTGAAGGATAAAACAAGCGGCAAAATCCCGAAGATTGTAGACGGTTTAGATAACGACACCGCAATGGTTTTAGTAAACGCACTTCACTTTAAGGCAAGGTGGTCAGACAGCTTTAGCGAAAATGCCACCAAACGCAGAAAATTTACAAACGCCAACGGGAAAAAAGTAGATGTTGATATGATGTATTCCCGAGAATCACAATATCTGCAGGGTGAAAATTGCACCGGCTTTATAAAGCACTACGAAGGTGATTACAGCTTTGCTGCATTACTTCCGAGTGAGGATATAAGCGTTGAAGAGTTTTTAAGCACCACTGCTCCTGTTGAGCTAAACCGCATATTATCTAACCCAAAAGACGCCGTTGTGGATATTGCAATGCCGAAATTCAAGCTGGAATACGATGCCTCGCTTAAAAAGGCACTAAAAGCTTTAGGTGTTGAAACAGCCTTTTCAAACACGGCGGATTTTTCGAAAATAGCAGAAGACTTATGTATAAGCGACGTTCTTCACAAAACCACAATTACCCTTGACGAAATCGGAACAGAGGCCGCAGCCGCAACAGCAGTAGTTTTTAAGGCCACAGGCGCTTTGATAACAGAGGAAATCAAAAGCGTAACCCTCGATCGCCCCTTTGTTTATTTTATAATCGACAACACAACCAATCTTCCCATATTCTGCGGCACAATCAACCAAATGGAAAGCGTAAAATAAAAGCAGTTTATTTATATAAACCGCGAAATAAAAATCACACCTCGAGTCCCTCCGCTCGGGGTGTGATTTTATGCAAAAGTTTATTTTTAAAACTTTTTTCGCTTATATTTATAACTTGTAGAATAATGGAAATTAATATATAATTGAGTTGTAATTGAAAGTAAAGGTAGGTGCTACAATGCAGTTTTCGGTAGGCTACAACCTAATGCGAGCAGATTCCTTAATAGATGCTGTGCTTTTAAATAAAGAACACATATCCGAGGTTTATTTTTCTTACGGTGATTTTCCAAACGGTAGAAACCTTGCTAATAACATTAAGGGGTATTCTCGAGAAGAGGCCGAGCATAAGCTGTGGCAGGATTTAAGGTTGCTTTCTAAAAATGAAATTAAGCTTAATCTTCTGCTTAACGGCAACTGCTACGGTGCCAATGCCTTAGCGCGAGAGTTTTACAATAAAATCGGCGACACGGTAGAGTTGCTGCGGGAAGCCGTGGGGCTTGCTTCTGTTACTACCACATCGCCGCTAATCGCCAAATTTATAAAAACCAATTTCAAGAATATAGAGGTTCGAGCATCTGTAAATATGGAAATCGGCACTCCCGAGGGCTTAGATTATCTTGCGGATAACTTCGACAGTTTTTATTTAAAACGAGAATATAACCGCAACCTTTCCAAAATAAAGGCTGCAAGGGAATGGTGCAACCAAAACGGCAAGGGGCTTTACGGCCTTGCCAACAGCGGCTGCCTGAACTTTTGCTCGACTCACGTATTTCACGATAACATAGTGGCCCACGAGGAAGAGATTATGCAGCAGGACAACGGCTACGAATTTAAAGGGCAGTGCCATTCCTATCTTGAAAACTCCGAAAAAAGGGCAGAGTGGCTTCGAATAACCAACTTTATCCGCCCCGAGGACGTTTCGCTTTATGAAGGGCTATTCGACGGTTTAAAGCTTGCCACCAGGGTAAGCGCCGCCGCCCCGCAAATTGTAAGGGCGTACTGCGGTGGGTCGTTTAGCGGCCCAATACATACTTTATTAGAGCCTAATCACGGTGGACTTTTTAAAGGCACTGTAGTCGAGAATAAGAATATTCCAAGCGGCTTTGCTGAAAAGGTGCGTAGTTGCAATAAAAACTGCATAGAATGCGGCTATTGCAAAGAAGCTCAGCGCAAAGCAACAATTAATCTATAAACAATTCCGAAAGGAGTAGCAATATGCTTTCAAGTAAACTTATTAAAGAGGCAGCATTGGCTGCAGGTGCCGATTTGTGCGGAATTGCCCCCATCAGCCGTATGAAGGGTGCCCCGGCGGAAATGAACCCTATGCTGTTATTCCCCGAAGCCAAAAGTATGATAGGCTTTGTGTTTCGTATTCCCCGCGGTGTTCAGCGAGGAATAGAAGAGGGTACTCAGTTTTATCAGTATCCATCAATGGCCTATGGCGGCATTAACGAAATTTTTGCCCCTGCAGTGCTTTACAGCGTTGGAAAGGTGATTGAAGACGGCGGCTACGAGGCCTTTGTATACAGAAATACAGGTGCCCGCGGTTGCGTTTCCGATATGGATGGAGCGCCGGGCAACACCATCTCTCCCGAAGAGCAAATCGAGGTTAACGAGGGCTCAAAGAATGCCACCCCTCACCACCGAAACGTGCAGTTTACCCGAGCCACAAGGGAGGATAACGTTCCCCCCGACCTGCAGTTCCAGTTCCGTTTGGCGGCGGTAGCCTGTGGTCTTGGTGAAATCGGCTGGAGTAAAATGCTGCTTACCCCCGAATTCGGCCCGCTTCAGCGCGTAGCCTTTATATTTACCGATGCCGAGTTCGACGAGTACGACGATTTGTATCACGGCAAACCTCTTTGCCGCCAGTGTGGAGCCTGTGTGCGTGAATGCCCCGGCGGTTGTATTCCGCCCATTAATTCTGGGCGTGCAATCCGTGTGGAAATTGAGGGTAAGGTTTGCGAGTGGGGAGATATTGATATGTGGCGCCGCTACGCCTTTTACACCCACGCAGGCCGCTATTATAACCCCTTTGTTCCTAAAGAGGTTTGGGATAAAAACGAAAACGGTATGCTAAACCTTATGGAAGGTGTAACCGATATTGCCGACGAAAACGAGGTTGTAAAGGTATACTCCGCCTTGCAAAAATATTTCCCAAGCTGGATAGGCTACAATATGGCCAAATGTGGTGGCTGTATACGTGCCTGCGTAAGTATGCTTGAGAAAAAGGGCGGCTGTATGGAAAACCGCTTTAAAGAGCCGCTTCGCCATAAAAAAGCCTGGCGCTTGGATAGATAGGAGGGCAGAAATATGTTAACTTCAGAATTTATTAAAGATACCGCACGTCGCCTTGGCGCAACGGTTTGCGGAATTGGTAAATTGGATATTTTTGAAGGGGAGAACCCCCAGCGCGACCCTAAAATGATTCTGCCCAACGCAAAATGTATAATCGGATTTGGCTTTGCCGTTCCCAAGGGTCTGTATGCCACAATGGATATCGGCTCGCAGTATTATTCTTACACCTCTTTAGGCGTTAAGTATATCGACGAAGAGTTTGCCGAAATATTTCTGTTTAAAATGGGCGGAATTATCGAAAACGAGGGCTACGACGCCTGCCTTCAAAAAGTTGTGCCTAACCTTAGAATACAGGGCGACAAAACCACCAATCCCGAGGTTTTCGACACCTACGAGCTAATTCACGCCGTAGCCGTTGAAGAGGGTAAACCCGTGCCCGACGTTATAATCGACTTTGGCAAGGCGGCAAAGGCCTGCGGCCTGGGCGAGCAGGGACTCGGCGGCAAAATCTTAAACCGTGAATACGGCCCCTTTATGCGCTATTGCTTTATAATAACCGATGCACCCTTAGATTGCGATGAGGAGTTTTCCGACAAGGTGTGCGACGGTTGTGGAAAATGTGCCGAGGCCTGCCCCGGCAATGCTATAAGCGAAAATGGTCTTGATAGCTGGCAATGCGCCGTTTACTATCGCGGTGCCCATAAATCCAACCCCTTCCAGCCCGAGGATTTCTTAAAAGACCACCCCGAAAGGGAAGAGATATTAAACGGCACCAAACGCTTCGATAGTGTTTCTGCACGCGGGCTTTTCCCACAGCTTGATTTTATGCCCAAAACCCAATGGGGCTATGCGCCCTGCCTTTGCGGCAAGGCTTGTGATATAGCCTGCTATCGCCATATTAAGGGCGAGGATTCTATTTAAGGGGGTAAAATTATGAAACAGGAAATAATTAAAATCGCAAAAGAAAACCATGCAGACATAGTTGGCTTTGCCACTGCCGATGAATTTTCACCCGACGATGCAATTTTCAAAATTTACCCCAAAACCAAAACCGTAATTGCTCTGGCGTTCCGTGTGCTCAGGGGTATTTATCGCGGAACTGAAGAGGGAACTACATATTATCAGTACACCACAATGGGCGTAGAAAATATGGAAGAAACCATAATGCCTATGGCAGAGCTTAGGGTAGCAACCTATATAGAATCTTTAGGCCACACCGCAGTGCCCCAGCGCCGCCATCAGCAAATAATGGCAGAGCCTAACAGCACAAATCCCGAGGTAGCCTACGATATGATATATCGCGAAAAGGCTGCCGAGAATCAAATGGATTTCGTGTCTGCAGCGGTAAAATGCGGAATAGGTGAAAAGGGACTCAGCGGTGCAATTCTTACCGATGAATTCGGCCCCTTTGTTCGCTATTGCTTTATTTTAACCGACGCGGAAATAGAACCCGATAAGAAGTCAGCCCCACACCTTTGCGATAACTGTGGTAAATGCGTTAAGGCCTGCCCCGGCGGAGCTATAAGTGAAAATGGTGAGCTGGACCCCTGGCAATGTGCCGTATATTATAACGGTGCCAACGGTACAAAGAATCCATTTATGCCCCCCGATGCCTTCGCAGATTTCGAGGATCGCCTTCAAATAATTGCAGGCGAGGCAAAGGTAGACCCCGAAAAGGCAAGAAAAATTTTAGATGCCATCTGGTTCTATCCACCCGCCCAGCACGCCTATCAGTGTTCAATTTGCGGCAGAGCCTGCGACACCGCCTGCTATATGCATTTAGAGGAAAGGGGTGCTCTTACCCGTAAATTCCGAAAGCCCTTCCGCACCCGCGAGGAATGGAAATTCAGTATAGAGGATTTCAAATAATACCAAAATATTCTTCGGCGAAGTTCAAAAATCCTGAATTTTGCCGAAGATTTTTTAAAATTATTTGGCTAAAAACTACAGGAATTTGCCAAATAGTTCAACTGTGTGGTAGTTTTTCAGAATGTTACAATATAATAGGAGGTAGGTTTTATGTATAATATCAGAAACACAGCCGCCTATAGTGTAATAGGCAGGCTTACTTCCGAGCAAATTGAAGCCCATGTAAAAAGCGGCGGTTTAGGCGAACTGGTCTGCGTTACCACCGCAGGGGTGAATCACACGGGAATGGAGCACACCAACAACCGTTTTGATGGTCACCACGATTATATGTTTCTATATGTAGAGCGCGGGGAAGCGCTGATTAAAATCGGCAACAAAGAAATGATGCTCGGCAGCAATAGCTTAATAATTGTACCTCCTAACATATCATATAGTTTTGATTTGCTGTACGGAAGCCACACCAGATGGATTCATTTTGTGGGCTCGGCCCTTTTAGATAGGTTCGGAATTAATATAAACCATGTCTACAAGATAAAGGAACCTTTAACCATTGTTCGTTTGCTTCGCCAGTGTCTTGAAACAATAAACGAAAATTCGCCAATTAAAGAAAGCTTACTGTCTATTTACGCCGCAGAACTTTTTGCCGCAATTGCCGAGAATGGCAAAGTGTACGATAAATCCGGGATAAACAGGGTGTTAAAGGCTATGCAGGAATCTGTTGCAAGCACTGTAAGCATTGGCGAATACGCTGAAATTGCAGGCTATTCCCAAAAGATTTTTACTAAAAAGTTTAAAGAGGTAACCGGACTTAACCCTAAAGAGTATATAATCAATCTCAGAATGGAAAGAATTGCCGAAGAAATTAAAAAATCTTCTATGAGTATAATCGATATTGCCCTTAACAGCGGATTTAATAACTACGAATACTTTGTAAAAATGTTCAAGAAGAAAATGGGGCTTACCCCATCGCAGTATCGCAAAAGCTTCAAATAACGAATAGAGCCGCCAATTAAGGCGGCTCTTTAATTATAATTGATTTCTATATTCCAACGGAGTTTTACCGATTTGCTTTTTAAATGTGGTGCAAAAGCGAGAGCGTTCCGAAAAACCGCACTTTTCAGCTATTTCTTCTATCGACAAATCAGTACCTCTAAGCAGCTTTTCGCTAAGCTTTAAGCGTTCACTAAGCAGATATTTATGAATGGACATTCCGCTATAAGCCTTAAAAATTCTGTTAAGGTAGATATGGTTGTATCCAAAGTGTTCTGCAATTTCCTCGTTAGAAACAGAAGATGTGCAATTGTCTTTAATATAGCTTATAAGCTGTTTTTCGAGCGAGAATTTATCGTTCGGTTGAAAGGCACTTTTTGCAATATCGCAGATAAGTGTTTTAAGTAACCCCGAGCATTTTGCTTCTGACAGCTTGTTTGGAAAACGGTATTCCTGCAAAATATCGGTTACAACGGTCTCGGCCTCGGGGTAATTGCTCAGCACAATTGGGGATTGAAAGGTTTCGGGTAAAGCTTGATTGAAGATTTTATCAGGTTTAAAATTTTCAACAGGAACCGGCTGTGCCGGGCCCGGAATATGGGCCGAATCTCGGTTAAAGTCTAAATTCAGCACGATTATATATATTTCCCCTTCGAAATAGTAAGGGTAATCAAAAGGCATAAAGGCAATATTTCCCGCCTTAAAGGAAATAGATTTATTATTTATATGTAAAATTCCCTTACCGCTTAAGGCGTAAAATATGCGGCAATCGTAAGCCTTTCTCAAGCAACCACCCTGGAAAACCGATGGCTGTGATTCAGCGTATCGCAGATATGGATTAATATCATTAAAATTCATTTTATCACCACAAACGATTGCAATCTAACAGTTTAATAATATCACAAAAAAGAATGAACTTCAATATTTGTTAAAAAAGTTAATTTATACAAAAAAATAATAGGAATTTATATATTTTAACTTGTGTCTATATTGTATAATTATTGTAAATATACACAGGGAGTGTCAGCATATATGTTAACCTTTGAAAAAATAATTTTAAAAAGCAGCCGTATGGGAGAAGAGAGTATTATTCCCGATATTCACAATACCTCTGCCGACCCATTTTTTATTAAAGAAGAAAGCATAACAGAGGCCGATAATCTTAAAATAGGCCAGGGTATGATTAGCACAATTCTTCCCTATAAAATGCAAAAAACATACACACGAGAGGTTTATGATATCGAATACACCGCTGCAGTGCTTGAAAACGAGCATTTGAAGGCAGTATTTCTTCCCGGCTTAGGCGGAAGACTCTGGTCGCTTTACGATAAGGATATGAAGCGTGATATCGTTTATAAAAACGATGCGGTAAGATTCGGCAATCTTGCCTTAAGAAACGCCTGGTGTGCAGGTGGTGTAGAGTGGAATATCGGTATAAAAGGCCATTCCCCAATAACTTGCGACCCTATGTTTGCTCAAAGGGTAAAAACCGAAAGCGGCGAAGATGCCCTTAAAATGTATGCTTACGAGGAAATCAGAAACGTGGTTTACAGCATAATGGCATTACTTCGTGGCAACGAGCTTGTTGTAAGGGTAAATATAGAAAACCTGAACGATAACGACACATATATGTATTGGTGGTCTAACATAGCTGTAGAGCAGAATGATGACACCCGTTTCTTCGCCCCCACCGACAAAAGCTTTGTAACAGCCTATCGCGAGGGTGGTTATCGCATTTCTAAAAAAAGCATACCAATGATCGATGGCAAAGACATCAGCCACCCCTACAACGCTTATGATGCAATAGACTATTTCTACGATATTCCTGAAAACAATAAAAAATGGATATCCAGTTTGGATAAGCAGGGCAAGGGACTACTGCAATTCTCTACACCCGAGCTTGTTGGCAGAAAGTGCTTCCTCTGGGGCAATTTGCCGGGTGGTAAGCATTGGAACGAGTGGCTTACAGGCGGCAGAGACTATTTGGAAATCCAAGCAGGCCTTATGAAAACCCAGTTCGAGCATTTCATTATGCCGAAAAACAGCGAAATTACCTGGTGCGAGGTGTATAAGGGTGTAGATATAGGCACAAACGAGGGTGACTATTTCGATTTGGTTGAGAAAATAGATTCTAATGTTTACAATCCTGCAGAGCTGTTGAATCTTTTCAAGCACCAGCCGTCCGACAAGGTCGAATTTATGGGTACTCCCCGCGGTGCATTGGAAGAGGCTATAAGGGGTAAGCGCATTAGTAAATACTGCATCTTCCCGAAGGAAAGCATAACCGACGACTATAAGTATTACACCGATTTATTGCAGGGCATAGAGGGGAGCGACTATAATATTGAATATTTGGCAAATTCCAAATGGGCACAGCTTATTGATAAAAAGCCCCGGAAAACTGCACTGGATTATTATTTGATAGGCATTAACCACTTCATTAACGGCGATGTTGATAAAGCAGAAGAAGCATTCAATAACTCGCTTGCTATCGAGCGTACATATTACACGCTTATTGCTATGGCATTGATAAAGGCTAACCTGCGAAACAGTTTATCCGAAGCGGTATCGCTTGCTGCCGAGGCAATTATTAAAAACCCCGAATATCTGCCTTTGGCTTGCTGCTTTGCCGAACTTTCAATAAAGGCAAATATGCCGCAGGAGTTTTTAGATTATTATTCTACCGCCTGCGAAAAGGTAAAGCAAGACGGACGAATTAAAATGTATGTTGGAAATTGCCTTATTCTTTGCAATCGTTTAAAGGAAGCTAAGGAATATATCAATGCCGATTTAGTAATCCCCGATATAAGGGAAGGCGAGTATTCAATTTCTAACTTTTGGATAGACCTTTATCGCCGCGAAATGGCAGAAAACAGCGGCAGAGCTTTAGAGGATATAAGCGACAGCGAAGTGCTGGAAAAGCACCCAATACCCTATAATATTGATTTCAGAATGCACTAAAAATGCAGCAAAAAACACCGTATGCCAAGCATACGGTGTTTTTGTAATTTGGGATAATATTAATATGCAATACCCTGAGCAATCATAGCGTCGGCAACCTTTTCGAAGCCTGCAATGTTAGCACCGGCAACAAGGTCGCCCTCCATGCCGTACTTCTTGGCAGCATCCCAAGATGCCTTATAGATGCCTTCCATAATCTGGTGAAGCTTAGCATCAACTTCCTCGGCAGTCCAGCTGTAGCGCATAGAGTTCTGGCTCATTTCGAGGCCGGAAACTGCAACGCCGCCAGCATTAACAGGCTTTGAAGGAGCAATAACAAGCTTGTTCTCGCGGAGGTAAGAAACAGCCTCGTCGGTGGTGGGCATATTAGCAACCTCAACGTAGAATTTTACGCCGTTGGCAACAATGTTCTTAGCGTCTTCAATGCCAACCTCGTTCTGAGTAGCACAAGGCATAACAACGTCAACCTTCTGCTCCCAAGGACGCTTGCCTGCGAAGAAGGGAACACCAAACTTATCGGCATAATCCTGAACTTTATCGCGGCCGCTTGCACGCATTTCCAGCATAAAGTTGATCTTTTCTTCGGTAGAAATGCCGTCTTTATCGTAGATGTAGCCGTCGGGGCCGGAAATGGTAACAACCTTACCGCCAAGCTCGTTAACCTTCTTAACGGTACCCCAAGCAACGTTACCGAAACCGGAAACAGCAAAGGTCTTGCCCTTAATGTCTTCGCCGAAGGATTTAAGCATTTCAACTGCATAGTAAACAGCACCAAAGCCGGTAGCCTCGGGGCGAATAAGAGAGCCGCCGTAGGAAATACCCTTGCCGGTAAGAACGCCGGTGAACTCGTTACGAAGTCTTTTGTATTGGCCATAGAGGTAACCAATCTCACGAGCGCCAACACCGATATCACCTGCAGGAACGTCGGTATCTGCGCCAATGTGTTTGGAAAGCTCGGTCATAAAGCTCTGGCAGAAGCGCATAATTTCGCCGTCGGATCTACCGCGGGGGTCGAAGTCTGAACCACCTTTACCGCCGCCCATAGGAAGGCCGGTAAGGCTGTTTTTGAAGGTCTGTTCAAAGCCTAAGAACTTAATAACAGAAGAGTTAACGGAAGGATGGAAACGAAGGCCACCCTTGTAAGGGCCTATAGCAGAGTTAAACTGAACTCTGTAGCCGCGGTTAACCTGAACCTGGCCGTTGTCGTCTACCCAAGATACACGGAAGCTGATCATACGCTCGGGCTCAACCATTCTCTCAATAACACCGTTCTTTTCGAACTTAGAATCCTGCATAACAACAGGCTCTAAGGATTCAAGAACGTCACGAACTGCCTGCAGAAACTCGGGCTCGCCGGGATTTCTTGCTTCAACAGTTGCGTATACCTTTTGCAAATACTCTGATTTAAACATAAAGTATTCCTCCTTAATAAAATTGAATAAATCTTTCCATAAAAAATTTTACTACTATTAATAATTCCAGTCAATAAAAAATTATAGGTTTTAATAAATTTTTTCGGTTTTTACAACCTAAAAAAAGACTTAATGTTATTTTTTATGCATTTTTACCTATATCTCATACCGATTTTAATGCCATTGTCACAATTTTCACAATGTTGTTGTTATCTTGTTAGATTTGTGATACAATAAATAAAAAACGGAGGTAATAATATGTCAGTTTTAACAATAACACAAGGTAATTTTGAAAAAGAGGTTTTAAACAGCGAAAAAACAGTGCTTGTTGATTTTTGGGCAAGCTGGTGTGGACCTTGCAGAATGATGTCGCCTATTGTAGACGAAATCGCCGAAGAGCGAGAGGATATTGTTGTGGGTAAAATCAATGTTGACGAAGAACCCGAGCTTGCCACCGCTTACGGTATAATGAGCATTCCCACCCTTCTTGTTTTTAAAAAGGGCGAGGTTGCCGAGCAGATTGTAGGCGTACGTCCCAAACAGCAGATTTTAGATATTATAGGTTAGATTTATGGAAAACAAAATTTACGATACCGCTATAATTGGCGGCGGCCCCGGCGGATATTCTGCGGCGCTTTATGCCGCAAGGGCAGGGCTTTCGGCAATAGTGCTGGAAAAGTTTTCACCCGGTGGGCAGATGTGCGAAACCGAGGTTATTGATAATTATCCCGGCTTTCACGAAGGTGTCGATGGCTTTACCTTGGGCTTTAATATGCAGCAGGGGGCGTTGCGCTTTGGTGCAGAAACCAAAACCACCGAGGTTTTGGGGGTAGAGCTTGCAGGAGAAATTAAAACTATAAAAACCGATGGCGGCGACGTTTTTGCCAAAACCGTAATAATTGCCACCGGCGCTCGCCATAAACATTTAGGCGTTGAAAAAGAAGAGCTTCGTGGCAGGGGAGTCAGCTATTGCGGCACCTGTGACGGTATGCTTTTCCGCGGCAAAACCGTGGCGGTAGTAGGTGGCGGCAACACCGCCGCTAAAGATGCCCTTTATCTTTCGCGGGTTTGCGAAAAGGTATATCTAATCCACCGCCGCGATACACTTCGCGCCACCAAAATTTATCACGACCCACTAATGAATGTGGAAAATATTGAGTTCAAGTGGAACAGTGAGGTAAAAGAGCTGCTGTCTGATACAAAACTCACGGGAGTTAAAATCAGAAATAAGCTAACTTCGGCCGAAGAGGTTATTCCTTGCGACGGTATTTTTATAACCATTGGCAGAACCCCTGAAACCGAAATGCTTCGCGGCCAGTTGGATTTAGACGAGCAAGGATTTATAGTGGCCGATGAATCTACAAAAACCAACATTCCCGGCGTATTTGCCGCAGGCGACGTCAGAACCAAGCCCTTACGCCAGGTTGTAACCGCCGCGGCCGACGGAGCCACCGCCGCCACCGCCGCCGAGGAATATCTGAATTCTATCTAAAATGTAAAAACACCTGATATCTTACCACACAAAGCTGTGTAGGTTAAAATCAGGTGTTTTTTATTTATCCGTTCCATTCCTCGTAATCTGCGTCCCAGAAAAGTTGGGCTCGCAAACTGTCCATAACAGTTGAGGGGGCGTAAATTGTAAGGTCTACGCTTCGTTGGTAGGTGGTTGAAAAGGCATTGTTATTAATGCTAACGTTATCTGAAGCAATGTATATTTTAGAAAGATAGGAGCATTCAGTAAAGGCGTTACTGCCTATTTTGGTAACCGAAGCGGGTATTACAATTTTTTGTAGTTTTTTGCAATAAGCAAATGCTTTGGAATCTATGTATTTAAGGGTAGAGGGCAGGGTAAAGCTTTTTATGTTATCGCAATAATAAAAGGCTTCTTCGCCTATTCCCACCACCGTTTTGCCATCAATTTTCGATGGAATGGTGTATTGCGCGGCAGTTGGGTCCTCGGCAAAGCCGGTTATTTCCACGCCCCCCGAAACCGTTCTGACACTCCAAATTTGTTTCTTGGAAGAGGTGGTATCAGAGCTGCTTTGCGGCTTTGAAGAGGTGGTTGTGGTGGAGCTTGATTTTGAACTTGAATTCGAATTCGAGCTACTGCTGGTTTCTTTGTTGGAAGAGGTGGCCGTAACCAAGCTTGATTTAGTGCTTGAGGACTCGGCGGAAGAAGAGCCACTTGTGGGCTTTCGGCTTCCGGTGGAGTTAACCAAACTCGATTTTGAACCGGTTTTCGATTGGGTTTTGCTGCTGTTTGCTGTGATGCTGCTGACACCCGATTGAGGCTTTTTATTGCCATCGTTTGTGTATGCAGGGGAGCTGGTTGTGGTGTTTTTAGAAGAAGCTTTGTTTGGTTTTTCGCTTACGGTGTCGCGGCTTGTAATGTCGCCTTTGGATACCGACTCTTGCTCGCTTTCGTCTTTAAAATTCAAGTTGCTTTCAAGCTCTGCAACATCTTCCAATATCACAGCGGCCAAGCCGCTATTTATATCTGAGCTTAGAGAGGCTGTAGTCGAGATATGCTTTTTTGTTTTTGTGCCATCGTTTTTGCGGCCTGCAATCAGTATTGCTGCCAAAACCACCAATGCCGCCGCCACTGCGATTAAAACTATAATCCACAACCTGCGGCGTTTGGCCGAGGGTGGCACTATCGTCTGCTTTTGCGACAGCTCTTTCATACAATAAATGCAAAACTGCGCATTATCCTGTATCTCTGCCTGGCAGTAGGGGCACCTTTTCATCTCAACTCACCTCGAATTAATTTTATATTACATAGTATTAAAAGTCAAGAACTAAAGGCAAGAGGGTGGGCGCGTAGCCCACCCCTAAAAAAATATTGCTATTTATTTCCCTGGGTGGTATAATAAACACATACCACATAACATTTTAATATTTGCATACACTCAAGGTGTGTATTTTTATCTATTGGTAAAAATGCAGGCTCTATTTTCGCATACTTTGAGTGTTGGCAGAAAATGTTGTGTGGTAGCAATCAAGGGTCGCATTTTTCGGTGTGTGTGACTTTCGGTTGCACACACTTTTTTTAATTTTAAGGGGGATGATACTGTAAATTACAACTAATAATCAACAATTATCGATATATATTAACAGAAAGGAATACACAAATGAAAAATACGAAATTGTTTTCTATGATTTTGTTTATCGCTGTTTTGTGCAGCTTAGTAGCAGGTTGTGCAAATAAAGGCGAAAATGGAAAAACAAATAAGAAAGTAAATAATAAAGAAAATTCTGTAAGTTCGCAAGTTAACGTCGTTTCCGATAAGAAATTGCTTGATGGTTTCAAAGCAGAAAAAATCGGTACTATCGGAAAAGGAAAAAGAATATATGCCACTACAACTAATCCTTTCAGCAGCGGAGTCTATTATAAAGATGAAAACGGAAAATATGGTATAATGTCTTTTGATGGAAAAAAGGATACAGGTGCCAAATATACATATTGCGAATCGATAAATAAATATTTTATGGTTGCAACAAGCGATTTTTCTGCTCAAAAAAATGAAATATCTGCAATGAACTGTGTAGGTTTGGTTGATCTTAACGGCCAAGAGATTATACCAATGAAATATGCCTCAATTAAACAAATAAACGAGAGATATTACCAATTGTATGAAGCTTTAGGTACCACCGATGATAGAGACGAAGCATTGATTTTCTCAAGCAATGAAGTTTTCAGCTCAGTTTATCCCGACGAGGATGATGCTTTGTTTACAGGTAAGTGGTATATTTATGATATTATCAGCGGCAAAATGGTTAAAGGTGCAACAGGCACAAAACCATACGCTTTTACAGGACATGGCGATTTTATCGAATATGTAACCGATGATAAGCAAATAGTTATTGTTAATCAGAATGGTGATACACTGCCTTACACAAACAGTTTAGTTGGCGGTGTTAATGTTTTTGATGACGGACATTACACTGTTGAAGAAGATGATAGCAAAGGCTCGCTTTATAATTCTGACGGAGATAAACTTTTTGAATATAACAGCGAAGAAGATTATGTGCCTATGAACAGCGTAGGGGATTATTTTTATGCTTCCGGGTATGATACTTCAACAAAATATGTTATTATGGATAAAACAGGAAAGGTGATTTCTTCAGAATTTAATTCTATTCCTATACTTTATGGAAATTTAATTTATGTTGATAAAAAGCTTTGTGATATGGAAGGAAACCCCATAGTCGAAGGCGAGTTTGAACGTGTAAGATTTGACGATGTATTTAAAAACTCTTACTTGTTATATAACGGTTCTGAAGTAACTTGCATCGATATTAAAGGAAATGTTCTTTATAAAGGTGTTAACCAAGAATCTTCTTATTATGCAATTAAAGATGATTCAGGCAAATACTATTCTTTTAAGGACAAGGATTTTACCATAAAAGGTAGTTATTGCTTGACTTCGTGGTTGGTTAAGAGCGAAGATGAAAACTACGAGCAGTGTGTTGTGGATTCGATTTCAGGAGAAACTCTTTTAAGCGGATATAGTTATTTAGATGTCGCTGAAACAAATGATGATTTTGTATACATCTACGCTAAAAAATCAGACGGCAGTTACGATATTTATACTGCAAAATAGAACAAGAATTAATGCGTTATAAATTAGCAATAAAGGGATATAAGTATTTGTTTACGCAAAAAGTAGGCGTTTGCAGCAGTATCGTTTTATTGCTGACCTGTTATAAAAAGTATAAAGGGCAAAAGGTTATTTGATATGAAAAAATCATTTCTCTTTTTAGTGCGTTAACGCTAAAGGCTTAGTGAAAAAATTCATCGGAAAAATATAGTATTGTTCAAAAATTACCCAATAAAAAGTGCCACACCCTTCTGGGTGCGGCATTTTTCATGCGTTAGCATTTCATTCAATTTTTGAATTTCATTTGCCAAAAGGCCAAATTTCATTACAAATAATCTCAGATTATTTATTAATAGCTTTCCTAAAGTACATTAAAACGTGTTTACGTATGCTTCTAAAGCCTATCTAATGAGTTAGTATATTTGTTATTTATCATCATATCGTATCCTAAAATAATCCAAATAAGTTTTGAATGTGTCCTGTGCTGAAAGGCAGGTATCGATAAGATATCCCTTCTCTTGATTCCATTCTTTAAGGCCACGATAGTAAAACATCTTAATTTTGTCTTCTATAATAAACGGAACAATATTATGCTTTAAACATTCTTTAAACATAATTAGTCTGCCGATACGGCCATTACCATCTTGGAATGGGTGGATGCGCTCGAACTGCACATGAAACTCTATTATATCTTCGAGCGTTATATTCTCATTACTGTTATAACGGCCAAGAAGTTTTTTCATTTCCGTCGATACATCTTCAGGCAAGGTTGTTTCTCTTCCGCCCACTTCGTTTGGCAACTTTTTATAATCACCCACAGCAAACCAATCTTTTTTAGCGTCGCTAGTGCCTGTCTTAAGAATAAAATGCAAATGTTTAATAAATTTCTCGCTAAGTTGTGATTTTGCATTTTCAATAATTTCATCAATACACCTAAAGTGTGTAGACGTTTCAATAATATCATCAACACGCACACCTTCATCGGTTATACCTATAGTATTTGTTTCAAATATATATCGTGTCTGATCGTGAGTAAGACGACTACCTTCAATATGGTTAGAGTTATAGGTTAATTCAATCTGTATTTTATGATAAATTCCGCCATGCAATTGAGCGTGTTTTTCTTCCTTTAAAATATTAAGTAAAGTTTGAGGTGCAGGCTTGCTTTTATTACTCCTTTCGGGTTTCTCGGCATTTTCGGGAATATTCCAAGTCTTGCCTGTAAGAAATGCTCCTTGAACACGACCGGTAGCACAATAATTACGAACATTGCGCTCAGATGTGTTCCAAAGTGAAGCAACCTCTTTAACAGATAGATATTTCATATTACTACCTCCAAATTTACTGTTATTATACCACATTATCGGCAAAATATCAATACAAACATATAGAAAAAGTTATATATTTTTGCCGATAACGGCATATTTCTATTAGATACTTTGTTTTTACTTTTTAATAAAAAAATATAGACACATCATAAAGGAAAACTCCAAAATGATGTGTCTAATTTTTTAAGTGTTAAATTTTTGAATCAGGTATTTTACAAGTTGCCCGAAAGCATTACAAAGGTTTATAAACCCTTATTTATTAATAGCCTCGTTAACTGCAACTGCACAAGCAACGGTCATACCAACCATGGGGTTGTTACCAGCACCGATAAGGCCCATCATCGGGGCGTTGGGCAGGAACGGAAGAAGAACCTGCGAACTGAGCAAAAAGCAGAAGAGAAATTCGCTCTTCTGCTTTCTATAGTATACGTTAATTATATCCGTTCCGTCTTTTGAGTATTTTAGCAATATTGGATTTTTAGAGTGTCAACTGAAATTTTTTCGGGGAGATTCCATAAAAATTTTTAAACGCTTTACTGAAAGCATAAACCGACGTATAGTTTAAAAGCTCAGATATTTCGGTTATTGTTAATTTTTGCTCTTGCAGTAAAAATCGTGCTGAATCCAACTTTTTGGTTCTGTAGTATTCCGACAGAGAATTATGGGTAGTTTTTTTAAAAATTGTAGATAAATAACCGTAGCTGAACCCTACAACCTCACAAAGCTCGTTTAAATTTTTTATATAATAAATGTGGGTGTCGATGTAATTCATAAGCTTAAAACACAACAATTCGTTTTGCGATAGGTTTTTGTAGTTGCTTTTGGGTTTTATTCTTCTAAAGCCTCTGATTACATAAATGAGAATTTGCTTAAAAAAAGAATCCAAAAGCTCTGTTGCGTATTTGTCTTCAAAGTCGAGCTCATTTATTATGTTGCCCACAAGCCAACCTATTTGTTTGTCTTCAAAAACTCTTGTGGTTGGCATAGCGTATTCTTGCGAAATGGTTTCAAAATCTTTTTTAAAATCGGGATTATTGATTCTGAATGCAAAAAAGTCAAATTTTAAAGGCGATTTAAAGTCGGATTCTATTTTGTGAATATCACCCGGATACGAAAGATAGATATCGCCTTTTTTAACAGGAGTAGCTATATTGTTGGTATAAATCAAAGCCTTTCCGTCGGTTACAATGGTAAGCTCGTAAAGGTCAGCGTGAATGTGCGAGTCTAGAACGGTTGTGCTTTTGCAAAACATTCTGCCTATTTGAATTAGCGAAATGCATTCAAAATCAAGAGGATTGTCAAACCAACTTTTGTTCAAATGAAAATCAGAAGAAATCATATAATCACCCATATCAAGAATACATTAATAGGGCATATATGTCAACCGAAACATTAAAATATAACATCTTTTATTTAAGAAAAATAATTAAAATATTAAAAAATGATATGTTTTTGCATTAAAAATAGCATTTACATAGATGATTGTCAGATATATAATAAAAACATAATATATTATTTAAAATATTCTTTAACGGAGGAATTATTATGGAGAATAAAAAAGTAATAGCAGTGGTAGGATGCGGAAGAATTGCCAAGAATGCACATTTCCCCGCTTTTGCTCAAATGGAAAACGTTCGCATTAAGTATGCCTGCGATTTAATACTTGAGAAGGCAGAAAAAATGAAGGAGGATTTTCCTATTATTGAAAACTGTATTGTTGATTATAAAGAGGCACTTAGCGATGCTGAGGTGGAGATTGTATACGTGCTTACCCCAAACTACGCTCATTATGAGGTTACAATGGCGGCACTCAAAGCAGGAAAACACGTATTTTGCGAAAAGCCTATAACGGTCAACTATAAGCTTTCCTGCGAAATGGCAGAGGAGGCAAATAAACGTGGACTTATGCTTAATATAGGTGTTTGTAACCGTTATAATAAATCAGTTGAGATGCTTGAGCAAATGAACAGAGAGGGGAAATTCGGTAACCTTTATCATGTTTATTGTTCCTTCAGATCTTTCCGCTCTATTCCCGGTCTTGGCGGTGCTTTTACGGATAAATCTCAGTCGGGTGGCGGCGTTCTTATTGATTGGGGCGTTCATTTTCTTGATCTTATTCTCTACATTTTAGGCGGTGCAAAGCTCTTAAACGTTACTTGTGATACCTACAACGAGATGGCAAAGGATATGAAAGCTTATAAGTACACAAATATGTGGGCGGAGGAAACCTCCGATGTTGAAAACGGAGTAAATGATGTTGACGATTTTGTTTCGGGTTATATTCGTACCGATAAAGCCAGCATTTCCTTTAATGGCGCGTGGGCTCAAAACATCAATAAAAACGAAATGTTTATTGATTTCTTGGGCGATAAATGCGGCGCACGTCTAACCTACGGCGATAAATTTGAAATATACGACGCTGCAACGTTGGAAACAATTACTCCCGAATACGATATTCCAAATCAGTATCTTTGCGAAAACCAAGCATTTGTTGAATCGGTGGAAACAGGAGTTAAAAGCCGTAGTCATATAGATAATATTTTGGAAAGCGCAAAGCTTCTGGATACACTCTATGCTTCGGCTGAGGTTAAAAGTGAGGTTACGATTTAAATGAAAAAAATAGGATTTATAGATTATTACATAAGCGAATGGCACGCAAATAATTATCCAAATTGGTTTGAAATGGCAAATCAAAAGCTTGGAACTGATTTTAAACTTTCCTACGCTTGGGCAGAGAAAGATATTTCGCCCGTAGACGGGGTAAGCACTGATGAATGGTGCGAAAAATTCGGAGTTGAAAGATGTGTCAGTATAGCAGAGCTGTGCGAAAAAAGTGACTTTATAGTGATTTTGGCACCGTCTGATCCTCAAACCCATCTGGAATATGCAAAACAGGCGTTGCCGTTTGGCAAGCCAACCTATATTGATAAAACCTTTGCTCCCGATTTAAACACTGCAAAAGAAATTTTTGAAATAGCTCAAAGGTATAACACACCCTTCTTCAGCACCTCGGCGTTAAGATATGCGAGTGAACTGAAAATAGGGGATATCAGCAGCGCCGTTATAACCGGCGGCGGTAGTAATTTTAATGAGTATATCATTCACACCGTTGAAATGGCTGTGGTATTGCTGGGCTCTCCTGTAACAAAGGTTAAGGTGGAAAATATTGGAGTACAGCGCATTTGCCGACTTGTTGCCGAAAACAACGTAAATGCTGTTATTCATTATTCGCCTGTCAACGAATTTAGCGTTACGGCTGAACTGAAGGATGGAAGTAATTTGACGAATCAAGTGGTATCGGAAATTTTTGTTGAACTTTCCTCTGAAATAATTAAGTTTTTCGCTACCAAAAAGCCGCCGTTTAATTCTGCTGAAACCTTAGAGGTAATGCGTATTCGCGAGGCACTTTTAAAAGCAGAAAAATATGATGGCGAATGGATAAATCTATATTGATTATTTATAATCAATAGAGATAGGAGTTAATCGAAATGAACGAAATAGTTTTATGGCGAAAACAATTACTTGCGCCTGTAGAAAATTTAGATTGGGCAAGTGAAATGGTTTTAAATCCTGCTATTATTGAGGATCCCAAAACCAAAAGAATACATATGATTTTTCGTGCAACGGGTCCCTATCCGCAAGCACGTATTGAGGGTGAACCTATGCCGTATCCTATATTCTTAGGCTATGGTTATAGTTATGATGGTGAGAATTTTACCTTTGATTTAGAAAAACCCGCTTTAGCACCTGCGTTAAATTATGAGAAAGAAAAAGTTTATATAACCAACTATAAGGGTGAAAAAGTGACGGATTTCACCAATGGTTGTATAGAAGACCCAAGACTGTTTTTTATAGATGACGTATGCTATATGACCGCTGCTTGCAGAATGTTTTCTCCCGGTGCATATTGGGATGAAACTGCAGGTGGTGCTTGTATTCCGAAGTGGGCAAAAACTAAAGAGGAAAATCCTTTTGGTACACATAAAAACCCAACCGTTACCGTTCTTTATAAAGTCGATTTGAATGAGCTTTCTAATAAAAATTACAAGAAGGCATTTACCTACATTACCCATTTAAACGACCCCGCATACGGAGAAGACCGTGACGTTGTATTCTTTTCTAAAAAAATGATGGTAGACGGTAAGCCTTGCTACATAATGCTTCAGCGCCCCGTAACACCTGATACCTATCCTGAATTTACAGCAACAACTCCCTCAATTGTTATTTCTGCCGCAGAAAACTTTGAAGATTTTGCAGCCAATAACAATGTAAAAAGAAGATTGGTGTATAGCCCAACCGAGTCCTGGCAAAAGGAACGTGTTGGCGCAAGTGTTCCGCCGCTTGAAATAGGAGAGAGTAGATGGCTGCTTAACTATCACGGCAAAAAGGACGATATAGAGGGTTACGGCCAATCCTTTATGATATTTAAAGAAGTAGAAAACGATATGCCCGTGTTGGAAAAAACAAGTCCCGAAAAAATGATAGGATGTGTAGAGGAATTTGAAAAACCCTCTCGATTTGAAATACCTTGTGTTTTCTTCACTGGTATGATATTCCATCAGGGAGATTTACTTGTAAGCTACGGCGCCGCCGACGAGCGTATAGGACTGCTTAAAATCGACTATAAAAAACTTATGAGAAAAATGGATGAGTTATAAAGAACAATAGATTTTCGAAAATACAAGTCGACCGAAATTTAATTCAAAAAAATTGGACACATCATCGAGGAAAACTCCAAAATGATGTGTCTAACTTTTTAATTGTTGATTTTTTCTTGAACATATACAAACCTCAATAAAAAAGCACACCCCGAAGAGTGTGCCGAAAAAGTGTTTCCCTCGGTTAGATTACCACATCACACCGAGACTATTTACCCATACAGGAGAATAGAGAGAACACCTTTTACCAAGGTAGTTTCTCCCTGTATGAGCAAAATTAGTCAGTTATTAAAATGTGATGTGGTATGTTCATATAATAACACATTCCGTTTATTTTTGCAACTGTTGTTCAAAAAAGAATAGCCCCAAAAGAAAAACAAGGTTTGAGGTCATTAAACCTCAAACCTTGTAAATTAACAAAAGTATTGAACCCTTTTATTTATGCGGATTTAATTACTTGTTAATAGCTTCGTTAACTGCAACTGCGCAAGCAACAGTCATACCAACCATCGGGTTGTTACCTGCGCCGATAAGACCCATCATTTCAACGTGGGCAGGAACGGAAGAAGAACCTGCGAACTGAGCGTCAGAGTGCATACGGCCCATAGTATCGGTCATACCATAAGAAGCAGGACCGGCAGCCATATTATCGGGGTGGAGGGTACGGCCTGTACCGCCACCGCTGGCTACTGAGAAGTATTTCTTACCCTGCTCGATGCATTCCTTCTTGTAGGTACCTGCAACGGGGTGCTGGAAGCGGGTGGGGTTGGTGGAGTTACCGGTGATGGAAACGTCAACACCTTCTAAGTGCATAACTGCAACGCCTTCGCGAACGTCGTCGGAGCCGTAGCAACGAACCTTGCTTCTTTCACCGTCGGAATACTTGATTTCCTCTACAATTTCGATTTTACCTGTGTAGTAGTCGAACTTAGTCTGAACATAGGTAAAGCCGTTGATTCTGGAAATAATCTTTGCAGCGTCTTTGCCAAGACCGTTAAGAATAACGCGGAGGTCTTCTTTTCTTGCCTTGTTAGCGCTACGGGCAAGACCAATAGCACCTTCAGCAGCAGCGAAGGACTCGTGACCTGCCAAGAATGCGAAACACTTGGTCTCCTCGCGGAGAAGCATTGCGCCTAAATTACCGTGGCCAAGGCCAACCTTACGGTCGTCGGCAACAGAGCCGGGGATACAGAAAGCCTGTAAGCCAACACCGATTTTTTCGGCAGCTTCAGCGGCATTCTTTGCACCGTCTTTAATAGCGATTGCACAGCCTACAACGTAAGCCCAGCAAGCGTTCTCGAAGCAGATGGGCTGAATGCCCTTAACGATGTTGTAAGCATCAACACCGGCTTCGTCACAAATTTTCTTTGCTTCTTCAATAGAGGCAATACCGTGCTTTGCGAGCTCAGCATTAATGCCGTCTATTCTTCTTTCATAACCTTCAAATAAAGCCATTACTGTTTACCTCCCCTAATTATTCGTGTCTTGGATCGATAAGCTTAGCGGCATCGTCAACACGGCCGTACTGACCGCTGGCCTTTTCTAAAGCCTCGTTGGCATCCATGCCCTTGCCAATCATTTCCATCATTTTGCCGAGGTGAACAAATTTATAACCGGTAATTTCACCGTTCTCGTCAACTGCAAGCTTGGTGATGTAGCCTTCTGCTAACTCAAGATAGCGGGGGCCCTTAACCTTGGTTGCATAGGTTGTACCAACCTGTGAACGAAGGCCCTTACCAAGGTCTTCAAGACCTGCACCAATGGGCAGACCGTCTTCACTGAATGCGGTCTGGGTACGGCCGTAAACAATCTGTAAGAAAAGCTCACGCATAGCGGTGTTGATAGCATCGCAAACCAGGTCGGTATTGAGAGCTTCAAGAATGGTTTTGCCAATAAGAATTTCGGAAGCCATAGCGGCAGAATGGGTCATACCCGAGCAGCCGATGGTTTCAACCAATGCTTCTTCGATAATACCCTCTTTAACGTTAAGGGTAAGCTTACAGGTACCCTGCTGGGGAGCGCACCAACCGATACCGTGGGTGAGACCGGAAATGTCTTTAATTTCGGTCGCCTGAGTCCATTTACCTTCCTGGGGGATAGGTGCAGGACCGTGATATGCGCCTTTTGCAAGAGGACACATATTCTGAACTTCTGATGAATATTTCATATTAGGAAGACTCCTTTCATAAATCTACAAACTACATTATATACTTTTTATCTCGCAATTACAAGACAAAAACTGAAAATTGTTAAAATTTAGACAATTTTAAACATTAAAACCAAAATACTTTGCACAGTTGTTATAAGAAATGTCCTGAACCATTTTGCCAAGCACATCCATATCGGCAGGATACTCGCCGTTTTCAACCCAGGTGCCTATAATATCGCAAAGAATTCTGCGGAAATACTCGTGGCGGGTGTAGCTAAGGAAACTGCGGGAGTCGGTAAGCATACCAATAAAGTTGCCAAGCAGCGACAGGGAAGCCAAGGTTTTCATATGCTCGCGCATACCAATCTGGGTGTCGTTAAACCACCAGGCAGAGCCGTGCTGAATCTTCATAACTGCATCGTCAGACTGGAAGCAACCGATAACCGAACCAATAGCTGCGTTGTCGTTAGGATTAAGGGAGTAAAGAATGGTTTTGGGAAGAAGTCCGTCTTGCTCCATAGAATCAAGAAGTGTAACCAGGGGCTGGGGGTCGTTGGCGGCGGCAATACAGTCGAAGCCTGTGTCGGCACCAATAGAATTGAACTTCCTTGTGTTAGAGTTACGTATAACACCGATGTGAAGCTGCATTACCCAGCCACGCTTTGCGTATTCACGGCCAAGGTACATAAGCATTGCGGTGTGGTACTGCTCAATTTCGTGAAGGGAAACGGTTTCGTTCTTGATACCCTTTTCCATAATCGCGTTAAGCTCTTGCTCTGTTGCAGGCTGGAAGAACATAGAAGAAAGTGAGTGGTCGGAAGCCTTACAGCCCATTTCCTGGAAAAAGTCCATACGAACTGCGAAGGCGTCGCAAAGGGTTTTAAAGTCTTTAATTTCAACACCCGAAACCTCGGAAAGGGTTTTAAGGTATTCGCCGTATGTAGGGGCGTTGATGTTCATAGCCTTGTCGGGGCGCCAGGCAGGGAGTACCTGAACCTTAAAGCTATCGTCGTCGCGAATAAGCTTGTGGTATTCCAGGGAATCTGCAGGGTCGTCGGTAGAGCAAACAACCGTAACGTCGGAACGCTCAATAAGGCGGCGAACTCTGAAATCTTCTGTAGCTAACTTCTCATTACAAAGCTCCCAAACCTCGTTTGCGGTTTTAGAGGAAAGGCAGCCTTGGTAATTAAAATAGCGCTGTAATTCCAAATGGGTCCAATGGTAAAGAGGGTTGCCAATGGCCGATTCCAGCATTTTTGCAAAGGCATCGAATTTTGTTTTATCGTCGGCCGAGCCGGTGATGTCATTTTCGGCTACACCGTTGGTACGGATTGCGCGCCACTTGTAGTGGTCGCCGCCAAGCCAGGCCTCGGTAATGTTGCGGAATTGGTGGTTTTCCCAAATTTCCTTAGGGTTAATGTGGCAGTGATAGTCAATAACAGGCATCTTTGCCGCATAATCGTGATAGAGCTTTTTTGCGGTTTTTGTAGAAAGCAAAAAGTCTTTGTCCATAAATTTTTTCATAATTTTTGGCTCCTTTATTGATTTTCCAAATCTTTACTGTATAATTATATAATAAGTAACAGAATATATCAAGGAGTGATTTTTGTGAATTTTAAAGAAGTTTCACCTAAAGAAATTAAAGGTAACCTTATTTCTATGATAAGTGACGAATGGATGTTAATTTCGGCAGGAAATGAGCAATCCCATAATATGATGACTGCAAGCTGGGGCTTTATGGGTGAAATGTGGGGAAAGGATACCATTATCGCCGCCGTAAGACCCACACGCCACACCTTCGGCCTTTTAGAAAATAACGACACCTTTGCGCTTAACTTTATGGGCGATAATAAAGATGTTCATAAAATTTGCGGCGGGAAAAGCGGCAGAGATATAGATAAGGTTACGGAAACAGGCCTTACCCCGGTTTATTCGCACGGAACAATGTATTTTAGCGAAGCAAGACTTGTTATAATTGCAAAGAAAACCTATGCCGATTTTCTAAAACCCGAGTGCTTTATAGAAAAGGAAGCCGACGAAAAGTGGTATAATAACGACTACCACAAAATGTTTTACGGCGAAATTATAAAAGTTCTTGAAAAGCGATAAACCGTAATGCTGATTAAAGAAAAAACACCGAAACTCACTACTTAATGTGAATTTCGGTGTTTATATTTTATAGAATTAAGAATTATTTTCCCATTTCGATTAATTCAAGCAACTCGTACTTTCTGCCTATTTTATCTTGTCCTTGCAATGGGCACACTCCGCCTAAAGCGTTAGCCTCTACAACTATCCAACCATTTTCGGTTAAAGCAAAATCCCAAGCAATATATCGGGTTCCCTTTACTGTAGGAGTAAGCTTTTTTGTAAGTTCGACTAAGGAATCCCATTCCGGAATTTGGAAACCCACAATTTGTGCGTTGGTATCCGGATGTTTAATATACCAGTGGCCTTTTTTAGTTAAACCGCGTGTGTAAATGATTCCGGTTTCAGCATCAACACTTGCGGCAATACCACCGAAACCATTATTGTCTACTACTGCGTCACCCACACCTATTCTGAAGAAGGGATGGAATATTTTAATCTCACCCTTGCAAATCATAGCCGGAACACGTACTGTGTTAACAGAGTTGGGGTTTAGTGCGGCCATACGCTTATCTTGAATAATAATTTCTTCAGCAAGGAATCTTCCTTTGTCTATAACGCTGTCAAAAAAATCCGAAGCTTCGGTTGCATTATTTAAAACTATTTTTTGTATTCCGCGTCCTTCAGCGCCACCAACCGGTTTGTACATAAAAGAGAGATGCTTTTCTGCAAACTCTAAAAATTTGGTTTTGTCTGCCGCACTATCAATAGGTAATACGTCGCGACCGTAATATTCGCCGAAAATTTCGTAGGTTTTCTTTTTGTCTTCGAATAAAAGAAAGTTATCGTCATCGTTGAGAAGGTGATAGTATTCGTAACGCTTTTTGTTAGTTATAAATTCTTCGCGACCAAAGGTGTTACGAGCGTAAAATTCAAAAACAAAATATTCTTGGAAATCCGCACCGAAACGATGAAGAGTGTAAATCATATCTTTTTTTAATTCTTTATCGTTGAGGCGCAGGGCAACATCATCATTATTATGTTTAAAATCTTTAATGGCTTTATCAATCATTTCTAAGCCTTTTGTGTAATATTTTCTGTCAAAAATTTTATAGTACAACACATATAAAGATTTAAATAGGCGGCTATTATCTGCTCTTTTCCCAAGCCAATTCTCAAACGGAGTATCTAATTTCCACACAGCAGTTCCGTAATATGTAGTTAACCGATTTTTCACAAGCAACGCATCTCCTTTAGGTAATTGTGTAAAATATTTATACTTTGCTATAATACAGAACACAAATCTACATATTATTATTTATAACACAGTTTAAAAATCTTGTCAATAAATACATTATCTATATATTCCTGCAAAATTATAGATAATAACAATATAAAATCGTTTCGTGGGCTGAATCAGAAAGGGAAAAGAAGCTTTTTCATTTCTTCGCTTAAATCTCCACCATAGGGGCAAAGCTCATAGGCTTCGGCGTAGCGTACCTTTGCCCCCTTTTCTTCACCGTACTTTTCTATTAGTTCTTTGCGGAAGCGGGCAGCGGTTTTAGCAAATCTTACAGCGTATTTGGTTGAGCTTTCAGCAAGAATTTCCTCATCGGTGGTGGTTTCGGTAATATTCATACCCTTAAGCCATTCGAAACGCTCCTCGTGGTCGGCTGGAACTTGGTCTAAAGTACCATATGTAAAGGGTAGCCATTCATAAACCTGGCTAACGTTAAGGTCGGCAATCTTTAGTTTTATATCTAACTCATCATCAACCGAAATAACCATATCGGGTTGGAAATCAGGATTTTTGAAGCTATCCTCGTTATACATAATAATCGGCATTTTTCTCATAGCCGGAACGTCGGGGCATTCGTGGGGAACGATCAGCATATAGGAAGCATCCTGCATAAGAAGCCCTGCGGCGCGGTGGTCGGCGTGGTAATCGTTGGGGCGGTGGGTGATTATTAAATCGGGGGAATATTCTCTGATATAACGTATAAGTCGACGGCGGTTTTCAAGGTTAACCTCGATTGAGCAGTCGTCTATATCGCTCCATACGTCGTAGGTTACACCCAGCAGCTTTGCAACTGCGGCAGATTCCTTTGCTCTTACCTTTGTGGTTTCCTCAGGGGAGAGAATGTGGTGACCTCCACAGCCGTTACAAAGGCTTAAAAACCTTACATCATAGCCCATCTTAACGTATTTGTAGGCAAGTCCTCCGCAGCGGAACTCATTGTCGTCTTGATGTGCACCAATCATTAAAATTTTCATTTTAAACAACCTTTCTTGTGTAATATTTATTATACCAAAGCAAAAAGCGATGACTATAGGTAAATGCGTCACTGTGGCTGCAAACGGAAAACATATAATAAGGGTTCTGAATTTTGCAATTCTACCATCTTTTTTACCAAAAATTCCAAATTAGCATATTTGAATTGACAACTAATTGCAATTATTATAGAATAAACAAGGAAAAATGTCTTTAGCCTAAAGGCTTAGAAATTTATCATTTTTTCCGTGAGGTTAAAATATGGGTGTAGTAGAAGGTATCCTTCCAGCAGGGGTAAACATTAAGGTAATAGGCTTCAACAGCATATATTATTTCGAGCACGGTAAGGATTTTTATCACGCTCCCGAAAGCCATAATACTTGGGAAATAGTGTACGTCGACCGAGGTGAAATTGTGGCCATAACCGACGGCACAGCCTGTGCTTTGGGCGAGGGAAAGGCAATTTTTCGCGAGCCGAACGAAATGCACGCACATATTTCTAACGGCGAAACCTCAAACAACATTTTTGTGGTTTCATTTATAGCCGAAGGGGATATGATGGATTATTTCAAAAAGAAGATTTTTACCCTGGATAAAACCGAAAAAAACATTCTGTCTTTGTTTATTGACGAAGCAAAAAATGCATTAGGCGGAGAAATTCAGGGCGACTATATAAACAGACACCCATTGGTGAAAGACGAGGTTAAATTCGGGTCGGTTCAGCTTATGGCGGCGTACCTGGAAGAGCTTTTGATAAAGCTGATAAGAAACGATAATAATTACAGCTTTTCGGTTCCCGAGAACGACGAAATTCGTATAACCGGCAAAAATTATATAGTTGAACAAATTATAGCATACTTAAATAAGAATATCTATAAAAATATAACACTTTCTCAAATTTGCGACCACTTTTTCATAGGTAAGTCAAGTTTATCTGCCGCTTTTAAAGAGTTTACCGGGAAAAGCCCTATGAAGTATTTAGCCGACTTAAAAATTGAAGAGGCAAAAAAGCTTATTCGTGATGATGCTTTGTCGGTGGGTGAAATAGCGGAAATATTGGGTTATTCGGGTATTCACAGTTTTTCAAGAACCTTTAAGGCGACAACGGGATTCACCCCTACAGGTTACAAAAAAAGCGTATTTTAATATTTGGAATGGGCACCGATTGTTCTTTTTGAACGTCGGTGCTTTATTTTTAAATAAAAATGGATAAAAAATAGGCTCAACCCCTTTATTTTTGCGAAAATTATGGTATAATTATAAAATGTGAAAATATATGTATAAGTTAATTTGGTTGGCGGAGTGATTATTTTGGATTGGCTGGAACTTTTGTTAACAGTACCTGTAGATAGATTAGAGGAAGCCGAGGCTATTGCCAATATGTCGGTGCCTTATGGAATTTATACCGAAGACTATTCTGATTTAGAAGACGGCGCTTGGGAAATTGCCCATATTGATTTAATCGATGAGGATTTAATAAAAAAAGACCGTACCAAGGCGCTAATTCACATTTATTTCGGTGAAGACGAGAATCTTATTGAGGCTAAAACTTATTTAGAAGAAAGATTGCGCGCAGTAGATATGGATTTCAGTATCGACACAGGCTTTATAGCCGAAGAATCCTGGCGGGATAACTGGAAGAAGTTTTTTAAGGTTACCGAAGTGGGAGAAAAGCTTGTTATACGTCCCGGTTGGGAAGAGTATACAAATAACGACAGCGGTAGAAAGGTTATTACAATCGACCCCGGCGCTGCATTCGGAACCGGAACTCACGCCACCACCAGGCTTTGTTTGGAGCTTTTAGAAAAGCATTTATCCGGTGGCAGTGTTCTTGATATAGGAACCGGCAGCGGAATTTTGGGCATAGGTGCCGCACTTCTTGGCGCTGAAAAGGTAGTTGGCGTTGATATCGACGAAACCGCCGTTAAGGTTGCAAAGGAAAATTCAGTAATTAATAAGGTTGAAAATGCAACCGAATTTATAGTGGGCGATCTTACCGATAAAATCAGCGGCAGATTCGATATAGTTTGTGCCAATATTGTGGCAGACGTAATAATCGGTCTTTCAAAAAACGTTAAAAATTTTATGAAGGACAACGCAGTATTCCTTTGCTCGGGAATAATCGATATGCGTTCTGAGGAAGTAGAGCAGGCATTAATCGATAATGGATTTGAGATACTTAACAGCCTACGGCAGGATAATTGGCACGCATACGCTGCTAAGCTTAAGTAATTACGGAGGAATATATGCTACAATTTGAAGAACAACGATTAAGGTTAGAGGCAATAGAGGGCGATATTAAAGAGCTTGGTGAAGCTCTTGGCATAGAAAAGCTAAAAAATACAATGGAAGAAAAGCAGAACCTTACCGCCGCCGAAAACTTTTGGGATAATCCCGAAAGCTCCCAAAAGGTGCTGCAGGAAATCAGCAAAATTAAAGATAAGCTCGATAGTTACGAAAAGCTTTGTACTAACTATTCCGATACTTTAGATATAATAGAAATGGCCAACGAGGAAGAGGATTTGTCGCTTTTAGAGGATATAGTTAATTCTGTAAACGATATATGTGATTCTTTGGATAAGCAAAGGCTTTCCACCCTGCTTACCGGCGAATACGACGCCAACAATGCAATTCTTACCTTCCACGCAGGTGCAGGCGGCACCGAGGCGCAGGATTGGGCAGAAATGCTGCTTCGTATGTACACTCGATGGGCAGATGCCCACAGCTTTAAGGTGCAGGTTACCGATATTCTCGACGGCGACGAGGCGGGAATTAAAAGTGCCACAATATTTGTAGAGGGCGAAAATGCCTATGGCTACTTGAAAAGCGAAATTGGTGTCCATCGCCTTGTTCGTGTTTCTCCCTTCGATTCCTCAGGCCGCAGGCACACCTCTTTTGCTTCTTTAGAGGTTATGCCCGAAATCAGCGATGATATTGAGGTAGATATCAGAGAAGAGGATTTGAAGATTGATGCTTTCCGCGCCAGTGGTGCAGGCGGTCAGCATATTAACAAAACCAGCTCGGCAATTCGTATAACCCACATTCCTTCGGGTATTGTTGTTGCTTGTCAGAACGAGCGAAGCCAGTTCCAGAATAAAGACAGAGCTATGAAAATGCTCCGTTCAAAGCTGGTTGAAATTAAGGAAAGAGAGCATTTAGACAAAATAGAAGATATTAAGGGTGTTCAAAAAGAAATTGCCTGGGGCAGCCAGATTCGTTCCTACGTGTTTATGCCTTACACCTTGGCTAAAGACCATCGTACAGGCTTTGAAAACGGCAATATCAATGCCGTAATGGACGGGGATCTCGATGGATTTATTAATGCATATCTAAAAGCAGAATCCTTAGGCACCCTGCAAAATTAAACCCAGACAAATACAGAAGGTGTTTTAAATGAAAAAAAGCAAAACTTTAAAAATAATTTATTCAGCTTTGTTTGCGGCAATAATTTGTGTAGTAACAATGTTTCCGCAAATTCCCGTACCACCGACAGGTGGCTACGTACATATGGGCGATGCCATACTTTTGGTATCTGCCTGGCTTTTAGGCCCTCTATATGGCACTGTTGCTGCAGGAATCGGTTCTATGCTTGCTGACCTGTTCTCAGGATATGTAATTTATGCCCCCGCAACCATTATAATAAAAAGTCTGGTGGCATTAATTGCCATACTGCTGTACAAAAGCCTTTCAAGGGTTGGAAAATCAGGGCTTATGGGCTATGTGATTTCAGCAATAGTAGCAGAGCTGTTTATGGTTTTGGGATACTTCCTTTACGAGCTGTGGCTTTACGGTCCAGGCGCGGTGGCAGCCATTCCTGCTAACTGTGTACAGGGCATGTTTGCTACGGTTGCAGGTGTTTTGATTACAAGGCTGTTAATCAAAAACAAAACTATTAAAGAATTTATTTAAAGAGGTAGTCAATATGCGTATTGTGGTTAAGGTGGGCACGTCGACGTTGGCTCACGAAACGGGTAGACTAAACATCCGCCATATTGAGTGTTTAAGCAAAACCTTAAGCGACTTAAAAAATGCCGGTAACGAGGTAATACTTGTTTCCTCAGGCGCTATAGGCATGGGTATGGGTAAGCTTTCCTTAAGAGAGCGCCCAAAGGATATGCCCACAAAGCAGGCGGCGGCGGCCGTAGGTCAGTGCGAGCTTATGTATACCTACGATAAGCTTTTTTCGGAATACAACCACACTGTGGCACAAATACTTTTAACAGGCCAGGATATGCAGAGCGAAGAAAGGCACGCGAATTTTACCAACACCATCAACCGCCTTTTGCAGCTTGGCGCATTGCCTATAATTAACGAAAACGATACCGTTGCCACCGAAGAAATAAAGGTGGGAGATAACGATACTTTAGCGGCCATAGTTGCCGTAAGTGTTAAGGCAGATTTGTTGGTACTGCTTTCTGATATCGACGGACTTTATACCGCAGACCCTCACAAGTGCAAAGATGCTATGCTTATTCCCGAGGTTAAGGTAATTACCGAGGATATAAAGGCTCTTGCAGGGGATATACACGGCAGCCTTGGCACAGGCGGTATGGCAACAAAAATTAACGCTGCCGAATACTGTATGCAAAACGGAACCGATATGGTTATTGCAAACGGCGGTGACCCTAAGGTTTTGTACGACATCGTAGAGGGTAAAGCCGTTGGCACACGTTTTACTAAATAAAGAGGAAAAACTATGAAAACAACAAGAGATATTCTGTTAGATGCAAATGCTGTAAAAAGCAGTATTCTTGAGCTTACAACCGAGCAAAAGAATAAAGCGTTGCAGATTATGGCACAAAGTCTTATCGACAGCACTTCCGAAATTTTAACAGCCAACAACCTCGACGTAGAGGCGGCAAGGGGCAACATCAGCGAGGTTATGATAGACCGCTTAAGGCTTACCGAGGCAAGAATTAAGGCTATGGCCCAAGGTATTTTAGAAGTGGCCGAGCTGCCCGACCCTGTTGGAATGGTTATAAAAGAGCATAAAAGGCCTAACGGCATTTCAATAAATAAGGTGTCTGTACCGTTAGGCGTGGTGGCAATTATATACGAAAGCCGCCCAAATGTTACTTCAGATGCAGCAGCTCTTGCCTTTAAAAGTGGCAACGTCTGTGTGCTGAGAGGCGGTAAAGAGGCTTACAAATCCTCGTCTGCTATTGTTAAGGCATTAAGAAAAGGACTGTCGCTCTGCGGTCTTCCCGAAAACTACATTCAATTGGTTGAAGATATAACCCGCGTTAGTGCTAATGAACTTATGACAGCGGCCGGCCTTGTGGATTTGCTTATACCAAGGGGCGGCGCAGGGCTTATTAAGGCCTGTGTAGAAAACGCAAAGGTACCTTGCATTGAAACAGGCACGGGGATATGCCATATTTACGTAGATTCCACAGCAGACCTGAATATGGCATTAAACATTTTAAACAATGCAAAAACCTCAAGACCTTCCGTATGCAACGCCGCCGAGGTTTGCTTAGTAAATAGGGAAGTGGCAGAAAAGTTCCTGCCGATGATAAAATCCACCCTGTGCGACGAAAGAGAAAAAATCGGTGAAATACCGGTTGAACTCAGGCTTTGCGAAAATTCCGCGAAAATCATTGACGGAACCAAGGCCTCTGGAGCCGATTTTGATACAGAATTTTTAGATTATATTCTGGCAGTAAAGGTTGTAGAAAACCTTGATGCGGCCATTGAACACATAAAGGTACATTCAACAAGGCATAGCGAAGCAATTATAACCAATTCGGCCGCAAACGCCGAAAGGTTTACAAAGCTTGTAGACAGTGCAGCGGTTTACGTTAATGCTTCAACCAGGTTTACCGATGGTGGCGAGTTTGGCTTGGGCTGTGAAATGGGTATATCCACAGGAAGGCTTCACGCCAGAGGACCTATGGGTCTTCAAGAACTCAACACCTATAAATACGTTATTAAGGGTAACGGACAAACCCGATAAGGAGTGAAACAAATGGATATATTCGGTTTTATCGGCTGTGGTAATATGGGCGGGGCTCTGGCCTCTGCCGTTGCAATGGCCGGTATAAAGGGCGACAAATTGTGCCTTTCCGATGCAAGCGAGGATAAAGCCAAAGCCTTGGCAACGGAATTAGGCGGTCAATACGCAAGCAATATGGAAATTGCAAGCGATTGCACATATATTTTCTTGGGAGTTAAGCCAAATATGGTTGCCGCTGTTCTCGGTGAAATAAAACCCATTCTCGAAAAACGAGATAATGCCGTGCTTGTAAGTATGGCGGCAGGCCTTAGTATTGAGGCTATAAAAGAAGTTATGGGAGATTTTCCGATAATTCGCATTATGCCAAACACCCCCGTAAAGGTTGGTAAGGGCACAATACTTTATGCCACGAATAATGTAACCGACCATCAAAAGCAGAGATTTTTAGGCGCCCTTGCAAAGGCGGGCGAGCTTATAGAAATCCCCGAAAAGCTTATAGATGCAGGTAGCGCAGTTTCGGGCTGTGGCCCTGCCTTCGGGTATATGTTTATAGAGGCCTTGGCCGACGGTGGTGTAAAATGCGGAATCCAAAGAGCCGATGCCATAAAGCTTGCAGCTTCAACCCTTTTGGGTGCTGCAGAAATGGTGCTTCAAACAGGTGAACACCCCGAAAAACTTAAAGATGATGTTTGCAGCCCTGGCGGCAGCACAATAGCAGGCGTTCACGCGCTGGAAAACGGTGGATTTAGAAATAGCGTTATTAACTGCGTAGAAGCAGCCTTTAAACGCACAAAAGAATTAGTTTAAAAATACATTTAATATAAAGGAGATAAAAAATGAACACAACAATGGAATTCCTTAAAAACTATGACCCGGAGCTCGGAAACGCAGTAGAGGCTGAATACAACCGTCAGCAAAGCTGCATTGAGCTTATCGCTTCTGAAAATTTTGCTTCAAAGGCAGTTATTTCTGCAATGGGCACTGTGCTTACCAATAAGTATGCCGAGGGTTATCCCGGCAAGAGATACTACGGCGGCTGTCAGTGTGTAGACGTTGTAGAAGAAATCGCAAGGAAACGCGCCTGCGAGCTGTTCGGTGCCGAGCACGCAAACGTTCAGCCCCACTCTGGCGCACAGGCAAATCTTGCCGTTTACTTTGCACTTCTTAACCCCGGCGATACCGTGCTTGGTATGAACCTCGCCCACGGTGGTCACCTTACCCACGGAAGCCCTGTTAATATGTCGGGTAAATACTATAACTTCGTGCCTTATGGTGTAGACTCCGAAACAGGCAGAATCGATTACGACGCTTTAGAGGCTTTGGCCAAGGAATGTCAGCCCAAGCTTATTGTGGCAGGTGCATCGGCATATCCCAGAATTATCGATTTCAAGAGAATCGGCGAAATTGCAAAGGCAGTGGGCGCTCTGTTTATGGTTGATATGGCTCACATTGCAGGTCTTGTTGCCGCAGGTATCCATCCCTCACCCGTGCCTTATGCCGACGTTGTTACCACCACTACCCACAAAACCCTTCGTGGTCCCCGTGGCGGTATGATTCTTTGCCGCGAGGAGCTGGCAAAGGATATTGATAAGGCCATTTTCCCTGGCTGTCAGGGTGGCCCTCTTGAGCATATAATTGCCGCTAAAGCAGTTTGCCTCGGTGAAGCCTTAAAGCCCGAATTTAAAGAATATCAGACCCAGGTTGCAAAGAATGCAAAGGCGTTTGAAGAGCAGCTTCTGGCCGAGGGCTTCGACCTTGTATCCGGCGGCACCGATAATCATCTGCTGCTTGTTGACCTTCGCCCAATGGGCCTTACAGGCAAAGAAATGGAGCATCGTCTCGACGAGGTTAACATAACCGTTAATAAGAATGCAATTCCTAACGACCCTGAAAAGCCCTTTGTTACCAGCGGTATCCGTGTAGGTACACCTGCCGCAACCTCCAGAGGCCTTAAGGAAGATGATTTCAGAACAATTGCCACCTTAATTGCAAAATGCGCAAAAGATTTTGAGGGCACTAAGGAAGAGGTTAAGGCCAAGGTTGCAGAAATTTGTGCAAAATACCCCTTGTATAAATAATTAAGAAACGAGTGAAAAACTTATGAATTTTAAGCTTCTTAAACTACTCAACAAAAACTGCCGCAGAACTAATGAAGAAATTTCTGTGCTTACAGGCAGCACCGAGGCCGAGGTTTCAAAGGAAATTGAAGCATTGGAAAAGGAAGGTGTAATCCGTGGCTACAAGGCTGTTATTGACTGGGAACGCCTTGATAACACTTACGTTTCTGCAATAATCGAGCTTACCGTTACCCCAAAAGCCGGTGCAGGCTTTGAAGAGGTTGCCAAAAAGGTTATGAAGTACCCCGAGGTTGAAAGCGTTTATCTTATGTCGGGTGTGTACGACCTTAACGTGGTTGTTAAGGGAAAAACCTTCCAGGAGGTTGCTATGTTCGTGGCTAAAGAGCTTTCAACCTTAGAGAACGTTACTGCCACCTCAACCCACTTTGTTCTGCGTCGATATAAGGATTTAGATGTTGAATTACTCGACGACAGCAAAGACGACAGGGGGAGCTTTTCGTTTTGATTGACTACGGAAAAATTCTCAACCCCGCCGTTAAAGAAATAAAGCCATCGGGTATCAGAAAGTTTTTTGATATTGCCGAAACAATGAAAGACGTTATTTCTTTGGGCGTGGGTGAGCCGGATTTCCCGACACCGTGGCAGATACGAAGCGCAGGTATAAAATCACTTGAAGAGAGCAAAACCCGCTATACCTCTAACCGAGGTCTTGGCAAGCTCCGTGAAACCATTGCCGAGTATACTGAAAGAAAAATCGGTGTTAAATACGAACCCGAAAGCGAAGTTCTTGTAACCGTTGGCGGCAGTGAGGCTATCGATATGTCAATTCGCGCATTGATAGCCCCCGGGGAAGAAGTTATAATTCCTCAGCCCAGCTACGTTTGCTACGAGCCTATAGTTAAGCTTGTGGGCGGTGTACCCATTGTAATTGAAACCAAGGCAGAAAATAGCTTTAAGCTTACCCCGGCCGAGCTTCGTGCCGCAATAACCCCCAAAACCAAGGCGCTTATTTTGCCGTACCCCTGTAACCCAACTGGTGCAATTATGGAAAAAGAGTATTTAGAGGCCATTGCCGAGGTGCTTAGAGACACCAACGTTATTGTGCTTTCCGACGAGATATATTCCGAACTCACCTATGGCGGAAGCCGCCACGTTTCCATAGCATCAATAAGCGGTATGCAGGAGCGTACAATACTTATAAACGGTTTTTCGAAAGCCTTTTCTATGACGGGTTGGCGTTTGGGCTATGCCTGTGGCCCCCGTGAATTGCTTACACAAATAACCAAAATTCACCAGTACGCAATAATGTGCGCCCCCACAATGTCGCAATACGCCGCCATTGCCGCTATGACCTCTTGCGACGAGGTTGTTGCCGAAATGGTAGAGGAATACGATATGCGCCGCCGCCTTATTGTGAATGGCTTTAATAATTTAGGGCTTACCTGTCACGAGCCGAAGGGCGCGTTTTACGCCTTTCCCTCAATAAAAAGCACAGGTCTTTCCAGCGAGGAATTTTGCGAAAAACTGCTTTATTCCAAGCAGGTGGCAATAGTTCCCGGCACCGCCTTTGGCGACTGTGGCGAGGGATTTGTCAGAGCCTCGTACTGCTATTCCACCGAGCACATAAAAAAAGCCCTGGAGAGAATCGGAGAATTTTTAGAAGAACTGAAATAAAAAGAAAAGAGGTACATCGTATAAAGATGTACCTCTTGTGCTTTATGGAATTATTACTTATTGTAATAATTTGTGTATAGGTTGTATAGATTTTTTGCCGACGGATATATTGATTGCGGACTTAAAAAGTGAGAAAACTCGAAGGTAATTACCTTTTCTGCATATTCCTTATGTATTTCTAATTTTTGCTTCAAGATTGGAAAAGGAATAGGGTAGTACATATATCTCACGTCGCGCTCGAAGGTTTCCGTGTTTACCCAATGGGTTATGTTGTGGGCGTCGCAAACCGCTTTGGTTGCCACAAAAAATTCCCGCATATCGCTGAACGGTGCAGAACCGTCCTGGAAAGCACAAATGTCTATTTGCTGACCACAGCGGTCGAAAATCCCGTTCCATTCGTCTGTGTGGCGTCTTACGTCAAAATCCTTCCTTGTTACCGAGGTTGCAAAATAAGGACTTATCAAAACCGGAAGGTGAGGGGCTTTTTCTTTACATAAATACGAAAGTCCCCGCATAACCTCGGTAATATTAAAGTTGTTTTCGCAGGTTTCCTGAGGGATGTACCAGCCTTGGAAAGCGGGATGATCCGCATAGCGTTCCCACACCTCGTTCAGAAAATGGCGGTTAAGCTCGATTTCGGTTTTAGCATCTCCGTCGTGCCAGGTGATGGTGGAAATATAAAGCCCTATAAATACCTTCAAATCCCTTGCAGCGGCTTCTTCTAAAATAAAGCCTAAAAAATCATCCTCATGCTTGGTTCCGAAATAATCGGAAGGATAAATAGTCCTTTGTCCATAGCCGCCTCTGATGAAAATAAGGGTGTCGATTCCGGTGCTTTTCATAATGTCAAGCTCCTGCTTCCACTGCTCATTGGACCAATTCGAGGAAGGAATGTCATAGGTGATTTCATCAATAAATGTGCCGGTAATAGGGAAACTCATATTCTTTACCTCCGTTATAAAATATTTTCATTGTTTTCAAGCTTCTCAATCAACATAAGCATACGGGGCAGATGAAACGGCCCCTTGAAAATATTGCCCTTCAGCCTGTTAGCCACCGTAGTATCGTAGTGTAAATAGCCATACCATTCACCGTTTTTATTATCGGCAAAGTGTGTGAAGGCAAATTCCTTTATGCTTTCGTAACTTTCAAGATAGCTCTTCTCGTTAAAGATTTTGTACGCCATCAAATTGGCAATCATTGCTTCGCACTGTGGCCACCAGAGATACATATCCCACTCCAGTGCTTTCGGGGGCTTACCCAGACAATCGCAAAAAGCTATGATACCGTTGTTCTTGCAGCCGATATCCATAGAAGCGTCTATTATCCTTTTGCCGATTTCCGTTAATTCTTCATTGTTTTGATATTGCCCCTCCGCCATTAAAAACCAAGCGGCCTCTAAAGCGTGACCGGGATTAATGATTCTGCCTGTTGCGGTATTTACGAAGTTCCCGTTATAATCAACGTTTTCGAGCAGTCCGTACTCGGTGAAGTGAAGCAGTATTTCGTCCACCATTTCGGTGGCAATGGCGTTGTGCTTCAGCTTGTTGATTTTTCGCAGCACCTGAGAAGTGGAAAGCAGAATCATTGCAGGTGACAGTGCGTGAAGCTTAACCGTTTCGGGATTGAATTTCGGGACGGTGAGGGTTGGGTTTTTATATATGGAATAGGCTATGTCAAAATAGGCTTCAGCCATATCCTTGGCTTTCTCATCCCCCGTTGCCAGATAGTATTCCGCACAACCGATGGCGGCAAAGGTTTCGCTGAAATAATATCTGCGCTTTTGAATAACATCACCTGTTTCGGTCACAATGAATGCCATCCTGCCATTGTCGTCAGAGCATTTAGGCAGAAAATTAAAAATATTCTTTGCCGCTTTCAGGTATTCGGCATTTTTCTCAACCTCGTTATAAGCCAAAGAGAATATATACAGAGCCCGTCCCTGAAACCAAACGCTTTTTTCTTTATCGTAAATGCTGCCGTCCTCGTCTAAGCAGGTGAAAATTCCTCCGTTTTTATAATCGACGGCATTGTCGAGCCAAAAAGGCAAAATGTTTTCAGTTAAATAGCTCATTCTGTCACCTCTACAAATAATATATTCGATTGCAGTTGTTGTGTAGCTACTATGCTCACTGTCTACGGAATTATTATAAACGGTAGCTTAGGAACGTAAGTAGTAATTTTTTACGAAACAACTTGATTTTTTTACGATATTTTATTTTTTGCTCAAAATTATGGACTGAAACAACTTGTGTTTTTTAAGATTTAGCGTTATACTTTATAAAAAGAGGTGATCGAATGCGGGATATTTTACGAAACACAAACGAAACTCTTGACGCGGCAGGAATATTTATAATCAGCAATCGGTTAAACAAAAACATTGATATTCATTGGCACGAGTTTTACGAGCTGGAATATATTACCGAAGGCAATGGAAGGGCTTACATCAACGATAGGGTTTATGATTTGAAGCCAGGAACCCTTCTGTTTTTATCCCCCGTGGATTTTGAGAAAATTGAGGTAGAAAGCCCCATATCGGTGGTAAACCTTGCGTTTAGCGGCGCATTGATATCATCTAAAATCAACCCACTTTTGTCAGGAGGCTGTGTGCTGTACGACTACCCGAGTGAGCTGTTCAATATCCTTTTGGAGGAGGCTCGTATAAACGACCGATGGTATCATAAAAAATACACACAACTCGTAAACTGTGTGCTGATAGACATAGTCAGAGAGTCCTCGAAAAATGCCGAAACGAGCGGGCTATCTCCGATTATAAAGGCGTTACGTTTTATGGAATTGAATTTCAGAAACCATATCACGCTGGAGGAAATAAGTCGCCACGTAGGATTTACGCCAAACTATTTCAGTTTTCTCTTTCATAAGGAAACAAACACTACCTTCAAAAAGCACCTTGCCGCTCTGCGGCTTGACTACGCTGCGAAGCTTTTAATCATAAGTGATTTTTCTTCTACAGAGATTTGTTACACCGCCGGATTTAACGACTTTTCCGGCTTTTCCAGAGCATTCAAAAAAAGATTCTCTATGTCACCATCCAAATATAGAAATAAAAACAAATGAAGCAAACCCCACCCAATAGTGCTTGTGCATATCGGGTGGGGTTTGAGCCGTCATACTAATTAGAACTCGTAAGAGCCGCTGCCGATTTCGTGGCGGGTGCCATCGGGCATTTCAACAACAGCCTCGCAGTTTGCGGGAACTGTAACGTTAAGCTTCATTTTGCCACCGTCGCGTACCCAGTTAACGGTGTAGTTACCTCTTATTGTGTTAAGGGTGCAGTTAACGTAGGTGATTTTAGAGGGGGCAATAGGCTTGATAAGTGCCTTTTTGAAGCAGTTTTCAAGTGTTGTGATACCTGCAAATTTCTTATAGAAATCAACACCGATGCCTGTGTACATCGAGTGTGAACAGGTCATCATACCCTGCTGATTGTACCACTGCTCCCAAGCGGTGGTGGCATCCTTGCCCACAATCTGTCTGCCATAGCTGGGGTAGGTGGTCTGGGTCAGAATATCGTATACTAATTCAAGACCTTCCTCACTAATTGAGAGGGCATCTATAAGCAAGCGAGTGCCAAAAATACCTGTATCAAGGTGGGAATTATCCTTTTCTCTGATAGATTTAACAAGTGCCTTCAGCACCTTCTGCTTTTCGTCTTCAGAAAGAATACCGTCGGCAACAATAGCCAAAAGGTTGGGGGTTTGCTTACCTTCAGAGAACAGGTGGGTTTCGGGGTTGTAGAAGTTTTCAAGGTAGTATTCCTTAGCGGTTTCCATATACTTCTCGATTTGTGGAATATCCTCCTCTGCACCCACAAGCTTTGCCATATCTCTTAAGATGTACATCTCAAGATACCACATAGCATAGTTGGTTTCTATAACGCTTGAGAAGGAATCCTCGTAATCGTTGGTTGCGCTGGGTGCAGTCCAGTCGCCAAAGCCTTTTTCAAAATTCTTTTCTTTCCAATCGCCAATGTGGTTGTAGTAAAAGCTGTTGGCAAGGTTAAAGAGTTTCGGGTACCAGGTTTTTACAAATTCCTTATCGCCGTAGTACTTATTCATAAGCCAGGGAAGAACTATAAGCTCGCCGTCCCAGTCAGGTCTGCCATACTTAGCGTAGTTTTTATGGCACCAGTTTTCGTAATAATTGCGAAGTGAGAGGCTGCAGTTGTGCATTGCCATTTCCTCGTAAACCAGCGAATCCATTGTGCAGGAGGTACGCTCGTCGCGAACACCTGTGTCGGCAGGCCAAGACATAAAGTTGGTTTTAAGGGTTCTTATAAAGTTCTCTTGAATACGGGTGATAAGGGAGTCGCTGCAATCAAAATGGCTATCGCCGAACATATCCGAGCCGATTACCAAAGCCTCGGCCTCTAAAACCTCTACGTTGCCTTTAAGGGTAAATTCAACGTATCTGAAGCCGTGGTAGGTAAAGCTTGGTGCGTAAACCTCTTCGCCCTCGCCCTTAAGGATATAGCGGTCGGTGGCCTCGGCGTTTCTGTTGGTCCAGGGCTGTAAGGTTCCGTCATCGTGAAGGTTTTCTGCGTGGTGCATAATAACCTCTGCGCCCGGGTCGCCCTTAACCTTGATTTTCACAACGCCTGAGCCGTTATATTTGAAATCGTATATGTAGGTGTTTTCGCCAATCTTGTTGATTTTGGCTACAGGTCTTGTGCCAAGGATTTTAACTGCAGGGCCGTAGCTGTCTACCAGCTTGTTGCAAAGGGTAGAGCGAACAGCATTAGCCCAATCCGCATCGTTAAAGCCGGGCTTGTTCCAGCCGGGCAAACTGAGACGAGCATCGTACCATTCGCCATCGTAAATATGGTTCATAATAACAGGGCTGCGGTGCCATTTCCAGCTCTCGTCGGTCCAGATGTGCTGATAAGAGCCATCGGTAAAGGTAATACTGATAAGTGCCCAAAAACGCTTTGAGCCTAAGTGACCCGAGGGGCGGAAGTGCTGTGAAAATCCGCTGCCCAAAGCCACGCCAAATGCGTTCATACCGGGTTTTAGTACCTTTGTAATATCGTGAGACCTTATAGCGGACTGGTCGTCGCCACCCAAGGTCATAGAAAGCATCTGGTCTTTGTCTACTCTTTCGCCGTTAAGATAAAGCTTACTCCAGCCGCAATCTGCAACGTAGGCGGTAGCAAAGGCAACTTCGTCAGATTTAAGGGCAAACTCGCGGCGGAAGTAGGGAGCATTACGGGCTTCCGGCTCGTTAAGGTCGGCATTTATCCAGGCAACGTGGGCGGGGCGATATCCCATAAGACCGGTTCTAAACTCAGTATTAGCGGTATAATCCTTGCCGTTAACACGTACTGTAAGCTTAACGGAATAGAGGTTATCTCTCTCGAAACCGCGGCCTTTGTAGGTAATGTTAACGTTTTCGTCGGATTCAACGTAGCCGGTATCCCACATAAGGTAGTCTATCCAGCCGGTAACTTTAATGCTGTAGCCTTCCTGCTTGACATTTTTTTCGTCGCTTTCTATTTCCCAGGAAAAGCGGGGAGCAGTGTTGACTACGCCAATGGGAGAATCGGCATATTCAACCCTGAAATTTTTAATTGATATTGACATAATGTATCACCTACGTTTAATAATAATACAACTAAAGCGTAACATATAACATATATAATTTCAAGTAATAATTTATAAAAAACGAAATTTGAATTGTATTGTACTATTTAAGGTAATTTTGTACTATTTCAATTAACTTTTGTGGCTCGTTAAGTTCGGGGTTACGTAAAACCACATTCAGCAGAAAGCTTTGAATTTTGCCTATTTCTTCACCTTTAAAGCCCATAGACTTAATATCTCCGCCCTTAAGCGACAGCATATTTATGCAGTAGGGGTGGTGGTTGATTTTCGTGTCTTCCAATTCTTTTAACAATGGGCTTACGTCTTTACTGTTAAAAATTCCGTAACCCTTTATCGCATCGGCACAGCCCTCAAAACCCAAAGCCGTTAAATGCTGCTTTATAAACACAATATCAAGCTTTTTGTGGCTGAGAATTTCACTAAATCCTATCGTTTCTGTTTTTTGAAGGTTGCTGAGCTTTAGCTTTTCGCAAACACAAGCAGCATCTGCTTTGCAAAGCAGAGTTAAAGCGGCAAAACGCAAAATGGGGTTAGGCGGCAGTCGGTCTAAAACCGATATTTCACCGCAGTGCTTTAAGCCTAAGCCGCTTAAACCTGCAGCGTTGACGATTTTTGAAATTAAAGAGGGGGCTTTACCTTCTAAGGTTTTAAGCAGTTCGGTGGCAATTCTTTCGGCACTTACATCGCAAAGGGTAGGGGAGTTTTTAATAATGGAATCAAGGGTGTTTTTTTCAATCTCAAAACCCAATCTCGACGAAAAACGAATACCTCTGAGAATTCTTAAAGCATCTTCAGAAAAGCGCCTATCCGGGTTGCCAACAGTGCGGATTATTCCTGCTTCTATATCTGCCTTGCCGCAAAATGGGTCGCATAAACCCAGCTTCGGATTATAGCCGATAGCATTGACAGTAAAGTCGCGTCGGGATAAATCAAGCTTAAAATCGTCGGTAAATTCTACGCTTTCGGGTCGGCGGTGGTCATGATATTCGCCGTCTATTCTGTAGCGTGTTATTTCATAAGGCTGGTTTTCTATCAAAACAGTAACTGTGCCGTGTTTCAGCCCCGTGGGTATAACCCTTTCGAAAAGGCTCATAGTAACCTCGCAGGGGGCATTGGTGGCAATGTCGTAATCCTGAGGAGTTAACTCCATCAGCATATCCCTTACACACCCGCCGACACAGTGTGCTTCGTAACCGGCCTTATCGTAGCAATTTAAAATATATTGCACATTTTTCGGCAGCTCAAATTCCATTATCTCACCTCCCTTAAAGTTTTAACAGGTCTATTTAGTAAGGTCTTTTATAATTTCCCCCGCCATTATTAGCCCCATAACAGAGGGCACAAAGGGCAAACTTCCCACACCCGGCTTACCACCGTTATCGGTAGAAACAAGCGGCTTTACGGCCTCTTCTTTAGAATATACTACTTTGCATTTTTTTACGCCGCGAAGCTTTAATTCTCTTCGCATTACCTTTGCCAAAGGGCAAACGCTGGTTTTGTATATATCTGCTACCTCAAAAGCAGTTGGGTTAAGCTTGTTTCCCGCACCCATTGCCGAAATTATGGGGGTACCCGATTTTTCTGCTCTAACAATCAATTCAATTTTAGCCGTTACGGTATCAATAGCATCGGCAATATAATCGTAGCTATCAAGGGGGAAATCGTCGGCATTTTCGGGCAGATAAAAGGTCTTGTGTACGGTTACTTTAATTGAGGGGTTAATGTCGAGAATTCTTTCCCCCATAACCTCTACCTTGTCCCGCCCTATTGTGCTGTTTAGTGCCACAATTTGGCGGTTTATGTTGCTTTCGCTAACGGTGTCACGGTCAAAAAGCGTAATGTAGCCTACACCGGCTCTGGCTAAAGCTTCGGCAACGTAGCCACCAACACCGCCAACACCGAATACGGCAACCCTTGCTTCCTTAAGCTTTTGTATGCTGTCGGCACCTAAAACCGCAGCAGTTCTAATGTATCTTTCTTCCATATTTGCCTCTCACAAGTAATATAGCTTTATTCAATTATAACATCATATTTTTAAAAGAGCAAGGTAAAAAGCAAAGCAAAATCTCGCCAAGCTGTGTTTTAAACCCGGCGAGATTTTATGTAATTAATTAAATTGAGAATTGTAAAGGGAGTGATAAAAGCCGCCGCTTTTTATAAGCTCCTCGTGGTTGCCCTGTTCAATGATGGCACCGTCTTTCACCACAAGAATGGTGTCGGCATTCTGTATGGTGGAAAGTCTGTGGGCAATAATAAAGCAGGTTTTATTTTCCATAAGGGCGGTCATTGCGTTTTGTATTTGTATCTCTGTTCTAGAGTCAACGTTGGAGGTTGCCTCGTCAAGAATAAGTATGGGGGCTTTGGAAAGAAAGGCGCGAGCTATGGTAATAAGCTGCTTTTGTCCTTTGGAAATATTAATTCCGTCGTCAGAAAGCAGGGTGTTGTATCCCTCGGGCAGGCTTTCTATATAGCCATCAATTTTTGCGGATTTCGCCGCAGCATATACTTCTTCGGGTGTGGCGTCTTCGCGGCCGTACACAATATTATCGTATATTGTGCCGCAAAACAGCCAGGTATCCTGAAGCACCATATTAAAGGCAAGCCGCAGGTCACTACGTTTAATATTTACAGAAGCATTTCCGTCAATAAGTATATTTCCGTTTTGTTGGTCGTAAAACCGCATAAGCAGGTTGATTATAGTGGTTTTTCCTGCCCCCGTAGGCCCAACAATGGCCACTGTTTGCCCGGGCTTGGCATTTACTGTCACGTTTTTAAGTATTGTTTTGTCTTCGGTATAGCCAAAGGTAACTTCTTGAAGCTTTACGTCACCGTTTACCTCGCTTAGCCCTACAGCAGCGGGGGAGTCTACCTTTTCAGGCTCTTCGTCAAGAATTGTGAAAACACGCTCTGCGGCAGAAAAAGCCGATTGTATTTCGTGAAGTATATTAGAGAACTCGTTTATAGGGCCTGCAAATTTTCTGGAATACTGAACAAACTGTGCCACACCGCCAAGGGTGATAAAGAAGGCAGAGCCTGCAAGCACCGCACCGTTTTGAGAGTACATATACAGAATACCGCCCATAATCGCTACCAAAGTAAGGGAAATATTATTAATCAGGTTAATCGAGGGGAACAGTAAGGCGGCATTGTATTCGGCCTTATAGAAAGCATCCATAGCTTCACCGTTGATATTATTAAAGTGGGCTGAAACCACGTCGTGGGTTCCGTAGGCAGAAATTGTGCGTGATCCCGTAAGCATTTCCTCGGCAAATCCGTTCAGCTCGCCGTATTTTTTCGACCTTTTGCTGAAAAGCGGACGAACCTTTTTTGAACGATAGCGAGTAAACAGTAGTGAAGCAGGTACAGTAAGCGCAAAAATAAGTATCATAGGTTTAGAAATCTGCCACATAAACACAAGTGAGCCAACCACAGTGTAAAGGCTGGTCATAATCTGTATAAGGTCGTGGGAAAGGGTACTGTTTATGGTGTCGATATCGTAGGAAAGATGGCTTATAATATCTCCCGTCGCGTGGGTGTCGAAATAGTTTACGGGAAGGGTTGTAAGCTTTTCGAATACCTGCTTGCGCATTTTGTAAATAATGCGCTGGCTTAGCCTTATCATAACCACCGAAAGAATGTATGCCAGCAGGGCAGAAACAATGTAGCAACCAAGCATATATGCAATATTTTTCCACACTGCATCAAAATTTACACCGCCTGATTGCTCAATAGCGTCAATAGCGGCACCGGAATATCGTGGTCCCAACAGTGAAAGCTGATTAGAGCCAAGGGTAAGAATTAAAGCAACGATAAATAAAGGCCACTGCTGTAAAACGTATTTACTCAGCCTTAAAAATATGCCCTTCTTGTTTTTCTTTTTATCCTGTTTTTTAGTCAAGAAAAGCACCTCCCATCTGAGAATCGCTTATCTCTTTGTATTCCACGCAGTTTTCCATAAGGTCGCTATGCTTACCGCAGCCTATAATGGCGCCGTTTTCAATTACCAGTATAAGGTCGCAGTTTTTAACCGAGCTCACCCTTTGAGCAACGGTTATAACGGTGGAATCAGGGATATTTTTTGCCAAAGCCTGTCGTAAATTGGCGTCGGTTTTATAGTCTAACGCCGAAGAAGAATCGTCAAGTATCAGAATATCGGGTTTCCCTGCAATAGCCCTTGCAATAAGCAGGCGTTGACGCTGCCCACCCGAAAGGTTTGTACCCGCTGTGGTTACATCATGTGAATAGCCCTCTGCAAAGGCGGTGATATAATCGTGTGCCTGGGCAATTTTTGCGGCCTCCTCAATTTCCTCTTTGCTGATATCGCGTCCAAAGCGAATGTTTTCTTCTATTGTATCGGCATAGATAAAATCGTTTTGAAAAACCATACCGAACATAGAGGTAAGCTCTTTTGTAGGGTAGGAGCGTACGTCCTTACCATTAATGCGAATAACCCCCGAATCTGCATCGTAAAACCGCATAAGCAGCCGCAGAATGGTAGATTTACCACTACCTGTAGCGCCAATAATTCCAAGGCTTTCGCCCTTTTTAAGGCTAAAGGAAATGTTTTTAAGATTGTCCTCTTTCCCAAGGTAGGAAAAGCATACGTTTTCGAAGGAAATGTGTAAGGAGTTGTCGCCTTTGCCGTCGTCGGCGCAGGGCTTAAGCTCGCTGACCTCTTCTAACACTTCCGATATGCGCTTGGCAGATGCGGCGCATTTAGTGAACATAACAAACATTCTTGATAGCGCCATCATAGCCATTGAAATAAGGGTAAAGTACTGCATAAATGCAATAACCGTCGCAGCAGAGGAGGTGCCGGCCTCAACAAAATATGCGCTTACTGCCACTACTGCAACAATGCCGATGTTCATAAGCAGCGTCATAATGGGGTTTACAATACCCATAATTGTTCCGGCTTTGGTTTCGTCTTTTTTAAGGTTGAAATTTGCTTTGTCAAAACGGGCGTTTTCGTAATCAACCTTTGAAAGAGCCTTAATAACCCTGATTCCCTGAGAATCTTCACGAACAATCCTTACCATTTCGTCTACCGAGCGCTGAACCTTTGTGTATAGCGGCACGCCCATTCGGGAAATGCTGTATACCACAATAAAAATCAGCGGCATGGTGGCAATCATAACAACGGCCAATTTTCTATCCATAGCCAGCGTAATGGCGGTGCCGCCAAGCAAAAGTATAGGCGCGCGTATTCCCATTCGCTGAATCATACCTGTAAAATTCTGCACGTTATAGGTGTCGGAGGTGATTCTGGCTTCAAGAGAGGGTATAGTAAAACGGTCGGTGCTGCGTGCCGATAATTTCAGGGTTTTTGAAAAAAGCTCCCTTCTCATATTGGTGGAAAATATCATAGTGGTTTTTGCCGCCATTCGGTTGGCTATTATGTTGCCAAGGCTGGCACAAAGGGCACACAGCGCCATAAGAACGCCGAAAAACACTATCTTTTTAATGTTATTTGTTTCAATTACGTGCTCAAGAATATAGCTCAGCAAAAATGGAATTATAAGCTCTGCCAACGTGCCTATCACTTTAATTGTTGTGCCAAGGGCTATTCTATAACGCAAGGGCTTTAAATATGTAAAAATCCACTTCATCAGCTTTCCTCTTGCTCCTCTAAAATCTCGCGTGCGCGTGTTTCCATACGCTCAAGCACCGAGTCGAATATCTCAAGCTCTTTTTCGGATATACCCTTGCATAAAAGAGTTCTCCAGTTTTTAGAAACCTCTCTTATTTCGGGAATAACCTTTTGCAGTTTTTCGGTAGGGTATACAGCAAACTGGCGCTTATCGCCGGGTGTGGCCTCTCTTGTTATATATCCTGTGTCTTGTAGGTAATTAAGATTTCTTGCAACGGTGCTTTTGTTAACGCAAAGCTCTGCTGCAAGCTCCTCTTGCGACCGCCCCGGCTCGCGGCAGATAGCCAGCGTGAAGGCATAGTGCCCCCCTTGCAGCTCGGCGGCGGAAATATTATTCTGTCTGTATATAGCCTGAGAACGGCTGATATTGTTAAGCATTTTCATAAATTTTGCCATAACAAGCCTCCAAAAATAAAATAGTTGCATAAGCAACAGTTTCTTATGCAACTATTATACTCTGCGTATTAAGTTATGTCAAGTAAAAACGTCTTGTTACAAGCTTGAATTGGTGCTATAATTAACAAAAGAATTTCTTTTATAGCTCGAAAAGAGGAATATGATGAAAAAATTGCTTATAACAGGCTTCGAGCCTTTTGGCCCCGATAATATAAATCCGTCTTGGGAGGCAGTTAAAGGCTTGCCAAAGGAAATTAAGGGCTATAGCTTAACCAAGCTTTGCCTGCCCGTAGTGTTTGGTACGGCGGCGAATATGGTAATATCAGAAGCAAAAAAGCTACAACCCGACGTTATACTATGCATAGGTCTTGCAGGGGGCAGAAGTGCCATTAATCCCGAGCTTTTGGGTGTTAATCTCCGTAACGGAGCAATCCCCGATAACAGTGGATATAAGGCCACATACGAAACAATAATCGAGGGTGGAGAAGCGGCCTATTTTTCTACGCTACCTGTTTTAAAAATGGCTGAGGCAATAAATTCTGTAGGAATAGCGGCTAATCCTTCTCATTCTGCAGGCACCTACGTTTGTAACGACCTGCTATACACCCTGCTTGCAGAATTTTTCGGCACACAAACCGGGGTAGGCTTTATACACGTGCCATACTCCACCGAGCTGAATAAACAACCCTCAATGGAGCTTTCCGATATTATTAAGGGTATAGAGGCTGCGATTGAAGCCATTGATTAATTGAGTAAAATGTGTGGTAATGCCATACACGCTACGCGTGATTACTTTCACCTGCGGCGATTACATACCAATCCGTTGGATTGAATAAAAAATAAAGGGACTGTTTTAACAGTCCCTTTATTTTTTTTTTGGATCGACACTCAAAATGGAACCGGTTTAAAAACCTGATTTTCTTTAATTCAACCTAATATTTCATATAAATATGAGAATAAAAAGAAAAAGGCCGGTAAGTATGCTATGCTTGTCAAAACATCTATTATAAAGCCTTTAATAGACCAATTTATTTTACGCAGTTTTAAATATATAGCAATTAAAACAACAAATGCAAAAAAGCAGACAATACCAAGTAAAATACTAACAGGATATTTAATAGGATGTTTTGACATTTCGCCAAACGAAACTATTGAAAACCATAAAAAAGAACAAACAAGCCCTAATGCACCAACGCCAGACAATCCTAAAGATATTATAGAAGTTTTTATATTGCAATGTTTTCTGACAGTCTTTGAAAAAAGCAAACAAAAAACTGACGAAACAACTAAACTGATACCCAACAAAATCAAAACAAATGGTAACCCATCAAATAATGCTGATAGCATAAATGTATATGTGGGAGTATCTGCGCCACCTATTATACCTACCACGCCATTATGCAAAGTGTAATTATTCCAATAAACAATAGGTGCTATAAAGCCTAAAGCCGACATTAAAACACCTAAAATCAATATTATTAGTGCATTTACCTTTAATTTCATATCACCACCGCCTTGGGTGTATTATAGCATAAAAGTGAAAACAAATCAATGCGAAGCATTGTATCTCATCAATTCCGCAAGGAATTGCATATCATCAAAAATTTAGTTTTGTATATCATCAAGCCGACTGAAATGCACACTTCGTGTGATGATATACGCCTACGGCGATGATATACACGCCTGCGTCGTGATGATATACCAAGCCTGTCGGCTTGGATAAAAAAATCCTCGTTCCGAAGAACGAGGATTTTTTGG
>JAZQCL010000022.1:0-17536 GCA_045546235.1 Acutalibacteraceae bacterium
ACCATTTTTTGAGTTTATTTAATGCAATTTTAAAGTTTTTATTTAATTTATTAATTATAGTTGTTTCTTTTAAGGAATATGTTATCTCTAAGTCTGTTTGTCCAGTTAGATGTATCAGGGTGTTTCCGAATGTTAATGTTAATTCTTCTTGGGATATAAACAATGGAGTAAAGTATATCCCTATATCACAGTATGTCGGTTTAAAATCGCAAACAATATAAAATAAGAAATGCTCATTTTTGTAACAAATTATTTCATTTGTATTACATAACAATAAATCATTAGTTATGCAAAATTTTTTAATTTCTTCTTTTATTATCTTTTTAGATGTTTTCATTTTTTATTCATTACCTTTTTTGCGGTTTTATCTCCGTAATAATTACATCTTTTCTTGGTAGGTGCTTTTGAATGTTCTTTATTCGTTTTGGGGATAATTTAGCGTTGCCAGTTTTTAAATCATAAACTGCTATTCACCATACGTACCGGGCAAGAGTTCCCCTTCTAAATGCATTTTGTAAAAGGTTTTGTTTTCGTGGCTAATGTAGAGTTTGTAATTGTCGCCATCTTTTACTGCTGCATAGTAAGTAAATCCATCACCGCATACTGTGGAAAGTGCAACTTTTTCTCCTGTCGATAACCTATAGAATGTGATTTCCTCAGAAGTTTCTATTGTCAAATAATTTACAGGACAGTAATAATTAAAAGATATAACATTAGAAAAGGATGCTTTTTTTACTTCAGCTTTTTTGAAATTCCACCAAGGAACATTTTCGATAGGTTCAAATAGACAATGGACTTTTGCAGTTTTTTCCTCGCCCCTTGAGTTGTATGAAATAGTGTCTTCAAGCTCGTACAAATAATCAAAATTAACTAAACTATACTTGTCTTTAAAAAGCTGTTGAAAATCTTCTTCCGTTTCGTATTTTAAACAAGCATACATACAATAAACGTCATTATAAAATTCTTCAACTTTCTTCGGTTGCGGTATTTTCTTACCTGTACGTTTTTCAATTATATAAAGCTTATCCTTATCGTTTTTTTGCGGATATGAAATATAAGTAGGTGTTAAAAGCTCGGGGTCAGCTAAGGGTAACTCTTTTTTGCTATAATCTTTAGAAGATTTTACGCGGCTTGAAGGAATAGTGGTTAAAGAATTAGTTTGAGAATTTTCGGAATCGGTATTAGATGTTTCAGGTGTAGTTGAAATAGGTGCAGAGGATTCTATACTGCTAACATCTGAGTTAACAACACCGATTGTTTCTGGTGTTTTAGTAGCAACATTTTCTTGTATGACCATAGATGTGCTTGTTGTAATATCCGATACACCGGAATTGCCAAGTGTAGAACTGTTTTTATCAGTATTATTCTTAGAAGTGCAGCCTGTAAACAATAAAGCCGATATTAAAAGATAAATTATAATTTTCATTTCAGCATCCTTCTATAGTATTTGTTTCACAATCAGTTGGTTTTTTCTTATTGATGGTTGTTTTACACAATGGAACAAAATTACTCTGCTGTAGGGGCTGTACGATATGACCTTATACAGACAAAAGAATTGTCACCATTATCATAAACATAAAAATGTGCATAAGTTTTGACATTCCTAGTAATAGGAATCAATCCTTTACGACCTTTTTCCTCTATGCGATATAGAAATTGATATTCCTTATCGCAAAGGCTTAAATCCTTGGAAAACTTGTTTGAATTTATGCATTCATTTATGATTTCCTCTTGTAATTCAAAATCCATATAAGTGATTTGCGTTTTAGATTCTAACAAATTCTCCAACTTATTGCTATCTATTGTCAGCTCTATTGCATAGAAAATGCTTCCATTTTTAGAAGTTTTATCTAATAACACGATTTCACTATCTTCCAAAACATCGGTTTTCAAAAGATGGTTAACCTCTTTCGCATAAGATTCGCTTGGTTTGTTTGAACAAGCACTCATAAAAACACCTATTATGACAAATAAACTGATTATTTTTATTACTTTTAGCATATTCTGTTACCTCTTGCAAGTTTGCGATTATACATTTATTTTGTATGCCAAACGGCTAAAACTTCACCATCTTGGTTAAAAATCACATATGGCACACCACCATTCATTCCTTTAGGAAGTGACCCTTTAACCATCCAAGCTTTAGTACTTTCATCATAATAAACAGAGTACGGCTCTTTTTCTTCCACGTTGTCGTACACATCAGCAATTACTGTTTCAGCCGCCGCTAATGCGTCCTCTCCGGTAGAAATATTAAAGCTGTCATATGATTTTTGGGGTGGAAAGGTGGCTATTTCCTGTTTATATTCATCTAAAATAAAGTTTTCTATTTCTAAATTTGGCTCTGCTTTTCTGCATCCTGCCAAAAATATAACTATTATTAATAAGGAAAAGGCAATAAATAGCATATGCTTTTGTTTCATATCTTAACCCTTCTTCTTTTTATGATGATTTCTACAATTTTTTTATTTTACTGCGACAAAGCCGATATTAAAAGATAAATTATAATTTTCATATTAGAAATCCTTTATTCAGCATATGCATATTTACCCAAATCATCGGATTTATATTTTTCGTACAACACACCGGCCTCGTAACTGCAATACATTCTATAGGTACCATCTTTACAATCTACAAAGTATACCGAGCGAAAAGCATCTGTATATTTGTTCGGGCCTGAGTTTGCAGTTTTATATGTTAAAGTTATGGGCAAATTACAGCTTGCAAAGCAAATACCACTTTCGTCTATACCCCACCAGTCAAACTTTTCTAATGGTGAATATATCGAGGCGTTTTTCGGCAAGGTTTCAGTTTTGTCTAATTGACTTATAATGTATTTGTAGTCAGATTCATTGTATATCATACTTGCGTACAAATACGGAACTTGGTTTTCAAATTTTTCAAATTTTTGAGGCATAGGAAAATCAACCAATAACCTGCCGCGCAACGCTTCTAATCGGTTTTCATCGGTTGTTGTGTCTAAAGAAGTATACGTCCGGCTAATTTTGTAGGGGTTATAATCAGGAAAAGCTGGAGAAATGGTGCTTTTTTTCTTGAATTCGAATTGTGTATATTTATTATTAAACACATCGTCACCGGTAACTTCAAAGGTGAATTCTGTAGAATCGTCATTGTATGCCGTTTGACCATCTACACTTCTTTCTTCTCCGTCAATGACAAAATCAAAAACCATTCTTGCGGTATGCAGTGTGCTGACGGTAAAATCTAATTTCTCTCCATCAATTTCAATGACTCCCTTTGTGCCATCTACCGTTGGTCTAATTATAATGTTTGGATTTTCACAAATCCATTCTGCATTTTTATCATTAATCAATGAGATATGTCTAGGGTCTCCGCAGGCAGTAAGCACTAGCATAAATAGCGCAACAAACAAGCTCAATATTGTTTTCTTTCTCATTTGATTTCATCTCCTAATACATATGCAAAAAGCATATCATTGTTTCCTATTTAACCGTCGAGGCACGAAATTGTCTCTTTGCCTTTTTCTAAAACTAATGTGCGCTTTTAATCCACTTTAACCTTATACACGTAGCATGGCTCCCAAGTCAAATTTCCGTTGTTGGATATACTTATAACTTTCTTAACAGCACACATATCATAACACAATCCGTTTTCATTTGTGAAAGAAGCGATGTTTTCGTTATATTCTTCAATTAGAGATTCGCACATATCGTGTGTTACATCTAGTCCTAAAAACTCAATCTCGTATCCGAATGCTTCATCAATTGGAATATTATCGTAAGCTATTATTTCACATGTTATGTTATGCGTTTTTAAGAATCTATAGTAATCCAACAAATATTTAAATAGTTCTTCATCCTGAAAATTCAATGTTACATCGATATAATTTAAGTATTTTTCTATTACGATATCAAGACTTTTCTTGTCAGCCATCTTAAAGCAAGTTATATCAATTTCACGCGCTATTCCTCGGTAATTTGATAGTTGCACAACATTGAATTTCATATATATGCCTCATTTTATAATTTTACTCAATTTTTCAAAAGTGGATTCGGAAATTTGTATATGTAAGTTAGCAAATTTTTACCATCTATTTCTACAACAATACAGTTTATATAATTGCGTATATCTAAAGTAATTTTCATAACTTTTATCCTTATTTCTTTTAGTTATACATCGAAAAAGTGATCGTCCCAGTATCCCCATTCGTTGTACCAGTATGACGCTATTCCTCGGCCTTGGTCGTCAAATATTCCTGTTACATCGCCGAAGGCATTTTTGCTGTAAAGGAAGGTTTGAGAGGTTGGGGTTTCGGCTGTTTTATCGGTGTAAACAAAGCCTATGGGGGAGTTGTTTTCGTCGTACCAAAAGAGCATACTGTAATCTTCAGTATACTGAGCTTTTAAAAGGGAGTTATCGTAGATGAAATTAGTAGTTTCACCGTTAACAGTTTTACTGGTTCTTAAACCGTTGGCGTCGTAGATAAAATCAGAAAATCCGCATTCAGTCTTTTAAAAACAGTGGTCTGAATTCCATTTTTGGATATTTTTCCGAAAGAAAAGCATATACCCTCCGACTTACGACAAAAAGTGGAACCGCCCTTTCGAATTTTTCGTATGTTATATTTATATCTTTCATTTCATCCAATGCCTCTTTCGAAATAAAGTAATATTCTTCAGCTTGTTCATTATACATTTCTTTTACTCTATACTGAACTTTTTGGCATTTGGAGCACGGTTTTAATTGCTCCCAATTATTCACTTCAAAGATTGGAAGCATTGTATGCCCAGGTGTTATTTGCCAATATACTATCTCATTCTCTTTATTCCAAATCGGTCTAAAATCGTCTTCTGATATATCAAATTTGTTGAGCAATTCTTTTTTTAGTGTTTCGCTAACACCGTAGTGCATAAAACTTAATATAGCATAATCTTTCTTGCAATATTTTTTAGGTGCTTCAAAATCTTTAACTTGTTCTCTGTAATTGCATATTAAACAAGTTTTTTTGTAATAATCATGTACCGATTCGCTATCATACGATAATATCATAGTGTTGTTAAAGTTGATACTAAATGCAACGGCTTTGTCAATTTCCTTGCCCCACATCTTGTCCATGAACTTTTTCAACCGTCCCAATCCTTTCTAAACCATTCTAAAGTCTTTTTCTTAAGTTGAGGCATATCCTTATAAACTTCTTCGATTGCATTCTCCATTTCCTCTTTAGTAATTTTTGTATAATCGCTACCGTATTTGAATTTTTTAAACTTATATTTATCTACTTCATATAAATCTCTCCATTTTTTCGTAATTTTACTGTGCAATTTTGGCGTTATAGGTGTTGATAAAAAATCGCTTTTTTTACTCTTAAAAAGATCTTCAAATCGCTGTTCTACCAAATGATGCACATGCACGTTTTTCTTACCTTTAGTGAATTTTCTTAGGTTTTTATAGGTATCAACTACAATTTCTGCACCATCTACGAAATCATCTGCCTTGGTTGCAACAAGTGTAACAGCTTTAACACCTTTTCCTACATAAGACCCCGGCACAAAGGGAATAACAATGGCAGCAATGTCCCACGCTAAAAATCCAGCATTAGCCCAAGATGGGTTTGTAAATAAATCGTATATACTCCAACAAGCACCAGCAATATCGACAAATATATCTACAACATTTCCGGATTTATCTTGATAATAAATAGGATAATTTTCGCAATAAACAAACGGATTTACGCTGACAACACTTCCTGTAAGACCAATAAAGCGTGAGTCGTCCGCATTAATAAATCTATGCCAATTTGGATTGTAATAACGGGATTGGAGATAGTAATGGCCTGTTTCGTTATCAAGGTAATACCCTCTATAACGTATTGGATTAATAGAGCCGATAGTTATTGATAGCGAGCCTGTTATACTTAAGACATTACCCCAGGAGTCGTAAGTATAATTCACAATCTGAGTTCCACTACTATTAAGTATACCTGTTACATCGCCTTGAGCGTTTTGAGTATAGATATAGGCTTGTGTTGTAGGATTTGATATGGTTTTGTCGGTATAAACAAAGCCTAAGGGAGAATATAAATCATCGTACCAATAGTTTATAACGTAATTATTGGTATATTCGGCAAGTATGGTGCCGTTATCGGTAATGTAGTTGGTAGTTATACCATTTACGGTTTTGCTTGTTCTGATACCGTTAGCATCGTAGGTGTAGCTATAGGTATTGGTACCGTTAGAGATAGACTTAAGCTGCCTACCCTTTTCCCAAGTGTAGGTATAGCCGTTGTAGGAGGTCAGATTACCGCCCATATCATAAGTGAGAGAATTACCGTTGAAGGTAGCAAGCTCATCCTGCCAGTTATCGCCTTGGTTGGAATAGTAGGTAAAGCTATCGGTTTTAGCGGGGGTGAGTGTGGTTAAATCCTCTGCCGTAGTGTAGAGGTATTCCTTTTCGGATAGGATATTACCGCGGCTATCGTACTCATAAACATAGGTTTTGTTATTGAATTGGTCGTTAGCGCGGATAAGTTGATTCTGGCTATCGTACACATAGCCGACGGTAAGTGTACCATTGGAAACTGAGGTTATATTATCGCTATCGTCGTAGGCGTAACTGATGGTTGTACCGTTTGAGGATTCTGAGGTTATTCTACTGTCTTCATCGTAAGTAAACGTTCTATTTACAAGAGTGTTTTCGCCGTTTTTAACCTGGGTGCCGGTTAATACACCCTCTAAATCGTTAGTATTTATGTTTTGGAAGCCGGAAACACCATCTATACTCAGTGCCGTAGTAGATTTAGAACCTGACTCCTGTTGAGTCTCGGTTCCGCTTTCTTCATCCGTAACGGTTGTGTATGTTTTTTCACTTGTAAAGCTGTTAGTTACCGCAGAATCAGGAAGGGTTAAACTCGTACCGCCGGGATTGGCCGAATAGCTGAACAACTCTGTCTCTGTTTCTCCGGATATGTTATACACCGTTGCGGTAACGGTTTCGTCTTCGGTATCACCTTCATTATATGCGGCATAGGTATAATAGGTTTTAAGATTATTCTTGTGGTCGGTTACCGTTAGGGGCTTTTGTGTCTCGCTATCCTCAGTAGCTTCGGCGTAGGTATAGCTAAACAGCTTATTTTCATCGGTTTTAGCACCTGAAAATACTTCGGTCACATTACCGTTTGCATCGTAACTGTATAACAGGCTTTGGCCGTTTGCGTAGGTTTCGCTGTTAAGATTTTCTCCGCTAAAGTCGTAACTTATTAATGCAGTATCGTTAACATATATGCTTTCTACATTGCCGTTATTATAATTTACGGTGTATAAGTCAAACTCGGTTTTTGTTAATTCCTGATACCCATTATAAGTATAAGCATATTTCAAACCACTATCAATATCTTCCACTATGGGACTACCGTTGGAATTATACTTGTAATATGATGCATTTTCGCCGCTATAGTGGTTATATACAACCTCTCCGTCAGAGTTTCTGCCAATTCTGCTTTGAAGTGCAAGAGATTCCTCGTCGATTACCCATTCGGAATTGGTAGTTTCCTTTTTTGCTCTGCCATCCTCGTCAAAGGTAAAAACTGTGCCGTCAGGCTTTGTGAAGACAAGGAGACGATAGAACCGTCCCCCTGCCTCCAATTGTTTAGTTTATCTAACTTTTAAGTTTTATAAAATTTGTTGATATAAGGTGAATCGTCAAATTTAATACGAGCGAAATGGCGATTCCTGCCAAGATTTTTTCGCCTGTGGTAGAAAATCCATTCTCCATTTCTGCATTGCTGTGGGAAAAAAATCTATACACCACATTTGCTCCAAGAATAATGTAAATAATTATACTTTTCCATCCAAACGAAAAAAGTTTGTTTATTATATTATCTCCAACAATAATTGAAAAGATAATAATTGAAATCAACATTATTCCAAAGGCTTCTATTAAAAACAACGTTCCTATTTGATTCAACTTGCTTCCACCAACAAAAGCAGTTTTATGACAGAAACCTATAACAGTTAGTAATCCCCCCAATAATAAATTGAAAAAACTTGCAATTTGTAAACTTTTTGAAAATACAATCATATACAAGTTACCCCTTTATCGTTTTTCCTTTTTTCAGAACGCTTGAATATAACTTGTTTATACCAGAGAAAACATCACTCGCAAAAATATAATACGATTTAGAGTATCCGACACTTGCAAAATTAGAACTCCAGCCAACTCCAACAACAAAACAAGTATTGCTCCAAGATGTATAACCTTTTACGTGCCAAGCACTTGCATATGTCTCACTAAACCATTTAAGATAACTATTTGGTGATTTGAAATTTGAATAACCGAAAACAGCAAAGACGCATACTGACAAATTAAATCCTTTCACCAATGATTTTGGATTGAATAATAAAGAAGGCTTTTTAATCATACTTTTTAAAACATTTTTTGTTTTGGCGCTTTGTCCTATACCAGCTCCTCCATATAAGTAAACATATGGTGTAGTTCTACTTCTTTTTCCCACATTTACTTGAGAAGAAAAATACCAAATTATTTCTATTCCTCCAGTAAGAGCACCCCAACCTAATTCTATCTGTATTCCTACTCCTACAATTTTAAATGATGCAAAACCATCATAATCGGATAAATTACTCGGATTATTTAGGCAATACGCATATAAATTACTTCCAAGTGGTTGACCTTGGTCGTTAGACAACACCGGATCATCCTGAGAAATAAATCTCATTAAGTCAGGAGAGTAGTATCTGCTTTGTAGATAGTAAAGGTTTGTTTCTGTATCGTAGTAATATCCTCTATAACGAAGTGGGTTAATTGCACCGATGGTGTCAGCCAAAGAGCCTGTTATACTTACTAACTCACCCCAGATATTATATGCATATTCTACTACAGTATTGCCGTTTGCGTCAAGTATGGCAACAATGTCACCCTGCAAATTTTTCTCATAATAATATGTTGCGTTATTATAAGTGAAATATATCGGTGTATTATTACTGTCATAAACGAACTCAATAACATTGGTTTCTACATCATCTACAAGCTCGTACTGTTTTACAACATTGTTGTTCTCATCCACTTCATAATATGTGGTGATTCCATTGATGGTTTTACTTGTGCGGATTCCGTTATGATTGTAGGTATATGAAATATTGGCATCCGAACTTACAGCAGAGGACAATCTTCTGCCGTCCCAAGTGCAGCTGAAACCGTTCAGCGACGTCATATTACCGTTTTCGTCATAGCTTAAATCTGTTCTTTGATTTTCGCTGTTATAGGTATAATTCTCAGTGGTAAGAGGTATGCCGGGTTCACCTGATGTGTAGATATAAGTTTTTACAGAGGTAACATTTCCTATATAATCGTAATCATAAGTAAAAGTTTTATTTATTACCGCATCATCAACACGAACAAGCTCGTTTGAAGAATTGTAGGTAAAGGTCTGCTGTAAGCTACCGTTTAGAGATATTGTGGTAATATTTCCGTTAGAATCGTATGTGTAGGAATAATCTTTATTGTTTTCACCGTTTTGGAGCTTATACTCTGTAACCTCACCAAAGCTGTTAAGATTATAGGTAACAGTTATTCCGTTAGAACTGGAAATAGCCGTCTGATTTGAGTCGTAAGAGAAATCTCTTATTAAACCATTTGAATATGTTTCCTTTGTGGCTCTGCTTTCATCATCAAATGCGAAAACAGTACCGTCAGGTTTTGTTGTAGATACTAAATTACCTTCATCATCATAGGTGTTGGTTGTAACGGTGCCGTACGTATTTGTGTAGGTTAATACATTTCCGTTATCATCATAGGTATAGCGGTCACCAACATTTGAATTCGAATAGGTATCAACCGGTGTTTCAGCAGTTAAATCCAGATTATCGTCAGCAGGGTTATACTGCTCAGGATAGATAACCTGTATTAAGTTATCACCGCCGTTATATACAAAACGTGTGATTTCATCACCTTTAACAGATTTAACAAGATGATTTTGACTGTCGTAGGTATTCACCGTTTCCTTGCCAAAGGAATCGGTATAGGTTAAAACATTACCGTCATCATCATAAGTAACTCTTTCACCGATAGTATTGTCGGTATATTCATTTATTCCGTTAGATACATCTAAATTATCGTTTTCGACATTATACTGATGCGGATAAACGGTTTGAATCAAGTTGCCGTTGCCATCATAGATATATCTTGTTGTAAGACCGCCAATATCATTTTCGGCATCAGTTGTTGTGGCGTATGTTGTGGTTTTTATTATTCTACCGTTAGAGTCATATACATTTACCGTTTTATTTCCGGCACGATTAATATGTGTCAGTAGGTTATTATTAGAGTCATAAGTATAGTGTTCACCTGACAGTGTATCGCTGTAAGAACTTTCAACGCATACTCCTCTTGAATTGATAGTTAGCGAATCTTTATCTTCATCATATTCTTCGGGTCCGATTTTTCGAAGAAGTCTATCGTAATTATCATAAAAATTACGTGTACTGCGTGAAATAGCGCCATCGGTGACTGTTTGTAAAATTACATTTCCGTACGAGTCGTTTATATATACACTGGTTAAACCATCCGATACAACTTCTTTTATGGGGATGCCGTTACCATCGTATGAATAATAAACAATGTCATCGCCTGAATCATTATATACTATTTCGCCGTTAGAGTTTTTACCTACCTTAGAAAGAGTTTCGGGTTCACTCCAAGCACATTCCAAAGTTTCCTCATTTTCTTCATAGATAGAATCGGTGACTGTTACTGCGTTCTCGATGATTTCATTTACTGCGGATAAAGTTTCACTCTCAATTTCATCGGTAACAGTATAATCATATACTATCTTTTCGCTTGGAGTATTTTCCGAGAAAGCTTGATTTTCTTCATCATATTCCGCGGTATACAATACATCTTCGCCAATTTTTGCATCTGTATTATATGAAAATTCATGGAAAGATTTTGCTTTTTCAGTTGTGCTTTTAGGATTAGTATCTGTTTCAGAAGTATTATCAGGGTCTGCGGGGTCGTAACCCTCGTTCACGATATCTATGCTTGTAGACTCGATATTAGATATAACGCTGTTTCTCTGCGAACTTTGAGCACCCAACAGTTTATATTCCTTGCTGTAAGAAAGGGCATAATTAGCAGTTGTTTCACAACTATAGGCAACGTAGGTAGAGTTATACAGTTCGGCTAATTGTACAGCTTCTGCATTTTCGGAATCTGCTGCGGTGTAAGAATACTCGGTACGGTCGGTAGAAATTACCGTTACGTCGGTTAATAATAAACCGTTATAACCGCCAATACCGGATGTAAGTGCAGTAGATTCGGAATCTGTAAGAATAGCAAATTTTTCTTCCGAATAATCAAAAGAAACGGTATCACGACCAGTGTCAGATAAGGTTGCAACCACCGCACCGTCATTAGTAGTATATGACGATTCATCCTCGGTGTTGAATAAAGCCGAGGATAGCTTGTCATTTTGAATTGTTAATATACCAATGTTTTTGGATTGTTCGCCAACAGCCATATTAACAGATACCTTTATGCTGTCAGTAGTTTGAGTGCGAACAAAATTAATGGTATAGCTATTTTCGGAACAGCTTGCAATCAGGCGGTTTTCATCATAGGTGGCGGTTTTAAGCTGGGTGCCGTTTTTATCGGCAGACTTAATAAACCTACCGTCGCGGTTGAAGTATTCCTTATTTCCATAACGGTCGGTTCCAACAAAGCCGGAGAAGGTGCCGGTGGTATCTTCTTCGCTTTGGTAGGTATAATATTTTTCTATGGTGTAATCGTAGGGAAAACCGCAGAGCTTGTAGGTGGGCTCTGCGTTTTCGTCTGTAGGGGCTACTGCACCAATGCGGTATGCCTTACCGCCGCCTGTGTGGAAATATGCGGCGGTAGTGTTTATATACTCAATTTGGGGCAGGTCGAGGCTCCAGCCAATGCCGAAACCGTAAACCAAATGCATAAAGTTTGTGCCGTTGGTTTCGGCAACAAAGCTTTCGGCACCATCCGTAACAGCTGAATCGTAGGGTGCGTTGCCTAAATCGCATGTATTATGCCAGAAATTCAGGTCGAGGGTTGCCGAGGCTTCGCCCACCGTGCCGGTAAGGGAGTAGGTATAATCTACCTCGCCCGATTCGTTGTAGGTAAAAATTTCGGCGGTATTTGCTTCAAAATTATCGTCTTGGTACTTGCTAAAAGCATCTTCACTATATGCGGTGGTGGTTAAGTTACCGTCGATTAGCCAATCGTAAGTGGAGTTGGCATTATCTACCGCCTCAGCCGCGGCGGTGAAGGTTCCTGCAAAAATTGCAAAGGAAAGCAGAAAAGAAATGAGTTTTATATATCTTTTATTTTTTCTTTTAAACATATTTCACCCCTCCTTATTTCTCACAGTATGCTTTAACGTTTAAAGCATACTCGCCTGCGGTATTAGAGGTTACCTTAATGTAACAGGGGTTAAGGGTGGTTTTTACCTTTAGATACTTGCCTGCCGCAGAAGAGGTGGCAAGCTGGTTGCCCTCGGCATCTTCTACCGTTACAGTAATATTTTGTGGGATTAGAATTTCTGCCATAATAAGATTATCTAATTCCAGCTTATAATAATCTACGTCGGAAGAGTCGTATATTTCGTGCCCGATGATTCGGGTGGAATAGGTAGTACCATAGGTATTATCGGTTTCGGCAGTGGAAAAATCAATAGCTGTAGCACCATCAATAATGCTGTCTGCCTCGTCAAAATCGTCGCCAAGTTGTACTGTTATGGTGCAGGTATCGCTAGCGTAGGGGCAGTTTTTAGAGGCACCTGTTATTGTCACGGTACCCGGAGCTATGGCCGTTACAAGACCGTTTGCATTCACTGAGGCAACGGCAGTATTGCTACTTGTCCAGGTAACAACTTGCGATGCGGTAGAGGGAGTGATGGCACAGCTTAATTGTAAGGTTTCGCCAACCTTAATTTTGGCAGTTTCGGGGGTTACGGTTGCATATTCGGGAACAATACCCTCGTCCCATATAAACCATTCTTGATGGGTACTTTTGCCATAATCTGCTCTAATAACGTTTTCACCGGGAGTCGTTACCTTAGTTGCAAGCTGAACGCTTTGCAACGGATATTTTTTAGACATTATTCGATAGCCGTATTTACTCTCGATAATTCTGTAAAGCTGGTAATCGCTGCCCTCTGTTGTAACTGCGGTACGTACGTTGTTGCCGTTATCATCGTGTTCTACCTTTAAATTACGATTAGGGTTATCTTCTTCGTGGATGTAATAATATCCATCGGCATAATACTCAATAGTCCACCTTTGTGCGGAGGTGCCTGCAAGCAGTTCTTGGCGAACATTATGGGCATGAGTGCTGTCGTTTACACGGGTGAGAAAACCGCCGGAATAGCCGTTTTTAAGGTAGTACGTACCATTGGCAAGAGTTTGCTCTGGAGGATAATATCTGAAAACCAATGTGGGCTTGTTTGATGTTGCTTCGTAAGAGCCAAAGGTGCAATATCTTGTTGTGGTTTCAGAGCTGGATTTCAGCATAAATCCATAGGATTGGTAATGCTTATACTGACACCACTTTTTGGCGGTGTCTTTAAATTTAAAGTAATATCTGTGGGGATATGTATTATCCGCACCTTCCGATTGAGAGATTGTCATAGAAGTAACGGGAGAACTACTGTAATTGGAGGCATCATTCATACCGGCGGAATTCCAAGTAACGGTGGATTCAGTCCAGGAATTCAAATATTCATAGGCCTGTATTGTAAGGGCAGAGGTAGATTGCACGGTATCCTTTAAAGAAAATGCGGCATAGTACATCTGCGATGGGTCGATATTGGAAAGGTCAAGCTGTGAAAAGCCGATAAGCACACGCATTACTCTGGCGTTCGAGTTATTGCCAACATACAACGAGGTTGCAGAGCCATAGTTTGTATTTGGCTCTCCACTACTTACAACCGCATCCTTAAGGCCGTATTCTGGTGTGTCAATATAGTCCGGGTCTACGGTTACCGGATAAACGGTGTCACCGGAATTTAAGAACTCCTCGTTAACATTGGCGGTAATTCTCCATTCGCCTGTTTCGGTTTTTGCATAAGTATAATAACAGCCGTCGGCCTCTGTTCCGTTAGCATCATAAACCTTAATCGGGGTTATAAAACCGGTAATTTCCTCGGTTTCGGTATCTACAATTGAAAGAGTACCATCGGTTTCTTCAAAAATATCTTGATTGCCAAAGTCAAAATCGAAAGAGAAGGTGTTTTCGCCGATATTTTTATCTAAAATAACATCCTGCTTTACACCATTTACTACCGGGGTACAACGAAGGGTGGTGTCGGGACCAAAGGCGTTAGGGTAATCCACATATTCTTCCGTGGCAGTGGCTTCGGTTTCTTCCTCATCCGATGTAGAGAGATACCGTACCGCTGTACTCCCTACGCTTACCATAAGAGCACCTTTGGGGGCAGAAACTGTAGCAGTTGTATCATCAGTTTTGGTGCTTTTACATACCGGCTTGACAGAAACAGCCCTGTCTCCCACGATATCTACCCCATTTTGGATATTCTTCGGGAAACCGAGCTTCACTGAATTTGTAGTATTTTCATATTTATACTTCTTGCTGTTAGATTTTTCAACAGTTAAATCTATATCAAAGGTATTACCGCCGGCTGTGTGCTTTACGGGCACATTATAATAGTACATAGTACGAGTGTCGTCGGCGTTTTGGAATATAACTGTATAGTCATTAGGCTCCTGGTCGTAAAGACGTACACGGTGGCCTTCAGCCACAGCTTCTTGGTAAGACATGCCAACAGGCACATCCTCTTTGGGCAAAGTGGCATTTTTCACCTCTTCGGCGGTAAGTTCATCACCGCTACGGGCAGACTTAGTCTGGGCGATTGTGTCGTGTTTAAACACATCGGCCACAAACACTGCAGATATAACTACCGCTAATGCACACGTTATGGCTATAATTCTTGCTTTCATTTTACTTGCTCCTCATATTGTAAACTGGTTTAAAACTAAACCGACAATGTAATTATATACCAAAATATGGAAAATTACAAGTAGCCCGGCAGGAGTGGGCGGTGTTGCCTTTGATTACAGCATAAATATTTTCGTTACTAAAAGCGCCAGCAGTCCGCAGCCGGGAAAGGTAAGCACCCAGGTAAGCAGCATTTCCTTAACCACGCCAAAATTTATGGCGGATAATCGATTTGCGGCACCTACACCCATAATGGCGGTGGTTTTTACGTGGGTGGTAGAAACCGGCAGGCCGAAAGTAGAACAGAATGCAAGTGAAATTGAGGAAGCAATATCGGCCGAAAAGCCTTGATATTTTTCCAGCTTTACCATATCCATACCAACAGATTTTATAATTTTTTTGCCACCCATAGCTGTACCCAACGCCATTACCGCCGAACAAACAAACATTAACCAAACAGGAATTTCTAAATTATTGGGCAACGGTTCACCCCTTGAAGTATATACGCAAAGCAACATAACTGCTATAAACTTCTGGCCATCCTGTGCACCGTGCATAAAGGCGGCAGATGCGGCACCCATAACCTGAGCAGCCTTAAAAAAGGGGTCGGTTTTTTTGCGATTTGCACCACGGAAAAGTGTTGCAACCCCTCTGCACACCAAGAAACCGATTCCAAAGCCCAAAACCAAAGAAACCACAATTCCATAAACAACACTTATCCATTCTTCACTGTTTACCCCCCTTAAACTGCCGTGCAACGCAACAGCACTGCCGGTAAGGCCGGCTATAAGTGCGTGACTTTCGCTGGTGGGTATGCCAAAATACCAGGCTGCTGTTGCCCAAATAACAATTGCGGCCATGGCAGCGCAAAGAGCAATCAATGCAGATTTAGAGTCGTTACCGAAATTAACCATATTACCAATAGTAGTTGCAACTGAATGATTAATTTTGGTCATGATAAAAACACCAAGAAAATTGAAGACGGCGGCCATAATAATAGCTTTTCTAACACCAATGGCCCTTGTAGAAACACAGGTTGCAATAGCATTCGGTGCATCTGTCCAGCCATTTACGAGTATTACGCCTAAGGTTAAAATGGTTGACACAAGTAACATAGGTTGATGCAGCGTTTGATTGATAAATTCTGAAATTCCCATAAATTACTCGGCCTCCAAAATTCTTAATTAAATTATAACATGTGTTTTTATAATATCAATAACTTTATTAATTATATATGTGATTTTAGGAGTTAAATTATAACAAAATATGTCTGTAATTAGTTTTCAAAAATTATAGAGAATAAACTTATAAAACAAAAATGATGAATAAAAGTATTTAGTTGCCGATAAAATGAAAACGCATGTCCTTTTCAACCTTAAAAGAAAGGCAAAAACCAAAAAAAGAACCACAATATGTGAAAAAGCGTGTCGAGGCTCACGGCAGACCTTCTCAGGTTCGAATCCTGCATATATACGGAATAAAAAAAGAACCAACCTTGCGGTTGATTCTTTATTTATATGGTCGAGATGACAGGATTCGAACCTGCGGCTTCTGCGTCCCGAAGCCATCTGAAAGCCTCATCTTTAGCCGTCTTTGGCGGTTTATAAGGCTTTCCGCTCGGTCGGAATATCGTCTTTGAGCATCTTTTCTCCACTGTTTCCGTGTGTTCCGCACGGCTCTGTGGGATGAAATGTGGTCGTGAAAACAATAAAAATTCCAATCCAAAACAACAGAATAACACAACAAAAATATGTGGTCATTTTAAGACTGGCCAACCGTAACGGTATTATACCTTATCTCTGACGTGAATTCAAGTGGGTAAAAATTACTACGCATTAACCAAAGAAAAGGCAAATGCGCAAAACTTTAAGCAGAATGTAAAACAGGTAGAAAAAATCACAATTATATGTTATAATAACAAAGGAATATTTTAAGGAGGCGCAATATGGCAAAATTAGAGCATACTTTGAGCGGTGATTTTAATCAGTGGCTCAGAAAAATCGAAGAAGGTATTTTGAACGGCAGTATGTCTGCCTCGCTTGAAGACTCCAGTGATTTTCGTAACGGTGATGCTCGTTGCAGTGTTCGTGTCTTTGAAAGGTACAGTTACGCTGGCGGTAACCGTGTAAGCCTTAGCGTAACGCTTTTTCAGAACGGTGATGGCCCTATCAATCTTTCTGCTATTACAGCCGGAGGAAGTCAGGCATTGTTCTTTAAGGTTAACACATGGGGCGAGGAAGCATTCCTCGATAAGTTGAGAGAACTTCTATAAAGGCGGTGCAGATATGAAAAAGGTGAACATTTATAGATTTTTATATGCTGTGTCCGCTCTCTTAGTATTAGGCTTTGCTATACATACAATTGTTGATGGATGCAGATATAACAGTATGCTTACTTCGTTTCCTTTCTACGCTTTTGTACTCGTTCATGCGATTGAGTACCTTGTACCGAGCATTATTGTCTTTATCGTTGCGTTGATTGTTAAAAAGAAGTTTGCGAGTAAAAAATAAACTTATAGGATATTTTAAATTCGGTTATGGGCATCATCAGCCTACCCACGAAT
>JAZQCL010000023.1:0-9023 GCA_045546235.1 Acutalibacteraceae bacterium
AGTTCCATATCAGGACAGCGTTTTAGATATTCTTTTAAAATTTCTCGTTGCGACGCAATCGAGTTACTCTCCGTCTCGGTTCCGTCATCACGGGACAGACGAAGATAAAGAGCAGTCTTCCAAACCTTATTTGGTACGGAGGACTGCTCTAAAATATCTGCATATTTAGAATTTGCCATAAAGCTTTAGCCTCCATATTTTTTAATATGAAGGTATGGCCGTTTTTTCTACACATCCGTAGTATACCATACCTTCGTTCTTTAATCAACCCAAATTAGTTTGGTAATTTGCACCATTTGAAATAACTGCTCCAAGAGCATCGGTAAAACTTCGGTCTCCGCCGAAAGATAACTTCACTCTCATATTGCCGACTTTGAAAAGATAAGGGTTTTTAATTTGCTCAAAATAGTCATTCATTTTCTCAGGCACAGATTTCTCTGCGTCTATCTTTACATCACGCAAATCAACAAGGCTATCTTTAGAATAATCGGCAATAGCAGCAGTTTTAAAGTTTATTAAATCAAAATAATTTAACATAACTTGCCATTCCTTTCATAATCTATTTTTTACCTTGCGAAAAACATTTATACAGCATTTACCAATTGTTTTCCCTTAAGTTCTCAAATGGATTTTTTAATTTTCTAAAAAAAGGGGCTGCCTCACTTCTTTAGTGAGACAGCCCCTTTTGTCCATAAAAATTGCTCTACCGAAAGGCAGGGCGATTTTTAATTTTTAAGAACTGATTAATAATTTCTGTGCTCTTGTATTTGAATAGACGTATATAATGAACGCAACGCTTATATGAACTTGTTGGTTTGGTATCTATACTGGGATGGCGTTATTCCCTTTTTAGATTTAAATACTTTTGTAAAATAATAAGAATAAGAAAAACCGCATTTTTCAGCGATTTTGCCAATTGAAAGAGAGGTTGAGGACAGCATATTACTTGCAATGTTTATCTTTAAATCGGTTATATATTCGCTTGGACTCATTCCGAATCGGCTATGAAAAAGGCGTCGGAAATGAACTTCGCTAAATCCCATATATTTTGCTATTTCGGAAACGGTCATATCGGGGGAGGAGATGTTTTTTATTATATATTCCTTGAACTTTAAATAAACCTCATCATTATTATCGGTGGAAATCAGCCTATCAAAGATGGAATATACAAGAGAATATATCCTTGCTGAGTAGAATTCATCCTCCCTTTTGTGAATGTCTCTTGCTCTTTCCAAGTCCGGCAATAATTCCTCACTTTTAAACTTAAAAAAGGGAATCTCATCAATTGGTAATTCCTCTTTCGAAAGGAAATTAATTGCCGCTCCGTAACTTTTAGGGTGGCGTATAATTTCATAAGACATACCTTTAATAAGTAGAAAGCCATCTCCTTCTTTCAGATGGTAAGTCTCTCCCTTGAATTTGAGGTCAAATTTACCGTTTACAACAAAGAAAAGACCATGGCTAAACCGCGAGGAGCTTCCATTAATTTCTTGTTTCTTCGTTATGGAGGTTACTATGTGCGTAATTTTGGTAATAGTAAGCCCTGCCAGTGCATCTGAAATTGTCATTTAACCACCCCTTTTTGCATTTACAATATATATTTTAATCGATACTATCGAAAAAATCAACAGTAAGATGTTCGAAAAGTATTATAAATGTTCTATAATTTCATTGATTTATGTTTGAATTTTTCGTATTATGAAAATGCAGCATTACAAAACGCCTTCGGGCAAAGATTTAAAAGGAGTTGTTTATCATGCGAAACTTAAAAAAAGCGTTGGCTTTTATGCTATCCCTTACGATGGCATTTGGCCTGTTTTCGGTTGTCCCCGTTTCTGCTGAAACCACGGAGATCTTCGAAAACTACAAGAACATCACGTTTGTTGATGAAAAAGAAACAACAAACACAGACACAACGGTAGATTTCAGCACTAAGAAAAATCTTCTCAATGCATCTTCCGAATATGCCGGAACCTCTCTTAAGCTTTTTGGTATGACCCAGAATTGGCTTACTGCTAATTATCCTATTGATGACAACAAGGTTAAAACCTATGAGTATACTCCCTACGAGGGAACGGGCGCCAAAATTACCACTAACGTTAACGACGGTCTTATTCTGGATGGCTCGATAACCGATTCAACAGCCGAAGAATATGGTTCATCTACCTTCCTTTCAAAAACCACAAGAAAAAGTTATGAGGCTGTAACCATTGCAGAAAGCGGAACTGTTCTTTATAGCTTGGACAGAATGAATGGGACAGATGAAAACAATAACGCACTTTTTGACGTTGATTTAACCCTTACTCTTACAGAGAAAACCTCGATAAGCGACGTTTATCTTTTTGCTAACTCCACATACAATACCGCTTTTGTTACTTATGGTATTTTCGTTTCGGACGATAAAAACACACTTTATGACAACAACAACAGAGTCGCTATATTTGATTATTATGGCGGTTATAGTAAAAAAAGCAATAACTATAAATTAAACTGCAATAATCCGGCAGTTTCCGAAGGTCAGGTATGGACCTTTAGCGGAGCGAAAAAGCCTGCAGGAAAATATGTGGGCATCAGGCTTTACGATGCTTCGGTTCATTCAACCGGTGCGGTTCTTTATATCCACGAATTAGGCGTTAACGGCTCAACTTACGTTGAGGCTACAGAATACCCCGTCGAAGATGCATTCAAAATAGAGACAGCTTCCTCAAGCTCTCTTGCCGCAAGCTTCTGTGGCGAAGCTCCTGCCGATTCGGTTGCTGTTACCGATGCCGCCGGTGGCACTCCCGCGACCCTTTTAGGCGGCTCAGAGTATACCTTCACTGCCACCGATTCCGAGGACGGAAAATACATCTTCGCAGGTTGGTATAGCCAAGAGGGCACACTTCTTTCCGCTGACCCGTCATACACCATTTCGGCTTATAACGGCGAGGTTTTAACCGCAAAATATACCACCGATTATATCCTCAACGTAGAAGCAAGCGAGGATATTGCCATAACGCAAAAGTGGAATTCCGCAAAATTAGACGGAGCAACTACCGTTTTCCCCAGCCTTGAAGGAGAAAGCGGATGGGCTTATGATGCCGACGAAGGAGCCATGAAGATAACCAACCCCCGCGATGAAAAGGTTTCGGGCGGCGCTGTATTCAGCAAATTCACTTCCGACGGCACCAATATTATGACCAATACCTGTTTCGAACCCTACACCACCTATAAATACACCGTTCGTGCAAAGGTGGAAACCGCAGGCTCAGGGGTGGTAAGTCTCTCTCCCAATATGGCAGTTACCGGTCTTCTTTTAGGAGCTGAATGCGAACAGACCGCAACGTCGGGTGAGGGATATACTGACTTCACGGTTTACTTTAACTCCGGTGCCGCAAACTATACGGGTTCTACTGCCAGACGCACAGACTGTATCTCGACAAACCTTTTTGCCTTCGAAATACCCGCAAACTCCAGCGTTTACGTAGAATCCTGGAAAATAGAAAAAGTAAACGATATAAAGATTGTTGCCGACAATTACGTTATAGTCGATGGCGACGGCAACCGTCAGGTTGACTTTGGCAAAAATGCTTATTATATAGCAGCAGCCACCACCACAAATGTAGTGAACTCAGATACTACCTGCTATGGCGGAGCAACAACGGTTGCAGATTGTACTGCCTGGCTTGCCGACACGCTGGCAAACGAGGGACTCTTTGGTGCAGTCGGCGATAACGAGACCATCAGCTTTACTGTTAACAGCATATCGGGAGACCCCATAACCGAAGTTATGGTGAATGGAGTGGTTATTGCTCCCGTTGATGGTGTTTATACCGCCAACGTTGGCGTCGGTACTCCCAAAACCTCTGATAAGGGCTACGCAAAATCCGATGAGATTATAATCAATATTAAATCAGAAGTGCACGAATGTGTATTTAATCATAAGGTAATGGATGAAAAGAATTTAGTTGAAAACACAACCGATACCTACTATAAGCGTTGTGCTTGCGGCGCTACTGATCCCGAGCATACCTTTAAGCCTATAACTGAATATAACGGAGTTGACCTTACCAAGACGATGTATAATCAGCCCGTTTGGAATGAGAGCGTTCAGTACAACGATATTATTATGCCTTATATCGGCGTTGATGAATATCAGCTGCTTTATCCCGTTGACGAGCTTATTGCTGCCCGTTCTTACGATATGAAAACGGTTTACTTGGAGGGCGAGGATTTCGTGGTAACTGCCGACGGCAAAATCAAGCTTACCGAAAACACCACCCTTCCTATCTATTACAGCGATAATTTCAAAAACGAAAAAGAGGATGGCTCAAGAGACTGGGAGCAGGTTAATGCCTGGGTTGGCTATTCCCACCTTTATCAGGTTTATTTCACCTATACCCACTCTAAGGTTTGGGAGGGAACAACCTACAACGTTGCTCCCGAGCCCGAACTTGATAAACTCACCAACTTCGTTGAGAAAATGAGTAAAGGTGAGGATACCCACCTCTTATTCTACGGCGATAGTCTTACCGACGGTTGGAATGCTTCCGGCCTTGATGAGGACTCCTGGCAGTATAAAGATAAAGACACACCTGCTTCAGAACTTCCAGAAAAGCATTCGGTAATGTATAAAGATATGGGTTATGCTTCTATTCCCGAATGGGCGTGTGAATCCTGGCCTAAGCAGGTTTATAACTATCTTAAAACTTCTCTTAACAATGAAAACCTTAAATACCTCAACACTGCCATCGGCTCAACCGCTTCTGAATGGGGTTCCAAGCCTGAAAACATGGATTTCCTTATTAGGGAGCAGTGCGAAAAGGCTTGGGGCGAAGGAGTTTATCCCGACATTGTATTTATGGGCTACGGCGGAAACGAGTCCGCAAACACCGCCGAGGTGCAGAATGCAAATATGAAGAAGATAATCGACTACGTGAGAACCCTAAATCCCGATTGCTCCATCGTTATCTATTCGTGTATGTATCTCAATATATATAATAAGAACACAGGGAAAATAGATAACAAGAATCTCTTAGCTCAAGAACAGGGTTACTACGACCTCATTAAGGACTACGAAAACATCGTTCTTGTTCCGATACACTCTCGTTTCCTTAGCCTTGTCGGTGGCAAAAATCCTATCCACTATATGTCAAACGGCTATAACCATCCCAACGACTTCGGTGTAAGATATTTAGCCGACGTTATGAACGCAGTTCTTACCCTTCCCGAGCACGTTTGCGAATTTAAAAAGGAAGTAGCAGAGGAAAAATATTTGGACACTGCCGCTACTTGTACCGAAGCCGCTAAGTATTACTATTCCTGTGAATGCGGAGAAAAGGGAACAGAGACCTTCTCCTTCGGCTCTGTGGATCCTCTCGCTCACGATATGGTTGCAACCGGTGACAGGAAGGTTTGTGCTAACGGTTGTGGCTTAGAAATTGCCCTTTACACCGTTACCTTTGTTGGTAAGGGCGACGAAACCATCTACGAAGTAAAAATTGAAGATGGTCAGGCACTCTCAGCTGAACAGTTAGATACACTTGCAGGTCTTGTTCCCGCAGTTTACGGTTATGAATTCACTGGCTGGAACGATGATATCACTGCTCCTGTGGTAACCGACAAAACCTTTACTGCAACCTATAAGAAGCTTGCAACCACCTACACCGTAACCATTAAGGGTATCAACCATACAAGAGTGTTGACCGACTTAGCATTTGACACAAGACTTGAAATTCGCGACGATAACGCTACTCAGTGGCTCATTGGTGAAAACGTAATTGCAGTTGGCACCGAAGTTGTTGTCTACGTTGCAGGCGATATGGAAATCACCGCCAGCACAGCAGAAGTTAGCAGCGAACCCAGCGTTGCCATTATCAACGACGTGGCTGTTGCCAACGCTAACGACAACACCTACGTAACCTTTGCACACGTAAATGCCGCAGGCAAGACCATTAAGGAAATGGGCTTCATCTACGTAACCGGCACAACCTATGCCGCAGTAGGCGATGAAAACCTTACAATTGCAGGTCTTACCGCAGCTTCCAAGAAGTATAATCAGGCTAAGATGCCCAGAGTAGGTAGCGATTTTATGGCAAGTCTTGAAGGCATCACCAACGCTAAAGAAGTTAAGCGTGTTGCCCGTGCATACGTAATATTCGAAGGCGACGATACTGTATACTACAGTAACGTAGTAAGCGAAATTTTTAACGAAGGCAAGTAAGGAGGAAACCGTAAATGAAAAAGAACTATCTTTCTCCCACAGCTTTGGTTATAAACACCCTTACCGAGGAATTCTGTGAAGAGTCCCTTTCTTCCGGTGTTATAGTAGATAGCACCTACGAAGGCGGATACGTTGGCGGTAACACCGACGACATCCTCGACGAAGAGTGGTAAACTAAAATCCAAACAAAGGGGCTGTCTCACCTGGTTAGTGAGACAGCCCTAAAATCTTACTTATTTTTTACCTCTGCGCTGGTAATCTGCGTTAATATCCTCGCTCCAATTCGCCTCAAGCGGTGCACTTGCTCTGACATTACAAACTGCTTTTGCAACTGTTTCGTATAGAATATGAGTACCCTCACCGTCTGCGTTGTAATTTACTGCTCGGTCTTTATCGATACCATAACGAGCCGCTGTTTCAAATGCATCGATGTTAGCACCAATGAAAAGAAACTCCCAACCGTATTTTTCTTTCTGTCGCTCAATCATCTTTTTAACCTGTCCACTTGTGTATCGGTGACTTGCGTTCTCCTGACCATCGGTTGTAATAACAAACATTGTGTGCTCAGGTACATCCTCAGGACGTGCATACTTGTGTATGTTACCAATATGATGAATTGCGCCACCAATAGCATCAATTAGCGCAGTACATCCGCCAACAACATAATCTCTATCGGTCATCGGCTGAATCTCGCCAAGTTTTTCTCGGTCATGAATGACTTCGCTTTCACCGTTGAAAAGAATTGTTGATACATAGCAAGGTGTATCCCCTTTCTTCTGCTTTTCAATCATCGAGTTGAAACCGCCGATTGTGTCACTTTCAAGCCCTGCCATCGAACCACTTCTGTCCAAAATAAATACGAGTTCAGTAATGTTGTTTTTCATAATAAAAAACCTCTCTTTCATTTGTTGTACTTATTCTACACCAATAAAAGAGAGGCCAGGTCGCTTCGCATGCGACAAATTATTTATGGCTATTATACCACTTCATAAACTCAACTGTGTTTTCTTCGTTTACATAGTTTTTGTCGCTGTTAAGAAGTTCTAACATCCTTTTTTCATCGGAAGTAAGATCTTTTTTAGAACTTAGAGACTTCATAAGCATATTTATCATAAACTTATTGATACCACGAAGCTTAACTTTGTTTATACCACCCTGCATCGTGAAAAGCGGTATATTTTCCGAAATAGAATTGCTTTTTCGCACTTCGTCTATCGCAGTACCCGTATCACATAATCCTACAGCACATACCGCCTTAATATTAAAATGTTTCGCTGCCTTCTTGTAGCCTTTTATAGTGTTGGCAAAAAGCCATCCGCAATAAATAATTTCTGTCCGACTTGGCAATTCTTTAAGCGAGGATTCCAAAGAATATGCAGACAAACCTGTTTTTTCAGAAAGAATTCTAACATACTCGATTGTATGTCCTGTATTGGTGGTAAAAACTATTGCTCTCATATCATTTAATACTCTCCCACTCGGTTTCTTTAAACCCTACAAACACAAAATCATCGCCTATTAGCAACGGTCTTTTAACAAGCATCCCGTCTGTTGCGAGGAGTTTTAGCATTTCGTCCTCGCTCAAGGCGGGCAATTTATTTTTAAGATCTAATGATTTATAAAGCAAACCGCTTGTATTAAAGAACTTCTTTATCGGCAATCCGCTTTTGTTGTACCACTCGGTCAACTCTTTATTTGTAGGATTGTCGAGTTTAATATCTCTTAATTCATATTCAATTTTGTTATCATCCAACCATTTCTTTGCTCTCTGGCAAGTGGTACATTTTGGGTAGCAGATAAATTTTAACATAGCAATCTCCTTACTCTATAACTTCAATTAAAAAACTTACGGGACGGAAACCGTCATTGCATGAAATCATTGCAGATTTCGGGTTCTTCATCCATCCGTCATAGAAATTCTCGCCACCGTGAGCAAGTGTCATTACAAACGGTGAAACGCTCTCCCATGCGCTGTCGCAAAAACCATCAGGCTTTTGCCAACCTTCGCAGATAAACACCTGACCTTCCTGTAAGTCGCAAGTGTGTTCTATCGGATTTTCAAACTTTTCAATTAAATCGTCATACCGTGCTTTTCGCATTACTGTTATTTTAATTTTATTCATATACTTCCCCTCTGTTTTTCAATATAATGGCATAGGTTAAGCGAAACAATTTTGTTTCGCCACAAAATCTTTGATTTTGCGACAAATTTTTAGTAAAAATTTGTCCTATCCCATTGCAATGAATGTTGTGCAAAATTAAATATTAGAATTTAATTTTGCGAAAGCCACTTTTTAAGTGGCTTGTCGGAACGCTTTTAAGCGTTTCGACTAACTACAATCATTATAAACATTCCATAAAATACCGCAATAACGGAGATAACGGCCGACACAATAATTTGCTGTGTGTTCGTAATATCTACGGCAAATGCACTAAGCGAATTAATAACGGCATGGGCGATAATCGGGGCCCACAAGCTTTTAGTTTTATGGAACAAAGCCACAAACGGAAAGCCTATTGCAATAGCAGATACAACCTGGCAAATATTAGGAATCAGTTCTGCACCGCTACCGTTTATAAGGTTCACAAAATGCCCAATACCAAAGGTAATGCTTGAAACAATAATTGCGGATTTCAAATTGTTTTCCGCCATTGCCTTAAACAAGAAACCGCGGAAAATAATCTCCTCCAAAAATCCCACAAGCAACATACTGAGAATATAAAAAACGGTTATGTACCACTTGTAATTTACCGTAACGCCGAACCACAGATTGCAGGACGCAATGACTATAAGCGGAATATAATATAGTAGCCTTTTAGG
>JAZQCL010000024.1:0-29862 GCA_045546235.1 Acutalibacteraceae bacterium
GGAAGATATCTGAAATTCAATAAGCCTACCAAAGGAATCGTAATCAATTCCCTGCTCGTTTAACGGTGTTACTATAGCAGTAGCTGCACCTTTGAATACTAATTCTTTTTTCATTATATAATCTCCTTTACACACAAAATAAAGATAGCCCGAAAGCTACCTTTATAAAAACACTACAATTAAAAGCAGTATTGTTTAAATAAATAATAGCTCTCCGCAAAGATTCTTGCGACAGTAAAACTGCTGTTAAACAGGTTTACCGGATCTGACTTGCGCCTCGCCAGCCCTCGGCACCCGCACCTTTCACCCATACAACGCCTTGCGACAGCTTACATACAGGGTACTGATTACGAAATGCACCTCTATCTAATATTTAAAACTATTTTATATGATACTACCGAACTTATGATTTGTCAATAGGAATTTTATAAATTCCAAATATTTGTATCGTACAAGACTGCGCCTATAAATGTATTATATTCATTCGAAAAGTACATTTCAAGCTTATATGCACCAAATTCATAGGTTAACAGTGATAAATCCTTTCCACCGTTAGGCAGTATAGACAACGAGCCTTCACACACAGACTCAGAACACTTGGCATCAATGGAATTTTTAACATAATCGAGCATAGTAGTTCCACTGCTATAACCGAATACATCACCAACAACGGCAATTGCCGAAATACCGGCATCTTTATTTTCTGTTGTATAAATACCGTGAACCATAGTTATATCGTTAAGAGGTGCAGACATAATTGTGAGATCACCATCGGTTCTAAAATCAACATAACCAACGTATTCTTTTACACCGTCAGGCTCGTGACCACTGGAACGCATATTATCACAAAACTCTTCATAAGACATATCAGCACGATATTCAAACATAATGTTTTTAACATTATCAACAGGGTCGCCCAATACAAAATCAAGCTCAGGAATTCGACCTCGGCCTGCTAATTTTTTAACATCTACCGTGTGCTCAATTTTGCTATTGTCGCCGGAAGATGTATTTTTGTTTTTACCACAAGCGCTAAAAGCTAAGGGCAAAACCATAATTAACAAAAGTGATAAAACTCTTTTCATATAAATTCTCCTTACTTTAAATGTTTACTCAGCAGATTTTGTCTCAGATCCCATAAATTCTGCGATAAATCAACATAATATTCGTGTGGGTTTTCAAAACGTAAAACCTCGTCCCACATAGTGTTTACCTGTTCTAAACAATACTTTTGAATTTCTTTAATTTCAGGGCTTTCGTAAAGACACTTACCTTTTTTAAATATTTGTTTTTGTAATCTTACCGCAGTAAAATTAGTTACAGTTTTTCTTTTCCATGTGTGGCGTGGATCAAAAATTTCGTAAGGTTTTGAATCGTCTATAATTTCGTTAGCTAATGTTATGACATCGGCCACTGCTTTTCCTGTAGAGTTATCGAACAGACGCCAAACAGTTTTTTCGCCCGGAAGTGTAATTTTTTCAACATTTTCGCTAATTTTAATTCTTGGTACGATTTCATCGTTTTTATTAATGGCAACCAACTTGTATACACCGCCGAAAACAGGTTCAGATGATGCCGTAATAAGCCTTTCGCCAACACAATAAAAATCAATTTCAGCACCTTGAATTTTCATATCTCTGATAATATATTCATCTAAAGAATTAGAGGCTAATATTTTACAATCGGTATATCCTGCCGCATCAAGTTCTTTTCTGATTTTCTTGCTGAGATAGGTCATATCTCCGCTATCAATACGCACTCCCTTAGGTCTCTTCCCGAGCGGCTTTAACACTTCGTCGAATACCTTTATTGCATTAGGAAGTCCGGATTTTAGAACATTATACGTATCGATAAGAAGAGTGCAACTATCGGGATAGTTTTGAGCATACACTTTAAAAGCCTTGTACTCATCATCGTACATCTGAATCCAGCTATGCGCCATTGTGCCGTATGCAGGAATACCGAATAATTGAGAGGCTTCTAAATTAGAGGTTCCGCTACAACCGCCGATAAAAGCAGCTCTGGAGCCTAGCGTAGCAGCCGTGTCGCCCTGCGCTCGCCTTGCTCCAAACTCAACTATTGGTTTTCCCTCGGCAGCGCGTACAAGCCTATTGGCTTTAGTTGCAATAAGCGATTGATGATTAATCATTAAAAGCAGCGTTGTTTCAACCATCATCGCCTGTATAACCGGACCTTTTACAGAAACCAAAGGCTCTTTCGGGAAAACAGGTGTTCCCTCTTCTATTGCCCAAACATCACATTCAAATTTAAAATTTTTAAGATAGTTGAGAAACTCTTCAGAAAACAAATTCATAGAACGCAAAAATTCAATGTCTTCCTCAGAAAAATGCAGATCTTTAATATATTCAATTAATTGTTTGATTCCCGCCAAAATAGCAAAACCGCCACCATCAGGCACGCGTCTGAAAAACATATCGAAATATACAACAGTATCTTTTTTGTTATCGTTAAACAGACCGTTTGCCATTGTCAGCTCATACAAATCGACCAACATAGTTAAATTGTGATTCATAAATTAAACCTTCTATATATTTGTTCTTATAAAGATTTTAACATTAAATTGCTGTAAATTCAATATATATAGCTTAAATATTTAAAAAAGGCAGGTAACCTGCCTTTTTTAAATATGGTAATGTATAGGAACACCGTTTCGCATTCTGATTATTTGCTCTCCATTAATAAGAGGTAAAAAATAATCAACCGCTTCGTCTAATACATTGTTGCAATCACTATTAATCCATTCCCTTGGGAAGAAACGTTCTTTATTTGCAACTTCATTTGCATCAATATATTCTATTACAACTGTGTACGGTGTATTCCTTAAACGTTTAAAAGCCATCATTTTTCCAGTAACACCATTTACTGCTGCGATAACTGCTTCACAAGCAATAGCTTCAGCCTCGTCGATATCTGTTTTTGAACTGATATGCGAAGAACAGCGCTGCATTACGTTTAACTCTATAGAGCGCACCTTACATTTAATTTCCTTGCTAACTACCTGTTCAAGGCATTTACCAATACCGCTTAAAGCCTCGTGACCAAAGTCATCAACCATTCCGGTATTGAAAGTAAAATCTATTTCATCGGGGTTAACCTTAACACCTTCTGAAACGGCTACAATTACCGCTTTATGAACCTGACGTGCTTTTTTCACGTCTTCAATGAATTTATCAACAGAGAATTCATTTTCAGGTAAATAAATTAAATGGGGCGCCTCTTCTCCATTAGCTCTCAGCACACAGGAAGATGCAGTTAACCAACCGGCGTGCCTGCCCATAACCTCTACAATAGTAACGGAGTCTATACTATATACAGAAGAGTCGCGTATAATTTCCTGCATAGTTGTTGCAACATATTTAGCAGCAGAACCAAAGCCCGGAGTGTGATCGGTGTATTCCAAATCGTTATCAATCGTTTTGGGTATGCCTATAATTTTTATGTCTTTATTTTTAGACTTTACATAATTGCTTAATTTGGCTACGGTATCCATAGAATCATTACCGCCGATATAAAAGAAGGCACCGATACCGTGTCTTTCAAAGCAAGATATAATTTTTTTATAAATTCTTTCGTCTTGTTCAACCGGAGGAAGCTTGAATCTGCAAGATCCCAAAACGGTTGAGGGTGTTTGACGAAGCAGCTCCATATCGTCGTTAGTTCTGACAACCGCATTCAGATTAACTAAATCGTCGTTAATTATACCTTCAATACCATTTATAGAACCAAAAATGTGTTCTATACACTTTTCCTTTAAAGCTTGTCTGTAAACACCTAAAAGAGAAGCATTTATAGCACAAGTAGGTCCACCTGATTGAGCAACTGCAATATTCATAGCCAATCTCCATTCTCTTGATTCTGTACACAATTATACCATATATGTTTCAAATATGCAATTTGTATTATATATAAATGTGTCTAAATATTTATATAATTTCTATATCTTTTAGCCAATCGATAAGGTATTATTATCTAACTATAAAATAAATCCTCGCTTTATCTTTACATTTAGAAATAAATGTGTTATTATAATTGTTGATAAATAATAGGAGTTGATTAATTTGGCACAAAATAAGTTTTTAACATACAAAGGTAAGCCAATAGTTAGAAAAGGAAATGAAATTTACTACGGTAATATGGCCGATAGTCATGTGATTATGCTCAGAATTATGAGCACAAAAACCATTGGTGATATGGAGGTTGCTGAAAAGGTTGTTGTTCAACTTATGGCCACCGACGAAAGTCTGCCCGCAACCGAACGAGTTGTTAAAAAGAGCGATAAAATTGGTCTTTACAATGCAATGGACATTGCAGTAGTTTGGTTAGAAAGAGCTTTGAGAGGAAAATAAAATAGTCTGTTATGTTTAAAAGCCACAGTGGCGCTTATGCGCACTGTGGCTTTTATTATTAATCTTTCATATTATCGACAACACTATCTATATATAGGTAGCCACTTCCCTTTTCTTCTGTTGAAGACGCGGAATTACCCTCACAGTACTCTGAGCTAAGTTGATCGATAATAATCATTTTTGGTGATCGATATTCTTTCATATTATCGCTCCTCCTTAACTTAAATTAGTAACGCAAATAGTGTCGCTGTAAACATACTCATCGCCGAATTTAGCGAAAGCAACTGCATATCGTGTGACACCAGATTTGATACCCTTTAAAGTGCACATAAAATCAAAAACAGTCAGCTCGGTTAAATCAATCTTGGCTACAACGGCACATTCAGGGTCGGAAAGAGCCGCTTCAACAGTTATATTACCTTTATCGTTAAAGGTTCCGTTAAAGAAAATTACACCGAATTCTTTAGGATCGATAACGTTAGAATGAGCAAATACTGTAAATTCATTGTTTTCAAGAACGTTTCCAACAATAGCTACATTATCGGCCGAAATATTATCAACCGAAGCGTAAATTACCATTTTTTCACCACAAGCATATAGTTTGCCGGTAGAACCTGAAATTACTACTGAATCTCCAATTTTCCAGCTATTAGCATCTTGATTTGATTTAAGATAGATAGCGGTATCGAATCGCATTGTCTTATCTATAAGCTTGGTGGTTCCGTCTACATCGTAAACAACAACCTCTGTACTAATATCTTCTGATTGATATATCGCCTCAACAGTAATATCGGAATATATTTCCATTGAATATATATCATCGCTCCAAACCTGAGTTCCGTCTTGATTTTTAAGCGGTGTGTATCCATATATATCTTCAACCAAATTGCTTATTTCAGCAATTTTATTTAAATCCGGAACAGTACCCTCTTTAACCAAAATAGTTCCAATAACTGTATTCGATGCATCTACAAAGTTCACATTGTAATACTTAGCAGTTGAAGAAGTTTCAACAGCAATATTAACAGCATCAGAATTGCCATATTTATTTGAATCATCAACATCGATAGAGTTGTATGAAACGGAATATACCCCAGATTCGTTAGCAGTGCAAATTTTACCATTTACAGTTACGCTATCAACCTTATAATCCTCATCAGCTACCACGCTGAAGTTGATTTCGTCATCCGCAGCGCCAACAATTCCATTTGAATTAAGGTCGGATTTCATCCAATTATTAACAGCAGTGAGAGATTTGTCTAAAGCACCTCCCACGACACCATATCCGCCATATGCATTTGTGTCGGCTGTTATACCGGAATTGTAACTGCCTGTTGCCCATTTAAAATTATTAGAAGAATCAAGGGTTACCGTAGCGTTAGGTGCAGTTACGTATACATTATCTACCTTTTCAATGCTAAAATCTTTAATATATACGTCCGCATAAACACTATCACTCCAAGTGTTTACACCGTTTAGGTTAATAAACTGAGAACCAACTTTAGACGAACGAACATTATCAAGTGCATCTGCTCGATCGTAATCTGCTGCACCACTGTTAAAATAGAAGTTATAGGTAACATACTCGTTTCCAGTTGGAGTGCTGCCGAAGGAAGTGGCTGTATCATAAGTAATAATACTCGGTATAGAAGCAACAGATACACCGCTTATTTGATTGGCTCCATTTGCAACAAGCTTTGTAGTTAAAGAAACCTTATAGGTGGTCCAAGGCTCAAATTCGGTATCGAGCATATTTTTGCCGTCTACACTAACAGTACCAAAGGAGCCGCCATATTCATTTTTACCAACTTTAACCTTTAATGCATCTTCAGAAGAACTGTACGAAACAGCTTGTTTGTTATTATTAGCATTTGGCCAGGTAAGTTCAAAATTAAGGTTACTAATATACGGATTAATCGAGAAAATCACGTTAGTGGTAAATTTAGCAACGTAGCTCTCACCTGCGTAACCATTAATATTAAGAACATGGTCGGTTGAAACCGGCTCAGTAGCACCATTCTTGAACCAGCCCTCAAAAACATATCGAGAATCTACTCCAACCACCTGTGCAGTATAGCTTTCACCGCCGTTCAAAAGTTCAACCTTTTCGCCCTCTGCATTCTTTATCTCAATCGGGAATTGGCCTGCGTTAACAACAGTTTTCTTGCTGGTTGATGTAACTTCGGTGGAGAAATAATCTGCAACATTACTTTGGATATGTCCAAAAACGCCGATGTCATATATACTGAGATAGCCCTTGTATGTATCACTTAAGGCTGCATCATAAACTTTAATACCAACATAAGAGCCGCTGGGTTTAACATCACCGTCAAATGTCCAAAGCTGACCTTCGGAGTGTCTGCCGCGACAGGTTAACTTATAGGGCTTGTTTTCGCCTGTAACGGTTAGATCTTTTTGATAACCTTCATAGTAATCGAAAAGGCATACTCTATTCTTTTCATTAAATAGCTCTTCTGCGGTATCAGCAACATAAACTGCATAGGTACCAATAGTGTACTCGGGACTCCATTGGCTGAAAAGATAAAACGAATCAATAGTGCTTTCGCCCTGAAGCTCTAAGGTTACGGTGGCATCGTAATAACCAGCTTTGATTCTATCTTTACCATAAAGTATTTCAGAAGTTGTGGTTGATTCATAGCTTTTCTCATTTAAAATCCAACAACTATTGTTGTGGTCTTTAGTAGCCATTGTACCGTTACTTCGGGTTGTACCACTGGCGCCACCGGCTGCATAGAAATCCATATCTGTTAATGCATTTAAATAGTCTGCTGTGTTGATTTGAGTGGTTTCAACCCCTGTGTATCCTGTAATCTTCCAGTTCTTAATAAGATTATCTTCGGGGGAAAGCTTATTCTTCATATAGTCGATTGTTAATCCCGAAACATCCAGTGTTGTATTATCATAATCCGAAACTGCAGTAAGATGCTTAACCTTTTCTGAGAAAGGCATTACGGTAGTTGTGCCATCGTAATAGGAATAAGAATTTACGTTAGCGAAGTTAACGTTGATTTTTTCCTCTAAAGTTTTAAACACATAATTACCCGAGCCAACGCTGTAATTCACATAGCCGTCAGCAGCATTTATGTACGTTGCATCCTCTGCGCCGGAGATGTTAACATTTGCATTATTTCGTGCAGGAACAGAAATTACCGCAGTTGTATTAGTAGGAATTGTTACATTCATAGTGAGTAGGCCTTCAGAATCCTTACTCCAATTAGAAATAACTGTACCGTATGAGGTTTCTATTGAAGAATTGACATAATCTAACTCACCGGGAACATAAGGTTTAATGCTTATTTCCTTATAGCCTGCAGTTTTTGCGGTTATACCGCCTAAGTATGAATAGAACCAATCATCTATAGAACCGTGAAGATTGTGGTCTAAAGAACGAGCTGTAAGCTCCCACATCTCCCAAAGTGTGGTTGCGCCGTTTTCAATCCAGAAACCGTGGCTGGGATAATCTGTCTGGGTTGCCAAAGTGTAAGCCACATCGGTATAACCATATTCACAAAGCACCGGGAAAAGCTCTTTAAGGCCTGCAAAGCCACAGTTTAAGTCAAAATCGCCGGATTTAATGTTTTCAGCCAAATTCTTAGCAACAATGGCCTCATATTCATCGGGAACCATACCGAACATCAAAGGAACTGCATTTGATGTCTGGCGATAGCTTTCACCATTAGCGGTTTCGTAAATTCCTTTTTCGGTGTTCAAGAATGCGCTATTAAGAGAAGACTTTAAACCGTTTGCAAAATTGCGCATTTCGGTAGCGTCGGCAGTTTTGCCAAGAAGAGTTGCTACCTCTTCCATAATCAGTGCATACTTATATACATATGCAGTGTATAAAAGTCGTCCGTCTTCAGGCTGCTTATGAGGGCCGGTAGCAGTTTCGCCACCCTTTGGAGAAACCCAATCTCCATAAGTACCATCTTTGATAAGACCTGTATCACTTTCGTATCTGTTATTCTTATAATACCTCATTTCATTCATCATATTGGTATAATAAGTTTTTAAGATATCTACATTTCCATAGTTTTTATAAAGCTCGTAGGGTAAGCCGATCATAGCGCCGCCCCAAATAACGTTACTGGTCCAACCATCGTTTTTATTGGGAGAAATTTCGGTACCACCACCAGAGGAACTGTGGTTATCGGAAATGGATATAAGCCAATTGCTTAAATACTCATTCATATCGTAGTTATTTACGATACTTTTGGCCATTACGTTGGCATCTCCGGTCCAACCGCGCTTTTCGTACATTGGTGTGTCGGAGATTATTGAATGAGAGTTATTAACCATTGTTCTCTTAGTGATTTCGTGTATTTTATTCAGCAGCTCGTTACCCGACTCAAAATTACCTGTTTCTTTTAGGTCAGAGTGTACTACCTGAGCTTTAATGTTCGTTTTTGCTTCGTCTATAGTTCCGGGATATCCCTCAACCTGAATGTACTGGAAACCCTTATAACTGAACTGAGGCTCATAGGTTTCGGTGTCTCCGCCTTTTAAAGTATATCTGTCGATTTGTATCGGGCCGGTTGTGAGGCCTGAAGAACCATCGTTATTCACAGTACCATTAGTGCGAAGCTTTTCGCCATAGGTTAATGTAACGGTTGTGCCGGCATCGCCTTTTACGGTCATTTTGGCCCAACCTGCAGTAACAACCGGATATTTAAGAACATATACACCATTACCAAGATCGGTTGCTTCAACAGCTTCGAGAGTATCGGTTACCCTTATAGGCTCAATGGTTTGAACTTTAAGCTTACCTGCGGGAGCGTCTACAATCGATACGGCGCTCCACTGAGAAGCATCAAACCCAACAGTATCCCAACCCGGCTGTTCCAAGCGTGCATCGTAAGTTTCGCCCATATAAAGTGAATCTCTAAGAATTGGGCTACTGCTGGTTTTCCAGGCGGAATTACTAACAAAAACCTCACTTGTTCCGTCGGTATATTCAACTTGAAGTTTAAGTTTTAGTTTAGGTTCGCTAAGCCACTTAACGTCGTTCCAATATATAGTGTCTTCCGCCGGAAGAGAATAAAAGCCGCGACCAAGAGTAATACCTAAAGCGTGGGAACCCTTAGACAATACATCTGTAACATCGTGAACAACATAAAAAGAGGTTTTATGATAGTTACTGGTGCCGGGGTCAAGAACGCTGTTGCCTACACGTTTACCATCAATTGTCATAACAAAATATCCAAGGCCGCATACGTACGCGCGAGCGTTGCTAACCTCTTTGGAAAGGGTGATTTCGTTTCTTAATAACGGTGCAGGGTTAACTGAAGAGGCTCCGCCATCAGGAAGGTCAACAGTAACGTTTTTATACCAAGGCGAACTACCGTATTTTTGTGTTGCGTTAGCCGCTGTCCAATCGGAGTCGTCAAAGCTGATCGTTTCCCAACCAGCAATTTCGGCGTCGTTAGTTACCCAACTGCTATCTGTAGTTATGTATTGGCTCACTCCGTCGGTTGTGAGCTTAATTGCGGCAAGCATACCTCCGCCGGTTTGAACTCCACCGGAACCAAGATTATTTGTTGCCTTAATTGCAATAACATTGTTTCCACTTACAAGCAACTCTTTTATGTTAGCAAACTGTGCAGTTTTCCAACTACCACCTGTAGGAGTTTCGGCAGCTTTTACACCATTGATATACAGTTCATAAGTATCGTCTGCTGTTGCAGCAAGAATAGCTACATCAACAGCTGATACTGATTCTATAGTTATAGTTTTGCGGAAATATCTGGTTGCAGCAGGCATTGATGTCCAATAATTTCCATCTGCTGCATGCCAAATCCAATAAGCGCTATCAAGTGAAATATCACTATCCTCACTTGCAATTACGGTATTACCGCTAATCCACTGAGCGCCGCTCCAGTCGCTTTCTGCAAATAAAGCAGTTTCAAACCAAGAAACTTCGCTCCACTCACTTTGCCTATTGCTACCGTCCCAAACGCATACCTTCCAGTAATAACGTTGTTGAGATAGCAATTCGGAACCGGTATATTTAATATCAACAGAGTTACTGCTTATAATCTTTCCGGTATCCCAAACATACTCTTCGGCACTTAAATCGGCTTCGGATTTAGCAACAACTATTCTATAAGCCGTTTGAACAGAGGCTTTTTGATTTGAAGATAATATCCAAGAAAAATCGGGGTCTTTAACATCTATCCCCAATGGATTAATTCTATTTTCTACGGTAAGTTTCTTAAAATTCATTTCGCATTGCTCCTCGGCTTTAGTAACGGATACACTAAACGGCGGCAGCAACCCTACCACGAGTATAACACTTAACACTATAGATAGTACACGAAATAATTTTTTCTTAAATATACGCATAATCAATCACCTCGTTATTGTATTACAATTTTATTATAAGCGCTTATAGAAATTATGGCAATAATAAATTTTAATTATATATACAAATTTTCAACGATATTGTTGCATTTTTAGCGAAATTCCGCTACAATAAAATAAATTTTCAACGAAAGGCATGATTGTTATTAATCCATCTCAAGAAATTATCAAGTTATCTAACATATATATTGATTCAGGAGATAATTTTCACTTATGGCACCATAACGAGCCCGAATATGTTAAATCTTTAACCCATATGCACACATATATTGAACTGGAATTACTTTTAGAGGGTAAAGGAATTAACTCGATTAATGGTGTTAACCTTAGTTTAAATAAAGGAAGCTTATGTATTATCCCTCCTCTTGTTTCTCACACCATTGAGTTTTCAGAGAACAGCCATTTAATAACAGTTAGTTTCAGTGAAAATATAATTAAATATTCTGCTATACATAGGGATATAAAAACTAATATTATATATTGCGATTTAGACGAAAATGAATTAACTTCAATATCCAAAGCGTTAGATGATATTCAATTAATTAAAAATCACCCTGGAAAGCTGGCGGAAGAAGCGATCTCCGCTCGTTTTAATGCAATTCTTATTGAAATATTAAGAAAATCTAAAATATATAATCCGTACGATTTAGACGAATCTATTCCCAATAAATTATCTAAAGCCGTTGCCTATATTAACGCCAATAGTAATAAAAACATCTCACTTCCTATTATTGCTGAATACGTTGAAATGTCACCAAATCACTTGGGTGTGCTATTCAAAAAGCATCTTGGAATATCCTACAGCAGTTATCTTGAAAGTATAAGACTTGAACATTCAAAAATACTTTTGCTTGACGATAGTCTTTCAATAGCAAATATAAGTAAAATTATTGGATTCAACTCCCCTTCTTATTTTATGTATTGCTTTAAATCAACCTATAACACAACTCCAGGAAAATATAGAAAAATGTATATTAAATAACTAAAACGCACTCACTTTTGTGAGTGCGTTTTAATGTTAATTCAACGGAAAATCAAACACCTTTGGATCGTCAGAACTGTTTTTGTCTTTAGAAGAATCATCGTCATTATTATCAAAACCATAGAAATCATCAAAATCGAATAAGCCTTCTTGTGACTCTTCGGAATTATTTGCATTATAACTGGAAGAGCCCTTATCAGCAAGAAGCTTAACATCTGCAGTCTTTGACGTTTTAGAATTGGAAATATATATAGTCAGCTGAATGGTATCTCCGGCTTTTGAGTTTTCAATTACATTTAAAAGCACGGAACTGCTGGTTATTTCTTTTCCGTTTACGTGGGTGATAACATCACCTTTATTGAAGCCTTTATTAGCAAGACCACTATCGGAGCTAATGGTTCCGATATATACACCTACGGGCAGATTTTCAGTTTCTGCTATAAGTTTATTAATTTCGGTATAAGTTATACCTAATTTTGCGCGATTTGCTACGCAACCATCCTTAATCAGTGAAGTAACAACCTTTTTCATTGTAACTGTAGGAATGGCGTAAGAAACTGCATCATATTCGTCACCGGCAAGTTTAGAAGAAGTAATACCAATAACCTGTCCATACATATTTGCAAGTGCGCCACCGGAATTACCAGGGTTAATTACTGCATCTGTTTGTAAAAATGAAGAAGCATAGCTTGTGGTTGTGCTTGTAACCCTACGATCAACTGCAGAAATAATACCGTGTGTTAATGTAGAAGCATCTCCGTAAGAAGATGGATAACCTACGGTAATTACGGGTTCACCAACATAAACCTCACGAGAATCACCAAATTCTGCAACAGGTAAACCGCTTACCTTATCATCAATTTTAATAACAGCAAGATCACTTCTGGTGTCGCCGGCAACATAACTAGCCTTATATTCAGTGCCGTCGGAAAGCCTTACCATAAATTTAGCATTAGGCACCCCGTCGTAAATGTGGTCATTAGTAACTATATAACCATCTTCAGAATATATAACTCCGCTTGCGCCGCCTGCCTGAATATTTTTGGTAGGACTATACACCATAATGCTTACAACAGATTTATCTACTTCTTTGAACACATCACTGTAGGTTTCGTGAATTTCACTGTCATTTTCCGGACGAGGAGCTAACTCTAAATCTGACTCATCAGTTCCCACGCTCTGTTTTGATGCACCGCTGTATATTGCCGCAAAATATCCACCTGCAACCGACAGAGAAACAATCAATACAAGGGCTAAAATAATGCAAAATACTGAAAGGCCTTTGTTTTTTGATTTTTGAGGTCTGGGTTCGGCAAAGCTAAAGTCCGGCACAACGGGTTGCTCAACAGGATAAGCTCTATATGGGTTATACTGTGGCTGCTCAGAAGGGGTAACAGGTATGTCGTCAACGTTAGTAGAATCAGATAAATCTGGATTGTATTCGTTGTTTTCATCAGCAGCAGATTCTGCGTTATCAGTATCCACCGTTTCATTATTCATGTCTACTTGTGGTTCAGCGACATTCTGCATATTATCTACAGCTTCTGACTCGTTTACAGAAATATCGTCATTGTTAAATTCATCCATTATATTTCCTCCTTAATTTTGGGCAAATAAAATTCAAATTCTGTAAAATCGTTGTTTTTACTACGTACTGTAATTTGCCCGTGATGTATATCAATTATTGTTTTAGCGATATATAAACCTAACCCGGTACTCTCTTTAACGGCAGATCTGGATTTATCGGTTTTATAAAATCTTTCAAAAATGCGTGGTAAATCCTTAGAATCAATACCTATACCATAGTTTTTAACAATAAATCTAACGCCGTCGCTTTCAGAAATAATCTTAAAGTTGATTTCTCCGCCATTATCGGTAAATTTCACGGCATTATCAGTAAGATTGTAAATTACTTGATGAATTAAGTCCTTGTCTGCCGTAACACTAATTTTTTTCAATTCATCAAGGCCGGTGATATTGATGTTTTTACTTTCTATTATTTGTTGCTGAGCCAACACAATATCAATAAGAACCTTAGAAAGGTCAAACTTTGAAATATTAACCTTCATTTCTCCGGATTCAAGTTTAGAAAGGCTCAACATTGATTGAACTAATCTGGACAAACGCTTAACTTCATCGCTAACAATCCTTAAGTATTCTTCTTCCTTTTCGGGAGGAATTGTACCATCTATAATTCCGTCAATAAAGCCTACGATTGTTGTCATAGGGGTCTTCAATTCGTGAGAAACGTTAGCAACAAAGCTACGCCTTGTGCTTTCTAGCTTTACTAAAGAATCGGTCATATTATTAAAAGCAATAGCTAATTCTCCAACTTCATCATCGGTTGAAACAGGAATTCTGCGAGAAAAGTCACCTTTAGCCATACATCGCGCCGCTTCCGACATTAAAGACAACGGCTTTGTAAGCCTGTAGGATACATAATACACAGCAAAAAACATTAAAACAACGGTTAGAATCGAAGCCATTATAAGCATTCTTATAATATTCATAAAAAAGTAACCAATGGAAGCCGATCTTGTAATAGCAAAAACAAATGCATAGTTTTTACTATTGCTACCAAGAAGGCGTTTTCCGTAAATGTAGTTAACTGTTGATAATTTTCCGTCAAAATTTCCTACATCATAATATTCGTCACTTTCTAAAGTAAACTCGATTATTTCTTGCGGAATAGTTATTTCGGTATGTTCACAGCTTTGATAACTCGCATATAAATCGCAACTGCAAAAAAAAGATTCGCCCGCTGAATCAACGAAAAATATTTCAGCATCCATAGTTTTTGCAGCAATTGGTACTGCGTATCGAATTGTGTCGAAAAACTCATCTTTATCCAATTCACCTGAAGCGGTTATCTCTGAAATAGAATTACAACATTCAGTTAATGAGTTTCTTTTCTCTTTAACAAGATGGTTACTGATAATGAAACCTACCAATGCGGTCATAAAAATTAAGCATAACACTATAATAACTGTAGTTAAAAAGAAATATTTTTTGAATATCTTTAGTTTAAGTTTCAATATTAATCCTCAAATCATTTTAATTCAAATTTATATCCAACACCCCATACAGTTTTGAGGCTCCATAAATCAGATACGTCCTCTAACTTTTCTCTAAGACGTTTTACGTGTACATCAACTGTTCTGGAATCACCATAATAATCGAACCCCCAAACCTCGTCGAGAAGCTGATCTCTGGTAAAAACACGATTAGGATTACTGGCCAAATGGTATATTAATTCCAATTCTTTAGGCGGAGTATCAATCTGAACACCGTTTACAATTAGTTCGTAATTAGTAAGGTTAATTACAAGCTTATCAAACTTTACTTCTTTCACCTTATCTGCATCGTCTGGCGAGGACCTTCTGAGAACAGCCTTAACTCTTGCCACAACTTCTTTGGTATCGAATGGTTTTGAAACATAATCGTCAGCCCCTAATTCAAGGCCGAGGACCTTATCAAATGTTTCGCTTTTTGCAGTAAGCATTATTATAGGAACAAAAGAAGTTTTTCTTATCTCACGGCACACCTGCCATCCGTCCATTTTAGGTAACATAATATCCAATAGTATTAAATCGGGATTGTAGATTTTCACTGCATCAATTGCTGCGTAACCATCGTTAACAACAATGGTTTCAAAACCATCTTTTTCAAGATAAAGACGTAAAAGCTCGCAAATGTTTGTATCGTCATCGACAATTAAAATTTTCTTTTCCATAATTACCACCGACTTTCCAAAATTACTTTACATTAGTATTTTACAACAAAAATGATAACATTATATTAATAGAATGTTAATAATAAAAGCAGTCGAAAAAAACGGCTGCTTTTACTAATCCTTTAAATAACTAATTAATTCATCTAATCCTTCACCGGTTTTAGAGCTTATCTTATAAATTACAGTGCAGCCAGCATTCTCTAACCAGTTTTGAGCCATATCAACCCTTGCACCTTTTGAATCGATTTGAGTTATAATTCCTAAAACCGGTCTGTTGGCCATAGCAACAACACCAGGAGGAAAAAGCGTAAATGGTTCACAAGCATTTTGCACTAAACCGATTACATCGGCCTCGTAAGAATATACAGCTAACGCACCACCAAACATTTTGGTTTCGGCATATTCTCCCGGTGTATCGATAAACCCATCGGTTCTTTTTATATATTGAGTTTTATCGTATTCTAACTCTTCGCCGTTCAATGCCTGGCTAAGAGTGGTTTTTCCGCTACCACTGCGACCAACTAAAATTATTTTCTTCATTATGTTCTTGTGATAGGACACACAGCAAAACCAAGTTTGTTGCTAACATAATCGGCTATATCTGAGAAAGCAGACTCTACTTGAGAAACAGTACCGGTTATAATAAGGGTGCCGCTAAAACGGTCAACAAAGCCTAAATCGGCACCAGAGGATTTAATTGCAATATCAGCAGTGATTATTGCTGTTTCAGCAGGACTTACTGTTAAAATACCAATAGCAGAACCCGTGTAATCAATACGTGGGTCTAAGCCTAATTTTTGGTATAGTAATTTATCCGGATTGGCAATAATATGCGCCAAAGTAATCTGTCTGCCCGGAACAATTTCTTGAATTATTCGCATTTTATCGTGAATAGAAACATTTTTATCCATAATATCACCGATACAATTATATAATATTTGCTTCTTAAAGTCAATAATACAAAACATAAAAAGCGGCAAAAGCTGCCGCTTTTTAGTAATTACTTACATAGCAAGGTTTTAAACTTATTATAAGCCTCTTCCCAAACCTCGGTATCCTGTGGCTCGAAGCTTTCAACTGGGAAAGAATCTGCAACAATTTTGCGAGCTTCCCATCTGTTTTCAGCTTCTCCGAGAGCTAATAACTGAGCAATCATATTACCAATTGCAGTGGCTTCAACAGGGCCGGCAATAACAGGTCTGCAAATAGCGTTAGCTGTGTATTGCATTAACTGCTTATCTTTAGTGCCTCCGCCTACTACACGAAGTATTGGCAACTCGTAACCGAGTATCTTTTCACAGTTTTCGATTGCATAACGATATTTAAGCGCCAAGCTTTCTAAAGCACAGCGTAAGAATTCACCACGAGTTTCAGGGGGAGTCTGACCGGTTTCGATACAGTATTCGCGGATTTTTTTAGTCATATTACCGGGGGTCATAAATCTGTCGTCATCAGGGTCAATGAGTGCCTTAAGTGAAGGAGCAGCGTTAACCTCGGCATCAAGAGTTTTATAATCGGTTTTACCGAGCTTTTTCTCGAATTCGCGCTTAATTTCTGTGTATACCCAAAGGCCGGCAATATTCTTTAAGAAACGTACTGTGTTGTTATATCCGCCCTCGTTAGAATATTGTGCATCGAATGCTTCAGAACTTGTAATCGGGTCTTCAAGCTCTACACCCAAAATAGACCAGGTACCACAAGAAAGCCAAGCACATTTTTCTCCCTTTTCCATTGGAACTGCAAGAACAGCACTACCTGTATCGTGACCGCAAACCGAAATACACTTAGCCTTTATACCGGTTTCATCAGAAATTTCAGGCAATATATCTCCGAGCACCCTGCCGCTGGGGGTGATATCCTGTAAAATATCAGTAGGAATGTTCAGTTTATTAAGCAATTCATAATCCCAATCTTTAGTATCAAGATTATACATCTGAGATGTAGATGCAATAGAAAATTCAGTGGATTTTACACCTGTTAGCAAGAAGTTGAGGTAATCAGGTATAAACAGCATAGATTTAGCATCATTCAGTAATCTTGGGAACTTCTCTTTCATAGTTGCGAGCTGGAATAAGGTATTAAATTTAATAAACTGAATACCTGTGCGTGCATAAAGCTCGTCGGCAGAGATTTTTTCGCAGGTTTTCTCGATAGCGCCATCGGTCATTGTGTCGCGATAATGGAAAGGATTATTAAGAAGCATATCGTTATCGTCAAGCAATGCAACGTCTACGCCCCAGGTATCAATACCAATTGAGTCAACCTCATTAATGCCATCGCGAGAAATATTAATTAAACCCTGTTTTAATTCGTGGAAAAGTCTCAAAATATCCCAATAAAGGTGACCGTTAACCATAACAGGCTGATTGTCAAAACGATGGTACTCTTCAATCGAGAGTTTTCCATCTTCAAATGTACCCAAAATTGCTCTGCCGCTGGTTGCACCATAGTCGAAGGTAATAAGTTTACGTTTGCTCATAATTATTCACTCCAAAACTAAATATTTTTATTGTTTTTATATACTATTTTTTCTTTAATTGAGATTTGCCTGTAGCCCAACTCATAAGCACTGTGACAAACAATAAGCTTGAAGATAAGGGGTATCAGTAAGGCAAATACACCTACCCAAGAAATATCTTCACAGTTCGAAAATATATCAAACAGTGCCGGATCTTTGCCGACATCAGTTATACCGATAATGGTAACAAAAGCTTTTATTAGCGGTATGTAAGGTAGATAACAAATTGCAACACACAATATGGCTAAAGGAATAAGATTTACAATACCATAATCATTTGGTTTTTCGCTTATAAGCCGCAATGCTTCATCAGTTTCTAATCCTGTACAATTAAGTACTTCCGATAGTTTAATGCGAACCATAATTGCATAAATTATTTTTGAAACAAGTAAGAAAAGCCACGCACAGATTGAAAGCGTGCTGGAAACCGCACCAACCTTTAAACCTTCAAACCTGTCTCTAACAGAGTTGCCTATTCCAACGCTATTGCGCTGATGGTCGCCAAAAGCCCACATCACCGAATAAATCATAAGAGCAAACAAAATTGCCATTAGAATTTGAGAAACAATTTCTAATGCTGGACTTACTCCGTAGATTATGTCGTAATCGCCTTTTGGAAACTTGGCATTATCGGAAGTGAAATAAACAGGTCCTCCATCGGCCACTCTAATACCTTCGTTATTTTCAATTACGGGCTGGTATCCAACGTACTTAGGTGCAACGGTTTTAAATACTACACCTAAAGAAACGTAAATAATTATACTTAATATGCCGGCCGCTACTGCGTTAACCCAAACCTTACGGACAGCTTCAGAAAAGCATTTGGGCGCTGAAGCATCATTATAATTTCTTGCCATTTATATTCTCCCCTACTTATCGAAAAAAGCCGCTTCTACAGCTGCACATATGTAATGATATACCGGGAGATGAAGCTCTTGAATTTTATACGTTTCATTTTCCGGAACAATTATTGTTGTGTCACAAAGATTCTTTAATTTACCGCCATCTTTACCGGTAAGACCTATAGTTACAGCGCCAACAGCCTTAGCAATATTAGCAGCATTAGCAACGTTTTTAGCATTTCCGGAGGTGCTGATGCCTATAAAAATATCGCCGGGCTTTGCATAGCCCAAAACCTGCTGTGCATAAGCCATATCCGGATCTACATCGTTAGCAAATGCGGAAATTATAACAGAATTTTCTGTTAAGTTAATAGCCGGAAGTGAACACTGAAGGTTATCAAGCATTTTATCTGACACCATTGGGTTTTTACTTTTCATTTCGGCTCGCATCTCGGTATTTAAAGGGCGCATTTTCAAAAAGCCCTTCATAAGTTCGCCAACGATATGGCCGCTGTCGGCTGAGCTGCCACCATTACCGCATATAAGCACTTTTCCGCCGTTTTTATAGCAATTTATAATAGCGTTTGTAGCTGCGGTTATATCGTTTTCACAACACTTTAGCGTGGGGTAACAATTTAATAATTCTTCAATCTTCATATTTTCACCTTTAGTATAATGCAGTTGCAATAGCGGCAATATCGCCTAAATTTTCATCTAATTCGGCAGGCACAACCCTACAAACAGAAGCAGACAGCCCTAAAGCCTCTTTATTAATTACAGCTTCTGCATATTTCCAAATAAGGTTAGATGAACGCTTAAAAATGCTGCCTAAAACAATACACTGTGGGTTAAGTATATCAATTAATACAGATAATCCCTTACCTAAATATTCACCACATTTTGCATACACAGCAATTGCGGTTGGGTCGCCATTATCGGCTGCGTCGGCAATTGTTTTGGCATTAATACCTTCGGGAGCAGTTTCCGGATTAAAATATGCCGGGCAGTTACCTTGCTGGTATGCTTCTAATCCCAATGTATATCCTAACTGTGCCAATCCGCCACCGCTACAAAAGCCTTCAAACGAACCTGCTTTATGATATCCAACCGGACCGTTTTCAGACAACCTGATATGGCCAGCTTCTCCGGCGTTATCGTTAGTTCCGGTATATAACCTACCGTCAAGAATAAGTCCCGCACCAAGACCGGTTCCAAAGGTCATAAACACCATATTATCGGTACCTTTACCTGCGCCGTATTTCCATTCAGCCAATGCGCAGGCGTTTGCATCGTTTTGAAGTTTAACAGAAACACCATAACGTTCTTTAAGGATATCTACAATATGTATATTGTCCCAAGTTGGAAGGTTTGGCGGGCGCATTATAATACCTTTTTTAGAATCTAAGGGGCCGCCGCAGGATATTCCTATTGCGTCGATTCTCACTCCGGTTGCAATTTTATCTATAATATCACAAAATTTATTAATAACCGAAAGTGCCGGTTCGTTATTATCTGTTTTTAATTTTTCTTTACTTATAAATTTAATATCGTCTCCGCACACTTCTGCCAGCATAACTGCACATTTTGTGCCGCCGATATCGATTCCGACTACATTAAGTTTTTCGCTCATTTTAACACCTTATTATTTTAGAGTTAACGCTCTGATATTAACTAAATCAACAACTGTTATATCACCGCTTCTGTTAATATCTGCTGCCATAAACCCAAGAGTATCGTATGGTATTTTCGCGCCTCCGCTTAAATGCTGTGAAACGATAACAATATCGCTAACATTCACATAACCGTCGCAGTGAGCATCACCCTTAACTATAACAGTACTTGCATCTTCGGTAGAATTACCATACCAAACCTTTGTACCGGTAATGATTTTAGAACCATCAATACTAACATTGGAACCGTTTATAAAATTATTTTTGAAATCAGACACAGAGGTACCGCTTTCTACTCCGGTAACATATCCGTTTTCAACATTATAAACATAAGAAGAAAGCCAGTTTACAGAATCAACAATTGTGTTATCGGCACCGGTATTATTATCACCGTATCCAGAATCTGCTAAACAGAACGAACCGACGCTCAATAATATTAAAGATAGAAAGATAGAAAATACTCTTTTAAACATACACTTAACTCCAATTATATATTTATGTTAATATAGTAACAAAAAAACAGAGAATAGTCAATGCTTTTTAATGTTAAAAATGTTTAAATATATGCAAATACGGAGGCACATTTCAAATTGAAATATACCGCCGTATTTTTGTTGTTTATAAAAAATTATTCTGTGGCATTTTCTTCAGCGATGGTATCGGCATTATTTTCCATAATAGCAATAAAGGCCTCGCCGTCGATTTTTTCGTTTAAAAACAACTCTTTAGCCACATAATGAAGTTTGTCCATATGCTTGTTCAAAATAGATTTGGCATTATTATACTGGGTTGTAATGATGCTCTCTACCTCTTCGTCGATCAACGCAGCTACCTTATCAGAGTAGTTAGGAGTAGCAGAAAAATCGCGGCCTAAGAAAACTTCGTCGTTTCCGGTTCCATAACTAACAAGACCTAATTTTTCGCTCATACCGAACTTTGTAACCATCTTTCTGGCCAGTTCAGTAGCTCGTTCAATATCATTAGATGCACCGGTGCAAATGTCGTCTTGAGTAAGTTCTTCGGCAGCTCTGCCACCAAGTAAAGAGCAAATATCCTCTAACATACGGTTGCGGGACATATGCATTTTGTCGTCGGTGGGAACATACATAGTGTAGCCTGCGGCCATACCTCTTGGTATTATAGAAATCTGATGAACCGGGTCTTGAGTAGGAAGGAAGTAAGAAACAACAGCGTGGCCTGCTTCGTGATAAGAGGTAATCTTCTTATCGTAATCGTTGATTACGTGAGATTTCTTTTCAGCTCCCATAACAACCTTAATTGTAGCTTCGTCAACATTGGATTGAGTAATAGCCTTCTTACCCTCACGAGCTGCTAAGAGAGCAGCTTCGTTAAGAAGATTTTCAAGATCAGCACCTGTGAATCCGGACGTTGATTGGGCAATGGTTTTAAGGCTAACATCTGGGCCGAGGGGCTTGCCGCGAGCGTGAACCTTCAATATTTCTTCCCTACCCTTAACATCGGGATAGTTAACGGTTACGCGCCTATCAAAACGTCCCGGGCGAAGAAGAGCTTTATCGAGAATATCGGGACGGTTTGTTGCAGCGATTACTATTACACCTAAATTAGCGCCGAAACCATCCATTTCAACCAACAACTGGTTAAGAGTTTGCTCGCGTTCGTCGTGCCCACCGCCAAGTCCGGCACCACGCTGACGACCTACGGCATCAATTTCATCAATAAATATAATTGCAGGAGAATTCTTTTTGGCCTGCTCAAACAAATCACGCACTCTGGAAGCACCAACACCAACGTACATTTCTACAAAATCCGAACCGGAAATAGAAAAGAAAGGCACACCGGCTTCACCGGCAACAGCACGTGCTAAAAGCGTTTTACCGGTTCCTGGAGGACCTACAAGCAATACGCCTTTAGGAATTCTTGCACCTAATTCATTAAACTTCTGTGGATTTTTAAGAAATTCTACTATTTCAGAAAGTTCTTCCTTTTCTTCATCAGCACCGGCTACGTCTGCAAAGGTAGTTTTTCTTCCGTCGTCAGATGGCTTTTTGATTCTGGCCTTGCCAAATCCCATAATTTTATCGCCGCCACCCATAGCGCTCATACGTTTCATTGTGAAAATCATAATTATAACAAGAGCGCCAATCATTAAAAGACTGGGAATCTGACTTACTAACCAAGATGTTTGACCACCACTGGCATAGTCAAATTTAATTAAATCGTCTTTATCTTTGCTTTCAATATTGTTTTTAACAACGCTGTCGTGAATGTCGTTCAAAAATAGGTTAACGTCGGGTACATCGTAAGCATATACCTCGTCGCCCTTTTCTTTCAGCTTGTATTTCAGATTTCCGTTATACAGATTCAATGAATATTCCGTTATTTCGTTGTTCTGAAACATCTCAATTACTTGGTAATATTGCTTTTTTGTGCTGTTACGGTTACTTACTCTAACCAATACAACAGATAAAATAAGTATTACCGGTATTGCTATTGAAATTAGAATTTTTTTTGCGTTTTTTTTCAATCGATTTACAACTCCTTATGGGTTTACTATTAATAATCAAAAGCATTATCGCCTTTATAAATTAAAATGTTTTTAGATTTCTCTGTAACCTTTACCCTTTCATCTATACCAAAAAGATTGGTAAATATAATACCGCTTTTATCTTCCAACACAAACAGCTTATCCTTGCTGCCAAAGGGTAGTTTAGAATCCGACAAAAGCTTTTTAATTGATTTTGTTACATTTCTTGACACCGGACGGTATTTATCACCATTGTTTCTGCTTCTGAAAGTAACATCGCCATCTATTTTATCACAATCAATAGCAAATTTAAATAACAAATTGTTAACTTTATTAATTTTTATAAATTCTTTATAGGTTATTTTTGAAAAAATGCCTGAGGTTAATTCTTTTTCATCGAAATTAAAACATTCATTAAAAAAATTTTGAAGCTTATTTATTTTTTCAATAAGAAAGCCTTCGGAAACCCGGTGAAAAAAGTAATTGCCGGGGAGCTGTGTTTTAACAATCTCGCCCTTAAGTACTTCATCCATTTTCTGCAGGTGATGACTATTATATAATATTCCATTAGCTTCGCAATACATTGCAAGAACACGCATACGAATTGAAGTAGAAAAATTACTAATTTCTTCAGAAAGATAATTGTTATTAAAATATAAATTAAACTTTTCTGTTGCAACCTTGTTAAGGTATTCAAAATCATCACGCAAAATGCCAGAGGTCCTTATTACTGTATCCGAGAAAGATGGATTGAGTTCTTTGAAAACAGGAATAAGGCTGTGCCTGATTTTATTCCGAGTGTAATCATCGCTATTATTAGAACTGTCGGTTACGTATGTTTCACCAATAGATTTGAGATAGCTCAACACATCATTTCGAGTACAGAATATTAAAGGTCTGACAAAACAATCCCTTACAGGTGGAATTCCGCATAACCCCTTAATTCCTGTTCCGCGCAACAGATTAAACAATACAGTCTCTGCATTATCATCTGCTGTATGTGCAGTAGCAACCACATCTACATTGTGTTTAGAAAAAAGGTTATAGCGTATGTTTCGTGCAGCTAATTCAACACCTTCGTTGGACGATTCTACCCTTTGCATTACATTAACACTTTCAATAACAAGCGGAACATTAAGCCTATTACATAGATTGTATACAAAATTCTGATCACGCATAGATTCTTCGCCACGAAGATTATGATTTATATGAATTGCTCTTAATGAATAATTGTATTCAGCCTGCAAATCCAACAGCGAAAATAATAATGCAACAGAGTCTGCTCCACCAGAAATTGCTACCAAAATGTCACTATTTTTAATTGGCATTCCAAAGTGTTCAATAGCGGCTTTAACTTTTTTAAGCATTATCTGAACACATCCTGAGATGAAAATCTTGTGAACTGACCATCCCAATGCAAATCAACAGTTGCAGTTTCTCCGTGTCTGTTCTTGGCAATAATACATTGAGCTTTGTTTTGGTCGGTTGGCTGACCATCTTCGCTTGCATAATAAGCTTCACGGTGCAGAAACATAACTATATCTGCGTCCTGCTCGATTGAACCGGATTCTCTTAAATCTGAAAGTGCAGGAATATGCGAGCCACCTTTTCCTTCGGTACCACGGTTAAGCTGCGCACAACAAACAACAGGAATATTAAGTTCTTTTGCCATTATCTTAAGATTTCTCGTCATATCGGAAACCTCTTGAACACGGTTTTCTTTAGAAGAAGCAGAACGTAATAGACCCAAATAATCTATCATAACAACATCACAAGCGCCGTTCATTCTGCGCACCTTTGCCTTAATTTCAGGTACGGTTATACCTGAAGTTTCATCAAAATATATAGGTGCCTTACTTAATTGCTCACTAGCTATGCCGAGATTTACAAAATCTTCTTGGGTAAGCTCACCTGTTCTTAATTTTTCACTTTTAATGCAAGCCTCGTTAGAAAGCATACGCTGTGCCAACTGATCTCTAGTCATTTCCAAAGAGAAAAAGCAAACAGTTTTATTACTTTGCAACGCAACATTCCTTGCTATATTAAGGCAAAAAGAAGTTTTACCCATACCCGGACGTGCACCAATAATAATCAAGTCTGATTTATTAAGGCCGGTTGTATATTTGTCGATAGCAGAAATACCGCAAGGAATACCAACATAATCTTTTCTGGTTTCTTCATTGCTCAAATTAGTGAGACGTACAAAGGTTTCGTTCTCTAATACATCTGCAATATGGCGCAGACCACCAACGTCTTTATCCTGGCGAATGTCGAATATACGTTTTTCGGCGTGGTCAAGCAATAAAGACGGATCGGTTTTACCGTCCTGTGCATCGTCAATAATATCTCGAGATGCTAAAATTAATGCACGAACTGTATATTTTTCTCTGATAATTCCGGCGTAAGTAGTTATGTTGGCAGCAGAAGGTACTGTTTGGGCAAGCTGTGTTAAGTAAGCTTTACCGCCTGCCTCATCATATATACCGTTCTTTTTAAGCCATTCAAGCAGCGTAACAAAATCTATTGTACGGTTTAGCTCGAACATATTGCTTAATGCTTCGAAAATCGATTTGTGTTGCGGTATATAAAAATGGAACGGCTTAAGTGTGTCTGCAACAAGTAGTATGCTGGAGGGCTCAATTAATATAGCACCTAAAACCGATTGCTCTGCTTCAAGTGAAAACGGTAGATTTTCGCCCTCGAAATCAATGTAATTTGATTCGGCCATATTATTATTCCTCTATTTTAATATTCATATTTGCAGTAATTCCAGTATACAGCTTTATATCTGCTGAATAGTCACCATACGACTTGATGTCCTTCATAACAATTTTACGGCGATCGAGTTTAATTCCGTAAGCTTTTTCAACTTCTGTTGCTACTTCTTTTGTAGTAATTGCGCCAAAAAGCTTTCCGCTTGCACCCGCTTTAGCGTGAATAGTAATTGTTGAATTATTAAGCTTATCACATATTTCCTGGGCTTGAGCTTTTTCTACTGCGATATGATGCGCCTTTGCCTCTTCCCTACTTTTCAATTCGCTCATAGCGGCATTATTAGCCTCTACAGCAAGTTTTTTAGGGAACAGAAAATTACGGGCATAACCATCCGATACATTCACCAATTCACCTTTTTTACCGTGTCCTTTAACATCTGCGGTTAAAACAACCTTCATATTCAACACTCCATTTCTTTATTCATATTATGATTATCAATTTCTTTTTTCAATATTTCCTCTGCTTCGATAAAATCGCTACACATAACCTGACAGGCAGCCATATTGCGGTGACCACCGCCACCTAAAGCTTCCATTACAAGTTGCACATTAACATCGCCATAAGAACGAGCAGAAATATTAATGCCTTCGGCTATTTTACACATAACAAAAGATGCCTTTACGCCTTCAAGATTGAGCAATTCATCTGCCGCTTGAGAAGTAGCAATACGAGTTTTATCGTCTTGTATTTCATCAAAAGATATTGCACAGCTACCATACAATTTTGAATTAGATATAATGCTTGATTTTCTGGAATAGGTTTCAAAACTATCTGCAAACAATCGTTTAACCTTTACCGGGTCAGCCCCACAGCTTCTTAAATAAGCCGAAGCTTCAAAGGTTCTTACGCCGGTGTGCAGGCAAAGACTTTTTGTATCTAACATTATTCCTGCCAACAAGGCATCGGATACGGTGCTGTCGGGTGTAAAGGAATCCATATACTGTATAAGCTCGGTAACCATTTCACAAGCCGAAGATGCTGCTGTTTCGTGATAAAAAATAACAGAATTGTCTATAGCATCTACAGATTTTCTGTGATGGTCAATAACAATAATATTTTTACACATTCGGTATATTTCTTCGTTTTCAACAAAACCGGATCTATGCGTATCTGCAATAATAAGTAATGTTTTATCGTTTATAATTTCGTTTAATGCGCCGCCATCGGTAAAAATACAGTTACTATCTTCGGCTAAAATTCGTTTATACAATGAATTAGCCATTGTGCGCTTAGAATCAAACACTATATACGACCGTTTACCCAAAAATCTTGATACACAGGAAAGAGCATAAGCGGCACCCAAGCAATCTAAATCAGAATACTTGTGACCCATAATAACAACATTTTCTGCAGAAGCAATCATTTCAGATAGAGCGGAAGAAATTACTCTTGCTTTCACTGTTGAACGCTTTTCGGCAGCTTGTGATATACCGCCAAAGAATTTATAATCGTTACCGTTAGATTTAATTGCAACCTGATCGCCGCCACGGCTTTGTGCCATTTCTAAGCCTTGCTTGCAAAAATGCTCGCATTCGGCCATATTCTTTCCGCCGCGTCCAACACCTATTGATAAGGTTACACCACTGTAATTGCCGATTTTTAACCTTCTGACAGAATCTAAAACCGAAAACTTATCAGATACCAATCGATTTAAAAAGCGTTCTTCCATAAGCACGAAAACATACTTTTCGTTGCGGAATATACTTATACAATTGATGTCTGAGAGCCATTTTTCAATTTCATTATGAATGGCACTTCTAAATGACGATTTTTCACTATCCCGTGCATTGCGCATAATTTCACTGAAATTATCGGTGGCCATAATCATAACTACCGGTCTTGTAGCAACATATTCGCGCGCCGCTCTTTTCAGGTTGGTGTTCTCAACAAGATAAAAAAGCTTTAGAGCAGATCTATCAGCAACAACATCGGTATAGTAAACGCTATATTCTTTATCGTTAAGCTTAATTTCAGAGGAACCGTTTTCATGAAGCGCCGCAGGATCTATCTGTAAAAAATCGTATACGTTTTTTCCATAACAATCTTCTGCTTTTATACACTGCTTAAATCTCTGATTATACCAAACAATCTCATCACAATCAGATACGTATATTACAGGCAGATTAAAGCTACTCAATGCTGTGGAATTTTGCAAAGAGCCTTTTTTCAAAGCATTAACAAAGTTACGATATTCAGATTGAATATTGATGGCTTTATAGATAACAAATGCAGCGCCAATTACTGTAATGAACAGAGAAGCAAGCATAAGATTAAAATCTACAAATGCAAGTAAAAGAGTGTTTACGGCTAAGAACAAAACTAATATTACATAAAGCAACAAATAACTTTGATAAAAATTTTTATTATACTTCAATCTGTTCACCTCTTACAATTAAATTTCCATTATTATTGGTAAAATCATAGGACTGCGTTTTGTTTTTTCGTATAAGAATTTCGATGTATCGTCTCTAATACGAGCCTTTATAGAAGTCCAATCGTTAATTCCACGTTCGTAACATCTTTCCAAAGTATCACAGGCCACTACGCGAACATCATCAAATAAACCTTCCGCTTCTTTTACATATACAAAGCCACGTGAAATAACTTCGGGACCGGAAAGAACCTCGCCGGTTGCGGTATCGATAGTTACAGTAATAATAACCAAGCCATCTTCAGCCAAATGCTTTCTATCGCGCAGAACCACACTTCCCACATCACCTACACCCAAGCCGTCAACAAGAACTCTGCCGGCGGGCACAGACTCAACAATTTTCATAGAATTATTCTTGAATTCAATTACTTTACCTATTTCTGTGGTAAGGATATTCTGTTTATTCATTCCCATAAGCATTGCAAGATTAGCGTGCTTAAATAAGTGCTTCTGTTCACCGTGTACAGGAATAAAGAACTGTGGTTTAACTACACTAAGCATAAGCTTAAGCTCTTCCTGGCAAGCGTGACCTGAAACGTGTACGTCGTACATTTTTTCGTATACAACGTTTGCTCCAAGCTTAATTAATTCATTAATAACCTTGCCAACCAGTTTTTCATTGCCGGGAATCGGTGTGGCTGAAATTATAATCATATCGTCAGGAGCAATACCTATTTGTCTATGGTCGCCAAAAGCCATTCTATGAAGTGCAGACATCGGCTCACCCTGGCTACCAGTTGTAATAATCACAATCTCTCCGGGTGCATAGCGATTAACCATATCTATATCTATAAGAACGCCGTCGGGTACATTAAGATATCCTAATTCACTTGCTACCGCCACAACATTAATCATACTGCGGCCTGAAACTGCAACCTTTCTTTTACAATTAACTGCTTCGTCGATGATTTGTTGCAATCTGTGTATATTAGAAGAAAATGTAGCGATTATAATGCGATGACCTGCTGCACTTTTGAAAAGATGAGAAAAAGAACCGCCTACTATTCTTTCCGACAGGGTGTAACCGGGACGTTCAGCATTAGTTGAATCTGAAAGAAGGGCCAAAACTCCCTCTTTACCCAATTCGGAAAAACGCGCAATATCGATAACATTATCGTCTATAGGTGTGGTATCTATCTTGAAGTCACCTGTTTGAATAACAGTACCGGCACCGCTTTTTATTGCAAAGCCGCAAGCATCGGGTATTGAGTGGTTAACATGAATAAATTCAACAGAGAATTTACCCAAGTTTATTGTATCTCCGGGGTTAACAGCAATAAGTTTTGCATTATTTAAAAGTCCGTGCTCTTTAAGCTTTCCGGATATTAAACCAATAGTAAGTCGAGTACTATAAATCGGTATATTTAATTCCTTAAGCAGGTAAGGAATTGCACCTATATGGTCTTCGTGACCATGTGTAACAACCATACCTCGAACTTTATCTTTGTTTTTTAGAATATAAGAAAAATCAGGAATAACAATGTCTACACCCGGCAAATCTTCATCGGGAAAGGACATTCCGCAATCCACAAGTAAAATATCATTGTCGTATTCATACAGGGTAATATTTTTGCCTATTTCATTTAAACCACCTAAAGGAATAATTCGCAATGGTAATGAATTATTAGATTTATTTACTGACTTATATGTTGTGTTTTTT
>JAZQCL010000025.1:0-23511 GCA_045546235.1 Acutalibacteraceae bacterium
AGACGGAATATCACTTAACTCTACCAAAGAATCTAAGTAATTAGATTTATAAAGCAAAACTACACGTCCGAGAAATCGGGCGGATTTTCTATATCTATTGCAAAAAAATTCGATTTTTGCTATAATAAATTCTAAAGGCGATTATATGGGATTATTTGATTATTTTAAAAAGAAAACGCTTGACACAAACGCTGCTCAAAAAGGAAAAGAACACCGTGCCGATACAGTTACAAATGCAATTTCTCCAAAATGTTCTTCCTGCGGCGCTGCAATATCAAGTACAAGAACACAATGTGTTTCGTGCGAGGGAGCGGAGAATAAGTTTTCAAAAAATAACGAAATTTTCAAAATGACAACTAAAGAGGGACGAGTATATAATTTCACTTATTCAGGATACACCCGCTTTCACCCTAATCGTTCATCAACTTGCGGTTATGGTTCAGACGATTGGATGTATCTCTGCGAAGAAAACGGTGTGCATTTTTTACTAATGTTTACATATAACGCTGAATTTGGCACTGCTTGGATGTGTACTGAATTGTATGACGGTGATTATGAGAGATTGGTAAATCAAGATGTGAATTATTGGTGTAATGTTGCGTACTCAAAAGAACGGAACAAAATCTATGCCATCCGCTTAACGGATGTTGATAGTATCAGACATTTATTGCCCACAAGCTCTCGATGCTGTAGCAAACTAACTGATGAACATTATTTAAGATAAAATTCCCCCTTTTGCTGACTTTATAAAGCAAAACTATCCGCCCGAGAAATCGGGCGGATTTTTATTGTATTTATTTAATTCTGTGATATAATATGATTAAAACTTTATAATACTGCGTTTACCTAAGGGTGATAATTATGAAAAAGACTTATATAACATCTATCCCCGACCATATTGGTGCTTTTTTAAAAGCCAGTGAGTGTTTTTTCTCGTTGGGAATCAATATAACCCGAGTTAATTATAATAAAGCTATTGACTCACATATATTGTTTATTGATGCTGAGGGCACAGAAGAACAACTTAAAAAAGCGGATTTGGAGCTTGAAAAAATCGGATACTTAGGGAATGAAAACTCTAACAAAACAAGTGTTGTTTTGTTGGAATTCTGTTTAAAAGATGTTCCGGGAAGTGTTACAAATATCCTTAGGCTTATAAGTGAGTTTAATTTCAATATTTCTTATATAAGTTCACAAGAAAACGGAACAGATTATCAATATTTTAAAATGGGATTATATGTTGATGATTCTGATAAAATTGCCTATTTTTTAAGTCAGGCAGAAAAGTTGTGCAAGGTGCGAGTTATTGATTATAATCGCTCTAAGAATGTGTACGATAACAGTATTTTTTATAACACCTATGTTTTGGGTTTATCACAAATGATGGGACTGTCTGCAGACGGAAAACAGGAACTTTTAATAAATGTTAATCTTGCTATGCAAACATTAGACGAAAAAGGTTTATCGCCTTATAGAACCTTTGACAGTATAAGCAAGTTTGCTGAACTATTAAGTATTTCAAAAGGAAAAAACTTTGCACCACGTATAAGCACACATAAAATTTCCGAAAATACCGAAATAACTTTAATTGAGCCGTCCTGTGGCAGCAACACAATAATCATAAACAGTAATGGGGAATATTTATTTATTGATAGCGGATATGCTTGCTATCAAAAAGAAATGGTTAATATCTTTAACAAAATTATTCCTGAATTTAGTACTATAAAAAAGAAAATACTTATCACCCATGCAGACGTAGACCATTGCGGATTATTGCCGATTTTCGACGAGGTAATTACAAACGAAAAAACAGCGAAATGCTTAGAAAAGGAATATAACGGACTTGACGGATACCGCGAGGAAAACCCTTTACATAAGCCGTATATTAACATTTGCAAAATTCTTACTGAGTATAAGCCGATAAATCCCGAAAAGGTTGTTAAACTTTGGGGAAGTGCACAAATATACGACAAGCCTCTTACCCAAATAGGTTTTTATAATTTTGGTGAGCTAAGCTTTGAAGTGTATGAAGGAAAAGGCGGACATCTGCCCGGGGAAATCGTGTTAATAGATTATTCGAATCACATTGCTATTACAGGAGATATTTATATAAACACGCACGGTCTTACAGCCGAACAGGAAAAATATAACAGATATGCACCAATACTAATGACCTCTGTTGATACAGACCCCAAATTATGCTTAGAGGAAAGAAATGCTGTTTTACAACGATTGGGCGTAGGAAAGTGGCAGATTTTCGGAGCGCACGGTTTTAAAAAGGATTATTCAGTAAATTTATAGTTTCATTTCTAATAATATTTTCTACAGTTTATATTTTACAGTCAAGAGGTGTGAGTGATGATTTATACTCCTATAACAAAAAAGGCATTAAAGTTATGCTTTGAGGCACACAAGGAACAGGTTGATAAAAGTGGTATGCCCTATGTTTTTCATCCCTTCCATTTGGCAGAACAAATGGAAACCGAAGAAACAACGGTTGTTGCATTATTACACGATTTGGTAGAAGATACAGATTATACAATTGGCGATTTGACAAGCATGGGTTTTGGCAAGACCATTACAGATGCAATTGCATTAATGACCCATGCTGACGGTGTGGCATATATGGATTATGTTCGCGAAATAAAAAACAACCCTATTGCTAAAGCGGTAAAACTTGCAGACTTAAAACACAATTCCGATTTAACGCGATTAGATATAGTTGACGAAAAAGCGTTACAAAGAAGTGAAAAATATTCAAAAGCAATTAAATTGTTAGAGGAATAATTACCCTATTTTGCGAAATTGTGAATAAATTGTTGACAAATTATGTGGTATATGGTATATTGAATTTGGACATTATTCGACGTAATATCCGAATAAATTTTCTCTTAGAGGAGGACAAACACTATGAAAAGACTTATCAGCATCGCAGTTTTAACCGTTATTATTGCAACTATGTTTGCAGCTTGCAGCAAGTTCACCTGCGACATCTGCGGCGAAAAGAAATCCGGCAAGAAGTACACCGATGAGATTCTCGGCGAGAAGGTTACATATTGTAAGGATTGTCACGATGGCTTAGAGGCTCTCGGCAATGCAGCTGCTTCTTTAGATTTCTAATAAAAGCAAATTTAAACCCTCGGTTTTCCGGGGGTTTATTTTTTTGCGGTTATTCCGCTTGCAGTACCTCACAGCTTGATGTATAATGAATATATAAACTTGCAAAAGGAGAAAGGGTATGTACACAATATACGTAAAATTCAAATGTATTGAAGGCAGGCGTGCCGCCTTTATTGAAAGGGTTAAGGCCGAGGGGGTGCTCGACGAAATAAGAAGGGAAGAGGGCTACGTAAAGTACGACTATTACCTGGCCGAGAAAGACGAAACCGAGCTGTTGCTTGTTGAACAGTGGGAAACCAAAGCTCACCAGCAGGCCCATATCGAGCAACCCCACATGGCAAAGCTCAGAAGTTTTAAAGATGAGTATATTTTATCCACCGAGCTTCGGGAAATTGAAATTAAATAATCATTTAAAGCTACGGCTGTGCGTTCCAAAAAAGAACGTGCAGCTTTTTTGTTTTTTCGGAAAATTATTCAAGAAATATCTCCCGGCCAGAGGGTGTAAATCAGAAATTGTAAAAAAATTAGGATTTGTGCTAAAAACTATTGACAAAACTTAGCACTTATGCTAAAATAGGATTAGTACTAAATAGGATTGATACTAATTTTAAATTTCTAACTCGAAAAGGAGAAGAAAAGTGGCGCGAAATAAAGGAAATATAACCAAGGTGGAGATAATAAGGGAAGCGACCCACTTCTTTCTGAACGAAGGCTACTCCAACACCTCCCCTAAAATGATTTGTGAAAAATTAGATATAAGCACAGGAAACCTTACCTATTACTTCCCCAGTAAAGAGCACCTGTTGGCCGAGCTTGTTTCAATTTTGTGCGATTTCCAGTGGGAAACAATGCAAAAAGAGGCCGACGAGGGCTACAGCTCCATAATGGCAATATGCCTGGAGCTAACTGCTATGGCCACTATGTGCGAGGAAAGTGAAACCGCTAAAGACTTTTTCCTTGCAACATACGTAAGCCCAATGTGCCTTGAAATTATTCGTAAAAACGATATGGAAAGGGCCAAAGAAGTGTTTAAGGATTATTGCCACGATTGGTCGCACGAACAATTTGCCGAGGCAGAAATACTGGTTTCGGGCATAGAGTACGCCACCCTTTCCTCGGTGGGTGACGAGGTTTCGTTAGAGCGACGCATAGCAGGCGCAATAGACAGCATACTTAATATATATGGCATTCCCGAGGAATTGCGACAAAGCAAAATAAAACGTGTGCTGGCAATGGATTACCGTAGTATTGGGCGAAGAAGCCTTGAAAGATTTAAAGATTTTGCAGAAGAAAGCAGTGAAAATCTGTTAGAAAAACTTTTGAATAATAAAAAAAGAAAGGTTAAGGAGGCGTAATTATGAAAACAAAAGTGTTAACAAGAAGAATAATCAGCATATTGCTAAGTGTGGCGATATTGCTGGCAGCGGCACCCTTTGCGGCATTTGCGGCACCCTCGGCCGCCGATAACTATTTAAGAAGTGCCGACGAAGGCACTTTGAACGATTGGGAAAAGCTGTTTATCGACCCCGACGTTCAAGGGGTAGAGCTTACCACCGAAAATGCAGGTGGTGTGTGGACCGATAAATCGGTTTTCACCGCCGATAATATTCCTGCCGAGCTAACAGGCGCAACCTCGCTGGAAAACACCCACCCCGCGGTTGCCGATAAGGGAGATAACTTCCTTGTGGCACTTTCTGCTATAGCATCTAATAAAGAGATTGTGGGCTATTCCACCATTCCTACCGATACCGTGCTGGTGCTTGACCTTTCCAGCTCTATGCGTTATAACGACGATAGCGACGGTTCGGCTGTTGACGAGCTGGTTTCTGCCACCAACAAGGCTATAACCGACCTGCTTGCCCTTAACAACAATAACCGCGTGGCCGTTGTAACCTATTCGGGTAACAATAGCGCCTCCTTCTCTTCTAACCCCGGTGCAACCACCGTTGTTTTGCCTCTTGACCACTACACCCCGGCCTCTACCGCTAACGGTGTTGGCAGATTTTTGGATTCCACCACCTACGCCGGTGCAAATCGCTATCAGCACGGCACCCGCGATTGGGCTGTAAGTGTGGCTTCGGGTGTTAAAAATTCCGATAATCAGACAGTAAGCGGAAGAAAAGACACCGAAACCGGCACCTTTACTCAGGATGGTATTTACGAGGCAATGCGAGTGCTTCTTGGCGTTGATAAAGAGGATACCCGCGTTGGTTCAGGCGTTCAGGCAGGCACCGACCGTATTCCCATTATGGTGCTTATGACCGACGGCGAGCCCACCCTTGCCAATAACGATTATAACGGTAACAACAACCGCACCGACCTTGGCAACAGCGTTATGTATAATTACGATGGCTACAACCACCGTGATACCATCGCTTTTATGACCCAGCTTACCGCCGCCTTTGCCAAAAAGCAGGTAAGCTCTCACTACTACCACGGCGACACACTTTTCTACACAATGTCTTACGGCGATCAGGTAACCACCCGTCCCGAGGCCTTAAGTGTTATGGACCCCCAGCGTAACTCTGCCGCCATCAATTCTATGTGGAACGATTTTCTGGCCGACAGAAGCGTAACCGTTTACAGAAGCAATCCAAACCTTACCGTAAGGAACTCTACGGCCGCCGACGAAAGGCTTACTGCTGCCGATAAAATATATGTAGACGAATATTTCCCCGCAGGTTCCGACCGTGAGTTTGCCGCCGCCTTTGACAGCATTGTTAAGGAAATTATAATTCAGTCGAGATATTATCCCACCTACGTAGAACGCGACCACGACCACGACGGTTATATCACCTTTACCGATAAAATAGGCGGATATATGGATGTTGCCCATATGGTGGGCCTTGTAACGGGCGACCATTATTTCTCGGGCGAAACCATAGCCCGCAGATTCCCCAAGGCCAACGACCCATTGGGCGGAACTGCCTCTCAGGCAGATGCCGAACCGGTTTTAGATGCCGATACAGTGGCCTCTGTGCAGAAGCGCTTGCACATTGAAAGCGAACAGGATGCAAGAGATTTGCTTATTTCAGCCTGGCAGCACGACCAGCTTGTGTATTACAGAGATTCAGGCAGATTCAGCAACTATATCGGCTGGTATTCCGATAAAGACGGCAACTTCCTTGATTTCTGGTACGAGGGAATCTCTACCGCCGCCCCTGCCGGTGCAACCCACGTTATTAAATCCTACGGATTTTTGGGCGAAACCGACGCAGTTCACGGAATTCTTAACACCGATATGCTTTACGCATCGGTTCGTGTTTCTAAGGAAATCACCGATTTCGACGGCGATAATATTGCAGGCGAAGAAATGCTTACCTGGCAGCTTCCCGCTTCCCTTATACCTACAATAACCTATCAGGTTTCGGTAGAGGTGGATTCCGACGGCAATATTATAGACGTGGCCGACGTTAGCCTTGAATCCAACAACGTTAAGCCCATTCGTCTGCTTTACGAGGTAGAGCTGAACCCCGATATCTACGATTGGAACGTTACAGAAAAAATTAATTCTGCATACCGCGACAGCACCGCCAACAAAGACGCAGGCTATGTGGTATACACCAATCAGTGGAATAAGCCTCAAAATGCGGCCGATACCGATGCTCTTACTGCCACAAACCGAAATGCCTACAGCCATTTCGAGCCTTCTGTAAGCAACGAGAGGTATTACTACACCGAAAATTCCATTATTTATACCGATACAAACGGCACCAAATACAACGGCGGCCAGAACTCTGCTCCCAACCCCGACGGCACCTATTACCGTGCCTTTAAGGTGTACGAGAAATTAACCAACGGCAGCTTCCGTATGCACACCCATTACGAGCGAATTTCAAAGGCTGCGCTGCAAAACAGCGTGGATTACCTTAACGGCAACTGGGTGATTGTAAAGGATACGGTTCACCGTTATCTCGACAATTACCATGTTGGAAAGGCTAATCCCAAGTCCGGCACAAGTGTTTATGTAAACTATCCAAGTGTTGTGCATATCGATTCTTCCGATACCTATTATGCCTATTCTACCTTAGGCAACAACGGCCGCCTTGAGATTGTTCCCGCCACGGGAATTAAGGTTACCAAGACCCTTACAGAAAGTGTAGAGGGTGCCTCCGATACCTTTAATTTCACGATTTCCGGCGGAAACGGCAGCGGTACGCTGGTTCGCCTTAATGCACAGGGCGGCGAAGCTTCAAGGCAAAGCTTTAACTTTGCCGATGGCTTTACCCTTAAGGCCGGCGAAACTGTATATATTATCGACCTTGAAAACGGCGAAGAATATAGAATTAACGAGGTTCTTGCCGATACAAACCCCTATGCACTCTCGTCAGTTGCGGTTAACGGACAGAACGCAGCGGGCAAAACCGCCGCAATAACCGCCGCCACCGGTACTGTTCAAACCGCAGACTTCACCAATTCACCCCGCGGCTTCGGAAACCTTTATATCACCAAGGAAATTCCCGATATCTATGCTGTTCCCGAAAGCCTGCGTGCAGATGAATTCGCCGTTAGCATTTTCCTTGGCACCCACCTTGCAGGTGAAGATTTTGCCGCAAAATACGGCACCGCCGATTTAACCGGCACCGTTGCCACCGACGGATACCTTTACTTTGGCGGCGAGCATATAAAGCTTTCGGTTAACAAACCCTTAGAGGTGCTGGGAATCCCCGAAGGCACCGTGGTAACCGTTACCGAGCAGCTTGGATCTGCACAGCAAGATTATTTCACCGCAAGCTACCTTACAAGAGACCAAACAGGAGCCGATCAGGATACCGACACAAGGGTTGTAATTCCTGCAAACGGAAATTCCACCGCAAATATTTACAACCATTACCGCCCCGAGAATACCGACCCGGTTCTGATCTATATCGAGGGTACAAAGAGCTTCCCCATCACCGAATATGCTAATGACGTAACCTTCGAATTCGAGGCTCAGGGCCTCACACCAAACGGCGATTGGGAAGAGCTTAAATCTGCAACCGTGAATTATGCCGCTGCAGATACAGCTACCGATAAAACCTTTACAATTAACGATGTTCTTTACGGCTTTGCCTTTGATCAGCCCGGCGAATATGCCTATAGGGTAATTGAAAAGGCAGGCGACCCCGCCACAGGCATTACCTTCGACAGCAGCATTCACACCTTCACAGTTGTTGTAGAAGATATTGCAGGCAAGCTTAAAGCAGAGGTAATAGGTCACCACGATGGCTCTGTAACTAAAAGCGGCAGCGTATGGACCGTACACCCCGAATTCCATAACACCTACCACACCGCAGAGGTTCATCTGGATATTCAAAAAGAGGTTGAAGACCTTTCGGGCGCGACTGTTAAAAAGGCCAGCTCGGGGTTTGAGTTCTCACTCTTTAAGGCCACTAAGAACGGCGATGTATTTACGGCAGACGGCGCGGCTTTAGCCACCGAAATTACAGGTGCTTTGGGCGATGCCCGCTTTACCAGAGTTTACGACAGCGCCGACGTTGGCACCCATTACTACATTGTAAAGGAAACCGAGGGCTATGAAAACAACCCCGCCTGGAAATACGACACAACCGAGTATTACGTAACGGTTGAGGTAACCGCCTCGGCAGGGCAGACAAATGCCACCATAACCGAAATTAAGCGTGTAACCGATTCTGCTACCGAAGACGTTACAATAGGCGATGCTCTCCAATTCAAGAACGTTTACAACCCCGAAAACACCGAAGTAGACCTTGACCCCACAGGCGCGAATGCGGTTATAGAGGTTCGCAAGCAGCTTGCGGGCAGACCCTTGGTTGCCGACGAATTTACCTTCTATGTAACCGAAAACGGCAAGGACTATTCCGACCCCAACAACATTCTTGCTACAGGAAAGAATACCTCTAACGGACTTGTGTATTTCGACAAGCCCCTTACCTTCTCGAAGGTTGGGCAATTTAAGTTCGATATTCACGAGCTTGCTCCTGCCGCACCCCTTGGCGGTGTAACCTACGACACCACAATTTACGATATGGTTGTTGAGGTTGCCGACGATAATGGCGCCCTTGTGGCAGAGGTTTATTTCGAAGATTCCATCGATAACACCGTTACCTTCCACAACACATATAAAGCAGCCGACAAGGGGCTTACCCTGGGCGGTAGCAAGCAGCTTACTGGCAGAACCCTGTTTAATGCTGAATTCCGATTCACCCTTACAGAGGTTACCGATATAAGCGGCAACACCGCCGTTGCTAATGGTCTTACCCTTACCGCAGAAAACGACCCCGACGGCGATGGCGACGGTATTGCAGCATTCAGCTTCCCCGAAATCACCTATACCGCAGCCGATGTGGGCAAAACCTATTACTATTTGATTAGTGAGGAAAACGGAGGCGAAGTGATTAACGGCATTAACTATAGCGATGCCTCCTTCGTTGTAGAGGTAAGGGTGGAAGATAAGCTCGACGGCACCTTAAACATCACCACCAGGAATGCCGACGGTATTCTTTTCGAGAATCTTTATACCCCTGCCGCTGCAGTGGTTGAGCTTAACGGCTTCAAAACCTTAGAGGGCAGAGATATCGTGGCAGACGAGTTCAGCTTCAGCATCACTCTTGCCGACAGCAGCTTTGCCCCGATGGGAATACCCGTAACCGCCACTAACGATGCCGCAGGTAACGTTCGCTTTACAAAAACCTTCGATACTGAAGGCGAGTATTACTTTGTTATTGCCGAAATCGCAGGCTCCGACAGCCGCATAACCTACGACGATGCCGAGTATCATCTCCTCGTTAAGGTTACCGACAGTGGGAAAGGCGAATACAAGGCAGAAACCGAAATGTGGCTTTCACAGGGCGAAGGCAGCGAGAGAATCGAGGTTCCCACCTCTACCTTCAACTTCCATAATGTTTACACTCCCGACGAGCCTACAGGCAATCCCGGCGGCGAGGCTCCCGAACCTATTCCCGAGCCAACACCGGAGCCTGAAGACCCCGAAGAAGAACCCGAAGAAGAGCCCGAGGAAGAACCCGAGGAAGAGTCTGAAGAAGAACTGCCTTACGACGACGTGGCAGAAACCGACCCCGCAAAAGAGCCGGAAGAGCAAACAACCGCCCCCCAGACCGGCGAAACCACCAACCTTTGGTTGTGGTTGGCACTGGCCTTTATAAGCGGCTTTGCAACCTTGGTTTCCGGACTTTTCGGCAAAAAATCCCGCAGCAAATAAACAAAAAGAGGCAGCAGATTTCGGTCTGCTGCCACTTTTAATGTAAACAAATAAAAGTGGTAAAGCTTGAATTGAAGCCTTACCACTCTTTTTGTTTTACAGGTCGAGAACGGAGCTTACAACGCTGCCGATAACTCCGCCGGAGGAGGTTTTGCCCGGCTCTTTTGCGCTGTTATTCTGCTTCATCAATGTGCCGAAGGCGATGGGGGACATAAGAATTTTACCTGTGCCTCTGTATACGTTTACCAAGCCTTCGCCGCTGGCCCAGGAGCCAAGCAATGTCTTGGTGGAGCGCTCAACCGTGAACTGCAGAGATTTACTCCAGGCAATAGCCATATTACCATCGATTTTAACCTCTTCGTTATTAAGCTCGAACTCAATCAATTCGTCGCGGGGAACTGCACTTTCAAGCACGGCTACACCCTGACCCGAAAGGGAAAGATTGAAAAGACCTTCACCGCCAAGTATTGCGGAAGAAGCATTATTTCTTTTTACAATTTCTTCGCGGATATTGTGGTCGCAGGCTAAGAACAGGCCGTCGTCCAGCACCATACCGCTGCCCCAATTTGAAAGGTCTTCAAGGAATATGTATTTATAGGTAGGCTCAAGCATAACATAGCCGTTTCCGCTGTATATAGGCTTTGCGGTGGATTCGTTGGTGGCCATACTTTTAATAGCCTTGCCTAAAAAATCCTTGGCGCCTTTAACGCCCGATGTCATTTGAAGATTGCCTGCCATCCACTGCATAGCGCCTGCCTGTACCTTTATGGCATTGCCGTTAAGGTTGCAGAGTACCTGCCTTTTGCGGTAGTTCATTTCCTGCATAAAGTAGGAAGTAACCGCAGAGCCGGGATTAACACTCAAATCCCTCTGATATTCGTAAACCTGGAAACAACCAAGCTCGTCGATTTTCTTTATGTTGGGATTATCAGTAAGGTTTTTAACGTTGATTTTACGCCCCATAGGTGCGCCACCCATAGGCGATTGTGCCCCCATAGGAGCGCCGCATTTCTGGCAAAAGGTACTGTTATCAGCAACCTGCTGACCGCATTTTGGACAAAACATTATAACTACCCCTTTGTTAAAAAATTATACCGAAAATCACTTTTCAGTATTTTTATATTAACACAAAATGCGACGCTTTTCAAGGAAAAACGTCGCATTATACGTCTTAGTAATTATTCGCCAAGGGAATCCTTCGCTTTAACCGTAACCTGCTTCTGGTAGCAAGCGAAAACATCTTCCATAACCTGCTGTTGGGGTTTGGGGCTGATAAGGCTTACAAGGGGAACTATTATAAGTCCGCCCAACATAGCAATAACGCCGCAATTAATGGGGGATTGAAGAATTACGGGGAAGGAGCTTCGGGCTACCATATTCAGCAGCATAATGCCGGCACCGAATATAAAGCTTGCCCAAACCGATGCCTTTGTGGCCTTCTTCCAGTAAAGTCCGTAAAGGAAGGGGGCGAGGAATGCTCCGGCCAACGCGCCCCAGGAAATTCCCATCATATCGGCAATGTAGCCAAGCTTATCCTTATTAAGGGCAATAACTGCAGAAATTACAATGAATACCACAATTAACACCCGCATAACAAGAACCTGTAGCTTCTGGCTCATATTCTTAATAACGTGACCCTTAAGCATATCTAAAGTAAGGGTAGAGCTGGAGGCAAGCACCAGGCTTGAAAGGGTAGACATAGAGGCCGAAAGCACCAGAACTATAACCACGCCTATAAGGATATCGGGCAGTCCCTCAAGCATAGTGGGGATTATAGAGTCGAAGCCGCCGGCGGGCATATCTATGGCTGCGTCTACTGCAAGCTTGTCGCTGAACAGCCTGCCGAAGCCGCCTAAGAAATAGCAACCACCTGCAACTATAACGGCAAAAATTGTGGAAATTATTGTGCCCTTATTAATATCCTTTTCACTTTTTATAGCGTAGAATTTCTGCACCATCTGAGGCAGACCCCAGGTGCCCAGTGAGGTAAGAATAACAACAAATAAAAGGTTTAAGGGGTCGGGGCCGAAGAAAGAGTTGTAGGCGCCGGGGGTAGAATGCTCTACCTGTGCAAGACCCTTTAAGGCTTCTGTGAAGCCGCCGTTGCCCGAAAGCACTGCGGCAATAACCAGCACAATGCCCACAATCATAATAATACCCTGAATAAAGTCGTTAATTGCGGTGGCCATATAACCGCCTGCAATAACGTAGATACCCGTAAGTATAGCCATTACTATTACGCAAACCGAATAGTCGATTCCCGGAAATGCCATAGAAAACAGGCGGGAAAGACCATTGTAAAGGGAAGCGGTGTAGGGAATAAGAAAAACGAAAACTATTAAAGAAGCCACAATTTTTAAAGAGGGGCTGAAATAGCGCTTGCCGAAGAATTCAGGCATTGTGGCACTTTCCAAATGCTGGCTCATAAGCCTTGTGCGGCGACCAAGCACAATCCAGGCAAGCAGCGAGCCTAAAACTGCGTTACCAATACCAATCCAGGTAGAGGCAATACCAAATTTCCAGCCGAACTGACCTGCATAGCCAACAAATATAACGGCCGAGAAGTAAGAGGTGCCGTAGGCAAAGGCGGTAAGCCAGGGGCCAACCGAACGTCCGCCCAGAACAAAACCGTTAACATCGGTTGAATTTTTGCGGCAATAAAGACCAACGGCCACCATGCTGCCAAAGAAAACAACCAACATAATAATTTTCAACAACATAAATATCACCTTGATACAAAAAATTATGAATACATTTTACTACACTAAAGCGCTAAAGTCAACAGCAAATGTTAAAATATTATCACATTTTTTATAAAGGGAAATAGCGGCATTATATTTACGTTATTTTAACAACTTTTCCGCTTTACAAAAAGCCAAAGGTACAGTATAATATTTATAATATTACACCTTATCGGAGGTAAAAATTATGTGGTACGAATACATAATTGAGGTTTTATTAGGCTATCTTATGGGCTCAATAAGTCCATCGGTATTACTTACAAAATTCGCGTTTAAAAAGGACGTTCGCACCGAAGGCAGCGGCAACGCAGGTGCCACCAACGTAGCCCGTGTATTTGGACTTAAGGCAGGCTTTTTTACCTTAGGCTGCGATATTTTAAAGCTTGTGGTGCCAATGCTTGTTGGTATGTGGCTAAACGGTGACCTGGGCATTTGTATAGCAGGTATTGCAGGCGTTATAGGCCATTGCTTTCCCCTTTATTTCAATTTTAAGGGCGGCAAGGGTGTATCTGTTGCGGTAACCGTGGCAATATTCCTTGGCTGGCAGCAGGTTGTTATAGGCTTTTCGGTATTTATAATTGTAATGCTTATCTGCAGAATCGTGTCCTTAGGCTCTATTCTTGCGGCCTCAAGCCTTATTGTAACCACACTTATCTTCCACGCCGATAACACCTATAAGCTTATACTCGTTTGCGTAACCGCCGCATTAATTATCTTTATGCACCGCGAAAATATTGCAAGGCTAATTTCGGGAGAAGAAAAGAAATTTACCCCTAAAAAATAAACATTAGGAATGATATTATGAACATCAAAAGCTACAAATGGCAGGGGGCCTGCCCTATGAATTACGGCGTGGCCTACCCTGATAATTATAAAGATTTGCCCCTGCTTGTGTACCTTCACGGCGCAGGCGAAAGGGGTACGCAGTTCGACCACATATATCTTCACGCAATACCCAAGCTTCTTCGCGAGGGCAGGGAATTTCCCGCCGTTGTGCTGTACCCCCAATGTCCTGCACCCTTTATTTGGAACAATATGGTTAAAGAATTGAAAGAGATTATTGATATTGTTGTAAAGGAATACGATATCAAGCCCGACAGAATTCTGCTTACCGGCTCCAGTATGGGCGGCTACGGCACCTGGGAGACTGCTATGTGTTACCCCGAATTTTTTGCCGCCATAGCCCCCGTAGCAGGCGGCGGTGTTGCCTGGCGCACCGCAAAGCTTAAGAATATGCCAATTAAGACCTACCACGGCAGTATAGATACCGTGGTAGAGCCTATTCAAAGCGAGCTTATGGTAAGGGCCGTAAATAACGAGGGCGGCAATGCAGAGCTTATTTACCTCGATAATATGGGCCATAACGACGGCATTGATTATGCCTATCGAAACACCGATTTAATTGATTGGCTGCTAAGCCATCGCCGCACCGATTTTACCCATATCCCTGAAATTTGCGAGGAGATGTTTTAAATGGCAGACATCTTTAAATCAAACTGGATAACCACCGAAGAATTTGCAGCTCTTTCCCCCGACGACCTTATTCTCCGCCCCGACGGAAACAATAAAAAGGGCGAAATCTTTAATCGCCATATTTGTTTTAAGAAAAGCTTTAATTTTAGCGGCGGCGAGGCAATCCTTAACATTTCAGCCGACGATTATTATAAGCTTTACATAAACGGCGAGTTTGTGGGTCAAGGGCCTGCTCCTGCTTATTTTTACAATTATAAATATAATCAATATAACCTTACAGGGCGTCTGAAATCGGGCCTAAACACCATTGCGGTGCATACCTATTACGACGGTAACGTAAACCGCGTTTGGAACAGTGGCGACCAACGCTTTGGCCTTGTTGCCGACCTGTTTATAGACGGCCTCTATGCCTTTGGCACCGACAGCGGCTGGAAATACAAAAGAATGGAGGAATTTACCTCCACCACCACCGTGGGCTACAACACCGCATTTTTAGATGATATGGATATGCGCCTGCGCGACGGTGAAATTTTCGGCAGCGACTTTATTGGTGAATGGCAAAACGCGGTGGAAATAAACCCCGACTACACCTTCTGCGAAACCCCCGTACCCACCCTGCAGATATATAAGGTAGCCCCTAAAATTCAGGAATATCGCGGCGACCATTTCTTTATTGATATGGGCAAGGAATATGCAGGCTCGCTTTATATGGAGTTGAAGGGAGCCGAAGGGGAAGAGGTAAAAATTCTTTCGGCCGAGGAAATCCTGCCCGACGGCAGGCTTCCAAAAGCTATGCGCTGCAACTGTGAATACCTTGAAAGGGTTATTCTTTCGGGGAAAAGCGACCATTATATGCCTTTCGGATACAAGGGCTTCCGCTATGCAGAGATTTACTGCCGCCAAGAGGTTGTAAAAAGCCTTTATCTTGTGGCGCAGAATCACCATTTTCCGGAAAATGCCGCAGTTTTGGAGTGCGAAAACACTTTGCTTGCCGATATTTTCGACCTTTGCCTTCATACCCTTCGGGTTGGCACGCAAGAGGGGATACTTGACTGTATACAGCGCGAAAAGGGTCAGTATTTAGGTGATTTCACCGTTAGCGGCCTTGCCTATCTTTACGCCACGGGAGATGTGGAATTTTACAAAAAGGTGCTGCAGGATTTTGCCGACACCGCAAGGATTAACAAGGGACTTTTGGCGGTGGCACCGGGTAGCTTGCATCAAGAAATTGCCGATTTTTCACTGCAGTACCCTTTGCAGATTATGAATTATTACAATTACACAGGCGATAAAGCCGAGGTTTGCCGCCTGCTTCCAATAGCCGAGGGCATTTTAGAGCATTTCCAAAAATTCCGCCGACCTGACGGTATGCTCAAGGGCGTTACCGACAAGTGGAATCTGGTAGATTGGCCCGATAATCTGCGCGACGGCTACGATTGTGAGCTTTGCAACCCTATAGCTGAGGATTGCGTACACAACGTAATCAACGCATTCTATGTTGGGGCGGTAAAAACCACCGAACAGTTGCGAGATATTGCGGGTGTCAGATACCTTTCGGAATACGAAAAACTGAAAGCTGCCTATATTAACGCATTTTTCGATAAAGAGGCAGGGCTTTTTAAGGATACCGAGCAGTCACATCATCATTCCCTGCATTCAAACGTTGTGGCGGCCTATTATGGGCTTAACCCCGAGGGTGCCGCCGAAAACATAATAAAGCTTATTTCCGAAAAACAGCTTTGCTGTGGGGTGCAGATGTCCTACTTCCTGCTTAAGGCTTTGGCGGTTTTAGGCGCTTACGATAAGCTTTTAGAGTTGCTTTTGAACCAGGGTGAGCATTCCTGGGCAAATATGCTTCGAGAGGGTGCAACCACCACCCTTGAGGCTTGGGGAAAAGACCAAAAATTCAACACAAGCTTCTGCCACCCCTGGGCAACAGCCCCCATAATTTTGTTGGCCGAGCATATAAGTCAGCTACCCTTAGGCTGCAACTACAAATTAACCCTTCCCGGCAGAAAAACCATTAAAAACCCATAAAAAGGCCTTGCAAAGCGGCTTAACAAGCGGAATTCTACTGTCAGTAGAGTTCCGCTTTTTCGACTCTACTAAGCTGTTTTTAGCAGTATAGTTGTAAATTTAAGCAGTAGGTAGACTAAAGTGGAAGAAATATGTTAATATTTAATTGTTAATAAAAGCGGGCACAGAACCTTCCGTCGGGGGTTGGCAATTTTGCAACCCAAGGTGGGTAAAAGGGCAAAATTTTTCCGCTAAAATTTTTGAAAGGTGAAATAATATGGCCGATTATATTTTAAGCTGCTGTTCAACAGCCGACTTAGCAAAAGAGCATTTTGAAAAAAGAGATATCAAATACATCTGCTTCCATTACTATCTTGATGGCAAGCATTATTACGACGATTTGGGCCAGAGTATGCCCTTCGACAAATTCTACCAGGCTATGGTAGACGGCGCCGATACAAAAACCTCTCAGCTTAATGTAGACGAATACACCGAGTATTTCGAGGGTTATCTTAAAAAGGGTAAAGATGTTGTTCACGTAACCCTGTCCTCAGGCCTTTCGGGCGCATACAACTCTGCCCGCATTGCAGCAGAAGAGCTTCGCGAAAAATACCCCGAAAGAGAGCTGTATGTTGTAGATTCTTTGGGCGCAGCTTCCGGCTATGGTCTGCTTATGGATAAGCTTGCCGACCTGCGCGACGAGGGTATGTCTGCGGCAGAGCTAGCCGCTTGGGCAGAGAATAACAGGTTAAAAATGCACCATTGGTTCTTCTCAACCGACCTTACCTTCTACGTTAAGGGCGGCAGGGTTTCAAAGGTTTCGGGCTGGTTTGGCACCGCGCTGAAAATTTGCCCGCTTCTTAATATGGACTTGAACGGTAAGCTGGTTGCACGCCAAAAGGTTCGCACCAAGCCCAGAGTTATAGAAGAAATTGTTAATAAAATGCAGGAATTTGCCGACAATAGGCTCGATTATTCGGGCAAGTGTTACATCTGTCACTCGGCCTGCGAGGAAGACGCAAAGGCTGTTGCCACACTGGTTGAAGAAAGGTTTAAGAACCTTAACGGCAAGGTGCTTATAAACAGCATCGGCACCACCATTGGCAGCCATACAGGCCCCGGCACCGTTGCACTCTTCTTCTGGGGCGACGAAAGAAAAAATTAATATATAGGCAATATATAAAGCTACCCGGGAGGGATACCTCTTGGGTAGCTTTTAGTATATTAGCTTAAAAATTTTCTTATTTTGTTTTTCGGCATATTTGTAGGTTTGATATGCACCGCCGTAATTGTGTTCAATATAAAATACTGCTAAATTGCTGCGGTTTACCATTTCTCGATTTCTAATAGTAATGGCAGCTTTGTAGTGGGGTTTGGGAAAAGTTTCGAAAATATCCACCTGGTCATAATACAAATCAAAACTATCACGGTTTTTTTCGAATTGTGCTGTTGCATACGGCAACACCAAAGTGTGGCAGCAATTATCATCACGAAAGCTGCGCTTAAGCCTGTTTATTACCGAAGAAACCAAGTTATCAAATTCTCCGTTTTTTCCTACCAAAAATTCCACAAATTCTTTTTCAGCAAGCAGTTGGCTAACTAAATTTTCTACCTGCTTTTCAATATGCAAATAGTTATCAACAATGCGATGACCGAAAAAACTAACGGTATATATATTCAGCATAAAATCACCCATAAAGCATACTATAATAACAAAAACAGCGGATATTAATATTTATAGTATACAATATTTCGCCTACATTATCAATAGTCTATGGAATGTTTTAAAAAATATCTATAGACTGTATTTTAGAGGTGATAATATGAATGATTTAGCTAAAACCATCGGTCAGCGTATCCGCAGTTACAGAACACAGCAGAAATTAAGCCAAGAAAGATTAGCAGAATTGTCCAACTGTCACCCTACTTATATAGGCCAGCTTGAACGTGGCGAAAAGAACGCCACTTTAGAAAGCATAAGCAGGGTTTGTGGGGCATTGAGTATACCGCTTTCCAAGCTTTTTGAAAACTTAGAACCGGAAACCCGAACAGAAAGAAACATTCCGCTTGAATGTTACGAATTTTTGCTAACCAAAGGGCTGGCCGAGCAGGAACAACTTTTGAATATTATTTTAGACTTAGATAAATACAAGGGCGGCTAAGGTCACCCATCAAACAAATCTTATTAAGCAACCACGTGTGCTGTTTTACGACTTAAGGCACGGCGGTTGCTTTTATGCTTTATATCTATTGATTTTTGCTTTGCAATTTGGTAAAATGTTGTAAAGGCTTAAATGTAAAAAAGAAAGGAAGTGTCACTGTGGCAACACCATTGGCCGATAAGGTTCGCCCCGCAACAATCGACGAAATTGTGGGTCAGCGCCACCTGCTGGCAGAGGGAAAAGCCCTGCGCGCTATAATCGACAGCGGCAAAATCCCGAATATGATTTTCTACGGCCCCTCGGGTGTTGGTAAAACCACCGTGGCGCGTATGATAGCCGAAAAAAGCGGAATGCGGCTGCACAAGCTTAACTGCACCACCGCCAGCACGGCGGATATTAAAGAGGTTGTGTCGGAAATCGGCACAGTTGCAGGGCTTAGCGGTATTCTTTTGTATCTCGACGAAATTCAGTATTTTAACAAAAAACAACAGCAAATTCTGCTGGAATATATCGAATCCGGGGCAATAACCCTTGTGGCCTCTACCACCGAAAACCCTTATTTTTATGTGTATAACGCAATACTTTCCCGTTCCACCGTGTTTGAATTTAAACAGGTAGAGCCTAAGGAAATTGTTCCTGCAGTTCACCGCGCGGCAAAAATTTTAGGGGAAGAGCTGTCGGCCGAGGTCAAGCTTTCCGACGAGGTGGCAATGCGTATTGTAACCGGCTGTGGCGGCGACGTAAGAAAGGCCATAAATGCCGTAGAGCTTTGCGCCCTTGCCACAAAGAAGGTCGATGGTGTTATTGAGGTTTCCTTAGACACCGCCGACCAGCTTTCCCAACGCAGTGCAATGCGTTACGACCGTGAGGGCGACGACCATTACGATATTGTTTCGGCCTATCAGAAATCTATGCGCGGCTCCGACCCCGACGCGGCACTGCATTATTTGGCACGTCTTTTAGAGGCAGGGGATCTTCCTTCGGCCTGCCGCAGGCTTATGGTTTGCGCCGCCGAGGACGTGGGGCTGGCGTACCCCCAGATTATGCCCATAGTAAACGCGGCGGTGGATATTGCCAATAAGGTGGGTCTGCCCGAAGCGCAAATTCCCTTGGCCGATGCGGTTATAATGGTGGCAACCGCCCCAAAATCCAACACGGGTCACGATGCCATAGCCGCCGCAATGGCCGATATAAGGGCGGGTAAAACAGGCCCCGTTCCAAGAAATTTACAAAACAAGCATTTCGACGGCGAGGATGCAGTGGTTAAGGGGCAGAATTACCTTTATCCGCATATTTATCCCGACCATTACGTAAAGCAGAATTACCTGCCTGAAAACCTTCGCGACGTGAAGTATTACGAATACGGCGACAATAAAAACGAGCAAAGCTTCAAGGCTTATTGGGATAACATAAAAAAGAACCACAAATAAATAAAAACGGAGACACAAAAAAGTGTCTCCGTTTTGTTATCGGTAAGCAGTAAGCCGAGTTCTGTCTTTAGGACGACCATCTATCTCGACTGTGCATTACTGCACAGCTCCAGCCACTTTTCAAGGCACGCCGGACAAGCGTATAGCCTTACTTAGTGTTGCTCCGGATAGGGTTTACAGACCCCCCGTGTTACCACGGGGCGTGGTGAGCTCTTACCTCGCCTTTCCACCCTTACCCAAGTGGGCGGCAAAGCCATCAAGCGGAAAAACCGCAAGCCTCTTGGGCGGTATATCTCTGTTGCACTCTCCCTAGGGTTACCCCCGGCGGCCGTTAGCCGTTATCCTGTCCTGCGGAGCTCGGACTTTCCTCACACCCCTGGGGTGCGCGGCCGTCAAGCTTACCGACCCACTAATAATACCACAATTTTTTTGCCTTTTCAAGTGCCGCAAAAAAGGGAAAATTGCCAATATATTGTGCTTTTTATCCGCACCTGCACAAAACACCAATTTTTTTGCACAAATTTTTGGGTTGCTTTTTGTACAACCCTACGAAAAATACAAATCTGTATTGCTTTTTACAAATGAAGTATGTATAATTTTAGAGTAAGCTATATTACCAAAATTTTTGAAAGGAGATTAAAAATATGGCAAAACAAACTAAAAGAGTTGTATCACTTTTGGTAGCTGTTTTCCTGCTTGCTTCCAGCATGTCGGTTTGTTTCTCGGCCTTCGCTGCAGAGCTAACAAGCCTTACCGTTAAGGGCACCGAAGCAATTATGGCGGGCGACACCCAAGTTGGTACAGCAACCCACTATGACTACCAGTGGAACCCCCAGAAAAACTGGGAAGAGCTTCACGCTCTCGGTTCCGAAGGCACCACACTGCTGACTCCTCTTATGACCGAGTCGGAAATCCACACACTTCAGGCCGACGGCACTTACGCCTCCGCCCCCTCCAATTCTATAAACAAGCTCCTTGTAAACGGAGTCGAGGACAAAGGCGACGGTTCTTACGGCTATAAATGTGAAAATGGTGACTTCTTCCAGGCAGAAATGGCAGACGTTTTCTCTTGTAGCAATGCCCTCACCCACGCAGAAACCTGTGACGGCAACTGTGCGAAGAGAAACGTAGTTGTTAAGCAACACGGTTGGGATAAGGACGGCTACTATTACTACGACTATTTCAACGAAGACGGCAACGGCCTCGTTCACACCTATGGTGATGACGAGCCCAACTGGACCACAATGGTTAAGCTTCGTGACGACTCCGTCACCGATCTCTACCAGTTCGAGACCTATACCTACACCTTCCCCGAAGGTACAAAGCTCCAGGATGCTGTAATCGCAAACTCTACCACAGATTACCTCCGCAGCTCCTACTATGAGATTTACGCAACCACCGGCAAGAAGGCAGACCTTTATAAGCCCGAAAACCTGATTGCTGTATACGACGGCGTAGAGGGTGCAGGTACCCAGGCATTTGCTTCGCACTACAACGCTACCGAGGCTATTGATGCTACATACGTAGGCCTTAAGCTTATTGACCCCGTTGCCGCTCAGGCAATAGGTCGTCCCCACATATACTATAATGCAGCCCGTATCTGGGCACTCGACTTCTATGGCATCACTCCCGTAGTAAAAGCCGCCGTTAAATACGGCACATTGAACTCCTCCCTTTATCAGACCACTCTCGGCGAGGATAACTACTCCATCCCTGCAAAGCTTTATGCTGAAAGCACCAATAACCTTCCCCAGCATATCTATTATAGAAATGGCATTCCCACCTATGCAGGCGTAAGCGGCGCTGACGCCCGCCTTTGGGACGGTTTAACCTCTACCGACGTTCAGTTCGATGGTAGAGAAACCTACCAAGAGGGTGGCGCTCTTAAATATTACGACGGCACCCACACTGAACTTTACTACGATTTCGGCGATATCTACGAAATCAACGAAATAATTTTCGCTAACCACACTAACGAAAATTTGAGAGCATCGGATTTCACCTTCTATGCTTCTAACAATTTCGAAGATCTCTTCGCTGATGATAACAAGCTGACCTACGTTGAATCCAACGTTGCCGCTGTTTCCGTTAAGACACTCGACGTTAAAGCCCGTTACGTAGGTATCTCCTTCCAGGATACCTGTTGGAGCAATGAGTCTTACCCTGGTAACGACTACCTCCGTGCCTGCGAATTCGACGTAAGAGGTAAATACAGCGCAGACGGTCAGACCGCAACCGTAACTAATTTCAGCAACTATACCGACGCTCTTGCCGCAATCGACGGCAAGCAGAGTGTTGTTGCAGCAGCTCCCGAAGACTATGCAATGGTTAAGGGCGTAAGAAAAGAAGGCGCTGCACCAAATGAGGGCCTGGCAAGACTCTACAACGGCAATCTTTCCGAATCCGACCTTAACGACCATGCTCTTGCTCATACCGATGCAGATGGCAACTACGTTTACGGTCCCGACGTATACACCACTTTCAAATACGACTTAAAATTACCCAGAAAAATCACCGACGTATTCCTTGGCAACCACGATAACTCTTACTTCCAAACCTGTGCATATAAGGTATACGTAAGTGACGATGCTGCTATTGACGAAAGCGATATGGTAGCTCAGGTAACCCACGCAGGTCGTGGCACCGAATGCAACGTTCATGCAACCCTTATCTCCCTCCCCGAGGGCACAGAAGGCCGCTTCGTTGAGGTTCGCATCTTTATGCCTCAGAAGATGTGTACTGACGAACAGGATGCTTCCTACATTTACTACAGACTAAAAGAGCTTAACGTTTTCGGCGATATGGGCTATTCTTTGACCGGTGCAAACACCAATAGAGAAACTTACTTCGAGGCAAATGCCGAAAATATTGCTAACAGCCTTATTGCTAATACACCTTTCTACAAGGTAGAGAACATCACCGCCGTTAACTTCGGTAATCGCGGCACCAACACCTCTGAGCTTTATACGGGTATGAAGCATCCTTCCGACGAAGACTGGACAGAGGCTACAAAGAGCTTTACCGAAACCACCTACTACGACGTTGACGGCGACCTGAGTGGTGTAAGCTACACCAACTGGATTTATGGTTGTTCAAACGGCTATAGCCACGCCGAAGGCTGTGACGAAAGCTGTGAAAAGACAGTTGAAGTTATCGACGATGGCTCTGTTTACCAGACCGTTATCTACAAGCTTCCTGCAAAGTCCACAATCTCTGAGGTTGACATTTATCACTCCAACAACAGCGATCGTTTGACCTCACACTATATGCTTTCCTTCGCTGACAAAGAGGAAGACCTCTTTGGTGAAAATGCAACCAACATAGAGGTTGTAAACATATATCGCTACAATTTAGTAAAACTTAACGAAGCTGTAACCGCTAAGTTC
>JAZQCL010000026.1:0-54023 GCA_045546235.1 Acutalibacteraceae bacterium
CGCCGGAACCCATCATGGAGCCGATCTTGATAAGGTTATCATAGTCGATAGGAGTATCGATGAGAGATGCGGGGATACATCCGCCGGAAGGTCCGCCTGTCTGAGCAGCCTTAAACTTCTTGCCGTTAGGAATACCGCCGCCGATTTCTTCAACAACTTCTCTAAGTGTTGTACCCATAGGAATTTCAACAAGACCTGTATTATTAATGTTACCGCCAAGAGCGAATACCTTAGTACCCTTTGATTTCTCAGTACCCATAGAAGCGAACCATTCGGCACCGCGAAGAATAATCTGAGGAATGTTAGCAAAGGTTTCAACGTTATTTTCAACGGTAGGACGGTTGTAAAGACCCTTAACTGCAGGATAAGGAGGTCTGGGACGAGGCTCACCACGGTTACCCTCGATAGAGGTCATAAGGGCGGTTTCTTCGCCACAAACGAAGGCGCCTGCGCCAAGACGGATGTGGAGGTCGAAATCAAAGCCTGAATCAAAGATATTCTTACCTAAAAGGCCGTATTCACGAGCCTGGTCTATAGCAATCTGTAAACGGGAAACAGCGATGGGGTATTCAGCACGAACGTATACATAACCCTCGGTTGCACCGATAGCATAACCTGCGATGGTCATAGCCTCGATAAGGCAGTGGGGGTCGCCTTCAAGAACGGAACGGTCCATAAATGCACCGGGGTCGCCTTCGTCGGCATTACATACAACGTACTTCTGGTCTGCCTTGTTAGGAGCAGTTAAAGCCCACTTTCTGCCGGTGGGGAAGCCGCCGCCGCCACGGCCGCGGAGACCTGAATCGGTTACCTCTTTAATAACATCTTCAGGAGTCATTTCGGTTAAAACCTTACCTAAAGCTGCGTAACCGTCCATAGCGATATATTCGTCGATGCTCTCGGGGTTAATAACACCACAGTTTCTGAGAACAACACGGTTCTGAGTTTTGTAGAAAGCGGTATCGTTAAGAGAAACCTTGCTAACATCCTCTACCTTTTCATCGCCGGTGTCGCTGTAAATCAAACGCTCAACAACTCTACCCTTTAAAAGATGCTCTGTTACGATTTCTTCAACGTCGCCGACTTCTACACGGCTGTAGAAGGTGCCCTCGGGGTGAACAATAACAACAGGACCCAGAGCGCAAAGACCAAAACAACCGGTCTGTACAATTTTTACTTCCTCTGCGAGTCCGTTTTTCTCGAGGCTTTCAGCAAAAGCCTTCTGAATGCTCTGACTTCCCGAAGAAGTACAACCTGTACCGCCACAAATTAGTACATGTGCACGAATCATAGATTTATACCTCCCAATTATCCCTTTAAGTTGGCATTAGCGATTGTGTATTCAGCCACAACCTTGCCGCCTTTAAGATGCTCTGTAACTATTTTATTAACCATATCGGGGTTAACCTTAACGTATGTGGTTTTCTCGGTGCCTTCGAAAACCTCAACAACCGGCTCGTACTGACAAATGCCTATACAGCCTGTCTGAGAAACGGTAACAGAAGCGGCAAGACCTGCTTCGTTAACCTCCTCAACAAATTTGTTCAGAACGGGGCGGGCGCCTGCTGCGATGCCGCAGGTGGCCATACCTACAACAACTCTTTTTTCGCTGGTGCCTTCGCGAAGGGCAACCTTGTCCTTCATTTTTTCTTTGATTGCCTGGAGTTCAGCTAATGATTTCATTTATATCTTTCCTTTCTGTAAGTTACTTAGAATTTTCAAGGCTTTGGTACTGCTCTCGCAGATATTCCTCAACCCATTTTATAACTTCATAAGTGTTAAGGGGGATTTCGTTCCCCAACTGCTCCCGCAGTTCCCTTGTATCAAGCTCTACCTGGGCGCTGCCATAGGTGTGCTTGAATTTGAAATCCGTATCCGGGTGGCCGTGAATAAGAGTGGTGATTGAGGAAACCACATCACCCAAGGGGGTGTAGTCCAAATGGTTTTTGTTGAAAACCGCCTGCACCGTGGTGCCGTGGTTTTCGCTATCATCACTTTCGTGTACCGAAGTTATATTAAAGCTTCCTTCGGTTTGCTCCGCCGCCATTTTAAGAAGCGGAATTCCAAGGCCCACCTTTCGGGTGGTACGGGTGGTGTAGAAGGGATTTTCCACACCCTCCAAAATTTCTCGCGACATTCCGCAGCCATTATCAATAATGCTGAGCTGCAGCCTATCGGAGGTTTCTTCTATTAATATTTCGGTAAGTGTTGCACCTGCTTTTACAGAATTTTCCGTTATATCTAAAATGTTGAGAGATAGCTCTTTCATAATTCACCTCGTAGCATTTTAAATAATCTATGCCTTACCAAATCGCTGCTATATGGTTCGTCGTCGATATCAAAATAGTTCTCTTTTTCGCTTATATCCCAAAGATAATGCGCATCGGAGCTAACTACCTTGGTAAGCCCTTGAAGCCCGTATTTTTCGGTATACTCCCCTATTAATTCCTTATTGTGGAATTCGGCACAGGTTACACCCTTTAAAGGCGGAAATGTGCCAAGAGTGGAGATTATGCCGTTTGCTGAGCGATCTATATGGGCAGGATAGCAAATTCCGCCGTAGCTATTCACAAGCTGCGGTGCTTCGTCTACCGAAATTGTGGTGGCGTTTGATAGAAGATTAGGCTCGGCCTCCAGCACGGTATCTTCGGCATCATATACCAATTGACTTCCGAATATATCAACTCGGTTAGGCACAAGTATTCGCCGCTTTTCCACCGTTTCGCTGAAGCTCATTGCCGCCTCTAAGCTTTCAAAAAGGCAAACCACGTGAATATCCTCAGAGGTGGTAAGCTCCATACCCGCAATTGGGATAATTCCCTGACGTTTTGCAGCGGTGTAAAATGCGGGGCAGTTTTTGCAGCTATTATGGTCGGTAAGAGCCATTATATTGAGTCCGTTCACAACCCCCATACCTGCGATGTTGTAAGGGGTGCTATCGTCGTCTCCGCAGGGAGAAAGACAGGAATGTATGTGAAGATCGTAATAGTACTTCATATCACAATACTTTCGCCAGTGTTACAGCGATTTCGTAAGCACCAAGAGGGCTGGAGAGAATATTAACTCCCTTCGCCTCTGCTGTGGCTAACACCTCGTTGTCGGGAGCTGTGCCCTCGGCAAGAATTACACAGGCCACGTCGGAAAGCGATGCCACGGCTACCACGTTGATGTTGGTCATAATGGTAATCCAGGCGTTATCCTCTCTTGCTTTGCCCATAACCCAGCTAAGCAGGTCGCCGATGTAAACACCATCGATTACCCTATCGCCTTCGGGCACACACAAAGCCTTTAATTCAGCCTTTGCAACAAGCTCGTTAACCGTCATTCTTCTCTTGCCTTTCTTCGAGATATTTTTTTACCTCTTCCCGCATTTTGATAATGCAATCGTTGGGATTTGCCGTACCCTTAACCACATCTTCTGCAAAGGCGCGGCAATTGGGCGCACCGCAAGAGCCACAGTCGATACCCGGCAGCTCTGCCTTAAGTTTCTGAATATCCGCCATCATACGCATTGATTCCGCCATACTGTCGGACAGGCGGGAAATGGGCTTATAGGTGGGGAACTCTTCAAAAAAGTAGTTGTCGGGAATATACTTATCGTCATCGGGAGAAACTATATGCTGTGAAACAGGCAAATACCTTCTTAATGTACGTAGTCTTGCTCTTGCGATAAAGGGGTTCTGAATGGTCATAACTCCACCCACACAGCCACCTGTACAAGCGTTAAGCTCGATAAATTCAAGCTTGGGGATATTTCCATCTTCTATCTGGTCCAATACCCGAATTACGTTGTCAATACCATCGGCCGCAAGATAATCTTCGTTCAAAATAGCCTTTGCCTCTCCACCGGCGGTAGCCCAGCCAATTCCAATCATACCGGAATCGGACAGAGTGTCTATAACATCGGTTGGCTTCATCTCGTTTATAAGCTTAAAATAAACGTCGCTTATGGAAACGACAACATCAACATTGCTTTTATAATCTCCAAAGCCGTTTTTTACGTAACTCACCTTGCCGGGACAGGGCGAAATGAAGCAAACGCCTATTTCCTCTGGCTTTAGCTCGGGATGTTCCTCAATGGTCTTTTTTCTTGCTAACATTGCTGCAATTTCCATTGGAGGCAGCATTTGAACAATGTTATCGGCAAGGAAGGGAAACCTTAGCGTTATAAGCCTTACCACTACTGGGCAGGCCGAGCTGATAACAGGCTTTTTAATTCCTTCGGTTTTTAAATACATTCTAGTGTAGTTAGAAACCATTTCCGCCGCGGCAGAAACCTCGTAAACATCGTCGAATCCGATGCGTTTAAGACCATTCAAAACATAATCTACATCGTCAAGATTATCAAACTGACCGTAAAGTGTAGGTGCCGGAAGTGCAATTTTCCACTTGAAGCCGTTCATAGCGTCAAGCTTAGAGAAGGCTGCCTTTTTTGCCTTATTCGGGCATATCCTTATACATTCTCCGCAATCGATACAACGTTCTCCGTCAATAACCGCGTGGTTATCGCGTATTCGGATTGCCTCGGTTGGGCAATGCCTAAGGCAGGTTGTACAGCCATTGCACTTAGCGACATCTATATAAACAGAATGTTCGTATGTGTTCATAACCTGATACCTACCGATTACAGATTAACCTTCATAGTTATGGTGGTACCCTTTCCTACTGTAGATTCAATATCCATATAGTCGGTGTACCTTTTCATATTCGGCAAGCCCATACCGGCGCCGAAGCCCAAGGAACGAATACTGTCGGGCGCTGTGGAGAAGCCCTCCTGCATTGCCTGGTTGATATCCTTAATTCCGGGGCCATTGTCGCAAAGAACAATCTCGATAGAATCTTCGGCCACGTTAACGTCGGCAGTTCCGCCGCCGGCGTGGATAACCATATTGATTTCACCCTCGTACATAGCGATAGATACTCGCCTTATAATTTCGGGAGAAATGCCGAGTCTTCTGAGATTTTTCTTTACAAGCACCGAGGCCTGACCCGCCGAGGTGAAATTTTCACCGTCGACATCAAAGTGAAAATTCAATACTTCACTCATGGCTTCACCTTGTTTCCAACAAGTCCGTTACAATAAAGAATTCCGCAGGCATCGTACATACGTTTGGCGGTTGTCATAAGTACTATGCCACCTTCCTTGGCCAGCTCAATCATTTCTTCTGTGGGAGCCTTGGAACGAACCAAAACAACGCAAACCATATCCATCATTTCAGCGGTTCTTATAACCTGAGAATTCACAAGCCCCGTGAGCAACACAGCCTGGTCTTTCACATACGCCAGAACATCGCTCATCATATCGCTTCCACAGGCAGAATAAACGTGCTTTCCAAGATTTTCCTCGCAGCAAATAACCTCTGCACCGAGCAATTCTTTCATAGTGGAAATTTTCATATAAGCTTTCCTTTATTGAATAAATTTTGATTAATCCTTATACTTTTCAAGAATACCGGGAACATCGTCGACGGTAAGGCGGCCGTATACCTCATCATTAACGGTGAGAACAGGGGCCAAACCACAAGCACCTATACAACGGCAAGCGGTAAGTGAGAATTTTCCGTCGGCAGTGCATTCATCGGCACCAATGCCGAGAATCTCGCTGAATTTATCAAATATATCTCCTGCACCCTTAACATAGCAAGCAGTACCAAGGCAAACCGAGATGTTGTATTTGCCCTTGGGGGAAAGCGAGAACTGAGCATAGAAGGTGGCAACACCATATACCTTTTCCATAGGTACATCCATACCCTCGGCAATCATTACCTGAACTTCTTTTGGCAGGTAGCCGTAGATGTCCTGTGCTTTCTGCATTACTGCCATAAGCTGACTTTTATCGTGCTTATGTGCTTCAATAACTGCATCAAGCTGTTTCTTCTGCTCCTCAGTGCCGTTAAAGGGGAGCGTGCTGAATTTTTTCTGCATTAACATTTCCTCCTTAGAGATTGATTGTGGGTAATTGCACACGCCTTTCAAGGTCGCGCGCCACACAAGTACCCTTAGTATATATTTATAACATATTTCGCCCGACTTCGCAAGGGCTTTTGGGGTATAATTTGATAATTTTTTAACAATTTTTCATTGGCAGTGTATTTTGCAAAAAAATCCTATTAAAGCCCTTTACTTTTTTGACCGATTGTGTTATAATCACTCTGTAAATATATACATAATTAATTTCCGTGCAGAGAGGATTTGTTTTTATGAAGAAGTTTATTGCACTTTTAACCGCTTTGGTTCTTGCAATGTCTTTAACCACAGTTGCTTTTGCCGCCGGAAGCCCCGAAGGTAAGAAAGAACACAAAGTTACCTACACCCACAATATTGACGGCTTGGAAAGCGGAAACTACGAAATAATTCCCGATGGCGAAACCATTGAGCTGGTTGCCCACGAGGGTTATCCCGGCTATGCCTTTGTAAGATGGGATATTACTGGTGATTACGAGGTTGTTTCGGGCGACATCAACAGCGACAGAGTGGTTATTCTTCCATTAGGTGATATCGAAATCAAAAGCATTTTTGAAGAAGTAGAAGAAGACGAACCAATTGAAGATGAAGAACCCGATGAAGAAGAACCCGACGAAGAAGAACCCGATGAAGAAGACGAGGAAGAAGATAAGGGCGAGGTTAACGATTCCGACACCTCCCCGGAAACCGGCCATAGGTCTTTGGTTCTTCTTACCGGATTGTTCTCTGTTTCGTTAGCCGCTGCATTCGTTTCTAAGAAGCTTGCAAAATAATTAAAAACGCAAACCCTGCCTTAGCTTTCTTTCGGCGGGGTTTTTGTTTATGCGAATATCTTTTGGCGAGGTGATGCTTAATGAAAAACAAACGAGCTGTATATTTAACAATTTTTATTGTGGCTTGCATTATCTGTGCTGTGTGCGCAGTGCTGATTATCAAGGAAGTTTATTCTATGAAACAATCGGAAAAAGCTACCGAAAGCCTGCGTTCAGAGGTTAAGCACACCGTTTCGTCGGTTATGCAAGAGCTTCCCGAAAACCCTATTGATTTTACATCACTGAAAAAAAGGAACAAGGATATTTACGCCTGGATAGAAATTCCCAACACAGAGGTGGATTACCCAATAGTTCAAAGCTATACCGAAGCCGACAGCTTTTATCTTGACCATAATATCGATAAGAATTACGATATAAACGGCTCTATATACACCGAAAAGCTTAACAAAAAAGATTTTTCCGACCCCAACACCCTTATCTACGGTCACAATATGCTTGACGGTTCTATGTTCCAAAATCTGCATAAATTCAGGGATAAGAAGTTCTTTGATGAAAACAGATACATTTATATATATACTAAGGGGCACATTCTGAAATACGAAATTGTTGCCGCCTATAAATCCGACAACCGACATATACTTAATTCCTACGATTTTGGCGACCCTAAGGTTTTTGCAGAGTATCTTAAGGGAGTGGAAAATCCCAAATCTCTGGAATGTAACGCAACAGGAAAAAAATTAACCACCTCCGACAGGCTTATTACACTCAGCACCTGCATAGGTAATGAATCTAACTACAGATATCTTGTTCAAGGAGTTTTAATAGATGACACCATCACAAAATAATCCGGAAGCAAACGAAGAACTTGACCTTGGGATTAGTTACATTGGCATTGCCGAGGCAGAGAAAAAGCATGCCGAAAAATCCATAAGGCGAAAAGAAAAGCGCAAGAAAAAACAAAAGAGAACTCAAAAGATTGTTATTGTTGCTATCTGTTTACTAAGCATAGTTTTAATTCTTATGATTACCGCCTTCACACTTATATTGGTGGGTAAAAAGCAAATGCTGCAGAACGATAAGGCGGTTGTTAAGGTTCCCGAAACAATTGAACAAGCCGTACCCGAGGATAACGGCAAAACCGTAAGCTACAATGGCTCCACCTACAAGCTTAACCCCAACGTAACCTCTATACTTTGTATGGGCATTGATAAAAACAATCTGGACTCAGCAACGGGCTTTGGTAAAAATGGTCAGTCAGATGCAAACTTTTTGCTTACAATCGACACGGCTACGGGCGAAGTAAATGCCATTGCAATTAACCGTGACACCATAGTTGAAATGAAAGCCTATACCGACAGCGGAAGCTACATTGGCATTAGAAAGCAACAGCTTTGCCTTAGCTACGCAGGCGGAGACGGTAAAAAAACAAGTTGCAAAAATATGGTTGATTCGGTTTCAAGCCTGTTTTACGGTATTCCTATCAATTCTTACGTTGCAATAGACCTTAACGCCATAGGCACCTTGAACGAAGCTATAGGAAACAATATAACCGTAACCTCCCCCGACAGTTTCTATTCATCTATCTACGGTATTTCCTTTACAAAAGGCGAGAAAACCATTCTCGACAGCCCAAATAAGGCTGCTGCCTTTGTAAGGCAAAGAGATATTACAAAATTAGATTCCAACGTTACCAGAATGCAGCGCCAAAAACAATATCTGCAAAAATTTGCCAATGCAGCCATAAACAAAACAAAGGCTGATATCACCTTTCCCATTTCGCTTTACAACATAATTTCGGATTATAACGTTAACAACCTTAATGCCGCAAAAATCTCTTATCTTACTTCCTGTGTTATTGGCAGTATGGATAACCCCCACGTAAACTTTTTAAGCGTTAAAGGGCAGCTTCGAGAATCCGAAACTCTGCAGAATGGCGAGAAAAAGGCCGAGTTTATTGTAGACGAGCAGGCGTTGTTCGAGCTGATTTTAGATGTATATTATCAAAAGGTTAATTAACCTGCGGAGCGCTCCATTTGGAGCGTTCACTAAGGGACAAATTGGTTTTTCAGATAAATTTGTACGCTTTCTTGTTCCAAAAACTTGTAAGACATAAAGTATTACTGCGTTTTCGCAACTTCGAAATCGAAACAAAGTTATTCTTACAAAACTGCCCTGCACCTAAAAAAGATAAATTTTTAGTGGAATAAAAGGCAAAAAGCCGTGGTGATACTGACGTATACCACGGCTTTTTAACACATTAGGCCGCAAAAATTTACTTTTTAAGGCATTTTATCCCTAAGCGAGCGCTCCATTCAGAACTTTTATTTAAAAAAAGCAAAAAAAGTGTTGCATTTAGATAGTTATATGATAAAATGAAAGCATAAAAGGAGGTTACTTTTATGGAAATATACGATTTTAAACAAGATCTTAGCGGACCCTGGCGACTTTATATTGCAGAGCACAAGGACTGCAAAGATTATGCCGACCTGATAATAAGCGAAAAGCTTCTTAAAACTAAAGGGATTCCCTGCATCAAAGGTTCGGTTCCCGGCAATTTTGAGCTGGATATGGAAAAGGCCGGACTTATCGGTGATCTTTTCTACGACGTAAATACCTTAGAGGCGCAGAAGCTTGAAAATCGCCACCTTTGGTACGTTTGCAATTTCGATTTCAGCGGAGACCCCGAGGGCTTTATGCTTAAATTCGACGGCATAGATACCATTTCGGAAATATACCTTAACGGCGAGTTCATAGAATTCACCGACAATATGTTTTTGGAATGTGAGATTGATGTTTCAGAAGAACTGAAGTCAGGCAAAAACGAGCTTTTAGTACATATAATTCCAACAATGATATATGCTCGCGACGAAAAATTCGGTGCAGGGGTCACAGCTATGCCGCCTTACAACGGCGCAGGCGAAAGGGTAAGAAAGGCCAACAGTATGTTTGGTTGGGATATTATGCCCCGCATTGTTTCGGGGGGAATCTGGAAGCCTGTATACCTTATTCACAAAAAGCCCGAGCGTATTAATTCCACATATATGTACGTAAAGCACGAAAATAACTTCAGCTTCTCTACCTGCTACTTCGATGTTGACGTAGAGGGTGACCTGATTCAGGAGTATTCCTTAGAAATAGAGGGTGTCTGCGGTGATTCAAGGCTTTATCGTAAATCTAAGCTGTGGCACACCGAAGGTTTTCTTGATGCCGATATTGATAACCCAAAGCTTTGGTGGCCCCGCAATATGGGCGAGCAGAACCTATACGATGTTACTGTGCGCCTGCTGCACGGCGACAAGGTATGCGACCAAAAAACCTTTAAATTCGGCCTTAGATATGTAAAACTTGTAAAAACCGATTATATAGATGAAAACGGCAAGGGAGATTTTAAATTCGAGGTTAACGGAAAGCCCTTCTTCGCAATGGGCACCAACTGGGTGCCGCTGGACGCCTTCCATTCCCGCGACCTTGAAAGACTGCCTAAAGCATTAGAATTGTTGTGGGACAGCGGCAGTAACATTGTTCGTTGTTGGGGCGGAAACGTTTACGAGAATCAAGAGTTTTTCGACTTCTGCGATGAGCATGGTATTGCCGTATGGCAAGATTTTGCAATGGGCTGCGCCGTATATCCTCAAGACGAGGACTTTCAGGCCCAGCTTAAAAATGAAGCAGTGCAAATAATCAAAAAATACCGTCAACACCCCTGTTTGTTCCTTTGGGCGGGAGATAACGAGGTTGACCAGATTATAGCACGCCACCGCAACCCCAACGAAAATCTGCTAACCCGCAAGGTGCTTCCCGAAGCCGTTGCCGAGGAAGACCTTATTCGCCCTTATCTTCCCTCCTCCCCCTATATTTCTCAAAAGGCATTCGCAGAGGGTATGACGCACAGAATCCCTGAAGACCACCTTTGGGGACCACGCAGATATTATAAAGAAGATTTTTACAAAAATGCCGTTTGTAGATTTGCAAGCGAAACCGGCTATCACGGCTGCCCATCTCCTAAAAGTGTTGAGAAGTTTATTGCTCCCGAAAACTTATGGCCCTGGAAGGATAACGAAGCCTGGATTGTTCACGCCGCCTGTATGGAAACAGAAAAGGAACGCAATTATAACTATTACAGAATAGCCCTTATGGCAAGCCACCTTGACATTCTGTTTGGTGACACTGTGCCCGACGGGTTAGAGGATTTCAGCCTTGCTTCTCAGATAAGCCAATCCGAAGCCTTTAAGTATTTTATTGAACGCTTCAGAAGTGGCAAATGGGAGCGTACAGGCATTATCTGGTGGAATCTTTTAGACGGTTGGCCACAATTTTCCGACGCTGTGGTGGATTATTACTACAACCGCAAGCTGGCATATTTCACCATTAAGCGCTCACAGACCCCCGTATGTGTGATGTTCCGCGACCCCTGTAAAGATGAAAGCGTGATGGAGCTTTGCGTTGCCAACGAAACCCAGGAAGTAAAGGCAGTTAAATACAAGGTTACCGACATCGAAAGCGGCAAGGTTATCGCCGAAGGCAAGGGCGAAGCCACTCCCCTTTCAACCTGTGACCTGACAAAGCTTACCGCTATCAAGGGTCAGACTCTTCTGCTGATTGAATACACAGTCGACGGCAAGACCTACAAAAACCACTACCTTACAGGCGAGCCCACCTACGATTACAAAAAGGTTGTAGAATGGTACAAGAAAGCAGGTATACTTAATATAGAAGGTTTTTAAAATTTAATAACTGCAAAGCTAAAGGGCTTCCCAATATTGGGAAGCCCTGAATTTTATCTTGTTAAATTAAGAAATGTAAATATTCCTAATTGTGAGTGTATCACCAGTTCCTTCAACAGGTGTAATTTTAACGGTTATGTCTTTACCCTCTACGCTCTCGAAAGATGCGGGGTGGGTTCTTACAGCAGCCTCTGATGAGTGGTTGCTGCTAAGCTCCTTAGAGTAAATGCGGGTGTCTGTTCCCTGCTCAAATACTTCAACAGTAAACTTATAGCCGGTAGATGATGTTTGGTTGGATATACCAAGTACGTGGCAATTGTCAATATCTATAACCATAGGTTTAATATCGCCGTTTTTATATCTTACACCATACCAAGGGTCACAGGTGCTTCTGAAGGTGGTGGAATCGGTACATTTACTGAAACAGCCGTAGTCGGTTACGGTAACAGTGCCGCCAGCAGAAAGGCTATCTTCCTCATTAAGACCCGGGTCGAAGGTAAGAAGATCCATATAGTTGGGGGTATCATCTTCGAAGGTGGCTTCGGGAATGGCACCCGGCTGATCGCTGATTTCCGTAAGGTCTGCATATACGCCGTTAAGGTAGTTGTTGGTAAGAACCGCTACCATAGCGTTACCCATTATATTGGGATGGGTACCGTCGGCGGTAAGACCTGCAAAGTCGTAGGTTTTGCCGTCGGCATTCTCGAAGGTTTTGCCCCAGAAAGCATCACGGGGAGAAATCCCCGGAATATCATAGTATTCACCCAATGGCTGGTAGGTTTCCTGACCGCCGCCGCCATTATAGCTAAGGGTGGTAAAGAACATCTGAATTGCGGCATCTCCGCGCTCTAACATCTTAAGAATAAGAGCCTCCTGACAACTGCGGACAGAGCCCGTTTGCTTGCCGTCGTTTACGGCAAATTCGATAAAGAGAAGGTCGGGGTCGTGCTTCAGCACATCGTCTTCAAGACGATGTATACCAAACACACTGCTGGTGCCCGCAATACCTGCGTTAACAAAGGTGACCTGGCCGGGGAACATACGCTTCCACCAGTCAGCCATAAGGGCTGCCCAGCATTTTTCAGCTCTGCCGTCTGCCACGGTAATACCCGTTCCCTCGGTGATGGAGCCGCCAATTGTAGCAATGGTTATGTTTTCGCCTCGAAGAGCCTTTTTCATAACGTTGGCAACCCTTGAACGATTACCTACATTGGCAACAGACGCCTTAAGCATTTCGTCGGTTATACCGAAGCTCTCGGCCTCGGCCGCTACCTTAGCTTTTTCTTCTTCAAGTTTTTCTTTATCAATCGAATAATTACCATTGGCTGTCAAAATATGATGCCTCACTAACACTAAATCTGATACGGTTAAGATGCCACTGCCGTTTAAGTCGTCCTCTTCTGCGGGGGTCTTTTTTCCAAGCATACGGTCTAACAGATAAACAACGTCGGACACCACGTAGGTATCGGTGCCGTCGGCATCAAGAAGGTACTTGAAGCCGAATTCCTCCGTATCGGTGGAACTTACCTTGATGCTCAGCTTATCGCTGGAATAGAGAATTCCGTCGTGGAGTTTGAGTGTGCCTTCAGAATCTGTCAAGGTATAGGTTTCACCTACCAAAGCCTTCTCTGAGAATGTGGCGATAGGCTGACCCTTAGGTACGTACACATAGCCGTTTTTAACAAGGTAATTCTTGTTAAGATTTACAAGACCGCTGACAACGGTTACTTCAATATCTCCCGTTACCCTTGAAATCTCGATCTTGCCGTCCTTGAGCTCGATATCCTTGCCACCCATTGTGGCAGACTTGATGGTCATTCCATCGGGAGCGGCAGCTACAAGTGCCGAGCCCTTGCCCAGATAACCGTCTGTGTAAACACCTTGGGTTATATTGAGTTCTGCATCCAAACCTTTAACTGTTAATTTTACAGGCTCATAGATGCCGTAGTTATCAATATATGTTGTGGCACTTGATGACAAGGTGTTGATTTTAATATTAACATAGGTCGCGGTAGTGCTATTGAATTTAACAGCATAGGTGGTCCAATCCGAACTGGCGGGTATATTATGTCTCCAGTCTTCTTTGTTACTATAAATGCCGCTGAATGCAGGTAGCTGCGGAGCAAAGGATAGGCAGTAATTCTGGTCGTTATTATCACTCTTATAATCAAATGCCAATATGTAGTCCGTGTTTTGCTCTAAAGGTTCATTGAAGGCTGTATATTCTACTCCGTTCCAGGTGTATTTACCGCAGTTGGCAGAACCTTGTACAGATTTCCAAGTTGCACCACCAGCTTTTACTGATTTACCATAGGTAGAGTTCCCAAAATCTGCAATTGTAAAATATCCGTTTGTGGCATTCGACCCTGTAAATGCACCACAATTTTCGAAGTCGTTGAAATAAAGAGGCTTTGTAAGAGAAGCTTCAATCTCCTCGTCGTCCAAGGTATCTTCTACTTCCACATTGTTGTCACCGAAGCCACCCGAAGCGTTGCCATCTTCTTCAACAATTATGTCGGCAAAGGCGGTAAAACCGGAGCCGAGAAGTGCCAGAGTCAAAAGCAATGCTAAAATTTTTCTCATAAAAAATCTCCTTAGCTAATGTTATGCTTTAATACTAACATAGAATCAAAACTGTGTAAATGGATTATTTTAAGTGTTTTTATAATTTTTGATTAATAACCTTATATTCTTTTATAAGTATTTCATTGCGAGCTCTACCGCAAACACCGCCACAGATGCCGAAGCTGCAACCGTCAGAAGACTTCTTCCAAAGTAGGCAAGTATCGCCGCCACAGCAAAGCCTGCAACAGCACTGTATACATTTGAGGTTGCATAGAAAACGGCGGGGATGGTCATTACGCTTAAAACCGCAATTGGAACGTAGTGAAGAAAGGAAAGAATAAATCTGTTGGTGATTTTTTTCTTAACCAATACAAGTGGCAGCATTCTTACAAGATAGGTTACCCCTGCCATTACAAAGAGGTAGATGAAAAATTTTTCGTTATTCATCGTTTACCACCTCCTGAGGTGTTATGGGGGCCACTGCCGCCATAATAAGGCTGGCTAACACCGCACAGATTATAACCACAAAGCCGCTGGGAATTACCTTTAAAGCGGGCAAATAATAGAAGGCACAGCTAAATGCCACTGCAATGCCTGCACAAGCAAATGCCGAGCGTTCCACCTTAATTTGAGGCACAACAATCGCCACAAACATTCCGTAAATTGCCACACCAAGAGAGGTGGTAACAATTTCGGGCAGAAGGTTACCCGCCACGGCACCGAGAAAAGTGCCGAAGGACCACCCAAGTATGGGGGTAAGTATCAGTCCGTACATATATTTTTTGCCAACGTTGGCAATTTGCGACGATGACACGGCAAAAACCTCGTCGGTGTTGCCAAAGGCTATTAAAAATCTATGCCGCAATTTTATGCTTTCTCCCAATTTTTGTGAAAGCGACACCGACATTAAAGAGTAACGCGAGTTGATTACAAGCTGCGACATTGCAAGCTCTAAAAGCCCACCGCCGTTACAAATTATCGGCACTGCCGCCAGTTGCCCTGCAGAGGTAACGTTTGTTACAGATATAAGCAGAGCCTGCCATATATTTAAGCCGCTGCTTACGGCAAATATGCCAAATGCAAAGGATACCGAAAGATATCCAAGGCAAATCGACAGGCCGTTGATTATTCCTTTTTTAAAACTATTAATTTCGCTCATTAATATCCTTCTTTTGCTATTTTTCCCAATAAGCCTCGGTAGGCAACCAGCAGGCGTATTTCGAATCCTCTCGCCAGGTTTTTCCGGCAGAGGAATAGTCGATAACCGTGAATTCTCCACCCTCTGTGGTGGGAACCTTGAATTCTACCAAAGTGGGGAATTTTGCAGAATGTGATGGGCTAAGCTCCACCACTCCATCTTTATCGTACTTAATATGCACTGCCTCGTCTACTGTGCCGTCGAGCCTTGCATCACGGGCAAGCACCAGCGGGCCGCGACGAAGGGCTATATGCAGCTTTGCTTCGGGAGTTTCGGTAACTGTGCGTGGAATTACCTTCCATTCTTCACCAAGATCTACGTGAATAACGTCGCTGGGGTTGGAGGGTGGCAAAATAACCTTGGTACGCATATCAAGGTCTAAAATAATTTTATCTCCGTTGCTCCATTCTCTTGCTACGGTATTGTAGCCCTTCTTAACCTTCACGGCTTCGCCGCAAACCGAAAGGGCGGTTTTTTCGCTCCATAAGGGTACGCGAAGGTTCAGCTCAAAGGCTTCGCTTTTTTCCAAATTTAAGGTTATTTCCACCCTGCCCTCTGCGGGATAAAGTGTGTTAATTTTAAGGGTTAATGGGTTGCCCTCGGGGGTTACGGTTTTGGTGGTGCCGTTTATGTAAAGATTAAGGGTCACACCGCCCTTGCAAAGCATTGTAGCCGCTTTGTGTGTCATACCGATACCTGCCGCACCGATACAGGCGCAGCAGCCGTAGTAATGGTTATCCGGCATAAGTCGAAGGCCGCCTACTCCCCTGCCGCGGGTGTTGGGCAAAAGTGAGGAATAGCTATCGAAGGGCAGAGCCTCGAGAATTGCGGTGGGATAGGTTTCAAGCACCAATTTATCCACAATTTTTTCGGTGTTTACAGCACCTAAATAGGCATTGTAAAGAGCCTGCTCAAAATAGTCGGCAAACTCAATTTCACCGCTTATAGCAAGCAACTGAAGGCAGAATTTCATCCAGGTTACGGTTACGCAGGTTTCCTGCATAATGCCCTGATAGGCGGTATCGGTTTGCCTTGCGGCGGCGTGGTCAAGCAGTTCGTGAGTGCAGCCTGCCGAGCCGATTATGGTTATATCAGATTTTCCCAATCTTCGAGCAAAGTTAAGAACTGCGCTCAAGCAATCCTCAGCGCCGGTTGCTCTGTAATATTCAAGCAAACCTTCGAAGCAGGAAATCATTTCGTAAGCCTTTACCACGGGGTATTGATAGGGGTCGATTTCGTTGTCGAAAGCAAGTTTAAAAATATCGTCGCCGTTTACACCACCACACTTGATAATCTCGGTGGCAAAGTCAAGATACTCCTGCTTTCCCGTCAGGTCGTAAAGTCTTACAACCGGCTCTAAAATTGAAGAGGAATTAAGCCCCTTCCAGAAATTAGAGGTTTTGGTTATGGGGGTTTTACCCTCGGTGGTGCCCACCTTGGAAATTATGTAGTCCACCTGCTTTTTCTGGGCTTCAATAAGTCTGAAATTAAGCTCCTCGTCTTCGCAGATTTCCATAAAATACTGCATACCCAGCAGCACGTATTTGCGGCTCCACATATCCCAGCCGTCGAACTCCGCACCAACAGAATAACTGCTTATTCTGCCAAGGTGGTCCATAGTGGTGAGGATATCCTCTACCGTGTCGGTAAGAACTTTTAAGAGTTTTTCATTGCGGGTGTAGGAATAAACAAAACTGGCGCCTCGCATCATCTTTCCCCAATATTCACCACGCCAGCCGTTGTCCTGGTCGTCGGGGTTTATACGAAATTGCTCCACAAATCTTGCCCAAAGCTCGGGTCTCAAAAGGTCGAAGTTTTCAACAAACGTGAAGGTATCATCGATATGGCCTGTGTAATCGACAACCGCCTTGTCGTGAATAAATAATTTATCTGTAGGTATACGCTTACAATTAACGCTACCCTCTTTATATAATTTTTCTATAGCCTTGCCCATAAACACAGCCTCCAAAAAAGAAACTTTTGCACAAATATATTATATATTCAAGTGTATCGCAAGTCAAGAGAATAGTAAAAAGGCAAGGGCGTAATTTATACCCTTGCCTTTGTGATTTTAATATTTTCCGTCGCAGCCGAAAACCTTGATTTTGCGTTTAACGGCTTCTTTAATGTATTCCTTCTTGATGTCGCGGATTTCAAGGTAAGATTTACCCTGAAGAAGTCCGTCTACCATAGCCTTGCTGCCTGCGTTAAGAAGGTCGGTAAAGATGTTAACCTTTGCAATACCGTTTTTAATGGTGTTTCTAAAATCGTCGTCTGAAAGACCCGAACCGCCGTGAAGCACCAAGGGGGTGTCTACTCGGTCGGAAATCTGCTTTAATCTGCCGATATCGAGCTTGGGTTTTGATTTATATGCGCCGTGGGCGGTACCTATAGCAACTGCCAAAGCATCGACCCCTGTTGCACGGATAAAGGCCTCGGCCTCTTCGGGGGTGGTGTAGCTGTCGGTGTTGGTGTTGTCTTCGGAATCGGCCTGTCCAACGTGGCCAATTTCACCCTCAACTGTGGCGCCAAATGCATGGGCAACCTTTACAACCTCTCGGGTGATTTCGATGTTCTTTTCGGGGTTGCCGGCTGAACCGTCGAACATAATGCTGGTGAAGCCTAATTTCAAAGCCTCCATACAACGCTGGAAGGTAAGGCCGTGGTCGTAGTTTACGGCAACGGGAACGGTGGCACGTTTGGCTGCTTCAATAATTGAAGGGCCGATAAGAGATAATTCGCCAAAGGGTAAAAGCACCTCGGCAGTACCGATTATAATAGGTGCGCGCAGCTCTTCAGCGGCGGCAATAGCACCCTCAAGCATATCGGTATCTGTGGTGTTAAAAAGGCCTACGCCATAGCCCTCTCGACGGGCTCTTTCCAGCATTTCTTTATAGTTTACTAACATAGCATTAATCCTCTATTACAGTTTCTCTAACAATTTCTTTGTCGGTGAATATATCGGTTTCGTCGGTGCTGCGGGTGGAAAACTCAGAAACAACTGCACCCTCGGGGCCGCCCTGGAACCAGTGAAGGGTTTCGGGGTAGATGGTGTATTGTTCACCCTCTTTAAGCACTACCTCGTGGAAAACGGTTACGTCACTGGCGGGAATTTTGGCTTTAATTCCCTCGGCGGTTCCCTCGCCCTCAACATAAAGGTAAACCTCACCCATTCTGCAGCGGAAGGTTTCCTCCTTGCCGCTCATACCAGCTGTGGGAACGTGCTTATGCTCGGGGCAGGTCTGATAAGGCATTAACACCATTTCCTTGGCACAAACCTTTTCGGTGTTTACGTAAACCACAAGCTGAAGTCCAATTTCGTTAAGATTGTTTTTGCCGAAATCGGCAATCTCTACGTTTTTCTTCTCGCTATCGGTTAAGGCGATTCCTGCCTTTTCGAAGTATTTAAGGGTTTTTTCTACCTGTGCGTTGTATTCTGCTCTTTTCATAACACTTTTCTCCCGAATTTTTCTTCTAATTTTTCAATTTCAATTTTATTTAACATTCCGTCGATGGAATTTTCCGAAAACAGGTTGCTTGCGGCGGCACTTGAGGCAAAACGCAGCAGAGTTTCGGCATCGTATCCGTTATAAATACCGTAAAGACTACCTGCACAGAATGCATCGCCGGCACCAACGCTGCCCTTTATAAGCTCTTTTGGAATGTTAAGGGAAGGAACCACAAAGAAGTTGCCTTCGCTGTCCATTAAAAAGCCGGCTTCCTTAGCGTGAACAATAACCCTGTCTTTAACCCCGGCATCAATAGTTTTTTGCATTGCAAGGCGAATGTTTTCTGTGTTGATTGAACCGTCGGCATTGCGGGGGTCGATACCCCATATTGTGCAACACTCAAGCTCGTTGATAATAACGTAGTCGCAATATTTAAGAACCGGCACCACCTTTTCGGCATAATCGGCACCGCTGTCGCTTACCATATCTATAGAGGTTTTTATGCCCTTTTTCTGCACTTCGCTAAGAAACTTTGCCAGAACTGTGCCAAATTCAGGGTCGGCAGCGTCGAACTTCTGCATTAAGAATATGTAGCCTATGTGAAGTATGCTGCAGTTAAGATTATCTATATCGATATCCTCGGGTGAAAACTCGTCGTTTGCACCCCTTTGCAAAAAGAAGGAGCGTTCACCCTTGGGGCAACTCATAACATCGTCGCAACCGGTGGGCATTTCATTTGAATAGGTAATTCGACTAACGTCAATACCATACTTTTGAAGCTGAGAAACCAGATATTTGCCGTTTTCGTCGGAGCCAACTTTAGCAACGGCAGATACGGGCAAGCTCATATCTATTTTTGCCAGGTCGATACCTGTATTGGGCACACAACCGCCAACCGCATAGGTAACGTCGTTAACGTGGGTCAGCATACCAATGGGTGGATACTCGTCGATATTCTTAACAACATCAACAAGTATGGTGCCTGCAATGGCAATTCCCCTGCGCTCGCCGCGCATTAATCGGTCAATAGTAACGCAGAAAAGCTCGGCCAACTGGGGGATAAGCTCGATATCAGGGTAGCCTTGGCCCGATTCCCAACGGCTTACAGCCTTGTCGGTAACACCCAATCTATCTGCAAGATAGGCCTGAGTCCAGCCGTTCTCTTTCCTAAGCTTTAAGATATTGTTTCCTATGCTTTTGGGGTTCATAAAAAACACTCCTTTACTTTTTAATTTTAACACCCTGCCCCCATTTTGTAAACCTATAGCTTAAAGAGGTAGCGCTTTAATAAAACTAAATTTTCAGAAAAAAGTAAACGAATCGTAGAGTTGTTTTGGATTTAATTTAAATACTTGTAAAAATATATGTTGAGTGGTATAATATTACATATATTGGCATTTTGCACCGAAAGGAATGTGTTTAACCTTATGGAAAAACAAAAATTTTACATTACAACCGCTATTGCCTATACCTCTTCTAAACCCCACATAGGCAATACTTACGATATTGTGTTGGCAGATATGATTGCCCGCTACAAAAGAAAAATGGGCTACGATGTTTATTTTATGACCGGCTCCGACGAGCACGGCCAGAAAATTGAAGAAAATGCAAAAAAAGCCGGCATAACCCCTAAAGAATACGTCGACAACGTGGCAGGTCAGATTAAGGCAGTTTGGGATAAAATGAACACCACCTACGATAAGTTTATCCGCACTACCGACGACTACCACGAGAAAACCGTTCAGAAGATTTTCAAAAAGCTTTACGACCAGGGTGATATTTACAAGAGTGAATACGAAGGCAAATACTGTGTTCCCTGTGAATCCTTCTTCACCTCTTCTCAGCTTGTAGACGGCAAATGTCCCGACTGCGGCAGAGAATGTATCGACGCTAAAGAAGAGGCCTACTTCTTAAAGCTTTCTAAATATTCCGACCAGTTGCTTAAATATTACGAGGATACCCCTGATTTATTCCTTCCCGAGTCCCGCCGCGCCGAAATGGTTAACAACTTTATTAAGCCCGGCCTTCAGGATTTGTGTGTTTCACGTTCCTCCTTCACCTGGGGTGTGCCTGTGGAGTTTGACCCCAAGCACGTTATTTACGTTTGGATAGATGCACTTTCCAACTATATTACGGGTATTGGCTACGACCCCGACGGTAGCTCCGACCACTACAAAAAGAATTGGCCTGCCGACCTGCACGTTATAGGCAAGGACATTGTGCGTTTCCACACCATTTATTGGCCCATTATTCTTATGGCCCTGGGTGAACCACTTCCCAAGCAGGTTTTAGCCCACCCCTGGATGCTTTTTGCCGACGATAAAATGTCGAAATCAAAGGGCAACGTTATGTATGCCGACGAACTGGCCGACCGCTTCGGAGTTGACGCTGTTCGTTACTATCTGCTTTCTGAAATGCCCTTCGCACAAGACGGTAATATTACCTACGAAAGCTTTATAACCAAATATAATTCCGATTTGGCTAACACCTTGGGCAACCTTGTGAACCGTACCATTGCTATGAGCAACAAGTATTTCGGCGGCAAAATTACTGCTGCCGCTCCCGAGGGTGAATTTGACGAGAGCCTTATTTCCGATGCCAAGGAAACTGTAGAAAAATACCACAAGCTTATGGATAACTACCGCAACGCCGACGCCGTTGAAGCTGTTATCAATTTTGCAAAGCATTGCAATAAATATATCGACGAAACCACCCCCTGGGTATTGGCAAAAGACGAGGCTACTATGCCAAGGCTCAACACGGTTATGTACAACCTTTTAGAATCTATCCGCATTCTTGCTGTGGCACTTGAGCCAATCATTCCCGATTGCTCGGCCAAAATTTTCGGGCAATTACAGGTTAATGAAAGCTCATTCAATTTCGGTGTAATTAAGGAATATGTGGTTGGCGAGGCCACTCCACTGTTCCAGAGAATTGATACAGCTAAGGTTTTAGAAGAAATCAAGGCAGAGCAGGAAGCCAAGGCTAAGCAGGCAGAGAAAAAAGCCGAAAACGTTGTAACAATGGAACAAATCGGCATTGAAGACTTTATGAAGGTAGAGCTTCTTACCGCCACCGTTAAGGATTGCGAGCCGGTTAAAAAGGCAAAGAAACTGCTTAAGCTTACCTTAGACGATGGTAGCGGAACCGACAGAATTGTTGCCAGTGGAATTGCCAAATGGTATAAACCCGAAGAGCTTATCGGCAAGGGTGTTATAGTGGTTGCAAACCTCAAACCCGCCGTTCTTTGCGGAGTTGAAAGCAACGGTATGATTCTTGCTGCAGATGCAGGCGAAGACGATGTTAAGGTTATTTTCACCGACGGAATCGCCCCCGGCTGTAAGGTTAGATAAATGCTTGATATTTTAAAAGATTTGCCGAATTTCGGCGGTATTTTCGATACCCACTCCCATTATGATGACGAAAAGTTCAGAGATATTCGCGACCCGCTTTTGTCGGGGCTTTACGAGGGAGGCATTTCGGGAATTATTACCTGCGGCTGTGACGTTCCATCTTCCAACGCCGCAATAGCCCTTGCAGAAAAATACGAGAATATGTATGCCGCTGTGGGATTCCACCCTGAAAATCTACCAGAAAGCGAAGACGAATTTAAAAAAATTATACCGCTACTTTCCCATAAAAAAGTAGTGGCCTTGGGCGAAATCGGGCTGGACTACTATTGGGATATTCCCAAAGAACCACAGATAGAGTTGTTTGAAAAACAGCTTGGGCTTGCAAATCAACTGGATTTACCCGTGATTGTTCACGACCGCGAGGCCCACGGCGACACTCTGGAAATTCTTAAAAAATACAAACCCAAGGGTGTGCTTCATTGCTTCTCGGGAAGTGTGGAAACCGCTAAAGAAATATTAAATCTCGGTATGTATATAGGAATTGGCGGAGTAGTTACCTTTAAGAATGCGCGCAAAACAGTGGAGGTGGCGGAAATGCTACCTGCCGAGCGAATGCTTCTTGAAACCGATTGTCCCTACCTTGCCCCTGTTCCCTTCCGCGGCAAGCTTTGCCACTCGGGGCTGATTTTTTACACCGCAGAGCGTATTGCCGAAATCCGCGGCACCACGGCCGAGGAAATCATCTCTAAAACCCGAGAAAACGCTAAAAATTTATTTGGAATTTAAACAAAGAACAAAGTAAAAGGGGCTGCCTCACTTCTTTAGTGAGACAGCCCCTTTATATTATTGATTCAAATTTATGCTCCTTACCTTATCTCTGACCTTAAGAACAAAAGAGGGCGAAACAGACAGTTCGTCTATGCCTATTCTCAAAAAATATTCGGTGAGTTCGGTATCTGCCGCCAATTCTCCGCAAATACCAATCCAGGCACCATTTTTATGGGCGTTTTCAGCCGCAAATTTTATAAGGTTCAGCACCGCCTCGTGGTGAGGATTGCAAAAGGGCTCCAGCCTTGGATTTTGCCTGTCGCAGGCCAGGGTATACTGAATTAAATCGTTAGTACCAACGCTGAAAAAATCTACCATAGGTGCTAACTTTTCACTGATTATAGCGGCGGCAGGGGTTTCTATCATAATGCCCATTTCTATATTTCGGCTAAATTCCACGCCCTTTTCCTTCAGCTCGGCTTTAACCTCTTCGCATATTTCCAACACCCGCGACAGCTCCCAAACACTGGCTATCATCGGGAACATTATGCCTAAACTTCCGAAAACAGATGCGCGAAAAAGGGCGCGCAGTTGGGTTTTGAATACCTCGGGTCGGGCAAGGCAGATGCGTATTGCCCTGAAGCCCAATGCCGGATTATCTTCTTGAGAGAGGTTGAAATATCCAACCTGCTTATCTGCGCCTATATCTAAGGTTCTTATTATAACCTTTTTGCCCGCCATACTTATAAGCACGCTTTTATAGGCCTCGAATTGCTGCTCTTCGGTGGGGAAATCGTCGCCCTCAAGATACAAAAATTCACTTCTGAAAAGCCCGATACCCCCTGCATCGTTAGCCAGTACAGCCCCGATATCTCCCGTGCCGCCAATGTTGGCAAAGATATTAATTTGCCTGCCGTCAATCGTTACGTTTTCCTTGCCCTTAAGCTTTTTTAAAAGCTCTTTTTTTTGCAAACTCTCTTTGCGGCGCTGTTCCATTTCCTTCAAAACCGAGCTGTCGGGATTTACGTACACCTCACCGCGGAATCCGTCTACCGCCACAACGTCGCCGTCTTTAATTTTTGAAAGAAACTCCTCCCCCACACCTATAACCGCAGGAATATTCATAGTGCGGGCAAGTATTGCGGTGTGGGAATTAGAAGAGCCGTAGGCCGTAACAAAGGCCAGAATTTTATCCTTATCCATAAGCACTGTTTCGCTGGGAGTCAAGTCGTCGCTGCAAATAACCGAAGGGCGGTCTATTACCACCTCTTCCCTGCCGGAAACCATACAGTCTATAAGTCGCTCGGAAATATCCTTAACATCGGTGGCCCTTGCCTGCATATAGGAATCCTCCATTGCCGCAAACATAGAAGAAAAATTCTCGGCGGTAACCCCTACAGCATATTCCGCATTGACCGATTGAGTTTTAATAATGTTTAGAATAGAGTCGTTATAATCGTCGTCTTCCAGCATCATCATATGAATTTCAAAAATGCGGGCGTTGGTTTCGCCAACCTCTTTTAATGCTTTTTCGTGAATATCGGCCAGTTCCCGCATAGCTGTAAGCTTCGCCTCTTGTAATCTTAAAAGTTCTGCTTCAATATCGCAAATTTCGGAGCGACAAATTTTGGTTTTTCGCTTTCTTGAAAAAACCGAAGCCGAACCTATGGCAATTGCGCCGTAAACCCCTTTGCCTTTAAATTTTAGCATTTTGTCGCCCCTCACTTTTACAGATTTGTTTCGAAAAATTCTTTAATCGCTTTATAGGCCGTTTCTTCATCGGCACCACTCACGGTAACCGTTACGGTGTCTCCGCATTTTATACCCATTCCCATAAGCATTATAAGCTTTTCTAAGTTTACGCTGCTTTCGCCTTTTTTTATAACGATATCACTTTCGAAACCCTTTGCCAGCTTTGCAAGCATTCCTGCCGGGCGGGCGTGTATGCCCACCTTATCTTTTATTGTATAGCTAAACTCTTTCATTCTGCCATAACCTTTCAATTAATTGATTTCTAAAACCTTATCTTCGGGTGTTACCCTGCCACTGGCAACAGATTCAACATTCTTGTAATTATCTGCATTACACACCACCATCGGCGTTGTTACCTTATAGCCCTTCGCTTTGATTTCCGCCATATCGAAGGTTATAAGCAACTCTCCTTTTTTTACCATTTGACCCTGCTTTACCAAAGCCTTAAAATGCTTGCCGCCAAGGTTTACGGTATCAATGCCGATGTGCAAAAGAATTTCTCCACCCTCGGGGGTAATAAGATTTATTGCGTGGTTGGTATCGAAAAGGGTTTCAACCCTTGCATCGCAGGGAGCGTAGAGTTTACCCTCGGTAGGCTCTATTGCTATTCCCTGCCCCAATACTCCTGTAGAAAACGCCTCGTCGGGAACCTTTTCCAAGGGAATAATTTCACCCTTAATATGGGCCCAAAGTGTAAAGGGAGTGGTTTCAGAATTCACCTTCTGCTTTTTTGTAGTTCCGGGGAGAATATCCTCCAGATGGTCGGATTCGGGAGAATCCAGAAAAACATCGAGGTTAGATTTTATAACCGAAACCTGTGGCCCGTAAATGACCTGAACTCCCTGACCCTTGTGAATAACGCCCGAGGCTCCGCTTTGTTTAAGATAGGTGTCGCTTACCAATCCAGAGTCTTTAACGGTAACCCTTAATCTTGTTGCACAGCAGTCGATATCCACAATATTTCCTTTTCCGCCAAGCCCCTTTAAAATAAGTGAGCTTACACCATCTGTGGCAACCGAAGATGCAGCATTCCTTTCGTTAAGGTCTTTGCGGGTGTAAAGCTTCGTTTCCTCATCGTCGGCTTCTCTGCCGGGGGTTTTATAGTTAAATCTTGTTATCATAAAATAGAAAACAAAATAATAAACCACCGCATAAACAAGGCCTACAATAACAATCCAAATCCAGTTAGTTTTGGCGTTGCCTTGCAATATGCCGAAAAGGGTAAGGTCGATAAGGCCACCCGAAAAGGTCATACCTACGCCCACGTTCAGAATGTGCATAAGCATATATGAAAGACCTGCCAATACACAATGCACCGCATACATTATGGGCGCCACAAACAAGAAGGTGAATTCCAATGGCTCGGTGATACCTGTTAGCATTGAGGTAAGGGCGGCAGAGAGCAAAAGTCCACCCACCAGCCTTCTTTTTTCGGGGCGTGCGGTTTTATATATGGCAAATGCCGCCGCAGGCAGACCGAAAATCATAAAGGGAAATTTACCCGACATAAATCTTGTGGCCGAAACTGCAAACTGAGTGGTTGTTTTAGAAGCTAACTGCGCAAAGAAGATGTTTTGCGCACCGGTTACGGTAATTCCGTCGATAAGCATTGCACCGCCCAGCTCGGTTTGCCAGAAGGGCATATAAAACACGTGGTGAAGCCCGAAGGGTATAAGGGCACGCTCTATAATACCATAAACCCAGGTGCCGGCATAACCCGATTGCAGAACAAGGTTGCCCAACGCTGCGATTCCGCTTTGTACCAAGGGCCACAAAAAGAACATAGCAATACCTACAACAAGGTATACTATACTGCTTATAATGGGCACGAATCTTGTACCCCCAAAGAAAGACAACACCTGAGGCAACTGAATTCTGTAAAATTTATTGTGAAGCGCCGCAACGCCCAAGCCCACTATAATACCGCCAAACACACCCATCTGCAACGTGGTGATACCAAGCGAAGTGGTTGTGGTGTTTGCGGCCATTGATTCCACACCGCCCTTGGCGGCAATAAGGGTGCTTATAGCAGCATTCATTACAAGGTAGGCAATTGCACCCGAAAGAGCCGCTACCTCCTTTTCCTTTTTCGCCATACCTATAGCTACTCCCATTGCAAAAAGCAGGGCAAGATTATCGAAAACCACGCTACCAGTTTTGCTCATAATATCCAAAATGGTGTAAAGGATTCCACCCTCGTTAATTATTCCGGTTAGCCCATAGGCTTCCAGTGTGGTGGGGTTGGTAAAGGAGCTGCCTATACCCAGCAAAAGTCCCGCCACAGGAAGCAGGGCAATAGGCAACATAAAGGATCGCCCTACCCTTTGTAAAACTCCGAAAACTTTATTTTCTTTCATTTTCATTTCTCCTGTTTATTTATTTTCACAAATTTTGGCTGTTTATATTATTGGGCTGTTTTTTGCCATTTATGAAAATATAAATAAACTTTTTTAATAAAAATGCGACGGTGCTGAAAATGCACCGCCGCAAGAGTTTTATTGTATTCAGTTTTTACATAAAGCGTATAAGCCTGCTTGCCTCGGCAGCGTTTTTAAAATATCCGCCGGAAATAAGTGCAAAAAGTGCCGCTCCGTAGGCTGCCTCTTCAGTGTGAGCAGGGATTTTAAGAGTAGCTGAAAATTTATTTTCGGCCAAGCGTATTAAGGCCTTGTTTTTGCGAATTCCGTTTCCTGAACCAACAATACCGCTTCTTTCGGAATTCATTTGCAAATACATATTGTAAAGCTCCGATATCATACCCTCTAACACGCCGCTTGTAAGCTGGGCGGGAGTGAAATTCTCGGTGGAAATATTGGTAATGCTTCCGCGAATCTTTTGGTTGGCGCGGGTTCCCGAAAAGCGGGTGTCGACCACCAATGAGGCGCCTTTGGATTCTTCCAGCATTTTATCCATAATGTCGTAAATCTGCTTTTCTTCGGTTATGCCTGCATATTTCAGCACATTGGCGTAAAAATCCTTAAGCACAGCATAGGCTCTGCCGCCGCAAAGTGCGGCACCTACTATAAGATATTTACCCTCGAAATATGGGCGGGTTTCTAAATTTTCGCCCTCGATTATTCTATCGGAAATAATTGAAATCTGGCTGCCTGTGCCAACGTTCAGAAGTGTGCTGTCGGGGTCGGCAAGGCTGGAAAAAACGCTGGCCTGATTGTCGCCAATTGCAACACTTACAGGTATTCCTTCATAACTGCCTGCAATCTTGTAGCCCAATTCGGGAACAATGCCGCAATCATATCCGTAAGAATTGTCACTAAGGTTGAAGCAGCCGAAGCTGGCAGCGTCGCTTACGTGGATTATAGCTTTTTTAAGTCCGCAAAGCTGCATTACCAGATAATCGTGAATGGTGCAATATCCCACGGCGGTTTCTGGCACAAGGCCGTTTGTTTTATTGTAAAAATCGGTAACATTACCATAGCCGCTGTGGCTGTTTAAATGTTCGGCATAGGTGCTGTTGCCGTAGGGAAGATTTCCCCTGCCGTCTTGCCAGGTGTAAAGTGGGCTTACCGCGTTACCGCAATCGTTATAATAAACTATGCCGTGCATTTGGCCCGTTACACCAATAACTGCAGTTTGGTCGGTTATAAAGGAAGCAAGAATATCCTTTGCAATGCCGATTATTTTTTCGGGGCTTTGCAGTTTTTCCCAAGGCTCGCCTTCTATAAAAGCATTGCTGCTTTCGGTGCGGGAGCGAAGCACCTTGCCCGATTCGGTATCTATTACCACTCCGCAAATGCTGGTGGTACCTAAATCAATTCCTATAGCTTGCATATAATCACCTAATTAATAGCATTCTACAATTTCGATATTCCCCGTTACGGAGAATTGACCCATAAGGGCTGCAGGCATAAAGAAGTAATCACCCTTCTTTATGGTTCTGAAATAGCCCTCACCGCAGAGATTTCCTTCGCCCTCGGTAACAATGTAAACGGCGTAGCTGTTTTCAACATTTAACTGCCAAGCACCGCCCGAAAGCTTTGTACGGTTTATAATAAAACAATCTGTGTTCTTTTCACTTACAACGGATTCGCGAACAATTCCGTCGCCCTTTTCTACCACAACTGGTGTAATTTTAGATTGGGGAGCTTTGCCGAAATCAAAACACTCTACAGCCTGGTCTTTGGTAAGACCCAGGTACATTTCTTTGTCGCTTAGCTTGTATTCACCGCACCAACGCTCGGGCTGAATGGTGAAGTCTGTAGGCTCCTGAACCTCTAAAATAAGGCAGCCCTTGCCAATGGCGTGCACGGTTTTTGCAGGAACAAAATACACCTCGCCCTTTTTGGGGGTGATTTCTGCCATAAGCTTTTCCATTGCGTCGGGGTCGGTTTCGCTGGCCTCGATTGCGGCAACAAAATCTTCCCTTGTTACTCCATCTTTAAAGCCGAAGAACAGCTTTGCACCGGGTCTTGTATCAAGAATAGTCCAGCACTCGGTTTTTCCGTAGGTGGAGTTAAAATATTTTTGAGAATACTCCCTGTCGGGGTGGGCCTGAGCCGGAAGCCTTATGGCGCTGTCTAAAGCCTTAACCAGAATTCTGAAGCTTTTTCCCTCGCCCAAAAGGCTTTCGGGATATTTTTTAAGCAGCTCGTCGAAATAAAGGTCGCTGTTCTCTATTTTCGACACGCCCTCTTTCGGGTCGGTAGAATCTTTATTTATTGCACGTACACCCGAAGCAATCCATTCCTCGGGAAGATAGCCGTCTTTAGGCTCGTCGCCAAAAAGGCCTGCAAAAAGCTTGCCGCCGGTATAAACTCGGCCTACGCGGTTTCTTTCGAAAAATATAGGACTATTTATCATAAGTATCACTCCTTAACAGCCAATGGTGGTAGATTTTAAATCCAATCTTGTAATAATATCCTGCTGTATTTCGGGTGACAGGTCGAGGAAGTTAACAAAGGTGCCGTGAATACGCATAATGTAGACACCGCTGGGTGCGTATTTCTCGGGGTTAGCCAGAACCTTGCGCAGGGTTTCGGGAGTGGTTACGTTAACGTAGAGATAGAAGGGAGAAACGCCCTGCATATGGGGGTTAAAGAACAAGGGAGCAATAATATTATTGTAGAACTGAATACCCTTATCTCCAAGGCTTTCGGCGGTGAAATATTTGGGATCTACACCAAGGTGCGAAGCATAGCCGCCACAGAACTTGCCGAAGGGCAGCTTCATATTGGAAAGCATTCTGAAGCCCAAGCCGTTAGAAGCTTCGCCGTACAGCGGGTCTACGCCGTAGCCCAGCATATCTCTGGATTTTCTGCCATCGGGAGTGGCACCAACCCAGTAGCCGTAGGTCAGGTGGGTAGAGGGGCTTGAAAAGTCGGGACGGAAGGGATTGCCAAGGTAGTTTTTCTTTGAGCTAAGCATATCGCTTACGCGGTTTGCAATTTCCCGAGCCTCGTTATCAACCTCTTCAATATTATTGCCGAATTTGGGGCAAGAGAGCAGGAACTCGCGAAGCTCGTCGTAGCCCTCGAAATTCTTAATTAAAGCGTCTACCAGCATATCCTTGCCGTTGGGATACTTCTCGTTAAATTTATCTATAGCAATAAAGGAGTCGGCAAGAACGGTAAGTCCGTGAACAAGGCAGCCGCTTCCGTTATACTTAGTTCCCTGAACCTTGGTATCGCGCATATCGGCACCTGTTTCCATACCGCCCATAAAGCAACTGATAAAGGGTACCTTAAGCTCTGCCAATGCGGTGGAGGCACCGTTTGCGGCCTCTACCATTTCGTCGAGGACCTTGTCTAAGGTGCTGTAAAATGCTTCTCTTACCGAGCCAAGCTCACAGGTGTCGGCTTCCATAAGTTGTTCGCCTGTTATGGCAGACTTACCTCCGGTAAGCACCATTTCAAGCACCTTTGGCAAGCTGAGCCAGCTATTGGTGGTGTTTCCGTTATCCTTACCCATAATAAGGGGCTCCTGACAACCTGCAACACTGTAATCGGGGATATCGCGTTCCTCAACACCGTTCTCTTTAAGAATCTGGAATAGAGAATCGTCGTTAAACAACGAGGGAGTAAGCACACCGGGGCTAAAAAAGAATCTTCCCATTTCGGCGTAAAGCTCTTCGGGGGTGTTTTTATGCAGCTTTACAGAAAGAATTGGCTGGGGAAGGTTCATATCGAAATATGCGTCCATAATAGCATAAGTCATAGTGTTTGTAAGGTCGTTGCCCTCAATATCTCTGCCGCCTACCAGCACATTCTGGGAAATTGCCCAACTGCGGTCGCCAACGTTATAGAACACAAGGAAGTGGCGGAAAAACTCTGCCGCTTCTTCGCGGCTGAGGTCGCCTCTGTATGGCTCGAAAATTCTGTCGGCATTACCCAAAGAAAAAGCATAGGGGTTGGGAGCCTGCTCTAAGCACATAATCTCCCACAAAAGCAGATAAAGCTGTAATGCTTCGTATAGGTTGCCTGCGGCGCCGCCGTTTATGTTATTAAGCGCTGTTTCCAAAAGCTCTAACTGCGGCTTTCTTTCTGCACTGCATTCGGCCTTTTGAAGATTGATAAGCTCAAGATAGCGGTTTATAAGAATTTTTACACCGCCAAGTGCCACTGCGGCAGCCTTATAAAAATCACCCGATTTACCCTCGGCTTCGGCAATCATTTTATCTACGCCGTGCTTTAAGGCATATCTGAAGTCGGGAATAACGTGACCTGTTACCTGCTCTACAAAGAAGATTACCTCTTTGGTATAATTTTCGGCCTTATCGTAGGTGGTGTTAAGCATTTCAACCATCTTGGTTTTTGCTGTAAATGCACGAACCTTATCGATTCTTTCGGCGGTAAATTCCTCGTTAGGCTCAATATCGTTATAAATCGCCATAGGGTCGCAATAACCCGAGAAGCCCTCAACCGTGAAGGAGGGATTTATAAGCGCATAGCTTCTGGCAAAGGCATCGCGCTGGGTGCCTACAAAAATTGCGTTATCGCTAAGGCTTATGGGCATTTCCCTTAAAACCTCGCAAAGTAAATATGCCTTTTTAACCTCTTCAGAAAGGCCTTCGTATTTTGGGGTGTTTATCATTTCGGTTTCTTTGGCAATAAACCAACCGTCTAAACGCTTTATTTCACGTTCTTCTCTGTAAAGTGCTTTCGCCATTGCGGTTAATTCGCCTGCTTTGTAAATGCTTTTCATAATATTTCCTCCGTTCAGGTTGTTGTAAGCTTTAAACCGTAGCTTTTAAAGGTTTCTGTAAATTCATTAAGTATTTTATCGGTTATAAAACCGTTGCTTACCTTATATTCGCCTTTCCACTTTTCCTTGCCGTATTCGTGGTAAGGCAAAAATTCGAAAACTGTATTTTGGGTGTTATGGGCGGCAAAATATTCTGCAAAGCCCCGGGGATTCCCGGTGTTAATTCCGTTTATAAGCGGAATTCTTATGTGTTGCTGCCTGCCCGATTCGCAAACTCGGCTGAAATTCTTTTTAATTATTTCGTTGCCTACACCGGTGTATTTTTTAAGTATCTCGCTGTCGAAATGCTTGAAATCCATTATAAGATAATCAATAAAAGGCAACAACTCGGGCAATCTGTCGGAAGTGCCGTTGGTTTCAATGGCAGTGTGTATGCCGGCATCTTTAAGCCCTTTAAGCACCTTCAAAAGTTCATTGTGCTGTAGGGTTGCTTCGCCACCGGTAAAGGTAACTCCACCGCCCGAAATATACATAGGTATACAGCTTATAGATTCGTTTATAATGTCTTCCGGGCTGTATTCGTTTCCGACAGCAGCATCCATTCCATCGGCATTAGAGCACCATATACACCCCATATTGCAGCCCGACAGATGGTATACCAGCCTATTCCCCGGCCCGTCTTGTGAGAAATTAAAGCCTTTATAAAAAATCCGCATAACTTCACCGCCTATCCTTTATACCTTAATTTTAAATCAGAGCCATTCAATATAGAATTGACAAAAGGTAAGATCAGATGTAAAATAAAGAAAAACGGTAAAGGCAGGTTACGGGTATGAAAAACCTATTCAATATGCAACTTCGCCACACTATAACCGAGGCAAATATAAACTATTATGCCACTCCATTTGTGCATCCCAAGCGCAAAATGCAGGAACACGACTTTATTTATATGTTAAATGGCGAATGGAAATTCGGACAAAACGACGAAGTGTTTCATTTAAAAAAGGATTCACTGCTTATTCTTGGAGCCAACCAGCAACATTTTGGTATATCCCCTTGCGCCGCCAACACCAAAACAATGTATTTCCACGTAAAGCTGGAAGATGGCGATATGTGCCAAGAGTATTTTGACTCAGGTGAAGAGACATTAGACAGCCTTATTGACGCATCGGGCAACCGAAATATAAAAAAGATTTTCCACGAAATTGTGGCGGCCAGGCTGGCAAATGATATCCGTAAAGCGGGTATTCTTTTCGACCTGCTGCTTTGCGAACTTTTATCGGTTAAGCAGCACACCGTGGGGGCAGAAATAGGCGAACAGATTAAAGGTATGATAAATCGTAGCCCCGAACGCTTTTACAGCAATAAGGAGTTGGCTTCACGGTTGGGGGTTTCGGTAAAAACCGCCGAAAACAAGTTTAAGGCTCTTTTCGGTGTTACAATCCATCAGTATATACTGAACTTCAAGGTTGAGCAGGCAATTTCCTACTTCAAAAGCTTTCCCGAAATGCAGATTAAGGAAATTTCCTACAACCTCGGTTTTTACGACGAATACCACTTCAGCCGACAGTTCAAAAAGGTTACCGGCGTATCGCCCAGCGCTTATAAAAAACAGCTATAATTTACAACTGCCCCACCGCGAAAAGCACGCAGTGGGGCACTACTTTTAGTTAAAGCTTACCATTCTTACGGTGTGGGCGGGTATTGTAATTTCGCATAGCTCGGCAGGAAGTGTAGCCAAAGCTTCGCCATTATGGTTAAGCAGAGTTGCCCCATTGGTGTTTCTTAAATCCAGAGTGCAGGTTTCCTCTTGTTTTCTATAAGAAGCAAGAATCTGCGCCACCTTACCGTCGGGGGCCTGCCAGGCGGTGGAAAGCACCACGGGATAATCGTTTCTATAGCCTGTGCCCGGCTTATACATAGCCACGGTTTCGCAAGCTACAGGTCTGGGCTTTACCATTTTTCCGTAAACCAGATATTCTTTACCAACGCCGCGGCGCAAAGCGGTGGCGTCTTTAACAAAATCCATAATGGGCTGCCTTTCGGGAAGAATAGAGAAATCTCTTTCGCCCCAGCTCCATACAATCTCACCATCCTGATTTATAACCAGGGTCATAAGGTCGCCTGCAAGGAAGGAATGTGCCACACGAAGCATATGGCAATCGGGGGATTTTTCGATATCAACAAAAAACAGTGAACAAACAGAATTACCCGAAAAATTATGAAGATACTCGTGGTAAACATAACCATATAAAGGAATGGGCTTACCGGCAGCGTAGTTAAGGTTAAATCTGTTATCACTCATATTAAGGTATGGCACGTAGGCCTCGGCGGCGGCGGATTCGCAGCCGAGAAGCACCTTTTCGCCAACGGTTTCTTTAAGTTTAACCAAGAAATCGGTCATATGCTCTACCATCCATTTGCCGGGTACAGGGGGATGACCGTGCTTATCGCTATAGCAGAAATAAGGTGTTCCGCCGTGGTTCTGGTCTAAAATCTGAATATAGTCAAGGCCCGAGGATGCCATTTTTGCAGCCTCTTTCAAAAGCACGTCCTTGGTATAATTCTGAGAAATACACATATCAAGGCTGGAACGTTGACCCTGGCAGGTTTTGGAAACCGGCTTGCCGCCATCGGGTGGGGCGCACATAAAGCGTTCAAGACCTTCCCTTTCGTACTCTTCCTCGCGGTTAAAATCGTTAATATTGCTTTGCAAAGAATAACTGATACCACTGCAATAAACGCCGAAAATAAAGCCTCTTTTATGCAACTCGTCGCCAAAGTTTTTAAACATTTCTTCGCCGCCGAGTGGGGGCCATACGTAGGGCGGTGCCCAGGGTGCAGTACCCTCCCAATGCATAAGAGGTACCATAATTCTGCTGCCTGTTTTTTCGGCAATATCGTCGAGATAAGGCAGAGCGTTGTTATAGGGGAATAAACGGTTAGGGCCTGATGGGTCCATATCGTGAATACCCTGAACAGGATAGGTTACAACCAAAGGTGAATCGCTGTACCATTCAGGAAGGGTGTCGTTATCCTTAACCTTTTTAAGGCCTTCGGGAAGGTTGGCATCGAACCAATCTCTGTAAAGGGCGGCCGCATCGTGCCAGTCGCCACGGAAGAAATCCACCACCATATTAAATGGCAGGGTGTAATTTTCACCCGATGCAACGGCGGGATAAAGCCTGAATAAAACCTTAATAGCCTTGTCGCCAACAGGGGCATAGTTAACCCCTTTAATTCCGCGCTCTTTATCCTCGGCGGCTACGTAAATGCCTGCAAGGTCATCATAATAGGCCAAAAACTGGCTTTCTACACCGGCGGGGAACATTCCGTAAAGACCTTCGCTGGGGTATTCCATTTCTCTGTATTTATATGTATCGAAGGATTGGAAAAAGTCGAAATCTTCAATAAGCAGACCCTCGTTAATATCGTAAACCAGCCTGCCGCTGCCGCCCTTTCGAACCAGGTCGTTAGGCACTGCGATTTGGGGATAATCCACCCATTCCACAATTTTTCCTGTTTTGTTGGAAAGCTCTAACGAAAACTCCATACGCTGGCCGCAAAGAATTTCCGCCTTTATCTCTAAATTCAATTCATTATAAAGGTATTGGAAGGTGATTTTATTACCCTCTTCTATAGCCTTTATGCTGTCGGCCTGGTCGGAGGTAATGCACCCGGCCTCGCCACCCTTTCTCAGCCTTAGCTGTAAAAGGGGCAAAACCTCGCCCACAAACTCCTTTTCGCCACTTTTGAGCGAAGCAATTCGACCCATAGAATCAAACTCAACTGCGTAATTACTGTTGGAAAATTTCATAATAATCCTCCCGATACTTTTTTACACAATAATTATATATTATATAAAATGCTATTGCAAGTTTAAAAAAGTTTGAAGTTGTGCGAAATATTTCGAACTTTTTGCACTTGAAAAGCTTTTTAAACTTTGCTATTATTAAATTGTACGAAACTATACAAGAAGGGGTGAAAATATGCCGCTTTATTACTGCGTTGAAGATGAATACAGGAACACTCCCTGGTGCACCGAAACCGTGGCGGGGCTTTATGCCGAAATTAAAAGAAAAAAGCAAACCATAGAGGAATTCGAAAATATTGAAGCTTTGGAATCGGCCTTCATCGAAAGCCCACAAAAATCCTCGGTAATTATTATAGGCTCGCTAAAAACCTGGGTTTCGAAAATGATAACCGCCACAAGAAAAAAAGGTATGCTACCTATAGTGCTGAGCAACACTAATATTAAAAACACTACCGAAGCCTACAGCAACATCTTCTCCGACGTTTTAGGCGCACTCAGAACTGCCGTTGCCACAGCCCAGGAAAACAGAAAAGGCAGAATTGCCCTTTACGGCATTAACCTTAACTCGGCATCTGACGCTTTAAGGAAAAGCGCATTTTTGGAGCTGGGCTTTAAAAGCAGGGATATATACAACAATCACGGCTCCCTTAAGGGTTGCTTTTACAGCTTTTTCCCCTCTATTGAATGCTACGATACCATAATCTGCGCCAACGATATTGTGGCCGCCTCCCTTGTAACACGTTTAAAAAGGCAGAATTACGATTTATCGCGCCTCTACATTATTAGCTGTAACGACGGAATACTACTGCAGAATATGTCCCCTTCGGTTACCGCATTTTCAAGAAATTTCAAGGCTTTCGGTAAGGCGGCGGTGTCGGTGCACGATATGTTTTCTAAAAATTCCGACATCACTTTCAGCGAAATACAAATTAAATATAACATCACCATTCGCGAAACCACCCCTGGGCTTTCTGTTTGCTCCGAGGTTGTGCCTGCGGGCGACCTTGACCCCGACGATTCCTTCAGCATTTACGAAGACCCCGAGCTTTTGGAAATTATGAAGGTGGAAAAAATACTCCGCTTCGGCGACGGTATAGACATTAAAATTCTAAAGCTTTTGCACCAAAAGCTTACCTACGAAAGCATTGCAGACCAGCTTTTTATTTCCCTTTCGGCTGTAAAGTACAGGCTTAAAAACCTTTGCCGATTGGCAGAAACCCCTAACATAAAAGAGCTGATGGTGTTAATAGATAAATACTACCTTGCATAATTAATTATTTGTGCTAAGCTCAAAATAAAAGCAAAGGAAGGTTTTATGAAAAAGACACTTATTGTTGTAGATATGCAGAACGATTTTATAGATATGGCCTTAGGCACCTGCGAAGCGGTTGCCATTGTTCCAAAGGTTAAGGCGAAAATCGAAGAATACCTTAAAAACGGCTATGAAATTATTTACACCCGCGATACCCACGGCGAAAATTACCTTGAAACTCCCGAAGGCAAAAAGCTCCCTGTTCCCCATTGTATAAAAGGTACAAAGGGTTGGGAAATTGCCGACGGCTTATACGCCGAGGGCTGTAAAATAATCGACAAGCCCAACTTCGGCTGGCCTAATTGGAAGGAAGAAAATTTAGAAGATGTTGAGCTTATAGGCCTATGCACCGATATATGCGTTGTGTCCAACGCCCTTATAATTAAGGCCACCTTCCCAGAGGCTGAGGTTAAGGTCGATAAAACCTGCTGTGCCGGTGTAACCCCCGAAAGTCACAAGGCGGCACTCACCACAATGCAGATGTGCCAGATTGAAATTATTGGCGATTAACAGCCCAACGAACACCTAACGGAGGCTAATTTTTATGTTCAATGCAGAAAAGGTTAAAAACCAATGCGTAGAATGGATACGCAAATTTTTTCAAGAAAACGGGCCGGATTGCAACGCTGTTGTTGGCATTTCGGGCGGAAAAGACAGCTCTATAGCCGCAGCACTTTGTGTAGAGGCGCTGGGCAAGGAACGTGTTATTGGAGTTCTTATGCCCCAGGGCGAGCAGCACGATATTGATATGGCATATATGCTGGTTAACCACTTGGGAATAAAGCACTATGTTGTTAATATTAAAGATGCGGTAGAGGGGATTCTTAACAACCTGCCAAAGGAAATGAAGGTAAGCCCCCAGACCGTTCAAAACATTCCCCCAAGGGTTAGAATGACCACCCTTTATGCCGTTTCTCAAAGCTGTAACGGACGTGTGGCAAACACCTGTAATTTATCCGAAGATTGGGTGGGCTATTCCACGCGTTACGGCGATTCGGTGGGCGATTTTTCTCCCCTTTCCAACCTTACCGTAACCGAGGTTAAAGAAATCGGCTACCTTTTAGGGTTGCCAAAGGAATTGGTAGACAAAACCCCAATCGACGGACTTTGCGGCAAAACCGACGAAGAGAACCTGGGCTTTACCTACAAGGAGCTGGATATCTACATCCGCACAGGCGAAATTGCAGACAAGGCGAAAAAAGAAATTATTGACAGAAAGCATAAAATCAATCTTTTTAAGCTTCAGCTTATGCCCTGTTTCAAACCGGAAATTTAATATCCAAGCAAAAAAGCAAGGTGACTACCTTTTTGGGGGAGTCACCTTATATTTTATTCTCTATTTTGTACCGAAAAGGCGGTCGCCTGCGTCGCCGAGTCCCGGCAGAATGTAGCCGTTTTCGTTTAAGCATCTGTCGAGAGTTGAAACAAAAATATGCACATCGGGGTGGGTTTCTGCAACCTTCTTAACACCCTCGGGAGCGCCGATAACTGCCATAAACTTAATGTTTTTGCAGCCGCGTTCTTTAAGCTTTGCAATAGCGTCACAAGCGCTGCCGCCCGTGGCAAGCATTGGGTCTACTATCAGCACAAGCTTTTCTTCAATTCCGTCGGGAAGCTTGCAGTAGTATTCGTAGGGCTCCAGAGTTTCCTCGTTACGGCAAAGGCCGATATGCCCAACGCGGGCCGAGGGGAAAAGCACGTGAACACCGTTTACCATACCAAGGCCTGCACGAAGGATTGGCACAATAACGATTGCATTATCTTTTACCACGTATTGGGTGCAGGTTTCTAAAGGAGTTTTTACCTGACGCTCGGTGGTGGGAACACCCTCGCGAAGGCACTCGAAGGTCATAAGGGTGGTGATTTCCTCAACAAGCTCGCGGAATTCCTTCATACTGGTTTTTTCATCACGAAGAATTGCAATTTTGTGATTGATAAGTGGATGATTAAAAATTGTTACGTTTTCGTATGCTTTCATTTATAATACCTCTGAATTATTCTTCTTGCTTGCCCTTTTTAAGGTTAAGAATTACGTTAACAATAATACCAAGAATAAGTGAACAGGCAATTGCTGTAATTGTAACCTTACCAATTGCCATAGCCATACCGCCGATACCGGGAATAAGAATTGCAGAAACAGTAAAGAGATTTGCATTGTTTCCAAGGTCTACCTTCTGAATCATCTTAAGGCCGGATACTGCAATAAAGCCATAAAGGGTAATACAAACACCACCCATTACACAACCGGGTATAGAATCAAGGAAGGCAACAAAGGGAGAAACAAAAGCAATAAGAATTGACAAAATAGCGGTGGTGGTAATGGTAGCAATAGAAGCGTTTCTGGTAATGGCGACACAACCAACCGATTCACCGTAGGTGGTGTTGGGGCAACCGCCGAATACAGCGCCTGCTACGGAACCTACACCGTCGCCCAAAAGGGTGCGATGGAGACCGGGCTCTACAAGAAGTTCTTTACCAATAATAGTAGAAAGATTCTTATGATCGGCAATATGCTCGGCAAATACAACGAATGCAACAGGAACATAGGCCACTGCAACGGTTGCAATGTAAGAAGGCTCAAACTTCTTGATACCGTCGATAGCATTAAGGAAGGTGAACTTAGGAACTGCAAAGAAGGTTTCCATAGTTACTGCACCATCAGCAACTAAGTTTTTGAATGGAGTTAAATCAATAATTTTAAGTGCATCGTTACCGGTAGCGTAGCCGATTCCGGTGAATGCAAGACCTACCAGATATCCTGCAAGAATACCAATAATAAAGGGAATAAGCTTGGTCATTTTCTTACCGTAGGTAGAACAAAGGATTACTACAACAAAGGTAACCATAGCACAAGCGAAGGATACCCAACTGACACCAGACATTATAAATGAGCCATTTGCGTCTTGAGGGCCGTAAGAGAATACGTCTTTAATAGCGGCACCTGCTAAAGAAAGACCGATAAGTGCAACGGTGGGGCCGATAACAACGGGAGGCATAAGCTTGTTTATCCATTTAACACCAACAAACTTAACAACAATAGCAATAATAACGTAAACCAGACCGGCGAACAAAGCACCAATTATAAGTCCCAGATAACCGAGTGCCACAAAGGAGCCTGCACCTGCGAATGCAGCCAGCATTGAGCCGATAAAGGCAAAGGAAGAGCCTAAGAACACGGGACTGCGGAATTTTGTGAAAAGCTGATAAACGAGTGTACCGACACCGGCACCGAAAAGGGCCGCGGAAGCGCTCATTGCGTTGTCACCTATTAAGCCGGCATCGTTATTGATTATTGCAGGAACGGCAATGGTTGCTGCCATAATTGCCAGAAGCTGCTGAATCGCAAACACGATTAACTGCGGGAACTTTGGTTTGTCATGAATGCCATAGACTAATTTGTTTTCCATTTGGAAACCCTCCAATATATTTTTTACGGAACAAATCACAATATGTGCTTGTTCTTCGAAAACCATTCTACCACATATTGTGATATATTTCAAACATAAAATTCATTTTTCGGCAATTTGTATTATATTGTTTTAATTGTTTCCGTTTTGTAACAAAGTTTTGACATTATACACGTCAAAGCGGCAGGATTTCTCCTGCCGCTTATAGCTACAAAACGAGCGTAAAACCTATTTAACAATTATTCCTCTGCCTTGAAGTGATAGATAACGCTTCGCATATTGCCGATGGTGTGTACCCAGGTGGGAACGCCTATCTTCATAAGTCCGTCGCCACTCATACGGATATTGCCGTATTCCTCGCTGCCTGTGTCGCAGAAATACACTGTATCAGGGTCTAAACCGAAAAGCTTAATATTTTCATATCCTATGCGGAACTTACGGGCAACACCGAACACAAACAGCAGCATTTCCTTTTTGTCTTTAGAAACGAACTCGTAAATTGCGTGGTCACTGTCATAAACCGAGGCAATTCTGTACATATCACCAAGCTGCACGATGTGGCGGATTGCCTTGTGCTGCTTGAAGTAGCCCTTCATTTCCTCAATTTCCTCGTCGGTCATTTTGCGAAGGTCCATACCTGTAGCCAGTGAACCCATCATACCTATGTGAGCCTTAAATTGCATAGGGCAATCGCGCTGATTTATGTAGGCATTTTTTGGGCTTATATGACCTGCGCCACCTGCACTTCTTGAAAGATTTACATAGGTAAAGCCTTCGTGAAGGTAAAGCATATCCAAGGGGTCCTGGTTATCGCTTCGGTTAATTCTCGAGCACCATTGCGACATTGCAAGGTCGCTTCGAAGGCCGCCCGAAGCACAGTTTTCAATTATAACCATTGGGTAATTATCGCGAATATGCTGGAAAACACGGTGGAAATTCCAAACGTATTTTACCCACATACTTTGCTGCTCTTCCGCCGCAACCTCGGGCCAGCCGGGCTGTGAGAACCAGCGGTTCATATCCCACTTAAGATATTCAATGTTATGGTTGGAAAGCAGATTGTCGAGGAAGCCTATAATATACTGATACACATCCTCACGGGCAAGGTTCAGCACAAGCTGATGCCTTTGCTCTTCCCTTTCTCTTGTGGGGAAGTTCAGCACCCAATCGGGGTGCTTTTTATAAAGCTCAGAGGCACGGTTCACCATTTCCGGCTCAACCCACAAGCCGAATTTCATTCCAAGGTCGTTAACCTTTTTAATAAGGGGATTAAGGCCATTGGGGAATTTTTCGGGAGAGGGGTACCAATCTCCCAAGCCGCTAAGCTCGTTATTACGGGTACTGAACCAGCCATCGTCTATAACGAACAGCTCAACGCCCAGCTCTGCGGCACGCTCTGCCAAGGCCGACAGCTTTTCTTCGTCGATATTAAATTCGAATGTTGGCCAGGCGTTATATATAATAGGTAGGCACTTGTCTGCCCAATAGCCGCCATACTGATGGTTTCTTGTGTATTCGTGAAGCTGACGTGAGGCACCCGAGAAGCCCATATCGGAATAACCAAAGGTAAACACCGGGGCGGTAAAGCTTTCGCCGTTATTTAAAATATAAGAAAAGTCAAAATCGTTAACACCGCCTGTTACCTTAACGGTTTTGCGGGTGTCAAGCTCAACGGTTATTTTAAAGTTACCACTCCATTTAAGGGCGCCGAACCAAACGTCGCCTGTGTTTTCGGTGGCGGCACCCTCGTCTATAGCGAAATAAGGCATATTGGTAGAGTTAGAAACACCTGCTCGCGACTGAATAACCGTGGCGGCCTTGGTGATGGGGGTTCTTGCGATTTCATACTCCTGCATCCAGCCGCTGCCCATAGTGGTAAGGCGATAAAATCTTTCGTCGAGATAAGGCAGATTTACCGTGGCGGAATTTACGGTGTTGAGTACAACCCTTTCCCCTGTGTTATTGCGAACAACCAGGTGGCGGTCTACAATGTCGACACCATCATAAATCTTGTAGATAAGGTCAACGTACAGCTCGTAATAAACGTCCTTCATTGTAACGGTAAGGGTGTCGGCCGCATCGTTGATTTCGTGGCTTTGGTAATTCATTTGCAAATCGCGAACGCCGTCGGCAAAGCTTACCTTTAAGGTAGGCTCGTTGAAGAACTTCGTGCCCCAGGGGGTGAACTCGGCATAGCAAAGGTCGGTGTTAACAAAGCCGCTGCCTATGGTTTTGTTTATTTCGTAGCTCCATTCGTGAATGTCTTCGGGGCGGCGGAGCTTCTTGCCCCAATAGCCGCTTCTGAGAGAGCCGTTGTAAATATAAAAGCTATAGTGAGCATTTTCGGTTTCCAGCAGAAACAATTTTCTGTTTTCAATATACTTTATAGGCATTGTTATACCTCCTCGATAATTTTAACAAGCACAATATCGTAGCAGGGATTTGCGGTGTTTTTAAGCTCTACCCTGACTGCCGCCATACCCTGGGCTTTTGCAGTAATTTTTCCACCGTCAAGCGAAATTAACTCTTCACCCTCGGCTATGGAATACTCTACCTCGGTGGCGGTGGTATCGTGAAGGGTATAAGTAATATCAAAGCTTTCGCCCGGCTTCAACTCGATATAACCCTTGTTTACGGTGATTTGCTCGTAGGGCTTTTCGGTGGTGTAAAGGGTTAAGGAATAACCCTTGTCTATTGTATCACACAGCTCACCCTCGGCTTCTATCGCACCCTCGCAATAGGGTAAATGAGCGTGTATCGACAAATCCATATTGGGTAAAGTGGTGAACTTATGGAATTTTTGTTTTTCTTTACCCGGCAACGCGATTTTAAGCTGCCTTTTTGAACCAAAATTCTTAGATTCCACCGCAACAACGGTATCCCCTTTAGGTGTAAGGAAGGCCACAACCCTTGTGTCAAGGCTGTATGCGACAGAATAAAGCACCTTGGAGTGGGCAGGTGCATACCGCATAAACAAGCACATATCGTAAAAATACTGATTAACCCTGTCCGGAGTGGCGGTAAGAACGTTCCAGCCACAGCCGGGGCCTGTAATGGGGAAGCTTACAGTACCTGTAAGATAGGTGCCTGCCTGCAACCAGTGAAGCATTGAAACAACACCATTTCGAGCATATTCAATAATCATTTCAATATTGTTTCTGCGCCAGTTCTGCCACTCGGGGAAAACGCTAAATTCGGTTATGGCAAGGGGCTTGTTGATATGCTCCTTCATAAAGTCACAAACCATTTCCACCTCGTCGAAGCTAAGATTATAGCGGTGGATAGTGTGAACGTCCATAATATCGTCTACCTTAGAAAACTCGTCTGCCCAGATAATTTTTGTGGTATCGGCACAAGAGGTTTCGGGACCCCAGAACTCGATTTTATCGGCAAGGCCTGCTTCCTTTACGGCGTTATAGGTTTTGCGAAGCATATCTATCCAATAATCCATTTTGGGTTTCTGGCGCTTATAATCGGTATCAAGTGTAGCTTTATCTATATTCGGACAAATTTGGAAATCACCTTCGTCGAAGAAGTTCCAGTTAGGCTCGTTATAGAAGGTTAAGTATTTAATGTTGGTATAGCCGCGGTTTACAATAAGCTCTTTTAATGTGGCGGCGCAGGAATAGGCAAACTCGTTTAAATCCTTAGGGGCGGAATTGCGGCGGGCGTTGCCCTCTATGCCGTCTACAGCGTACCAATCCCAAACATGCTCCCCTACCTTCCAGCCGAAGTTAAACTGAATTTCGGAGCCTGCCGCCTTATACAAATCAAGGTATTTGTATACCGATTGCATATCGGCAGAGTCAAAATCGTAAACGTGGTTATAGTAGCTTTCCTCGTCGATAATAAACCAGTCGGGCTGGAACCACATTCTTACAACCCTTGGCGGAGAAAGCATAACTCTGCGGCATTCTTCCTGCCACAAGGCCTCGTTAAAGCCGGCCTCTAAGGAAGCCTTCATAAATGCCATAGGCAGGGTGTTGGTGCCAAGACCTCTGAAATCCTCGGTGACAGCCCTGTCGCTCACCTCAAAACGACGCACACCGCGGTTAAGACCAATCTCGCTGATAAAACAAGGCTTTAAGGTTTTAATTATAATCTTACTGCTGTTGTCGTTAGGTAAGCTGTAAAGGTACTCGCCGCGAGGAGCCTCAAGCATTTTGGGTGTTTCACCATTTATAAGCAACGCATCTTTTTCCTTAGCGGCAATATATACATCGGTGCAATCAAAGGCTGCACGCTCTCTGATGATTATATCTACATCTGCTGCCACCTGCACACCCTCGTTACAGAAAGCCTTTCCGTCGCAAAGGCTGGGCTTGAAACCTACGTAGCGGCCCTTAACCTTAATGTTTTCGGGGCGCAAAATATTTTCGCCATAGATATTATGTATAAAGGAATAGGTTTCGCTGTAGGCTTTGGAATATAAGCCCATATGGCCTATACGGGCCACATCGTCGAAACGATTGGGCTCGGTTACCTTAAAGCCAAAATATCTTGCCTTAACCGCTTCTTTGAAGGTTATCATAACGTCTGCCCATTTGCCTGTGCGGTTAGCAATCTTACCCTCGGTATCCCTATCGTTTCTGTAGGAATGGTAAAGGTTTTCTTGTGAGTAAAGCTCTTCTCTTGTTTCGGCGAAGTAAAGCTCAAAAGCACGAAGCGCCATATCCTTAGGAAACTCAGGATTATAATAACCCAGCATAACAAAGGTTTCAAAGCTCTCGGGGTTTTCACCTAAATCAAGAGTAAGGGTGAAATTATCGGAAAGTATATCAAAGTGCTGTTCGGGGGCGGATTCCACCGTAAGCAAATCCAGAAACTCGGTTTTTTCCTCGCCCCTGCGGTAGGCCTTTATAATCGGCTCCTCTCCTTTTTCGTTTAGCACCTCGGGGCGAAGCCCTTCAATTATGCTGTCGTTTGAGTTAATAAACTTGAATATTTCTTCGTAATTATTGCTGATAATCATAACGCTCACCTCATAAAAGAGCTTTGAATTTAATTATATTTTACTTATAACAAATAGTTTTAAAAAGCATAAAACAGCCGAATATAAACCCGGCTGTTTTACTTTTAATTTAAATAGGTTTCTTTCTTGAAACAACGAACAATCCTGCTGCCGAAACAAAAAGTATTACAGCAACGGTAGGAACAGTCTCGCCGGTTTCGGGACTGGTGCCTCCATAGAAATCGTTATATTCAGTGTTTCCGGAATTTTCATACCCGGGTGCGGAATCGGGGGTAAGAGTGTTATCGGGAATTAACAGGTCTTCCGGCACCTCTACACCCAACTCTTCAAAATACGGGTCGGTAGCACTTACGTATGCTGCCACAAGATAGTTAGCATCTTTAAGATTCTCTACCTCTATATAAGTGCATTCGGGCAAGCTTACAGCTTCCACTGCAGTTACCTCGTTATTAACAGCCTGCGCTATTAAGGGATAACCGTACTTTACAATGTCACAGGGCAGAGTAATTCTTATATATCTACCGTCGGCATCGGGAAGAACATTTCCGTTTACGTCAAGCAAGCTTATGTTATAAACCTTATCGCCAATAACCTTTAGCGCACCCTGAGATGCCAGATTCTGCTTTTGCTTGCGAGTTGCTTCAACCTCTTCTACCTTAAGGGAATGAGCGCGGGTGTAAATATCGTTAGTATCGTACTTAAGAATATCTACAATTACACCTGTTTTCTTATCTTTAAAGGTAAGTAAACTATCGAAAGATGCATCTCTTTGCATACCCTTAACCGCAGTGCCCGAAACCTCCAGCTCAGTAATGCCAAGGGTTATAGCATTGTTCTGATATGGGTCGTAATCGGGGGCGCCTGCAATAAATCTGATTAAAATCGCACGTGCCAATCGGGGGCGGAAGGAAACGTTATAGGTGCCCAAAACCGGCTCGCCATCGTAAGAAACGGTGGGTTCTAACTCGAACTCGCCATCGTCGAATTCAGAAAGCACTTCAGAGGTGTAAATCTCAAACTTACTGGGGCTGTAGCCCGGCAACACTTTGGGGAAGCTTATGGAAATATTATCGATGTTTCTAACATCATCTAAAACAATAACCATATCAAGTGCTTCGGTGTTGTTAGTTCCACCAAAAAAACCAACAGGAGCAATATAACCGGAGTCGAAAAGCTTTGCCATATTGCCGTTAACATTGCTGAAAAGATATTCCTGCTTTTTAGATTCAAAATTGTAAGAAGCAAGGGAAATTTGTTCGCCCTTAAAGGTACGGGAAAGCTTTTTATATTTAAGAAGCTGGTCGTCGCCACCGATACATTTTATCTCGGAGATTTCAAGCTCTTTGCCGAAATCTGAAATTTCAAAACGCACGTAGCGAACCTTTTTACCCTTTTTAAGGGTAAGTCCGTTTGTTCCTTTACCCTTATAGGTGTAAATAAGTGAATCTTCATCCCAAATCTCATTAAGGTCTTTAGTGGCATATACCTTATACTTCTTAGCGTTGCTGATAAGTCTAAATTCATCGATAACCGAATCGTTACAAAGGTTGTAAAGAATCTGTACCTTTTTAGAGGTTTTGATTATAGCTTTTGATGAAGTATCGTTATCGGTAAGCTTTTTAACCTCTTTTACGGTAAGGTTCTTTTCGCTTATCTCTGTTAAATCGCCATTTGAATTTTCGGTATAAGCTTCAATAGGCATATTAGAAGCAAGGTTGGTGGGTTTAACCACAATTTTTGCTTTTTTACCGTAAACGCCGATTTCGGAAATTCGTGGGGCAATATACTCTACAGCACCGCTAACGGGGTTAAGAATTCTTATTGCAAAGTAGGCACCGCGCTTTACCTCGTCGAAGGTTACGTTGTGGCCGCGTTCAAAGAATTCCTCTTGCCAGTTATACTCGAATACCATATTCTCTTCCAAGAAGAGGTCGTCGTATTCCTCGGCAATATAAACCTGATACCAACCGGTGTAATACTGGGTGGAGGCTATATTAGACATACCTATGTAAAGGAAACCGGTTATATCGTATTTTACCTCTTCCCAATCGTAAATAATATCAAGGTAATTGGAACCGTCGGTGGTGTTAAGCTTACCTGTACCGGAGGTGGGGCTGGTAACATCTACGTGAGGAGCCGCTATACCGTCGGTGAACTGAGTTTCCTTATTGCCGTAGTGGCTCTTGGTCATAGGAGTGCCGTTGAAACGAATGGTGGGGCGCTTGCCGTAAATAAGGCTGGTGCCAAGGCCGGCAATATAGTCGTCTGTTGTTTCGCCTATGGCATAAGACTTGGGAGGCTGGTAATTGGGGTCTTCGTAGTTGCCGAAAACGGCAAACTCGTTAAGTCGGGTGTAAACTATGTTGGAATCCTTGGTTGGAATAACACTTTCATCGGTAGGATACTTTATTTTAAGTCCGATATACTGTCCAACCTTCGGGGTGTCGTATTGAAACTCTTCACACTGTTCACGAGTGGTATTTTTATGGTCTTCAATAATGCTTTCGGGTTTCCAAAGCTCTGCTTTATCTTTAGCCAAATAAATCTCGTAAGAAAGGGTGCGAAGCTCTTCTAAAGTGTGGTGAGCAATAAGAATATGCTTAACCTCGCAAAGAGTACCCATATTGAACTGAAGCTTTAAATAGCGCTCTGTACCATCTTTGTAGTAAAGAATTTTGCTTGAGCTAATATACTCGGCAAATCGGGGGGTGGTAAAGAAACCGTTAGAGTTGGATTCGTCGTTAATGGCGGAAACTCTGTCGGGAGCGATTTGCTTTTCACCTGTACCGTCGTTAGCGAGAATCTGAGGAGTTTTGCCCAATACAAGGTTCATATCGTACTTTCTGTGCAAGGAATCGTAAAGCTCCTTTTCGGGGTCGAAAGCGCTTGTATCTTCGGTAGTTACGGTGTTAACCTCGCCAAATACTGCAAGCTGAGCTATGCGCAGGTAAAGGGCATTAACGGTAAAGCTTGTTTCCTTCGGAGCAGACACCAAGAACTTTATACCTACATACTGCTTGCCTGTTAAAGGCTCAGGGAAGGTGAACTTTTGGCGGGTCTTATTGCCGGTATTTTCGTAGGTGGCAATTAAAGAGGACTCGTCGTAAAGGGCATCTCTGTTATCAGAAAGATAGAGCTGATATACGTTTGTGGTAAGCTCGGGATTATGGTGATGATATACCCAAACAGCGTCTACCGTTGAGCTACCGCCCAAGAAATAGGTAAGGGTGGTGTAGTATTTCGGGTCGGTATAAGGCTCGGTGTTTTTGGGTGTTTTATCGCTATTATAATAAATCTGATTAAGAAGCCTTACCGAATCGTCGGTTCCGCCATCGGTAATGGCGGTGGGGTTTTCCTTAAGGTCGGTTTCTGCACCCACCGAACCGGAATAATCGCCGTTGTTATACTGAATAATGCGGTTGTATTTGCGGTTATAAAGCAGGTTGTTGTCGGTTTTAAGCTCGCCGTCGTCGGCCTTCTGGGTGTAGTTATCGGCAGAAATCCGTACAGTTTCTTCCTTAACCTCACCAATAACAGCAAGCTCGGTTAAGCGAACGTAGCGGCTGCCTGCAAGGAAGCTTGAATCCATAGGAAGTGGGGTCAAGAAACGAATACCAAAGTATCTCTTGCCCTTCTGCTTTTCTGCGAATACAAATCTCTGATAGGTGCTGTAATTGGTGTTTTCGTAGGTGGCAACCAGCGCTTCAGAGCTAAACAGTCTATCCTCGCTATCCGAAAGGAAAAGCTGATATGCATAGGTTGCAAGGGCGGGATTCTTGTGGCCGTAAACCCAAATTTCGCTTACCTCTGCAAGACCATCTAAGGAATAGGTTAGGTCGGTGTAATGCTCGGAGGTAAGGTAGGGAGCTATGTTGTAGGGTGTGCTGTCGTCTTTATAATAAATAGCGCCGTTAAGCTGAGAGCCGCTGGAAAGCGAGCCGTCAGTAAACACCTTTTTATCGGTGCCGGCAAAGGCAGTGGTGTTGGTTTCGCCATTATTATTCTGGAAAACAGAGTAAATTTCTTTATTGTGAAGAATGTTGGTTTCGCCTGTAAGCAGATCGTTAGTGTCGGTGGTTTCGTAGGTGCCGGTGGTAAGGGTGGCTTCGGGCTGCTTTAAAGAGCCGATAACTGCCAGCTCGTTAAGGCGAACAACCGAACCATTAGAAGTAAACTCCTTAGTTGGCATAAGGAAACGAACACCAACGTACTTTTTGCCTGTGTAGGCGGTGTCGAAATTAAACTGCTGCATACTGTAAAGGTTCTCGTTAACGTAGCTTACAACACGTGAAGCCTCGGTATACAGGGTGTCTTTGCTGTCGGAAAGATAAATTTCGTAAGCATAGGTGATGAGTTCGTCGGAAGTATGGTGATATAGCCAAACCCCGTGAACCTCTGCCTCGCCGGCGAAGGAATAGGTTAAGTCGGTATAATACTTGCAATCGGTAAAGGGTGCAGTATTTTTCGGGTTTTGACTATCGTCGTAATAAATTCTTCCCGGGAAGAATGTGGTGGTACCTGTGATACCGTCGGTCAGAACGTTGGGGTTGTTTTTTATCTGAGCCGAGGCCTCGGCTGTGTTATCGGTGCCGTTATTGTTCTGATAAACCTCTTCATAGGTTCTGCCATAAAGCAGGTTGCCTACGCTTTGCAGCTCGTAAGAAGGAGTGTCGGACTTGGTGTAGTTCTCGAATACGTTGCCCTTTTTGCCCTCTGTGCCGGGGTCGGGAGTTTCGGCGGGGTCAAGCTCGCCGATAACGGCCAGCTCGGTTAATCTTGCGAAGGCACCCAGGGTGGTGTTGGTGGGGGTGGCAACAAGAATACGCAGACCGAAAAACTTCTTGTCTTCTATAGTGTTGGCAAACTTGAATTTCTGATAAGTTTTTGAATTCTCGTTCACATAGGTTGCAACCAAGGAATCTGCGCTGTACAGCGTGCTTTCGCTATCTGAAAGGTAAAGCTGATAGGCATAGGTTGCAAGTGTGGAGTTTGTGTGGTGATACACCCAAATTTCGTTAACGTTTGCATTGTCGGCAAAGCTATAGGTAACGTCGGTATAGTATTTGGGGTCGGTATAGGGTGCAGTGTTGCGAACGGTGCCGTCGGCGTTATAATAAATCTTACCGTTAAGCTGGGTGCTGGTGTTAAGGTCACCGTCGGTATAAATCTTTTTATTGCTGTTGGCATAAGCCGTTTTGTTAGTTGAACCGTTATCGTTCTGGAAAACGCTTAACACATCGCGATTATACAGCAGGTTGGTTTCGCCCTTTAAGGTGGCATCGGTATCGGTTTTCTGGAAATCGTCTGAAGTGATGGTGGCTTCGGGCAGCTCCTTTGCAGAGGCGGAATAGAAGTTAATTCCCATAAAGGGGCTTAAAATAAAGCCTGCTAAAACCGTGATAGTAACAACAAAAGAAATACTTCTTCTGCCGGATAATAATCTTTTTAGCATATCTATTCCTCCTATCCTAAAATTTCTATAACTGCTGTTGCATAAATATTTTTATTGCCTTTAAGAGAGGCACGTACTGCAACGAAATCGCCTTTTTTGCCGTCAGCAGGTGCGGTGTAAAGTCCGTCGTTACTGATGCTTCCCTCTTTATTAGTGGCAGCAGAGATGCTCCACTCAATTTCGGCACCCTCGGGGCAGTCGATAAAGTCTGCCGTAAATTGAAAACTGTCGCCGGCGGCAAGCTTCTGGCCAACCGAATTAAGGGAAATCTGATTTCTCGGAGCCTTGGTGGTGTAAATATACATTGCTTCCTTGGCAGCCAAGGTATCCTTAAAGGTGTTGGTTACCTGAATCTGCTTTTCGCAGGAAGGAATAATTGCGTTGTACTGAGGCTCGGCGTCTCTGTCGTACATAAATTTGTAGAAGGTGCGGTTAAGCTTTTTGGAAAGCTTGAAGGTAACGTCTAAAGCCTTGTCGCCACCCTTGGTGTCTAAAAGTATGGTGTATTCGCCATCAAGTGATTTGAACACTGCGCAACGGATATCGTCGCCGGTCCAATCTACCATAAGCACGTCGGAATTCTTGTCGATATAGTTGGTTAAAAGGCTGCACTCGGAATATTCCTGAGGCAATGTGTCGATGTTATCAACGCTGCCGATTGTGGCATCGTAAATTTGTTGACCCTGCCAGCCACCACCCAGTTTGTTACCGGTGTAGCCGCCGCCAAAGCCCCAACAAAGAACACCCTTAACACCTACATTGGCCGCGCCAATTATGTATGAAGCATAGGTATCGTTCCAGTCTTTGTGGTAGAAATAAGCATCGTTCTTGTCGGCACATTCAATTCTGGTTGCGCTCATTTCGGTGATGTAAATGGGCTTGCCGTAAAGGTTATTGAAGTATAAGAAATCTTCGTAAAGAAGCTTGTAGTTATTGTCGCCGTATTCGGTTTTGTAGTAGTGGTGAACCGAGTAGTAATCCATAACCTCATCCATATCAGGCTGAGCCACAAATTTATCGAGGTATGCGTGCCAGTTGCGGTAGAAGTTACAGCCTTCAGGGCCTATAAAGGTGATGTTATCGCGAATACCTGCTTCTTTAAGCTTCTGGTCGGTAAGCCTTGCAATAACGGCCCAATAGGTTGCGCTGTCGCCAACGGTTTCAAAGTCGCCGCCGTTGTCGGGTTCGTTGTAATATGTAAGATAGGTTACGTTTGTAAGGCCACGCTTGTGGAATTCCTTGATTGTGGCAACTGCTGCATCGGCAAAGGCCTCGGCATCGTAGGGAGCCGCCTGCCTGGGGTTAGCAGTAGGCTGAGAAAACCAGGTCTGTATACGCTCTTCGTGTTTCCAACCGAAGTTAAGCATAACATCAGAGCCGATTTCTTTATAACGCTCTACATAGGTATAAACCGACTGCATAATGTCGTTATCGAAATCGTATACACCCTTCATATAGTTCTTGTAGTCTTTGTTGTTCTTGTAATCGGTACGCTTGGGGTTTGCCTCGGTGTCGGTAACCACCCAGTCTACCTGGAACCACATACGAGCTATCTCGGTTTGGGTTACGTTGGCTCTGGTCATATCCAGCTCGTAAAAAGCCTCGTTGTAATTGATTTCGTCCATAAATCTGTCGGCAAGGCCTGCAACGAAAACGTGGTCACCAAAGCCCATAAAGTCTTCGTAAATAACCTCGTCGGTGCGGATATTTACTTCCCTTTTATTATCGCTTTTGGCGGTGCCGTACAACTGAATGGGATTGGTGTATTCGGTAAGGTCGATATCCTCGAAATCGTCGCCAAAGCCGGAATCGTCGGAGCCGTCTAAGCCGGGGTCGGTTTCGGGTTCAAAGGGTGTGCCGTCGGTAAGGTTGCCCGAGCCGTCGCCCATATCAACGGGTGTGTCGGTATAACCGCCGTCGGGATAGCCGAAATCGACGTTTCCAAAGTCGCCAAAATAGCCATCGTCAATATTATCGAATGCATCGGGGTCAAGCTCTTCGGGTACAAGCTCGGCAATATCGCTGCTTTCGGACTGCACCGACGATGCGTTCGTTTTATTATTCTTTTTCTTTGATTTAGGCTCGTCGCGGTTGATAAGCCATATAGCGCCAAGTGCTACGGCCACTGCCAGCACACAGCATACTACAGCCAATAAAATCCTTTTGGTTTTGGAGTTCATTAGGGTGCTCCTTTCAAATTATAAATCTACGATTATATTATATCATTTTTGCATATATTTCAAAAGTCAAAATTTCAAACCATTTTCAACAAAAACTTTAACCCTTACATATATATTACACTAAAATCCCCGCCACATTTTGTGCAATTTGCCAACACGCAACACCGCGCAAAACTACGCTTACATATGTTTATTATAGCAGATACCTTTGCTCCTGTAAATGGTAAAACCCACCGCCCCGAAGTTACTCGAAGCGGTGGTTTTGCTGATGCTCAAAGATTAATTGTGTTTTTATTAGTGTTACCACCTCGGAAATCCTGTGGCCAATTCAACTAATGCTGTATCGCCTCTCTGCGAATACGAAACAGATGAATCCGACCACCAACCATAGTCTTTGTGTTTATAAATATAGTCTGTATCCTCTGTTTTAAGATACTCGTCACTTTCCAAAAATTCCTTAATTTCAGCCAAGGTGAATTGCCGTTTTGATAATGTGTTTGACAAGCTTATTATATCGTCTAAATAATCCTCTAAATGGCTTTTATCTCTCACAAAAAGATATAGATTCACTACTCCGTCTTCTTTTATATAAAAATTTAACCAGCCACGCTCTTTGTCCAGCAAAATTTCGCCCTCTATAGCAGTATCTTCTAATAATTTTTTCTTTGAAAACTCAAGATCATATTCGTTGTTCGTAGCAAACTCTTCGATAGTGCTTTTGCAACTATCTATCTCCTCTTGAGAAGAAACTTTAGCGTTTGTCATATCGGCACAGCCGGTGAAAAGCAAAGTGGTCATCAGTACACAAGCGGCAATACTAATCATATGTTTTTGTTTCATAACTTTTATCCTTATTTCTTTTAGTTATACATCGAAAAAGTGACCGTCCCAGCTTCACTCTAGTTTCTTTTCCGCCTCTTGAATCTTGTGCTCAATAAATTTATCAAACTGGTTTGTTTCTATTGTTTTTAGCGCATTCTCCCATTCGTCAAGTTTAAACATTTCCCATTCTTCAAGCTCTCTACTTGAAAAAGCTGCAATCAATTTTAAAAAAGCAGAGGTTGCTTCTATCATATAACCCTGTATTCCATAACAATATCCTAATAATTCCAATTTCCATAAGTCTTCTGTGTAAAAAATATCGTTGTACTTTTTACTACCTATATTTTGCACGATAAAACT
>JAZQCL010000027.1:0-9273 GCA_045546235.1 Acutalibacteraceae bacterium
AGGAGGAAAAACGTAAATGAAAAAGAACTATCTTTCTCCCACAGCTTTGGTTATAAACACCCTTACCGAGGAATTCTGTGAAGAATCCATTTCATCCGGTGTTGTTGTAGACAGCACCTACGAAGGCGGATACGTTGGCGGTAACACCGACGACATCCTCGACGAAGAGTGGTAAACTAAACTTAAAAACCTCCCCTGGAAACAGGGGAGGTTTTTGTTGTATAAAGGTAGTCACGCTATTGTGTGCTTAGTTTAAAGGAAAATTCGAACAGATAAAGATTTATGGCAAAAGAAAAGGCAGTACATTTAAAATGAACTGCCTTTAAAACTATAAACAGATTTCCGTGGTGAAGCTTTACCTACTTATCTTCTTTTTTAGAGAAGCCCTTGTTAATAAGCACTGTAGATAATGCAATTATTCCGATAACAACAAATATAATCAGCATACCAATGCCCATTTTAGGAAGCATTTCCCCTACACGGCTTGGGTCGAAATTAAGTTCTTTTAGTTCGTTTTCCAGTTTTTCGCCATACTTTGCGAAATCTATCCATTTTTGTAAAAACATCATTATTCCGTACCTCCATTAACCGAACATATTAAGGATTATACCACCGGCAATAACCGAGGCAATCTGACCCGATACGTTAACGCCGATTGAATGCATAAGCAGGAAGTTCTGGGGGTCTTCCTTAAGGCCCATTTTGTGAACAATTCGGCCCGACATAGGGAATGCCGAAATGCCTGCGGCACCAATCATAGGGTTAACCTTTTTCTTCATAAACAGGTTAAGGAGCTTTGCAAAAAGCACGCCGCCTGCGGTATCAACAATAAATGCAATAAGTCCAAGGCCCATAATAATTAAGGTTTGGGGCTTTAAGAACAGCTCGTCGGTCATATTAAGGGCAACCGAAATTCCAAGGAATATTGTTACAAGGTTTGCCAGCACGTTCTGTGCGGTGTCGGAAAGCTGGTTAAGAACGCCGCATTCGCGAATAAGGTTACCGAACATAAGGAAGCCGATAAGCGCGGTGGCGTCGGGCACAATGGCCGATGCAACAACGGTTATAAGTATGGGGAACAGAATTCGGGTGAGCTTGGAAACCGACTTTTGCTCGTAAGGCATACGGATAAGTCTTTCCTGCTTGGTGGTAAGGGCCTTAATAACGGGGGGCTGAATAACAGGCACCAAAGCCATATAAGAGTATGCCGCAACGGTGATGGGGCCAACAAAGCTTGAGCCCAAGGTGTTTGCAACGGCAATAGAGGTGGGGCCGTCGGCAGCGCCGATAATGGCAATAGAGGCCGAGTCTTTTCCTTCGGGGAAGAAGATTGATGCCATACAAAGGGTAAAGAATATACCAAACTGTGCCGCCGCACCGAAAATCATTAATTTCGGGTTAGTAAGCAGGGGGCCGAAGTCGATCATAGCACCGATGCCTATAAACAAAAGCAATGGAAACAGCTCGTTGGCAATACCTGCCTCGTAAAGCTCTTTAATAGGGCCGGTAAGGGCGGTAGAGCCGGGAATGTTAACAAGAATTGTGCCGAAGCCCATGGGAAGCAGAAGTGTAGGCTCCATATCTTTTGCTATGGCAAGGTAAATAAGCAGGCCGCCAACAAGCAGCATTATTATTTCACCAAGGCCAAATTGGGTTAAATTTTGGTATAAAATTTCCATTTAGCGTTTTCCTCCGTTAAAAATTTAATTAACATAAAGATTTTATCACATAATATTGGTAAAAGCAACCGTGCAGGCGCTAAATAATAAGAGATTATTTTCAAAAATCCCTTGTGTTTTTTGGTTATATTTGATATAATAATTTAGGCGTACTTTTAAGTGTGCAAACGGGCGGGTCCTGTGCGACAGGATGCCACGAACCATGTCAGGCGGGGAACCGAGCAGCATTAAGTGGATTTTCTTGTGCGCCGCAGTCAATCTGTTCGTTTGTACATTTAAGAGTACGCATTTTATTTTAGGAGGTAAAAAGGATATGTACAAGGCTTTATACCGCAAATATAGGCCCCTTACCTTTGCCGACGTTGTGGGGCAAGAGCACGTTACCACCACCCTGCAAAATCAGGTTGCAAAGGGTAACGTTTCCCACGCATATCTTTTTACAGGCTCCCGCGGTACAGGTAAAACCACCTGCGCTAAAATTCTGGCCCGGGCAATTAACTGCTCTAATCCTGTGGGCGGCAACCCCTGCGGCCAATGTGAAAACTGTAAGGCAATTCTTAAAGACACCCTGCCCGACGTTATGGAAATCGACGCTGCCTCTAACAACGGTGTAGATTACATTCGCGAACTGCGAGAGCGCATAGCCTTCGCTCCTGCCCAGGGTAAATACCGCGTGTATATTATCGACGAGGTTCATATGCTTTCTACCGCCGCCTCTAACGCGCTGCTTAAAACTCTGGAAGAGCCGCCCTCACACGCAGTGTTTATACTTGCTACCACCGAAATTAATGCAATTTTACCCACCATACTTTCCCGTTGCCAAAGGTACGATTTTCTGCGTATCGAGCCTGAAACCATCGCAAAAAGGCTTCAGTTCGTGGCAGAGCAGGAGGGTGCTGTACTTACCGACGATGCCGCTGCAGTAATTGCCGCAATTGCCGATGGCGGTATGCGTGATGCCCTTTCGATTTTAGACCTTTGCACAGCCACCGGCAAGGAAATTGACGAGAAGCTCGTTAATAAAATTTGCGGCCGTGCATCTAAAGATTATTTGTTGACTCTGGTGGGTCAAATAGATAGAAACAGCACCGCTATGGCACTAAAAACCGTGGCAAAGCTGCACGCCGAAAGCGTGGATATGCAACGACTTTGTATGGAGCTGTGTGAATTCTATCGCGATCTTGCGCTTGCTTACGTTGGCGTTAAACCGAACAGTGTTACCACAAATAAGAATGATGATTATAAGGGAATGGCTGAATTCCTTGGCATAGAGGCCATAATGTATAATATGAGGGTGTTTAACGAAGCCCTTTCCTCTATGAACACCACCAACCGCCGCAGCGCAATTGAGATGGCTATTATCAAAATCACCACCCCGAATCTCGACACCTCTGACGATGCAATACTCCGCCGAGTTGCGGCGTTGGAGCGTCAACTTAAAGCGGGTGTGCCTGCGGCAAAGCCGGAGCCCCAAAAATCTGCCCCACCCGTAACGGAGGATTTTGCCGATATGGTGCCTCCCCCCGAAGATGATTTTATCCCCCCCGAGGTACCGGATATTGCCGAGCCTGCCGCTGAACCCCGACCTGCCACCCTGCCAATGCAACCCCAACCCGAAGCAGTGGGAGACGGCGAACCTTTGGCAGAATGGAACGATATTGTTGCCGCAACCTATAAGGTGGCGCCTATGATATTTAGCTTTTTAACCGGTTCCACCGCCACGCTTGAGGGGCACAGAATTATAATACATTCAAATTCTTTACAGCTCAGAAATATGCTTGCAAAACCCGACAGTATAAATTATAAGGGGCTTTGCTCGGCAATTTCCGAGGTAATGGGCGAAGAATACATCCCCGTTATGGAAAAGCAGGAGACTGCAAAAAAAGACGACCCTATGCTAAGCTTTATGGACAGGCTTAATAATTTATAATAGTAAACACTGTAATATAATATACTTTTAAGGAGTTTTTAAAATGAAAGCAAGAGTACCCGGAATGCAAAAAGGCGGCGGCAATATGAATGCAATGCTGCAGCAGGCACAGAAAATGCAGCAGGATATGGCCGACCTTCAGGCCGACCTGGACGAGCGCGAATACACCGCTACCTCTGGCGGCGGACTTATTGAGGTTACCGTTACAGGTAAGCACGAATTAAAGCTTTTAAAAATCAATCCCGACGCCGTAGACCCCGAGGACGTGGAAATGCTTGAAGACCTTATCACCGTTGCCGTAAACGAGGCCATTACCAAGGCCTCTAAAACCGCCGAGGAAGAGATGGGCGCCATCACAGCAGGCCTTAATATTCCCGGAATGGGCGGTCTGTTTTAAGTTATGGCAGGATACAATCTGCCGCCCCTAAAGCGGCTTACCGATGCCTTTGCCCGCCTGCCCGGAGTAGGCAGAAAATCGGCGGCACGTATGGCTTTTCACATACTTTCCGCCCCCGACAGCGAGGCCGAGGAGTTTGTTAATTCAATAAAAGACGCAAGAAAGGCCCTAAGCTATTGCCCTGTTTGTCAGAACCTTACCGATAAGGAGCTGTGCCCCATTTGCAGCGACTCACGGCGCGATAAAACCGTAATTTGCGTGGTTGAAGACCCGAGAGACGTTATAAAGCTGGAAAAATCCGGCGACTATAAGGGTGTTTACCACGTGCTTCACGGCGTGCTTTCGCCTATGGACGGCGTTGGCCCCGAGGATATTAAGTCCAAAGAGCTAATTTCCCGCCTTTCCGACCCCGAAATTCGCGAAATTATTATGGCAACCAACCCCTCGATTGATGGCGAAACCACCGCGGGCTATCTCTCACGCCTTATAAAGCCTATGGGCATAACCGTTACCCGCCTAGCCTACGGAATCCCCGTGAACGGCAGCCTGGAATATACCGATTCGGTAACCCTTTCCCGCGCCCTCGAAGGCAGACGAGAGATGTAATTAAAAAACAAAAACAAGGTGGATTTTTCACCTTGTTTTTTTGCATAAAGATTTGGTTATAAGAAAAGCCAGCCTTCTGTTTGTTGAAGGCTGACTTTTGCTTTTAATTAAGTTTTTACCATTCCCATTCCTTGCCTTCGATATCATAGTAAAGGCCGGGTTTTGGTTCGCCCTCGGCCCAATCTATAAGAATTCGGGCGGAATCGTCGGGGTGTTGCTGGGGCCAGGTGCCTTCTTCTGCGCCGGCACAGCCTTGCGGGGTAAGCATCCAGCCGGGGTGAATGGCATAAAATTTAACCCCTTGCTCGGCAAAATCGTTATGCATCATCTTGGTGGCCATATTCTGGGCGGTCTTCGACATACAGTAGCCGAACTCACCTTTTCTCCAGCCGGCAGTAATTGCGCCCGCTTCGGAAGAGATGTTTATAACGGTTTTCTTGTGGCTTTTAAGTAGCTTCGGCATAAACTCGCGGCAGATTCTAACAACCCCCAGGGCGTTAACCTCGTACTGTTTTATCATTGTTTCAAACTCGAACTCGGGGTCTAAAAGTCTGCGGCGCTTGCGGTCAAGCCAGATTCCTGCGTTATTTATAATAAGGTTGAGGTGGTCTGTTTTTAGTGCCTTTCCTGCCGCCGCAACCTCTGTGCCGTTTGAAACATCGCAGGGGATTATCTGCAGATTATCACATTTTAACTCGCGCAGCTCGTCGCTGATTTTAAACTCCAGCGCCGCTACAAAGTAGCCGCGGCTTAGAAGCTCTTTGGTGAAGCTAAGGCCCAAGCCCTGGCCGGCTCCGGTTACCAATGCGGCTTTATTCATCACACTTCACAACTCCCTTTATAAAGTTTCCTGCGTGGGTTTCCATATCCTCGTTTGCCTTGTCGAACTCCTCCATAGAGTAAAGGTGGGTTACGGTGCCGCGGAATTTCCATATATCCTTTGAAATAAGGTCTAAGGCCCTGCGGCAAAGGTCGGCTTCAAACTCAATTCTGCGCTCGTGGCAGTTAACCATATCCATAGCCTTCATATTCCACAGCTTAAAATCTATGTCGCGGTTGCAATCGTTGTGGTAGCCGCCGATACCGAGCCTGCCGTGGGCACTTAACCAGGTCGCCTGCCAATTTAAGTCCGTCGGGAGTGCCTGTAAATTCCATAACATTTTTAAAGCCGGTGTTAAAAATGTCGGTCAGGTGGCCGTCACGTTTTAAGTCGGGGGCTTCCCAGGTTTCCCAGTTAAGGTATTCGTAGCGCTGTAGCTCTTCGGGGTGAATGGCACGGGTGGCACCGTATTTCAGGGCGTTTTCCAAAGCCTCGTCACGCTTGTCTATAGCAATAATGTTATTGTAGCCAACGGCACGGAAAAGGGAAATCATACCAAGTCCCATATAGCCTGCACCCACAACGGCGATATCGTCGCCGAAAATTTTGGGCATCATTCTGGTGCCTGCACTCATAAGGCAGCCCATAGGCTCTACAATTCCGTCCTCGTCTTTAATGTTTTCGGGAATAATCATAGTTTTTTCGGGCTCCATAAGTATGTATTCCTGGTAGCCGCCGCCACCAAGGCCTGTTACTCTGTCGCCAACCGAAAAGCCCTGAACGTTCCTGCCAACCTCGGCAACGTAGCCCATCGTTTCGTGGCCAAATTCCTCGCCGGGCTTTGCCACACTCCAGGGGTACCATTCGGAATGGCACATACCTGTGTAGCGAACACGCACCAGCAGTTGGTTGTCGCCACAGCGGGGGATATCGATGTCTATTACCTTTGATTTTTTAGGGCCTTCCATAATAATTTTTTTCATATATTTACCACCCTTTCGTGATTTTACAATTTCAGTATATCAAGCGGTAACTGCCGAAAGAATGGATAATAACTATAATTTTATGGACAAACCCGACATATTGTGCTAAAATACCAATAGGAGGTATGGATTATGTCGGTTATACTTGTTGGGGCAAGCCCCGAAAAAATTAAAAACTGCCGCCCCCACAGTCACCCGAATTGGGAGATTGTTATACCCCTTTTCGGCCACGGTGTGGTGGAAACCGAAAAAGGGAAAAGGGTGGAATTTTCGCCGGGTATGGCCTACTGTATGCCCCCGAATCTTCGCCATTCAACAAGCTCCCACAAGGGCTTTTGCGATATTTATATTCATACCGACCCGCTGCTTTTGAAGTCCGACGGCATAACCGTGGTAAGAAGCGAGGGTGCCTTTGTGCCCTTAGGGGAGCTTATACTTTCGGCCTATCTGAAAAAAGATAACGGCTGGGGCGGAATTATGGAAAACACCCTGGGGCTTATAACCCGATTGATTTACGATTTGTCTTTGGAAAACAGGCAAAACTCTCTGGCTTCGGGGGTGCGGAATTATCTTATTGAAAATATAAGTAATCATAGCCTTAATATGGCGGCAGTTTCGGGGCATTTCGGCTATAATCCCGACCATATTCGTCGTGTTTTTAAAGAGGAGTACGGCATTTCGCCAATGGACTATTTGTGGGAGCGCCGTCAGGAGCGAGCAGAGGAGCTGCTGCGAAATATGCCCCAGTATTCAGTTGAAGAAATCGGTGCCCTTTGCGGCTTTGCCGACCGCTTCTACTTCTCGCGATTTTTCAAAAAACACAAGGGTGTGTCGCCAAAAAACTTCCGCAATGGATAAGCTGGGGTAGTATGCGAATCTGCTTGAAACGGCAGCCTTTTGCCGGTTTTTGGCTTATCGTCGGCGGCGGGCCGTAAGAAATAAATTATTTGCACTTTTAAAACAAGTGTGTTAAAATAATGGGTGTAAAATATTAAAAATTTGCGTTGGGGTGAATTTTATGGAAACACAACCCGAATTTTTTATAGAGCCGCAGGATTTAAGAAACGGTAGCCTTTTGCCCGTGTCTTCTTCACTTCAGGTGGGGGGCAAGGGCAAGGTTATGTCTTATGCACACAGCCACGCAACCATTGAGATTTTGTACGTAATGGAGGGGCAGTTCACCATCGTTTTAAGCGGCGTGGAGTATATAATTAACCGTGGCGATATGCTGCTTATCCATTCTCGCGAAATTCACTCTATGGTGGCTTCAGGCGAGGGGCACAATAAATATTATTGCCTTAAAATCGACCCGAATCTGCTTTACAGCCCCCGCGGCGAGGTTTTAGAGGCAAGGTACATTCTGCCTTTTACCATGGGTAACGCCTTGGGTCAGCGGCATTTTAAGGCCGAAACCCTTGAAAAAACAGGCGTGCCAAAAATTATCCCCAAGCTTCACCGCGAAAATCAGTCGGAAAACTACGGCAAAGAGCTGGCAGTTAAGGCCGAAACCATAAATTTATTGTTGTTTATTTTAAGGTATTGGAACGACCACAACATCGACCTGCACCTTGATATGAGCGACTATATGTTAAACTCATTTTATAAGGTTTTGGGGTTCATAAACACTAATTTTTCCAAGGAAATCACAGCGGCGGCCTGCAGTAAAATGGCCAATATAAGCTACAGCTACTTTTCCAGAATGTTCAAAAAGCTGACAGGGCAGAGCTTTAACGATTACCTTAACACCACACGTTTGAACGAAGCCGAAAAACAACTGGTTTCCACAAATAAATCCATAACCGAAATTGCGCTGGATTGCGGCTTTGGTGATTCCTGCTATTTCATAGCTCGCTTCAAAAAGCGCAAGGGCATAACCCCCAAGCGGTTCAGAAAGGAATTTAACATAACCGCTCAGGCGTAAAACAAAAGCAGCCCTGCATTAATTTAACACAAACAAAACACTGAAGCGCAAAATTAAAAGTCAATAAACTAACAAAAGCCACAGTATGCGTTAGCATTACTGTGGCTTTGTTTACTATTGCACTATGCGGTTTGTTGCTTGTTTTATAATTTAATTAGTTGGGAATGTATCAAACATTGTACGATTATTGGTACATTATTTTACTAATTCTGCATAGATGTCGCTTTTTTTAATGCCGGTTTCTTTTGCGGCGGTTTTGGCCGCCATAGATGCCGGCATTCCGTTTTTCATTAGGTTGCGGGCATATTCCACCGCGTCCTCTAAGGTTAGGGGGGCGGCTTCTTCCTCGGCCTTGCCCTCTACTATCAGCACGTATTCGCCCTTTGGCGGTGTGGCCTCAAATTTCTCTAAAGCGGCAGACAGAGTGGTGCGTTGGGCAGATTCGTGGACTTTAGTAATCTCTTTAACTAAGGATATATTGCGGTCACCAAAATATTCCAGCATATCCCGCAGGGTATATATAAGCTTGTGGGGGGCTTCGTAGAAAACCATAGTTCTTTGCTCGGCCTTTAATTCCTCAAGCCTCTGGCGGCGATTGGTCTTTGCAGTGGTTAAAAAGCCTTCGAAGCAAAATCTACTGACCGATAAACCGGACATTGCCAGGGCGGTTGCCATTGCGGTGGGGCCGGGAACAGATTCTATTTTTATGCCCTTATCGTGGCAAAGCCGCACCAGATCCTCCCCGGGGTCGGATATGGCAGGCATACCCGCATCGGTAACAATGGCGCAGTTTTCGCCCGCCGCAATTCTTTCAGTTATGTATTCCCCGCGTTCACGCAGGTTGTGTTCGTGGTAGCTCACCATCGGGGTGTGGATTCCAAAGTGATTAAGCAGCTTTATTGTAACCCTTGTATCCTCGGCGGCAATAAAATCCACA